>CAYTOD010000055.1:0-29441 GCA_964439315.1 uncultured Mycobacterium sp. | reverse complement strand
GTCCGACAAAACAACCCGCCCCGAACGCCCCTGGGGATGAACCCGAGACTGTGGAGAACCGGCCACCTACGAGGCGACCGGAGCCCCCTTCAGGCCGCGCCAGAACAGATTGATCAAGAGCTCCGAGGCCTCGTCGACGTCGGCGTCACCGACACTCACCCGCGCCGCGACCGCCTCCCCCGCACCCACCAGCGCGACGGCCATCATATGGAAGTCGTTGTCCGGGCGGGGATTCCGCGTCCCGGCCTCGAGTAGTCGGGCCACCAGGTCGATGACCTTCCCGCGGCCCTCGCGCACGGTGTGCGCGAAGGCCTGCGAGCTGGTGGCCTGCGAATAGATCACGATCCACGACGCTCGATTGGCGTCGATGTACTGCAGCACCGACAAGATGGTGCAGCGCAACAGATCCCGCGGGCTCTGCTTGAGGCCCCCTTTGGCGTCGAGGTCAGCGCGCACCGCGTCGACGAAGCGACTCAACTCGCGGCTCAGGACGGCGGCGAACAACTCCTCCTTGGAGCCATAGTACAAATAGAGCATCGGCTTGGAGATCTGCGCCTGCGCGGCGATGGCGTCCATCGACGTCTCGTGAAACCCGTTGGCGGAGAACATCTGCACGGCCGCGTCGAGCATCTGCTGCTCGCGCACCGCGCGCGGCAGCCGCTTCGTGCCACCGGCGGCCATCAGGAGACCGGGCCTAGCCGCCGCAGCGGGCGCTGGGGCCCTTGATGCCCGCCAGCCGGAGCACCGAGCCTTCGACGGCAGGCATGGCCAACTCGCCGCCGTTGGCCGCCTTCTCCAAGCGGTCCAGCACGGCGGGCACCTCGTTGGTGGTGATCCACAGCGCCACGTCGACCCCGGCCTGCAGCGTCCGCAGCACCGCCTCGGCAACGCCGTACCGGGCGGAGATGGCGGCCATCGAGGACAGATCGTCGGAGAACACCGGTCCGTTGAAGCCAGGGCCCCCGTAACCACCGGTGCGCAACAGGTTCACCACGGCGGGGCTGAGGCTGGCCGGGGTGTCAGGGTTGAGTCCGGGCACCTCGATGTGTCCGACCATCACCGCGACCGGGGCCTCGGTGGTCAGGGACTGGTACGGCACCAGGTCGCTCTTCATCAGTTCGGAAAGCGGCGGCGTGGTGACGGTGCCCTTGTGGGTGTCGCCGGAGCCGTGACCGTGGCCGGGAAAGTGCTTGAGGACGGGCAACACACCGGCATCGCGCAGGCCGCGGGCGTAGGCCCCCGCGTAGGCGGTTACCGTCGCCGGATCGTTCGAGAAGGACCGGTCGCCGATGACGGTGTCAGCACCCTGATCGGAGACGTCGACGACGGGGGCGAAGTCGACGGTGATGCCGAGGCCGCGCATCTGCCGGCCGCGGGCGAGTGCGATCGCGTAGACCTGGTCCGGAGTCTGGGTCTGGGCCAGGGTGCGCGCCGGCGGCTGCGCGCCGATCAGCGACGCCAGGCGGGACACCCGGCCGCCCTCCTCGTCGGTGCTCACCCCCAGCGGCAGCGGGCCGACGTTGGAGATCTCGGCCAGCGTGCCGTCGGTGAGCATGGACAGATCGGTCCAGCTCCCGATCATGATGCCGCCGACGTGGTAGTTGCCCACCACAGCGCGGGCGTCGGCGGCGTTCTTCACGCCCACCATGAGCAACTGAGCCAGTTTGTCGCGGGTCGACATCGACGCCAGGAGGGCCGATCCTGCACCACAGGCGGGCGGCGCGGGTGCGGCGGGCGCGGGGACCGGGCCGGCCATCGGGGTGACCGCGCTGGAGTCCGCGGACGACGGGGAATGCGACGACGGGGTCGCCGTGTGCGTGGTGGGCGAGGAACACCCCGCGAGCAGCAGCGGTACGGCGGTGGCCACGACGAGGGCGCGCAGCGAGGGCTTCACAGAAGACACGGCAGGAGACACGCGAGAGAACATCCGCACATGCTGTCATGACGGGCCGCGTGTGTCCCAATCCGAGGTAGACGCTTCGTCGTGAACCCGGGGACCGCCGTGTTAGGTTGGCCAGCGGCGTCACCCGACCGCAAGGAGTGCCGAATGACCCGCTTCGCGCTGCCTGCCGCAGCGAGCACGCTGGTGGGCCTGCTGCTCGGGGCCGCATCCGTGTTCGGCGTGACCCTGATGCTCCAACAGGACACCAAACCGCCGCTGCAGCCGGGCGACCCGGCTTCGTCGGTGCTCAACCGCGTTGAGTACGGCAACCGCGGCTAGCCTGAGCGTCCGCACCGACTCCCAGCAACCGGCGGCCCTCGAACCGCTGTCGCGCCGGTGGCTGGCCGGTGCCTTCGTCGTCGCACTCGTCCTCAGCTTCGCCCAGTCCCCCGGCCTGACCGCCCCGGACACCAAACTCGACCTCACCGCGAATCCGCTGCGGTTCCTGGCGCGGGCCGCGAACCTGTGGAACAGCGACCTCCCCTTCGGACAGGCGCAGAACCAGGCCTACGGGTACCTGTTTCCGCACGGCGGGTTCTTCCTCATCGGGCATGCCCTCGGAGTTCCGGGGTGGATCACCCAGCGGCTGTGGTGGGCGCTACTGCTGACGGCCGGATTCTGGGGACTGCTGCGCGTCGCCGAGGTGCTGGGCATCGGTAACCGGCCGGCCCGCCTGGTCGCCGCGGCGGCCTTCGCGCTGTCGCCGCGGATGCTGACCACGATCGGGTCGATCTCGTCGGAATCTCTGCCCATGATGCTGGCACCGTGGGTCCTGCTGCCCGTGATCCGGGCGCTCGATACCGCCGCCGGTGGACGCCCGCGACTTCGCCTACTGGCCGGCCGGGCCGGGATCGCCCTCGCTCTCATGGGCGCGGTCAACGCGGTCGCCAGCCTGGCCGCCTGCCTGCCCGCGGTGATCTGGTGGGCCAGCCACCGACCCAATCGGGTGTGGTGGCGGTTCACCGGATGGTGGCTGCTGGCGTCAGTCCTGGCGGTGACCTGGTGGCTGATCCCGTTGCTGATGCTCGGCCGGATCAGCCCGCCGTTCCTGGACTTCATCGAGTCCTCCGGGGTGACCACGCAGTGGATGTCGCTGACGGAAGTGCTTCGGGGAACCTCGGATTGGATGCCGTTCGTCGCGCCCACCGCTACGGCCGGGGCATCTCTGGTCACCCAGCCGGTCGCGATCCTGGCCACCACACTGGTGTCCGCCGGCGGGCTGGCCGGGCTGGCGCTGCGGTCGATGCCGGCTCGCGGCCGGCTGGTGACCATGCTGACGGCCGGACTGGTACTGCTCGTCGTCGGGTACTCCGGCGGGCTGGGTTCACCGGTGGCCGATCAGGTGCAGGCGTTCCTGGACGCCGCCGGAGCGCCACTGCGCAACGTCCATAAGTTCGAACCCGCGATCCGCATCCCCATCACCCTCGGGGTGGCACACCTGTTGAGCCGGATTCCGTTGCCCGGCAGCGCGCCCCGGCCGGTGTGGATTCGGGCGTTCGCCCATCCGGAGGACGACCGGCGAGTGGCGGTCGGCATCGTCGTGCTGACCGCACTTGCCGTCGCGACCTCGCTGGCCTGGACCGCACGACTCACTCCGCCCGGAGCGTTCCGGACCATCCCGGCCTACTGGCATCAGACCGCCGACTGGCTCACCGAGCATAAGGAGCCCGGACCGACGCCGGGCCGGGTCCTGGTGGTGCCGGGTGCCCCGTTCGCCACCCAGGTGTGGGGCAACAGCCATGACGAGCCGCTCCAGGTTCTCGGTGAATTCCCCTGGGGAGTAAGAGATTCCATTCCGCTGACTCCCCCGCAGACCATTCGCGCGCTGGATTCGGTGCAGCGGCTGATCGCGGCTGGCCGGCCGTCGGCGGGGTTGGCCGACACCCTGAACCGGCAGGGCATCGCCTACCTGGTGA
This sequence comes from uncultured Mycobacterium sp., assembly GCA_964439315.1. Taxonomy (GTDB): domain Bacteria; phylum Actinomycetota; class Actinomycetes; order Mycobacteriales; family Mycobacteriaceae; genus Mycobacterium. Next base: position 25,583 of record CAYTOD010000055.1, on the reverse strand, counting down.
TGCGCAACGACCTCGATCCCCAGACCTCCCGGTCGGCGCGTCCCCTGCTGGCCCATCGGGCGATCGACGGATCGCCGGGCCTGGAGAAGGTCGCGCAGTTCGGCGATCCGGTGGGGCCCGGCACCGTGGACGGATTCATCAGTGACAGCGGCCTGCGTCCGCTCTTCCCCGCGGTGGAGATCTACCGGGTCTCCCCGCCCGGAGCGCCCGGAAGTCCGGCGACTCCCTACCTGATGCCGGCGGCCGACCTGGCCCGCGTCTCGGGGGGGCCGGAGTCGCTGCTGCGCATCGACGAACGCCGCCGGTTGCTGCGGCAGGCGCCACTGGGTCCGGCGCTGCTGACCGCCGACGCCCAGCGCGCCGGTGTGGCGATGCCACCGGGACAGGGCGTCATCGTCACCGATACCCCGGTGGACCGGGAGACCGACTACGGCCGGGTGGACGATCATTCGTCGGCGATCCGGGCACCCGGGGATCAACGCAACACCCACAACCGCGTGCCCGACTATCCCGCTCCCGGCGCTCCACTGGTCGAGGGGCAGTGGTCGGGGGGACGCCTGAGCGCGTCGAGTTCATCATCGGATGCCACGACGCTGCCCAACGTCTCACCGGCCAGCAGTCCGGTCGCCGCCGTGGACGGCGACCCGGCCACCGCGTGGGTGTCGAACTCCCTGCAGCCGGCCATCGGACAGTGGTTGCAGATCGACTTCGACCACCCGGTGACGAACGCGACCCTCACCATCGTCCCGAGCGCCACCGCCGTCGGGGCACAGGTTCGCCGCATCCAGATCTCCACCGAGAACGGCACATCGACCGTCGGCTTCGACGAACCGGGGCGGCCGCTGGCCATCGCGCTGCCGGTCGGCGAGACCCCATGGGTGCGGATCACCGCCGTCGGCACCGACGACGGCACCAGCGGAGTCCAGTTCGGCATCACCGACCTGTCGGTAACTCAGTACGACGCTTCGGGATTCGCCCATCCGGTGGATCTACGGCACACCGTGGTGGTGCCCGCTCCGCCGCCCGGGATCGCGGTCGCCGGGTGGGACCTGGGTTCGGAACTGCTGGGGCGCGACGGCTGTGCCGACGCTCCCGACGGTGTGCACTGCGCCGCGTCGATGGCGGTGGCGCCCGAGGAACCGGTGACGTTGAGCCGGACACTGACGGTCCCCGCGACGGTCGACGTCACGCCGACGGTGTGGGTGCGCTCCCGTCAGGGACCACGGCTGGCCGAACTGGTGTCGGTCCCGGGCGGTCCGCGCGCGGAGGGCGACGCCGACTTGATCGACATCCTCGGCTCGGCGTACGCCGCCACCGACGGCGACCCGCGAACGTCCTGGACCGCGCAGCAAAGCGTTGTGCAGCATCATCTTCCGCCCACCCTGACCGTGACGCTGCCCCGGCCGGAGGAGGTCACCGCACTGCGCCTGACCCCCAGTTCCTCGGCATTGCCGACCCATCCGAAACTGGTCGCCATCGATCTCGGCGACGGACCGCAGGTGCGCGCCATGCAGTCAGGCGGGCCGCAGACGCTGGCTCTACACCCGCGCGTCACCGACACGGTGCGGATCAGCCTGCTGGACTGGGACGACGTGATCGACCGCACCGCACTGGGTTTCGATCAGCTCAAACCTCCCGGCCTGGCCGAGGTCAGTGTGCTCGGCCCGGGCGGAGCACCGATCGCCCCCGTCGACGCGGAGGCCAACCGCCGTCGCACCATCGAGGTGCCCTGCGGCCAGGGGCCGGTGATCGCCGTATCCGGGCGGTTCGTGCAGACCTCGGTGTCGACCACTGTCGACGCCCTACTGACGGGATCGCCCATTCCGGCGCGCGCGTGCGACCCGGTGCCGCTGAATCTGCGGGCCGGTTCCCAGGAGGTGCTGATCAGCCCGGGGCCGGCATTCATCGCCGACGGCGTGCAATTCACCGGCCCGCTGGAAGCTCCGATGATCCAGATGTCCAGGGCGGCAATCACTCCCGCCGAACTCGTCCACTGGTCGCCGGATCACCGGGAACTCAGCATTCCCCGGTCACCGACGACTCAGGTGCTTGTCGTGCCGGAGAGCACCAATCCGGGCTGGGTGGCCCACAGCGCCGACGGCGCTGAACTGAGCGGTGTGATCGTCAACGGCTGGCAGCAGGGCTGGGTGGTGCCCGCCGGCGAACAGGGCCCGATCACCCTTACCTTCCCGGCCAACGGTCCGTATCGCGCCGGGCTGGCCGTCGGGCTGGCTTTGCTGCCGCTGCTGGCGATCCTCGCCTGGTTTCCGGCACGCCGGCCGCAGCAGTTCCTTCCGCCGGCGCGCCCGCGGAGCTCCCGCGCCCTCGCGACGGGCGCGGCATTGCTGGCGGGAACCGCGATATCCGGACCTGCCGGACTAGGGGTGTTCGGCGGCGCGCTGGCTCTTCACCACCTGCTGCGCGGTCGCCCGCAGCGGATGGACCGGGTGACGCTGTGGGGCACCTCGGCGGGGATGATCCTGGCCGGCGCTCTGCTGTCGCGGTATCCATGGCGCTCGGTCGACGGGTACATCGGCCACTCACCGTGGGTGCAGTTGCCGGCACTGGTCGCCGTCGGCCTGCTGGTGACGTCCGCGCTCCCGGCGCCGGCCCCGCGGCGGTCACGCGCCGAGATCGACACGGCGATCGACCAGATGGCGGATTCTTCCCGGCTTTCCCCGCCCGAATGACGGTGTGGGCGAGAATCAGCGCATGAGTGAAGTGCGCGAGGTGCAGACCGTGCGGGGGCCGCTGGCGGCCGACGATCTCGGCGTCACGCTGATGCACGAGCACGTCTTCGTGCTGTCGACGGAGATCATGGCCAACTACCCGGAAGGCTGGGGCGACGAGCAGGCCCGCGAACAGGCCGCCGTGGAGAAACTCAACGCGCTCAAGGCGATCGGCGTCGACACGATCGTCGACCCCACCGTCATCGGACTCGGCCGGTACATCCCGCGGATCGCCCGGGTAGCCGCCCGGACCGACCTGAACATCGTGGTGGCCACCGGGGTCTACACCTACAACGACGTTCCGATGTTCTTCCACTTCACCGGCCCTGGCACCACGCTGAACGGACCCGAGCCGATGGTGGACCTGTTCGTCCGCGACATCACCGAGGGCATCGCGGGGACCGGGATCAAGGCCGGAATCCTCAAGTGCGCCACCGACGAACCGGGTATCACCCCCGGAGTCGAACGGGTGCTGCGGGCGGTCGCCGCGGCACACCGGGCGACCGGCGTGCCGATCACCACCCACACCCACGCCGGCACCCGGCGCGGGCTGGAGCAGCAGCGAATCCTCGCCGAAGAGGGCGTGGACCTGACCCGCGTCATCGTCGGTCACAGCGGCGACAGCACCGATCTGGACTACCTCGAGGAACTGATCGCCGCCGGCTCCTACCTCGGCATGGACCGCTTCGGGCTGGACAACATCTGCAGCTTCGAGGACCGCGTCGACACCGTCGTCAAGATGTGCGAGCGCGGCCACGCCGACAAGATGGTTCTGGCCCACGACGCGTCCTGCTACATCGACTGGCTTCCCGAGGCGGCCCTGCCGTTCGCGCTGCCTAACTGGCACTACCTGCACATCCACAACGACGTACTGCCGGCGTTGCGCCAGCGCGGGGTCACCGAACAGCAGATCCGGACCATGCTGGTGGAGAACCCGCGGGCGATCTTCGACAAGCAGGGCGCCTACTAGCGGTCACGGGTTGCACTCGGGGCACACAACCGGGGCACACAACCGGGTCAGCCGCCGGCGGCAGTCGGCTCAGGTGGCGGTGGCGTCCTCATGCGCGTGCAGCACCTCGAGGATCTCGCTGATGCGATGGCCACGTTCGACGGGGTGCCGCATCGGACGGTCCGAGCTGACGCGATACGTGTTGCGACGGCCCTCCCGCTGACGGGTGAGGTAGCCGCCGTCGACCAGGTCGTTGACGATCCGCTGGGCGGCGCGTTCCGTGACCCCCACCTGCTCGGCCAGATCGCGGAGCCGGATGTCGGGGTCCCGGGCGATGCACAGTAGCGAGTGGGCGTGATTGGTGAGGAACGTCCACTCGGCCATTCGCGCGTCTTTCTCGTCGATGCCACGCCGGTCGTGACCTCGACACAATACCGAATCCAGACTCGTGAAAAGCAATTCCGGTTCCACTTGACACCAGTATTTCAATCCATGTATATCTTGTCATGTGTTAGAGATCATGAGTTCCGGCCTCCTGCCGGCAATGGTGTTGGTCCCCTTGACGGCGGGCCTTGCGGCGGTCACCCTCGGCCGCCGCTCGCCCGCCCTGTTCGCTCGACTGGGTGCCTCGGCGGCTGGTCTGGGATTCCTCGGCGCGGTGGCGCTGGGAGTCCAGATCGCCCGCGGCGAGGCGCCGGCGGCCGCGGTTGGCCAGACCCTGCAACTCGGGGCGGATCAGGTTGCGGTCGTGCTGCTGATGCTGGTGTTCGGCGTCAGCGCCGTCGTCCAGAGCTTCGCGGTGCGCTACCTGGCCGGCGATCCGCGGGCCACCTGGTTCACCGGGGGCGCGGGCCTGCTCACCGCCGCCTCGGCGGGGTTGATGACAGCGGGCACGCTGGTGAGCCTGGCGATCTTCTGGACGCTCGCCGGGATCGCACTGTGCCTGCTGCTCAGCATGTACTGGGCGTTGCCGGCGGCCCGCGACGGCGTCCGCCGGACCGCCACATCGTTCCTGATCGGCGATGCCGCCCTCTGGCTCGGCGTCGCCCTGGCGACCGCCACCTGGGGGCAGATCGAGTTGCGGTCGGTTCAGCCCGGCCAGCTCGAGGGCCCGGCACTGCCGGTGGTGGCCTGCCTGATCGTGGTCGCCGCACTCGCGCGGTCGGCGCAGATTCCCTTCCACCGTTGGCTGCCGGCCACGCTCACCGCTCCGACCCCGGTATCGGCCCTGCTGCACGCGGGCGTGGTCAACGCCGGAGGCATCCTGCTGATCCGCACCGCTCCCCTGGTCACCGGAGACCTGGCCCGGCTGCTCATCATCGTGGCCGGTGCATCGACGATGGCCTACGGCGCGGTGATCATGCTGGTCAAACCCGACATCAAGGGCGCCCTGGTCAATTCGACGACGGCGCAGATGGGATTCATGATCCTGACCTGCGGCCTGGGCCTGTGGGCCGCCGCGCTGATCCACCTGGTGGCGCACGGCTTCTACAAGGCCACGCTGTTCATGTCCTCGGGGTCGGCGATCGCCGCGCACCGCCGCAGCCGGGAACTGCCGCCGCCGACCCGCGACAGCCGGGCCGGCCAGATCCTCCGCGGCGCCACCGCACTCGGGATCTCGGCCGGGGCACTCGCAGCGGCCCTGGCTGTCGCCCCCGTGTTGGTTCCGCAGTACGCCGGGGACCACGCCGCCGAACAGGTCCTGATGATCTTCGCCCTCGTCACCGGGGCCGCGGCGATGTGGGGCTGGCTGGGCCGCCGGCCCGGAGTCGGCGGGGCCGCTCTCGGAGCAGCGTTCCTGGTCCCGGCGGCCATCGCCTACGTCGCCCTCGTCGACGCGCTGAGCAACTACCTGCTCCCGGCGCTGCCGGCACCGACGCTGTCGACCACGGCGGTGTGGCTGATCTCCGCCGCGGCCCTGGTCCTCCTCGGTGTGCTGGCGGTGGCCCGCAGCGCACCGGGCGCCGACCGCGTCCGGCGAGCGCTCTACACGCAGGCGCTCTCGGCCGGCCATCTTCCGATCCGACCCACCCCGACTCCGATGAACCTGATGACCCCGACGACCCTGAAGACCCTGACAGGAGCCCGCTCATGACCATCGGTACCGAAACCCAGACGTCTCCGCGAATCACCGACGAGGCCCGGCGCGCCCGGTTGCGCAGCGACATCGCGCTAGCCGCCCGGGTGGTGCCGACCCACTACCCGCTGGAGACCTTCATCGCCGTCAACCCGCTGGCCGGCCTGGAGGGCATGCCCTTCGAGCAGGCGATCCGGCGGGCCGGAGATCTCTACGGCATGCGGGGAACTCTCGGCGAGCCGGCGTTCCGCGAACTGCACCGCCAGGGTCGCATCACCGACCGGGACCTGGACCGGGCCTTGGCGCGCCGCTACCCGAACCTGACCGCCGAGGCCGACGTGACCATCGGCGGACGCTCGGTCAGCCCACTGGAACTGCTGCGCACCGACATGCTGCACGGAGTCCAGGCGCCGGCGCCGGCCCGCCGGTACCGCACCCACTCGGAGTCCACCGCTCCGGCTGTCGCCGCGACGGTCGATGCCCAGACGTCGAAGTGGTGCTCGGCGTACTTCGGCGACGCCGCCTGGCCGATGCCCGGACGGGAGAACGGCTTCTACGCCGCGTGGCGCGCGCTGGCAGGGCTCGACCGGACCGTGCCCCGGGCAGCCCGGAGCTACCTGCGGGACGTCGCCGAGCGCTCCGACGACGCCATCCTGAGCGCGCTGGCCCGACTCGGCGTCGACGAGGACGACCGAATCCCCTACCTGCAGGCGCACCTCACCGGGATGCCCGGCTGGGCGGCGCACGTCGCCTGGTGCAGCGGACGTGACGCAGGGGTGGACCTGACCGGGTACCTCGCCATGCGGCTGAGCTACGAGGCAGCCCTGATCTCGGACCGGGACCGCGCAAAGACCGCCGAAGCCACCTCTTCGGGGCCCGCACCGGCGATCCCCTCCGCACGTCAGCGGGCCGCCCGCCTGATCGCGGTGCTGGGTGGGACGGGAACCGACGCCGAAGATGTGACGGTGGCCGCGCGGGTGCTCTCGGCGATGCCGGTGGCATCGCGGGAGATGTTGTGGCAGAACGCCTTCGAGGCCCACTACCGCGACGAGGTACTGGGTGCCCTGGCGGCGCCGGACCGGCCCGTCCGTCCCGCTGCGGCGCACACCCAGGTCATCACGTGCATCGACACCCGATCCGAGGGGCTGCGCCGGCACCTGGAGGCGATCGACGGTTACGAGACCCTGGGATTCGCCGGATTCTTCGCCGTCGCGATCCGCTACACCGATCTGCTGGGCGGTGCTCCCGCGGACCTGTGCCCGGTGCTGATCTCCCCCGGCCACGAGGTCACCGAGAGCCCGGTTCCCGGCGCCGGCGATACCGCGGCTCGCACCCTCACCGGCACACAGCGACTGGCCGGGGCGGAGTCCGCTTTCCACGCGGCCAAGGAGGCACTGACGGCGCCCTTCACCCTCGCCGAGGCGGCGGGCTGGGCGGCGGCGCCGTTGTCGGCGGCCAAGACCCTGATGCCTGCGCTCAGCGTCGGCGCGAGACGACTGCTGCGCGAGGCAGTGGCACCCGAGACGCCGACGGTGGTCGACGTCGACGGCATCCCGCACGACGACCAGGTGCTCGTCGCCCGGGTGGCGCTGACCACGATGGGTCTCACCCGCGGCTTCGGGCGACTGGTGGTGCTGTGCGCCCACGGCAGCACCACCGAGAACAACCCGTACCAGGCCTCGCTGGACTGCGGCGCCTGCGGCGGACAGGCCGGGGCGCCCAACGCCCGCACCGCGGCGGCGATCCTCAACCGTGCGGAAGTGCGGGCCGACCTGCGGGCCGCCGGCATCGACATCCCGGCGGAGACCTGGTTCCTGGCCGGCCAGCACGACACCGCACTCGACCGTGTGACTCTGCTGGACCTCCACCTGGTTCCGGCTGGCCACCGCGCCGACGTCGAACGGCTGGAGCGCGATCTGGCAAGGGCCGGAGCGGAATTGGCCGCGGAACGCTGCGCCGCACTGCCCGGGGCTCCCAGCCGGCCGTCGGCGGGACGGGCCGCCCGCCACGCCGTCACCCGGTCCTCGGACTGGGCGCAGGTGTACCCCGAGTGGGGACTGGCCGGCAATGCCGCGTTCATCGTCGCCCCCCGCGAAGCCACCCGGGGAGTCGACCTGCAGCGCAGGACGTTCCTGCACTCCTACGAGGCAGACGTCGACCCCGAAGGGGCGGCACTGGAGACGATCCTCACCGCGCCACTGGTGGTCGCGCAGTGGATCAACTGCCAGTACTACTTCTCCACCGTCGCCCCGCAGGCGTTCGGCGCCGGCACCAAGACGATCCACAACGTGGTCGGCAGCGCCGGGGTGCTCGCCGGCCACACCGGCGACCTCCAACTGGGCCTGCCGTGGCAGTCCGTCTCCGACGGCACGCGGCTGATCCACGAACCCCAGCGACTTCTGGCGGTGGTCCAGGCCCCGCTGGAGCGGATCGACATGATCGTCGACCGAAACCCGGTACTGCAGAACCTCTTCGGCAACGACTGGGTGGCGCTGGCCGCCCGGGAGAAGCCCGGGGATCCCTGGCAGCGCTGGACCCGCGCCGGATGGCGCGCCTGGACGCAGAACACCGACACGACCCAGAACAGCGAGACGACCCAGAACACCGACACGACAGCCAACCCGTTCACCCAACTGCACAGCGAGGAGACAGTCCGATGACCGCACCAACACTGACCAAGATGACCAAAGTCGAGGTCGTCGTATCCGGCAGCGACGCAGCACCGGTGCGCGAGCTCATCCAGAGCGTCGGGGCGACCGGCTACACCAGCCTGTCCGGGGTGTCCGGACTTGGCCATCACGGGTACCGGCAGGGCCGGTTGCTGTTCAACCAGCAGGCCGCCCTGGAACTGATCATCACCGTGGTCCCCGCGGAGAAGGCCGAGGCACTGCTGGCCGGCCTGCGCCCACTGCTCGACGCCTCCTCGGGAGTGATGTTCGTGACCGAGACCTACGTCAGCCGCCCCGACTACTTCGCCTGACCCCACAACACCCGAGACGACCCCAGAGACGACGAGAGGAACCCGCCATGTCCGACCCACTGATCGCCTGGCACCGGCTGCGCGCCGGCAACGACCGCACGACGTCCCCCACGCGCCTGGTCCCCCGGTCGTCGCTGAGGAGCGATGGCCGCCCGACTGCGGCGGTGTTCCGTTGTGCCGATTCGGGTCTGGCCAGCGAGGCCGTCTTCGGCGTGGACTCACTGGTCGAGACCAGCACCTGGGGCCACGCCGTCGATGCCGGGGTGATGTCCACCCTGGAGTACGCCGTCGAGATCCTGGAGGTGCCACTCATCGTGGTCCTCGGCCACCACGACTGCCCGGCCATGCGGTCGGCCCTGCGGGCGTGGAACGACGCCGCACTTCCGGAGGGATCGACCCGGATCACCATCGAGCAGGTCTTCGGCTCGATCGTGCGCCGCGGTGCGCGGGCGGATTCGGTCGAGGACCTCGCGGCGGCCCATCTGGTCGACACCGGGCTGTCGCTGCTGCAGCGCTCGCCGGCGATCGGCCGCCGGATCGATACCCGGCGGTGCGGAATCGTCTGCGCCACAACGAACCCGGCCGACGGCAGGATCCGGACCCTGGCCACGGTGGGGGCGGTGGGCGAGCCCACCGAAGCGCTGCTGGAGTGTGTCTGATCCGACCGGGCAGGGGTAGATTTCCCCTGTGGCCCGCTCGTCAGAGACCGATCCAGTTCCCCCGATCGGCACCCAGTTGAGCATGCTCGCCGCGGAGGATCCCGACGCTCCGGCGGTCACCTGCGACAGCCACACGCTGACCCGGGGACAGCTGGAGTCTCGCAGCAACCGCCTGGCCCGGGCCTACGCCGAACTTGGGGTGCGACAGGGCGATTACGTGACGATCGCACTGCCCAACTCGATCGAGTGGGTGGTCGCCACAGTGGCGGTCTGGAAGCTCGGCGCCGTGCCGCAACCGCTGTCCGCCCGGCTCCCCGACGCCGAATACGCGGCCCTGCTCGACCTCGTCCCCCGGGCGCTACTGGTCGGCCGGCCGGACCCGCGCGGGGTGGTGCCCTCGGTCCCGGGCGATTACGAGCCCGACCCCGGCATCTCCGACGCACCGCTACCCGAGGCGGTGTCGCCGTCGCTCAAGTCGATGGCTTCGGGCGGAAGCACCGGACGGCCCAAGCTGATCGAGGACGGCGGCGACGGCCGCTTACGGAGCGCCGCGGGGCTGGCCATGATGGGCGGGCTGCCCACCGACACCCAACTGGTCCCGGTTCCGTTGAGCCACAACACCGGCTTCGCCTCGGCCACCAGGGCACTGGCCACCGGCCAGCACCTGATTCTGATGCCACGGTTCGACCCGCACGAATTCCTGCGACTGGTCACCCTGCACCGGGTCGACTACCTGGCCACGGTGCCGACCATCATGCAGCGCCTGCTCCCCGTGTACCGCGCGAACCGGGACGCCTACGACCTCTCCTCGATTCGCCGGTGGTGGCATCTGGCCGCGCCCTGCCCGCCGAACGTCAAAGAGGCGTGGATCGAGATCCTCGGACCCGAGGTGGTCTGGGAACTCTACGGCGGCACCGAACTTCAGGCGCTGACCTTCATCAGCGGAACGGAGTGGCTGACCCACCGCGGTTCGGTCGGCCGGGTGGTTTCCGGTGAGATGACCGTTCTCGACGACGACGGCAACCCCTGCCCGCCCGGCGTCATCGGCGAGATCTACCTGCGCCCCAAGCCCGGCAGCCGGCCCACCTACCGCTATATCGGCAGCACCGCGAAACAGCGCCCGGACCCGGCGGGGGTCTGGGAGTCGCTCGGCGACCTGGGCTGGTTCGACGAGGAGGGCTATCTGTACCTGGCCGACCGACGGGTCGACATGTTCACCGTCGGCGGGCGCAACGTCTACCCCGCCGAGATCGAGGCTGCACTGTCCGAACACCCCGAGGTGTTGTCCTGCCTGGTGGTGGGGGTGCCGCACGAGGATCTCGGACAGGTTCCGCACGCCCTGGTCCACGTCCGCACCGATCTGGCGGCAGCCGACCTCGACGCGGCGACCGTCGCGGAGTTCGTCGCCGAACGGCTTGCCGCGCACAAGGTTCCGCGCAGCGTCGAATTCGTCGACACCCCGCTTCGGGACGACGCCGGCAAAGCCCGCCGCAGCGCCGTCCGCGACGAGGTCATCGCCCGACTGGCGCGCGACGCCGTTGCAACCGACTAGTGCGCGACCCGGCCCGACGGCGCGCGACGCTAGTGCGCGACCCGGCCCGACGGCGCGCGACGCTAGTGCGCGACCACCGGCTCCGGGACGTCGGTGACGGAGCTGTCCAGCGGTGGCGGAGTGCTGCGACGGTATTCCCAGCGCCTCAGCATGTTCCGGCACGGCGACTCGATGAACGCATAGCTGACGGCGGCCATCGCGAAGCCGATCACCGTGGTCAGGATGAACACCACGATCAGGTCGCCGTTGAACATGAACGTCCCCACCATCGGGAAGACCATCACCAGCGCCGCCAGGTGCCAGATGAACAGGCCGTATGACCAGCGCCCGAAGGTCACCATCACCGGACTGCCCAGGATCGGGTGCGGGGTGTCCGGCCGGTCGAGGACCAACGGCGCCAGCAGCGCCCACGCGACGATCGCCCCCATCGAGGTGCGGACCACGAACTGGGCGAGCGTGGCGGGCACCAGGTCCTTCGGCCCGGCCAGCGGCGAGGCGGAGATCAGATAGGCCACCAGAGCGATCCCGATGATGAGCGGCCGGTTGCGGGCCAGGCGGTGCGGGCGTCCGATCGGGCTCACGGTCCATTCCGCCAGCAGCATCCCGGCGGCGAACCAGGACGCGTACGCCGGCGGCCAGTTCAGGAAGTTGACGAACTCCGGGGTGTGGATGGGCAGCAGCCCCCAGCCGAAGCTGGCCACCGCCACCGCGGCGATCACCGGGACCCGGGCCCGCACCGGCAGGCGGTAGGCGAGGAAAGCCAGCAGAGGTAGCGCGAGATAGAAGCTGACCTCTACCGACAGGCTCCACATCTGGGTGAGACCCGCTGTAAGAGTCAACGGCACGTAAACCTGGGTGAGCGTCAGGTTGGCCAGCCACACCGTGCGGCTGGCGTGGCTGGCCTCCGGAAGCAGCGTCAGGATCACCACCACCGCGACCAGGTAGCCGGGCATGATCCGGACCAGCCGCGACCGCAGGTAGTGCCCCGCGGGCGGCCGGTGCCGAAGCCCGCGAGCCGCGGCGGCGTGCCCGCGCCAGAGCAGGAAGCCGGACAGCGCGAAGAACACCGCGACGGCCAGGTCGAACCGATGCAGCAGCCGGCCGACCACGCCGCTGGATGTGCCGGTCTGGAACGCGACGTGGGTCAGAACCACGCCCATGGCCGCGCAGGCACGCATCCCTTCCACCGCGGGCAGGAAACCCCGGGTACCGCCGACCTGCTCCGGCACGGGCTTCACAGGCCACCGTCCGGCACGGGCTTCACAGGACACAGTGTGCCTCAGCTTGTGCTGTTAGGGTCAGACCCGATCAACCGGGCAGTTCCGGCGGCAGGCGAGGGAGGCCAGGGCAGCGTGAATCGCGCAAGCATGGTGCGCCTCGCAGCGCTCGGAGTCATCGGACTCGGCGCCGCACTGATGATCGCGGCACTGCTGCTGTCCACCTATACCGCCGGCAAGATCCGCAAGATCCCACTCAACATCGACGAGACGCTGATGAGCAGCGGGACCGGCACAGCGCTGGATCCGGCGTCGCTGTCCGGCGAGCGGTTCATCATCGACAAGGACGTACCGCTGGTATCCCAGCAGGCCGTCACGGTGGAGAACCCGGCCAATGCCCAGGTGGTTACCTTCCAGGTCGGCACCTCCGTCCGCCGGACCGACAAGCAGCAGGACAACGGGCTTCTGCTGGCCATGGTCGACACCGTGACGCTCAACCGCTCGACCGCCGAGGCGGTCTCCGACGACGACCGGCCGGGCGGTTCGGTGCAGAAGCCTCGGATCATCACCGACGACAAACCGTCGACCAACATCGCCCTGCCGCACGAGGGCCTGACCTACCGGTTCCCGTTCACCACCGAGAAGAAGTCCTATCCCCTCTTCGACCCGGTCGCGCAGAAGGCCTACGACGCCAACTACGACGGCGAAGACGACGTCAACGGACTGACCACCTACCGATTCACCCAGAACGTCGGGTACGACGCCGACGGCAAGCTCGTCGAGCCGATCAAGTACGCCTCGCTCTACGACAAGAACGAGGACAGCGAGGTGACCGCCCGCGCCCAGCTCTGGGGCCTGCCGGGCGACCCGTACGAGCCGGTCACGATGAACCGCTACTACGCCGCTCAGCGCACCTTCTGGGTGGACCCGGTGACCGGCACCATCGTCAAGCAGAAAGAGCACGCCAACCACTACTACGCCCGCGAGGCGCTGAAGCCCGAGGCCGAGGTGGCGGACTACACGGTGACCTCCACCGAACAGACCGTGGAGGGCCAGGTTGCTGCGGCCCGCAGCGAGCGGGACCGTATCGGGCTGTGGTCGCGCGTGCTGCCGATCAGCCTCGCCGCGGCCGGGCTGGTGGCTCTCGTCGGCGGCACACTGTTGGGCGTTTTCAGCACCCGGGTCGAGTCCGCGGCGATCGGCGAGGGTGACGACGGAAGCGACCTCGATCTCGGGTTGTTCGGCAAGGACGAAACCGGTCCGATGCCCGCCGCGCAGGCCGTCACGGAAAAGATTCCGACCCGGCGACCCTCGGGCCCGACGGAGCCACCCTCGCCCGAGAGGTGAGGCCCCGCGCGGCCCAGTGGGCGATCCCCGGCTATGCGCTGGTGCTGACCCTCGCTGTGACCGCCCGCCTGCTGGCCCCTGGGTATCTGCTGCTGCGCGATGCGGTCTCTACGCCGCGTTCCTACCTGTCCGACGCCGCTCTCGGCCTCACCGAGGCCGCGCCGCGCGCGGTCCCTCAGGACTTCGCCGTCGCCGTGATGTCGGCGGCGGTCGACGGCGGTCTGCTGGTGAAGGCAGCGGTGATTGCGGGGCTGTTCCTGGCGGGCTGGGGCGCGGGCCGGCTGGCGGGCCTGTTGCTGCCCGAGTCGGGGTGGCCCGGCCAGCTGGTGGCGACCACCCTGGCGGTGTGGAATCCCTTTGTCGCGGAACGGTTGTTGCAGGGCCACTGGAGCCTGCTGGTCGGCTACGGCACGCTGCCGTGGGTGGCGGCGACGGCGGTTCGGCTGCGGAACGGACGGCCGCGATCATCGGACTGGGCCGGACTGGTGTTCTGGATCGCCCTGGCCGGAATCACCCCGACCGGGCTGCTGCTGGCGACGGTGACCGCACTGGCCTGCGTCGCCACCCCGGGTACCGGAGCACCACGGCTGCGCTGCGCGGCGGCGATCGTCGCCGCGGCGACACTGGCGGCCGCCCCGTGGCTGCTGGCTCCTGCGCTCAGCGATGCCGTGCTGGCACTGCCCTCGGCTGCGCTGACCCCGTTCTCGGCCCGGGCCGAGCCGGGCCTGGGCACGCTCGGAAGCCTGGCCGGGCTCGGCGGGATCTGGAACGCCGAAGCGGTACCCCATTCTCGGACAACGCTTTTCGCTCTGCCCGGCACTCTGTTGCTGGTGACCGTCGTCGCCGCCGGGATGCCGCCGTTGCTGCGCAGGAAGCAGGCCGATCCGCTGCTGGTCCTGGCCGGCGTGGGCGTGCTGGTGCCCGCGGCGCTGGCCACCGCGCCGGGGCAGGCACTACTCCGCGCCTTGGTGGGGGTAGCCCCAGGGCTCGGGGTGCTGCGCGACGGACAGAAGTGGGTGGCACTCGCCATGCCCGGCTACACACTGGCCGCCGCGGGTGCCGTCCTCACCCTGAACCGCTGGGTCCGTCCGGCCGTCGCGTCCGCGGTGTGCTCGGCGGCGCTGATTCTCGCGCTGCCCGACCTGGCGCTACCGGCGGCACTGACGCCGGCGCACTACCCGCGGGGGTGGACGGCGGTCGCGGCCACGGTGAACGCCGAGCCGCAGGCCGTCGCCGTGTTGCCGGCCGACATCATGCGCCAGTTCGACTGGGCGGGAACGGCGCCCGTGCTCGATCCGCTGCCGCGCTGGGTGCGCCCCGACGTGCTGTCCACCGGCGATCTCGCAGTGGCCGGCGCGGCGGTACGCGGCGAAGGCACCCATGCACGAGCCGTCCAGGACCTACTGCTGGCCGGCGCCGAACCAGCCGAACTCGCGAGAGCCGGGGTCGGGTGGCTGGTGGTGGAGCGAGGAACCCCGGGGCATCTGGGCGACGCGGAAAAAACCTTGCGCCAGTTGCCGATCGCCTACTCCGATGCCGACATCGCGCTCTACCGGGTCGGCGGCGCGAGCACTGCCGCTTCACCGGGCAAGAGGGTGGCGATGCTGATCACCCACCTACTCTGGGCGGGATTGCTGCTGGGTGGTGGAGCAGTGCTGGCGACGGCCAGGTTCAGATCACGCCGCTGACGCGGTCGCCACGGTTGACCGACTCCATCACGCTGCGCATCGCCGCTGCGCTCTGCGGCCAGGAGAAATCCCGGGCCCGAACAGCGGCTTTTGCGCCGAGTTCCTCACGAAGCACCCGGTCGCCGAGAAGTTGCTCGAGGGCGTCCACCAACTGGGTGTGATCGTCGACCAGCAGCCCGGTGACCCCGTCGACAACCGAGTCGGTGAGTCCACCGGAGGATCGGTAACCGATGGTCGGAACCCCGTGCTGGGCCGCCTCGATGACCGCCAGACCCCAGCCCTCCTTGCGCGAGGGCAGCAGCTGCACCCAGGATCGTTGCACCACAGCGTGTTTGGTGGCGTCGTCGACATGACCATGGAAGGTGACGGCATCCGAGATGCCGAGATGGCCGGCGTGCGCGACCAGGCGCTCCAGCCACCACCCGCCGCCGACGATGTCGAGGTGCAGACCAGGAACCCGACCGCGCAGGGCGGCCACCGCATCGAGAGCGTCCTCGATCTGCTTGTGCGGCACCAGCCGGGACAGCACCACCACCCGCGGGGTCGCCGAACGGTCACCTTCGAGGGTGTCCGGCGGGGCCTCGTCCAGACCGTTGCGCACGACGGCGATCCGCCCGGTCTCGACCCCCAGGTCGGTCAGATCGCGGGCCGACGGCAACGAGACCGTGACGTACTGATTACGCCGGTGCAGCCGGGGAGACAGCCGGGACTCCACCCACCAGCCGAACCGGCCGAGCCGGCGACCGGCGACCGGCCACTGCTCGCGGTGGCAGTGGTGCACCAGCAGGATCACCTTCCGGCCGAACGCCAACCTGGCCAGGAAAGGCAGGCCGTTCTGGGAGTCGATCACCACGTCCGGGCGGGAACCGCGCAGCGGGCCAAGGCCGAGCCGCGCCGCGACCATCGCCAGCCCCGCCCAGATGTAGACGGTGTAGTGGCCGCCGCCGCGGCTGATCGCCACGCCGTCGACCGTCTCGCGACGGGCAGCGCCCGGGTAGCGCGCCGTGCGCAGCGTGACGTCCATGCCCGAATCGGCCAGCAGGGCGCCGATGCGCTGGAGATAGGTTTCACTGCCGCCGCCCTGGGGGTGGCCGGTGTCGCGCCAGCACAACAGCAGCACGGAACGCACCTGGCGCTCGGGCAACGGGACGGCAGACATCGGCTCCAAGCCTATCGCTGTCTCATTAGTGTGATCTGCGATGCGAGTCACCGATCTGTTCGCCCGCCGGGCCACGCTGGGCCGTTCGACTCGGCTGCTCGGGGAGTTCCGCTACGAGCAGAGCGACCCGGCGCGCTTCTACGGCGCGCTGGCCGCCGACACCGCCGCGATGGTTGCCGACCTGTGGGGCGCCCGCCCACCCGGCACCCTCCTCGACGTCGGCGGCGGGCCGGGCTACTTCGCCTCGGCGTTCACCGAGGCGGGCTGGAACTACGTCGGCGTCGAACCCGACCCGCGTGAGATGCACGCCGCAGACCACCAGGTGCGGGACGGCCCGGGCAGTTTCGTGCGGGCGTCCGGACTGGCACTGCCGTTCGCCGACGCCAGCGTCGACGTGTGCCTGTCCTCCAACGTCGCCGAACACGTCTACCGCCCTTGGCAATTGGGAGCGGAGATGCTGCGGGTGACCAAGCCCGGCGGGCTGGCGATCCTGTCCTACACGGTGTGGCTGGGACCGTTCGGCGGCCACGAGACGGGGCTCTGGCACTACACCGGCGGCACCCGGGCGGCGGCCCGTTACACCCGTCGGCACGGCCATCCGCCGAAGAACAACTTCGGGACGTCCCTGTTCGCGGTGTCGGCCGCGGATGGACTGCGCTGGGCCCGGTCGACGGGCGCCCTGGTGGCGGCGTTCCCCCGGTACCACCCCAGGTGGGCATGGTGGATGACGTCGGTTCCGGGCTTCCGCGAGTTTGCGGTCAGCAACCTGGTGCTGGTGTTGCGCCCTACCTAAGAGCTCAAGTCCTACGTAATGTGACTTGCATGACACAGACTGCCTACCGCACCGAATTCGACAAGCTCTTCATCGGCGGCGAGTGGGTCGAGCCGTCGACGTCGAGGGTGATCGAGGTGTATTCGCCGGCCACCGGCGAGTATGTCGGGAAGGTGCCCTGGGCGGCGGCCGCCGACGTCGACGCCCCCGGCGCGGCGGCGCGCAAAGCCGTCGGCGAGGGCCCCAGGCCGCGCCAGACCCCCCACGCGCGCCCACCCGGGCTGGCCAATGCGGTCAAGCTGATCGAGGACCGGGCCGACGAGTTCAAGTTCCTACTCAAGGCCGAGACCGGTCAGCCGCAGATGATCGTCGACATGATGCAGTACGGCGCCGCACTGTCCGGCCTGCAGTTCTATTCCGCCGCCGCCGACAAGTTCACCTGGAAGGACATCCGCGACGGGATCTACGGCCAGACCTTGGTGCTGCGCGAGGCCGTCGGCGTGGTGGGCGCGGTGGTGGCCTGGAACGTCCCGCTCTTCCTGGCCTGCAACAAGCTCGGGCCAGCACTGATCGCGGGCTGCACGATGGTGCTCAAGCCGGCCGCCGAGACACCGCTCACCATCAACGCGCTGGCCGAGGTGTTCGCCGAGGCGGGCCTGCCCGAGGGCGTGCTGTCGGTGGTCCCCGGAGGGCCCGAGACCGGGCAGGCGCTCACCGCCAACCCGAACATCGACAAGTTCACCTTCACCGGCAGCACCATGGTGGGCCGCGAGGTCGGGATGCTGGCGGCGGAGAAGCTGAAGCCCTGCACGCTGGAGCTCGGCGGCAAGTCGGCGGCGATCATCCTTGAGGACGCCAACCTCGACGCCACCCTGCCGCTGCTGTTGTTCTCCGGCCTGATGAACTCGGGCCAGGCCTGCGTGGCGCAGACCCGGATCCTGGCCCCGCGCTCGCGGTATGACGAGGTCGTCGAGAAGGTGGGTGCCGCGGTCGCCGCCATGCCGGTTGGCCTGCCGGACTCCCCCGGCGCGGTGATCGGTCCGCTGATCAGCGCCAAGCAGCGCGAACGCGTCGAGGGTTACATCAAGAAGGGAGTCGACGAGGGCGCGCGACTGGTCACCGGCGGCGGCAGGCCCGAGGGCCTGGACACCGGCTGGTTCGTTCAGCCGACGGTGTTCGCCGACGTCGACAACTCGATGACCATCGCCCAGGAGGAGATCTTCGGTCCGGTGCTGTCGATCATCCCCTACGAGGACGCCGACGACGCCGTCCGCATCGCCAACGACTCGATTTACGGGCTTGCCGGAAGTGTGTGGACCACCAACTACGACAAGGCAATTGAGATCGCATCGAGAATCCGCACCGGTACCTACGCGGTGAACATGTACGCCTTCGATCCGGGTGCGCCGTTCGGCGGCTACAAGAACTCCGGAGTCGGCCGCGAGAACGGCCCGGAGGGCATCGAGGAGTACGTCGAACTCAAGAGCGTGCTGCTGCCGTTCGGCTACACGCCGAAGATCTAGCGGCGATTCCGCCTCCGGCTACACGCCGAAGCTGTAGCGGCGATTCCGCCTCCGGCTACACGCCGAAGATCTAGCGGCGGCTAGAAGATCGCCCGGACGATCATCTCCGCCACCGCGGCGGGCTTCGGCGAGCCGTCGATCTCGATGGTGTGCTTGACCGTGAGATCGGCGGTGTTCGCATCCTTGACGGTGACGTCGATGAGTTCAGAGCGGACCCGGATGCTGCTGCCGACCGGGACGCCGGCCAGGAAGCGAACCTTGTTCAGTCCGTAGTTCAGCGCGAACTTGGCGTTCTCCAACCGGAAGTTGTCCTTGCTCAACGCGGGGATCAGCGACAGCGTCAGGAACCCGTGGGCGATGGGCCCGCCATAGGGGCTCTCGGTCTTTGCGCGTTCGACGTCGACGTGAATCCACTGGTGATCGCCGGTCACGTCGGCGAAGTCGTTGACGCGCTGCTGGTCGATCTCCAGCCAGTTTCCGACCCCGAGTTCCTGGCCGACCAGTGCCTGAGCGGCCTCGATGGACGAGATCACCTGCATGAGAGTTGCCTTCCGGTCGGGGTTCCGCACGCGGCGTCTGCGCGCAGGGGTTTATGTGCCGAATCATACAAATAACGGTTCGGTGGAGACGGTTGCCGGAAAAGTCCCGTCAAACTATGTTCATAACCATAGTTATGGTGCTCGACCCCGAAGGAGGCACCGATGTGGATCGTTGAGTTGAACATCGCCGGCCGCACCCTGCGTTGGCGCACCCCGAACCGGCGCGACCTGCTCCGGCCCGGCGCAGTCCGTGCCCTGACGGCACGTCCGACCACTGCCTGACCGTGAGCACCCGGGGTTCGACGCGTTCCACGATGCTGACGAGCGCCGCTGAGGTGCTCCGCGAACGGGGCGCCGCCGGAGTGACTATCGATGCCGTGCTGGCCCGCAGTGGCGCACCGCGCGGATCGGTGTACCACCACTTTCCGGCAGGGCGCAGCCAAATCCTGCGTGAGGCATTGGATTTCGCGGGCGACGAAATCACCGCGAAGATCGACGAGGCGGCCGGAGTCGGTGCGATCGCATTGCTGCGGGAGTTCGTCGAGATGTGGCGGGAAAAGCTCGTCGAGAGCGATTACACCGCCGGGTGCCCGGTACTGGCAGCCGCGGTGGGTGCAGGATCCGAAGGCCACGCCGAACAGTTGTCCTCGGTGGCGGGCGACATCTTCCGTCGCTGGCAGGACGCCTCGCGCCAGGCTTACATCCGCGCCGGGTTCGATCCGGTCGAGGCTTCGGCCCTGGCCCACACCACGATCGCCGCACTGGAAGGTGCCGTCGTGCTCTGCCGTTCCACCCGCAGCCTGGATCCTCTCGACGACGTGGCCCGGCAGATGGAGTTCCTGATCGGGGCCCGCGAGTTCGTGGCGAAATCCGGTGGCTGACCAGAGCCTGACCGGGCTGGACCCGGAGACACCGCTGACGGTCCTGAACCGGTTCGGCATCCGCACGCTCGAGGAAAACCTCACCGACTGCACCGTGACCGCGGCCATGCCCGTGGCCGGGATGCGCAACCCGTTCACCGGGCAGCCGTCGATCGCGACTCTGGCGGTGCTGGTCGACGACGCCGCCGGCCGGGCCAACTACTACCGACGCCCCGCGGGACAGTGGACCGTGTCGAGCGAGTTGACCCTCGAAATGAGCCCGGGCGCCATGGAGAGTCTGCTGTCCGAACCCGACGAACCGGTCGTCGCTGCCGCCCGACCGCTCGGGCCGGCGGGGATACCGATGCTGGCGGTCTGCACGCTGACCCACCGGGGGGCGGTGATCGGCGGCGGCACCGTGCACACGGTGCCGCTGGAGGCAGGTCCGGACGGACCACTCCGGCGCGGTGTGGACCCGGTGATTCGTTCGGCGACAACGACTCTGGCCCAACTGATGGCGGTCGAGCCGATGGAGGCCCGGGACGGCGACTACCGGTTGCACCAGCAGCCCGACCCCATGATCAACAACCTGATCGGCATCGTGCACGGCGGAGTCAGCAGCGCCGGACTGGAACTCGTCGCCTCGGCAGCCATCAATCACGATCAGGACGAACCCTTTCGGACCACCTCACTGCGGGTGAACTTCCTTCGACCGTTCTTCGCCAATGACCAGACCGGTGCACAATCGCTCTATGAGGGGACCGCGCTCCGCATCGGCCGGACCTCGGCGGTCGGCGACGCCCGTGCCGTCGGCCCCGACGGGAAGGCCGCGGTCATCGCCCGCGTCACCGGCTACCGGTGACCATGACTGACGATTTCGCCGCCGCGTGCGCGAACGAACCGGAATTGGCCGCACTGCGGGGTTCGCTGCGGGAGTTCCTGGCCGCCGACCGCGCCGAATTCGGCTGGGAGCCGGCGGTGGACGCGTGGCTGTCGAAGTGGGACGAGGACTTCAGCGCCCGGCTCGGCGACGCCGGGTTCCTCGGACTCACCATTCCGCCGGAGTACGGCGGGCGGGGGCTGGGACACCTGCACCGCTACGTGGTGACCGAGGAGCTGTTGGCGGCCGGCGCGCCCGTCGCCGCGCATTGGATCGCCGACCGCCAGGTCGGACCGGCACTTCTCACCTACGGCACCGAGGAACAGCGGCGGCGGATACTCCCGAGAATCGCTGCGGGAAGGTATTTCTCGGCGATCGGGATGAGCGAGCCGCAAGCCGGCTCGGATCTCGCCGCTGCGGCGATGCGCGCCACCCGAACCGATGGCGGCTGGGTGTTGTCCGGCACGAAAGTGTGGACCAGTGGCGCTCACCTGTCCCATCAGATCGTCGTCCTGGCCCGGACCAGCCCCCTCGACCCGCAGCGACGACACACCGGCTTCAGCCAGTTCATCGTCCCGACCGACTCCCCCGGCCTCGAGATCAGTCCGATCGTGCTGATGTCCGGCGAACACCACTTCAACGAGGTGATGTTCAACGACGTCGTCGTCGACGACACCAATCTGCTCGGCGAAGTCGGCGACGGGTGGCGTCAGGTCACCGCGGAACTGTCGTTCGAGCGCAGCGGCCCGGAGCGGATCCTGACCACCGCGCCGTTGCTCACCGCTCTGCTGAAAGCCCTTGCATCCCAAGACGACCTGTCCGACCACACCGCCGCTGCGGTCGGCGATCTGGTGGCCCGCCTGGTGTCGCTGCGGCAGTTGTCGGTGTCGGTGGCCCGAGCCCTGGCCGCCGGGCAGTCCCCGGTGAATCAGGCCGCTCTCGTCAAAGATCTGGGCACCCGCTTTGAGCAGGAGTCGGTGGATCTGGCAGCAGATCTGCTGTCCTTCGTCGACGAGCGGATACCCGGGCGCGACCGTGTCGCCGGACTGCTTGCTGTGGCGCAACTACATTCGCCGTTGTTCACTCTGCGCGGCGGCACCAACGAGGTGCTGCTCGGCATGGTTGCGCGCGGAATGGGGTTGCGGTAATGGGCACACTGAGCGGTGGCGTATTCGGCAGCGCAGCAGACGATCTCAGCGATCTGCGCAGCCTGGTCGACGACATCGGCGCGCGGTCGTTCGATGCCCGTATCGGTCGCCGCGCACTGCCGGACGAGTTCGACGGCGACGCCTGGCGCAATCTGGAAGCCGCCGGACTGACCCGGCTGTCGAGTACCGTCGAATCCGGCGGCGGCCCAACCGAAGTCGCCGTGATACTGCGGGCACTAGCCCGTCACGCCGTCACCGTTCCAGTGGCCGAGACCGACCTGCTGGCCAGTTGGCTCTCGAACACAGCGGGCTTGGACGTACCCGGCGCCGGGCCGCTGACCGTCGCACTGGATCACTCGACCGTCCCCTACGGGGCCGCTGCCACGCCGGTGATCGTCGCACGACGTGACGGCGTCGACGTTCTGGTCGCGGCCGCCGACTCGGCTGAGCTGTCGATCACCAAGGGCCACAACGCCGGTGGCGAACCCCGCGACACCGTCGTCGCCGACCTGCCGGACGACGCCTTCATCCGGATCCCCGACGCCGCAGCGGAATTGACCCGCCGCGGGGCCTGGGCGCGATGCATGCAGGCCGTCGGCGCCCTCGATGCGGCGGTGGAGTTCTCGGTGGCACACACCCGCGAACGGCACCAGTTCGGCCGCCCCCTAAGCGCCTTCCAAGCCGTGCAGCACAGCCTCGCCGGCATGGCCGGAGAAGTGGAACGGGCCCGCGCGGCGGCGGACCTCGCTGTCGCGGCCGCGTCCGATTACGGCTTCGACAGCCCCCGAACCGACTACGCCGTGGCCGTCGCCAAGGTCACTCTGGGCCGGGTCGTCCCGAAGGTGGTCACCGCTGCCCACCAGTTGCACGGGGCGATCGGCGTGACCATCGAGCACCGGCTCTGGCTGGCGACCATGCGGGCCCTCAGCTGGATCGAGGAGTTCGGCGACACCGCCGGTTACGCCCGCCGCCTCGGTCGCCTGACGCTGGCCGCCGCCGATCCCTGGGACGTGGTCGTCGGCACCGTGTGACGGTGCCCTCTTGGCCCTCTGGCGGCCCTCTGCGGGCCTCTGCGGGCCTCTGCGGGCCTCCGCGGGCCCTCCACGAATGAGCGCTCCTCCCCCACCGAGCGCGACAAGAGCAAACTCGACGTGGGGGTCGTCACCGATCCCAGCAGTATCTCGTTCAACAAGAACTGCTACGACGGAGTCCTGAACTGCATCTCCAGGGCCGCCGGTGCCGACGAACCACACCACGACGGTGGTCACGTGCGAGTAAGACGGGTTCGCGGACTTTCCGAACCGGCCCTCCAACGCACTCACCACGCAGAACACGATCGCCGGCATGATGATCCGCCACGTACCGGTCATGCTCCCGATCTGTCCACGGTGCCCGCCGGGTACATCACCACCGCCATCAACGTGCCGGTCGGGGTGACAGGGGTTATCCCGTTCCGGCAGAACACCTTCCGCTGGTAATCCTGAATCCGAAGCTCGCGCCACAGGAGTCGCGGCTGAAGCAGCAGATCAACGCCGTCTACTTCCGCAACGACGCCAAGCCGGCGGTCTCGGTTGCGACCGGCAGCATCCCTGCCACCACGGCGTCCGCGACCCGGCCGGCGTCAGCGACGGCGGGTGCCGCGCACCCGGTGCTCGCCGCGGCCGGGGGCAGTGACGGCCACCTCCCAACTGTGCGGTGACAACGGCGGACAAACCCGGCCGAGCTCGTGGAAACAGAACCTGAAAAAAATCTAAACCCACCAAAAAAATTCCCAGCAAATAGACTCCGCCGATCGTTTGCGGACTGGGTCACGGCGGGTGCGGACAGCAAATTCCGGTCATCCGGGGTCCAGCGGCTGTCCCGGCACCCCCACGGGGGCGATTTCCGCAGAAAGCCGGCATTACAGAGCTGTTCTAAGCCGAACCTTCCCGGAAAAGCCCCACCGACCATGAGAGCAAACTGCTCCGGAGATAACAATTTGGTTCCCCGATAGCTGAAAAGCCTACAAAAATCCTTGCTTTTGCGGTTCAATTTCCCGCAAGCCGGACACGGGTCACCCGGCGTGTCGGGATTGATTCACACGAAGGTTTTGACCGATTGGGTAGGCACAGCAGAGAGACGACGCACGGCAGGCACCGCCCCGCGCCTGGCCGCGTGCGCTCTATCGAGTACGGCGACCGGTTCACGTCCGCGCCATCAGGCAAAGACAGTGCCCGGTACGTCGGTCGCGTTGGTGCCCTGGCTATCGCACTCGGTGTCGGATCGGCCATTGCCGCGATGCCGACATCGTATGCAGACAACACCGGATCGGCCGGTTCCACGGGTGATTCGACGCGTGTGTCGTCCAGCCAGACGCCCTCGACGAAAGCTTCCCGCACACCCGGGCCGGCCGCCGCCGGGCCACGCCATCGCGGGCCTCCCTCGTCCACCCCGGCGACCGACACCGCCCCCTCGTCGGACGCAAGCGGTTCCACCGGCACCACGACCATCGTCGACCCGCCCTCCCCCCGCCGCCCGTCTGTCAATCACCGCGACAACACCGACCCCGCCACAAACGCCGTCGGAACCCCGAACCGTCGCAACCAGCCACAGCCCGCCAGCACCGACGTGTCGGCCCCTGGTGCCGCGGTCTCGCTGCCCACCGCGCCGACGGCCCCGTCGTCCGCCCACTCCGGTTCCCCGGCCCAGTCGAACGCCTCAACGTCCGGTTCGTCCGGCGACGCTTCTGGCGGCGCACGCCAGGTAGCGGCGGCGGTACCGACGCCGGCCACGTCCAGCGCTCCGGTGATGACCGCCGCACCGGCACACGCACAGGCGCACGGGACCGGCCTCGGCATCGCCGGACGGGTCCTTAACTGGCTGGGCGTCGGCGGCGGCGCCGATTCCCCGGGAGCCGCCCCGCTGCTGTGGACTCCCCTCGCGTTCGTCCGCCGAGACACCGAGACGGCGTCCGGATCTGATCATCGGGCAGCGCTGACCACCAGCGGCGAGCCTGCGAACGCGAGTCTCCAGGCGGCGGCCAGACACGAGGCGATACGGCTCTTCGGCAACGGGACCGCCGACCATCCCGATGCCGGCCTTCTGTTCGGAACCGGCTATTCGTGGAATGCACAGACCTGTCCGACCGGCGCCTGTGACGGCGGCCGGGGCGGTTTGATCGGCTCGGGCGGCAGCGGCTACAACGGCGGTACCGGCGGATCGGCGGGATGGTTCGGCCACGGCGGCGACGGCGGCGACGGCGTTGCCGGCGGCGACGGCGGAGCGGGCGGCCGTGGTGGTCTGTTCGCGGGCAGCGGCGGCAGCGGTGGCGCCGGTGGGGCTTCACTGGTCGGCGACGGCGGCAACGGCGGGGCAGGCGGCGCCGGTGGATTGGTCTTCGGCAACGGCGGCAGCGGCGGCGCAGGCGGCGGAGCGTTGTTCGGCTCCGGCGGCAACGGTGGAATGGGCGGCAATACCGGACTGCTGGCGTTTTCCAGCAACGCCGGCAGCGGCGGTACCGGCGGC
>CAYTOD010000054.1:0-29560 GCA_964439315.1 uncultured Mycobacterium sp. | reverse complement strand
GCCCGCGCCCGCGCCGGAGCCGGTGCTCGTCGCCGAGCCCGAGTCCGATCCCGAGCCCGAGTCCGATCCTCAGCCCGATTCCGATCATCAGCCGGAACCCGAACCCGAACCCGAACTCGAACCTCAGCCGGAACCCGAACCCGAACCCGCACCTCAGCCCGATCCTGAACCGGAACGGGTGTCGGTTCCCCCGCCGGCGGTCCGTCCGGCGCCGGACGTCGAGGACGTCGAGGACCTGATGTTCGTGGACGATGACATCGACGTCGATGGCACCGGGACCACCGATGTCGAGACCGAAATCGACAGCCCTGAAACAGGCGACGCGGACCCCCACTAGTCTTCTCGTCGTGCCCGATCCGATCCGTGTGCCTCCCTGCGCCCCGGCTCGATTGGTGGTGCTGGCGTCGGGCACCGGTTCTCTGCTGCAGTCCCTGCTCGACGCCGCTGTCGGGGACTACCCGGCCAGGGTGGTCGCTGTGGGATTGGACCGGGATTGCCGCGCGGCCCAGATCGCCGCGGACGCCGGAATTCCGGCCTTCACCGTCCGACTGGGCGACCATCAGGACCGGACCGCTTGGGACGCCGCGATGGCCGCCGCGACCGTCGAGCACGCCCCCGATCTGGTGGTGTCCGCCGGTTTCATGAAAATCCTTGGACCACAGTTCCTTTCCC
The DNA here is from genome assembly GCA_964439315.1 of uncultured Mycobacterium sp. GTDB lineage: Bacteria > Actinomycetota > Actinomycetes > Mycobacteriales > Mycobacteriaceae > Mycobacterium. The sequence goes on along the minus strand of CAYTOD010000054.1, from coordinate 28,888 downwards.
GGTTCCCAGGGCGTGTGGTCAACACCCACCCCGCCCTGCTTCCGGCGTTCCCGGGTGCTCATGCGGTGCCCGATGCGCTGGCCTACGGGGTCAAGGTCACCGGTTGCACCGTGCACGTGGTGGACTCCGGTGTGGACACCGGCCCGATCCTGGCCCAGTCGGCCGTCGAGGTGATCGAGGGCGACGACGAAGAGACCCTGCACGAGCGCATCAAGGTCGTCGAACGGCGACTACTGGTGGACGTGCTGGCCGCGCTGGCGACCCGCGGCGTGACCTGGAACGGCAGAAAGGCGATGCTCGGATGACGACGCACACACTTATCGGCAAGAAGCCGATCCGACGGGCATTGATCAGCGTCTACGACAAGAGCGGCCTGATTCCGCTTGCCCAGGGCCTGCACGAGGCCGGCATCGACATCGTCTCCACCGGATCGACCGCCAAAACCATTGCCGACAAAGGCATTCCGGTCACCCCGGTGGAGTTCGTCACCGGCTTTCCGGAGGTGCTCGACGGCCGGGTGAAGACCCTGCATCCGCATATCCATGCCGGCCTACTCGCCGACACCCGTAATCCCGAGCACGTCGCCGCGCTGGCCAAGCTCAAAGTCGAGCCGTTCGACCTGGTGGTGGTCAACCTCTACCCGTTCACCGAGACGGTGGACTCCGGTGCCGAGGTCGACGAGTGCATCGAGCAGATCGACATCGGCGGGCCGTCCATGGTGCGCGCCGCCGCCAAGAACCACGCCAGCGTCGCCGTCGTCGTCGAACCGCTGGGATACGACGGGGTGCTCGCTGCGGTACGGGCCGGCGGATTCACCCTGGATGAGCGGAAAAAGCTGGCGGCGTTGGCATTTCGTCATACCGCCGAGTACGACACTGCGGTGGCCGGCTGGATGGGCGCCGTTCTGGCGCCGGAGGGCGACGGCAAGCCGGCTGACCTGCCGCCCTGGTTCGGCCACAGCTGGCGGCGCCGTTCGGTGCTGCGCTACGGCGAGAACCCGCACCAGCGCGCCGCGCTCTACGGCGACGCCGCCGGCTGGCCCGGCCTGGCGCAGGCCGAGCAGCTGCACGGGAAAGAGATGAGCTACAACAACTTCACCGACGCCGATGCCGCGTGGCGGGCCGCGTTCGATCACGAGCAGATCTGCGTCGCGATCATCAAGCACGCCAATCCGTGTGGCATCGCGATCTCGGCCGCCTCGGTGGCCGATGCCCACCGGAAGGCTCACGCCTGCGATCCGCTGAGCGCGTTCGGCGGGGTCATCGCCACCAACACCGAGGTGACGGTGGAAATGGCCGAGACGGTGTCGGAGATCTTCACCGAGGTCATCATTGCGCCCGCCTATGAAGAGGGAGCGGTGGCGATACTGGCCCGCAAGAAGAACATTCGCGTACTGGTGGCCGCCGAGCCGGTGATCGGCGGGGTCGAGATCCGCCAGATCAGCGGCGGGCTGCTGATGCAGGAACGCGACGAGATCGACGCCCCGGGCGACGACCCCGCGAGCTGGACCCTCGCCGCGGGACCGGCCGCCGACGACGCGACACTGTCCGACTTGCGTTTCGCCTGGCGGACCTGCCGTGCGGTCAAGTCCAACGCCATCGTGGTCGCGGCCGACGGAGCGACTGTCGGGATCGGCATGGGCCAGGTCAACCGGGTGGACGCCGCCCGGCTGGCGGTGGAGCGGGGCGGGGACCGGGTCCGCGGGGCCGTCGCCGCCTCGGACGCGTTCTTCCCCTTCCCGGACGGGCTCGAGGTCCTGACGGCGGCCGGGGTGCGAGCCATCGTCCATCCGGGCGGCTCGGTGCGTGACGACGAGGTGACTGCGGCCGCCGAGGCGGCGGGTAACACGCTCTACCTGACCGGCACCCGGCACTTCGCACACTGACCGAGCGCACTGACCGCGTGGGTCGAGCCCGCTGACCCTCGCGAGCGCGGACGTCCCGACGTAGCGTGGAGACCGTGACTGCACCGAGCGACTTCCCCACGACGGTCGGGGAACTGCGGAAATCCGGACACCGGGAACGCACTGTCAAGCAGGAGATCCGTGACAACCTGCTGACCGCGCTCTCCAACGGCGCCGACATCTGGCCCGGAATCTTCGGATTCTCCGACACTGTGCTGCCGCAATTGGAGCGGGCGCTGATCGCCGGTCACGACGTCGTGCTGCTCGGCGAGCGCGGCCAGGGCAAGACCAGGTTGCTGCGCTCGCTGTCGAATCTTCTCGACGAGTGGACGCCGGTGATCGCCGGCGCCGAACTCGGGGAGCACCCCTACTCTCCGATCACCCCGGAGTCGATCCGGCGGGCCGCCGAGCTCGGCGACGATCTGCCGATCACTTGGCGGCACCGCACCGAGCGCTACACCGTGACGCTGGCCACCCCGGACACCAGCGACGCCGACCTGGTCGGCGACATCGACCCGATCAAGGTGGCCGAGGGCCGCACCCTCGGCGACCCCGAGACCATCGCCTACGGACTGATCCCACGGTCACACAGGGGCATCGTGGCGGTCAACGAACTGCCCGATCTCGCCGAACGCATCCAGGTCTCGATGCTCAACGTCATGGAGGAGCGCGACATCCAGGTCCGCGGCTTCACCCTCCGGTTGCCGCTGGACGTTCTGGTGGTCGCCAGCGCGAACCCGGAGGACTACACCAACCGCGGCCGCATCATCACTCCGCTCAAGGACCGCTTCGGTGCCGAGATCCGCACCCACTATCCGCGCGAACTCGACGCCGAGGTCGGCCTCATCAGTCAGGAAGCTCACCTCACCGCCGAGGTTCCCGCTTACCTGCTGCAGATCATCGCCCGCTTCACCCGCTATCTGCGCGAGTCGCATTCGGTGGACCAGCGGTCGGGAGTGTCGGCCCGCTTCGCGATCGCGGCTGCCGAGACGGTCGCCGCCTCGGCGAGGCACCGTGGTGCCCTGCTCGGCGAGGGCGACCCGGTGGCCCGGGTGGTCGACCTCGGGACGGTCATCGACGTCCTACGCGGAAAGCTCGAGTTCGAATCCGGCGAGGAGGGTCGCGAGGTGGCCGTGCTCGAGCACCTGCTGCGCCGTGCCACCGCCGACACCGCGCAGAAGGCGTTGGGCGGCATCGACGTCGGGCCACTGGTGAAGGCCGTGGAAGCGTCGGCGGTGACGACCGGGGAACAGGTCGCGGCCAAGGACGTACTGGCGACGTTGGGAGATCTGCCGGTGATCGACGCCGTCGCCCGGCGGCTGGAAGCCAGGACGGAGGGTGAGCGGGCGGCGGCCCTGGAGTTGGCGCTCGAGGCGCTGTACCTGGCCAAGAAGATCGACAAGAGCACCGACGCCGGCGAAACGGTCTACGGCTAGCCATGTCGAAGCGGGACTCGCGATACTCCGCCTACAGCGGCGGTCCGGATCCGCTGGCCCCGCCGGTGGATCTGCGCGAGGCACTGGAGCAGATCGGCCGGGACGTCATGGAGGGCGCTTCGCCGCGCCGGGCGCTGCAGGAGTTGCTGCGTCGCGGCAACAAGAGCACCAGGGGTGCCGACCGGCTGGCCGCGGAGGTCAATCGTCGGCGACGGGAACTGTTGAGCCGCAATAACCTTGACGGCACCCTCCAGGAGATCAAGAAACTGCTCGACGAGGCCGTTCTGGCCGAGCGCAAAGAACTGGCCCGGGCACTCGATGATGACGCCCGCTTCGCAGAGATGCAGATCGAAGCGCTTTCGCCGTCGCCGGCCAAGGCCGTCCAGGAGCTCGCCGAATACTCCTGGCGCAGCGCCGAAGCGCAGCAGAAGTACGAGCAGATCAAGGATCTGCTCGGCCGGGAAATGCTCGACCAGCGCTTCGCCGGCATGAAGCAGGCACTGGAGAACGCCACCGATGAGGACCGGCAGGCCGTCAACCAGATGCTCGACGATCTCAACGACCTGCTCGACAAACACGCCAAAGGCGAGGACTCCCAGCAAGATTTCGACGACTTCATGGCCAAGCACGGCCAGCACTTTCCGGAGAACCCGCGCAACATTGACGAACTGCTGGACTCGCTGGCCCAGCGGTCGGCGGCCGCCCAGCGCTTTCGTAACAGCCTGTCGCCCGAGCAGCGCGCCGAACTGGATGCGCTGGCGCAGCAGGCGTTTGGCTCTCCGCAGTTGATGAACGCACTGAGCCGGCTGGACTCCCACCTGCGCTCGGCCCGGCCGGGGGAGGACTGGAACGGCTCGGCGGAGTTCTCCGGCGACAACTCGCTGGGCATGGGGCAGGGCGCGCAGGCGCTCGCCGACATCGCCGAACTCGAGCAACTGGCCGAGCAGCTCTCCCAGAGTTACCCGGGTGCGTCGATGGACGACGTCGATCTCGACGCGCTCGCGCGCCAACTTGGTGATGAGGCGGCGGTGGACGCCCGAACCCTCGCGGAGTTGGAGCGGGCGCTGATGAACCAGGGCTTCCTCGACCGCGGTTCCGATGGCAAGTGGCGGCTCTCGCCAAAGGCCATGCGTCAGCTCGGACGGGCTGCGCTTCGGGATGTGGCCCAACAGCTTTCGGGTCGTCACGGTGAGCGCGAGACCCGTCGGGCAGGGGCGGCCGGAGAACTGACGGGGGCCACCCGACCGTGGGAGTTCGGCGACACCGAACCGTGGAATGTGACCCGCACGATTAACAACGCCGTGCTCCGCCGGGCGGGAGACACCGATCGTGGTCCGATCCGGATCGCCGTCGACGACGTCGAGGTGTCCGAGACCGAAACCCGCACCCAGGCCGTCGTCGCCCTGCTCGTCGACACCTCGTTCTCGATGGTGATGGAGAACCGCTGGCTGCCGATGAAGCGCACCGCTTTGGCGCTGCACCATCTGGTGGCAACCCGGTTCCGCTCCGACGCGTTGCAGATCATCGCGTTCGGCCGGTACGCGCGGACCGTCACCGCGGCCGAACTCACCGGTCTCGAGGGTGTCTACGAGCAGGGCACGAATCTCCACCACGCCCTCGCGTTGGCCGCGCGGCATCTGCGCCGGCACCCGAACGCCCAACCTGTGGTTCTGGTGGTCACCGACGGCGAACCCACTGCGCATCTGGAGGACTTCGGTGGGACCGGATCGCGGGTCTACTTCGACTATCCGCCTCATCCGCGGACCATCGCCCACACCGTGCGGGGGTTCGACGAGGTGGCCCGGCTGGGCGCGCAGGTCACCATCTTCCGGCTCGGCGACGATCCGGGTCTGGCGAGGTTCATCGACCAGGTCGCCCGGCGCGTGGAAGGGCGGGTAGTGGTCCCCGACCTGGACGGCCTCGGTGCGGCCGTCGTCGGTGATTATCTCCGGACGCGACGGCGCCGTCGCTGAGTGCCGAGTGTTTGCTGGCCGCTAACGAAGCGCCGCCTGCGCCCGGTCGGGGAGAGGGGTTCCGGCCAGCGCATGGCAAACTGATCGCGGCGTGTCCGGCCCTGTGAAGACGGTGTGAATTCTAGCCGTTTAGCCTGATAGAAGGCCCAAAGTGGGGATAGATCCCCAGTTCGTTGCAGGCCAGCGCGCCGGGGTGGATGGCCGGCCGGTTTGACGGGCGTCAAAAAATGCGTTTTCGATTTGCCGGTTGGCAAACATCCCCGTAGCATGAGGTCGTCCATCTACGATGGATTCAGCAAACTGAGGCGTTCGACGCTCGACCGGCGCGAACCTGACAAAGGGACACCAGCACATGGCGACTCAAACTCGGCCGTTCATGATGACGGGAGCGGCGCTCGTCAGTGCCGCCGCGATCGTCGCGGCCACTCCGGCCATCGCCCCGAGCATCTCGATGCCCGCATCGGCTGCGTTGTCCAAGGCGCAGTTCGAGCTCACCACCTTCTCCGACCTGCTGAGCATTCCGGCCAACGGCTGGACCACCGCCTTCTTCTCCGGCTACGGCGGCGCGGTTGGCGCGTCCGTCGAGGTCAACCCGTCTCCGCCGCCGACGACGGTCACCGTGCCGAACCCGTACGCCCCGTGGTGCTACAACAACTGCTACGCCTACGACATCCCGGGCATGGCTTACCTCGCCGTCGACGCCTTGGTCAACGGCAACGGCACCGGTTACACCCCGGTCTACGACGCGAACGGTAACCCCACCGCCGGATACCAGACCTGGAACGTCTCGGCGGTCAACTACTACTTCGAAGGCGGCCAGCAGGGCGGCGTCGGCCCCTTCCTGCAGTACGTCGCAGACAACTCGATCGGCGCCGCCAATCCGCTGCTGGGGACACTCATCGGGCTGATTTTCGCCGGCCCCTCCCTCGTCACGACGGTCTGGAATAACACGTGGAAGTCGATCTCCGCGCTGATCAGCAAGGTTCCCCTCGTCGGGCCGGTCATCTCCGGCGGCATCAACGCCATGTTGTACGGCCCGGTGATCGACTACTCTCCTAAGGTGGACCCCGTCACCGGCCAGGTCTACTACGCCGCCGTGTACGGTCCGAACATGGTTCCCGGCATCCTGAACTACACCATTCAGGTGCTGACAAACAGCGTTCCGAAGCCGCCCGCGACGCCGGCCGCCGCAGCCCGGTCCGCGGCCAGCCTGGTCAGCAAGGCCAGCGCCGCCACGGCGGCCCAGGCCCTCACGGCCACCGCTCCGACCGCGGCCGCTGACGACGCCGGCGCTCCATCGGCCAGCGACGCGGTGTCGGCGACCAAGGCGGACACCGACGTGACGCCCTCGGCCTCGGATGTCAAGGCTGAAGCCGGTTCGACGGAGTCCACCGGCTCAGAGTCCACCGGCTCCTCGGACACGACCGACACCAAGACGGTCGACAGCACCGCCGACGACAGCACGCCTGCTCTGAGTTCGGCCCCGGTGGCCACCAGCGCCAAGTCGGCTGACGCACCCGTTGCCAAGACCCGCAAGCACCCGGTTCGCGATGCCGTTCAGAAGGCGGCCAAGCAGATCCAAACCGCTCTCGGTGGCGCGAAGGCGGCGGCCAAGGCCGGAAAGGCTGCCGGCTAAAGCCATACCCACCAGTACCGACGCCGGTCCCCATTGCGGGGGCCGGCGTTGGTGTTTCAGCGGGTGCCGAGGGATTTGCGCTTGCGGCGCTTGATGCCCACCCCGCCCCATAGCGAGAATCCCTTGATGGTGATTGTCGGCGCGCCCGGCGTTCCACCGCCTTCGACATCATGGTCGAACCCACCCATCAGGCCGTGACCCTCGATCGCGACGTTGACCTCGGGGGGCAACAGAATGGTCTGGCCCCCGAGGATCGAATAAGCGTGGATCTCGACATTCGGTGACGTGAAGTCGGCGTAGCGCAGATCGACCACGCCGCCGCCGAACAGTGTGAAGGTGGTCATCCGGCCGGGGACGTTCCAGCGGCCGCGACGTTCGAAGCCGCTGAGGATCGCCATCAGCATGGTCGATGGTGCGGGGCTGCAGGTTCCGCGCCGGAACTCCATGGCCTCCGGGAGATCGCGGGTCAGGCGTTCGAGGTCGTCGTAGCTCGCGGCTGAATAGACCTTGGCCAACCTGCTTTCGTACTCCTCGAGCGTCAGGCGGCCGTGCGAGGCGGCCTCGGAGAGCAACTGCGCCACCTGGATCCGATCGTCGTCGGACGCCGTCGGGGTCAGGTCGCCCATGGTTCCCTCGTGCTCGCCATCGTTTCTCGTGCCGGTAGTGCCTCTGAGCGTACGACGTGGCAGTGCCTGCCAAAAAGCGGGCTACTGCGCCGCCCACTGCGGCGGCCGCTTTTGCAGGAACGCCAGCATTCCCTCGCGGGCCTCGTCGGAGACGAACAGCCGTGCCGACTCCTCGGCAAGCCGACCGGCGTCGCGGTCGAAACCGGCCAGCACGGCCGTCGTCGTCAGGGCTTTGGACGCCGCCAGGCCTTGCGGCGAGGCTTTGGCCAGATCCGCGGCTACAGCGTTCACGGTGGACGTGACGTCGTCGGCGGCTTCGGTGACCAATCCGATCGCGACGGCCCGATCAGCGTCGAAGGTCTCGCCGGTGACGTAGTAGCGCGACGCAGCCCGCGAGGTGAGCTTGGGCAACAGGGTCAGCGAGATGATCGCCGGAGCCACCCCGATCCGGGCCTCGGTCAGCGCGAAAGTGCTTCGCGGCCCCGCGATCACGATGTCGCAGGCCCCGACCAGGCCCATCCCGCCCGCGCGGACGTGGCCGTCGATTGCTCCGATCACCGGCACCGGGCACTCGACGATGGCACGCAACAGCGCGGCGAGTTCGCGGGCGCGGCCGAGGGCGGCGTCGAACGGGTCGCCGCCGGACGCCTCGGACAGGTCCGCTCCCGCGCAGAACGTCCCTCCGGTATGCCCGAGAACCACGGCCCGGACCCGCGGATCAGCGACAGCGCGGCGCAAGCCCTCATGCAATTCGGTTACCAGACGGGCCGACAACGCATTGCGGTTGTGCGGGGAGTCAAGTGTCAGCCGGGCGACGGCACCGTCGGCGGCATAGTGAACGAGCGGTTCGGTCATCGGTACGGTCCCGTCAGTACGAGCGGGGCAGGCCGAGTGAGGTTTGCGCGATGAAGTTGAGCACCATCTCCCGGCTCACCGGAGCGATCCGCGACAACCGCGAGCCCACCAGCATGGCGGCCACGCCGTACTCCTGCGAAAGCCCGTTGCCGCCCATCGACTGCACGGCCTGGTCGACGGCGCGGGTAGACGCCTCGCCGGCCGCGTACTTGGCCATGTTCGCGGCCTCTGCGGCAGCCATGTCGTCGCCGGCGTCATAGAGGGTCGCGGCCTTCTGCATCATCAGCTTGGCCAGTTCGAGCTCGATGTGGTTCTGCGCCAACGGATGTGCGATTCCCTGATGGGCGCCGATCGGTGTCTTCCACACCTGGCGGGTCTTGACGTAGTCGGTCGCCTTGGCCAGCGCCATCCGGCCCATGCCGACCGCACTGGCAGCGCCCATGATGCGCTCCGGGTTCAGCCCGGCGAACAGCTGGGCGATCGCGGCGTCCTCGGCGCCGACCAGAGCATCACCCGGCAGCCGGACCTCGTCGATGAACACCTGGAACTGGTTCTCCGGGCTGACGATCTCCATCGGGATCTTGGTGAACGTGAAGCCCGGTGCGTCGGTGGGGACGATGAACAACGCCGGACGCAGATTGCCCGTCTTCTGCTCTTCGGTGCGTCCGACAACGAGGACGTACTGGGCCTGATCCAGGCCGGAGATCCACACCTTCTGGCCGGACAGGATCCAGTCGCTGCCGTCGCGGCGGGCTGTGGTGGTGATGCGGTGCGAGTTTGATCCGGCATCGGGTTCGGTGATGGCGAACGCCATGGTGATCGACCCGTCGGCGAGGCTCGGAACCCAGCGCTTCTTCTGCTCGTCGGTGCCGAACTTGGCGATGATGGTGCCGTTGATCGCGGGGGAGACCACCATCATCAGCAGCGGGCAACCGCCTGCGGAGAGCTCTTCCATGACCAGGGCCAGCTCGTACATGCCGGCGCCGCCGCCGCCGTACTCCTCAGGCAGATTGACGCCGATGAAGCCGAGTTCACCTGCCTCGCGCCACAATTCGTCGGTGTGCTCACCGGCGCGTGCCTTCTTCAAGTAATACTCCGGACCGTAGTTCGCCGCCAGCGCGGCGACGGACTTGCGCAGAGCCTGGCGCTCCGCACTCTCGATGAAACTGGTATCGGTCATCGTCAACCTCCGGTTATTCGGGCATCTCTACTCGGGCCAGGACTGCGCCCACCTCGACCTGCTGGCCCACTGCGACTTCGAGCTGGGTGAGCACTCCGTCCGCGGGTGCGGTGATGGTGTGCTCCATTTTCATCGCCTCCAGCCACACCAGCGGCTGGCCGGCGGTGACGGTGTCGCCCAGGGCTGCGCCGAGCCGGATCACCGCGCCGGGCATCGGGGCCAGCAGCGAACCCTTCTCCACCACCGAGCCGGGCTCCGGAAAACGAGGCACCACCGTGAACGCCACAGGTCCGCGTGCCGAGTCGACGTAGACCTGCTCGCCGTAGCGGGCGACCGCGAACTCGGTCGCTACTCCGGCATCCGCGAGCACCACCGAGCTGGGTGACGCGGCCAGCAGGGTGATTCCGCTGTCGTCGGGCAGTCTCAGTGCAGTCCGGTCGAATCGGTAGGCCACGACGTGCTCGGTGCCGTCGGCATCGCGAAACGCCTTGTGTTGAGGGCCGGAGACAACGTTGCGCCACCCGCTGGGCATACCTGCGAGAACGGTGGCGGTGGAGCGATTGTGGGCCGCGTCGGCGATGGCGGCCGCGATCGCCGAGAGCCGGACTGCGCGCTGGTCGGCAAACGGAGCGGCCAGTTCGTCCAGGCCGTGGGTGTCGAAGAACGCGGTGTCGGTCTGGCCGTCGAGGAAAGCCTTGTGGCGCAGGACGTTGACCAGCAGATCACGGTTCGTACGCAGCCCGTGCATCCGGGTGCGGACCAGCGCGTCGGCGAGCACCTGTGCGGCGCGCGCGCGGGTGGGTGCGTAGGAGATCACCTTCGCCAACATCGGGTCGTAGTGGATCGAGACCACCGAACCGTCGATGACTCCCGAGTCCAGCCGGATCCCGGTCCGGTGCGTCAAGCCGAATTGCGTTGCCGCGCCAGGAACCTCGAAGTGGTGGATCAGTCCCGCCTGTGGCTGCCATCCGCGCGCCGGGTCTTCTGCATAGAGCCGGGCTTCGATGGAATGGCCCACGCATCGGGGCGGCTCGTCCGGCAACCGGTCCCCGTCGGCGACCGACAGCTGCAGTTCGACGAGGTCGGTGCGAGTGGTCAGTTCGGTCACCGGATGTTCGACCTGCAGACGCGTGTTCATCTCCAGGAAGTAGAACTCGCCGTCCTCGTCGGCGAGAAACTCCACTGTGCCCGCGCCGGTATAGCCGATTGCGTTCGCCGCCAGTCGCGTTGCGATGAAGAGGCGTTCGCGCATGCCCGGGACCCGCGCGACCAGCGGCGACGGCGCTTCCTCGATGACCTTCTGGTGGCGACGCTGGATGGAGCACTCGCGTTCGCCGACGGCCCACACCGTGCCGTGCTGGTCGGCCATGACCTGAACTTCGATGTGGCGGCCACGCGGTAGGTAGCGCTCGCAGAACACCGTGGGATCGCCGAACGCCGAATGGGCCTCGCGCCGCGCGGCCTGCACGGCATCGGCTAGGTCGGCCAGTTCGGTGACGATGCGCATGCCCCTGCCGCCGCCGCCCGCGGAGGCCTTCACCAGTACCGGCAACTGCTCGGCGGTCACCGTCGCGGGGTCGAGTTCGACGAGCACCGGGACGCCCGCCGCCGCCATCATCTTCTTGGCCTCGATCTTGGAGCCCATCGCGGCGACCGCCGACGGCGGCGGACCGATCCACGTAAGGCCCGCGTCGACGACAGCGCGGGCGAAACCGGGGTTCTCCGAGAGGAATCCGTACCCGGGATGCACGGCGTCGGCACCGGACGCTCTGGCGGCGTCGATCAGTTCCGCACCGTCGAGGTAGCTGTCGACGCGAACCCGGGCGTCGGCCTCGTCGACGTGAGGGGCAGAGGCGTCGGGATCGGTGTAGACCGCGACGGTGCCGATACCGAGGCGACGGCAGGTGGCGAAGACCCGGCGGGCGATCTCCCCGCGGTTGGCGACCAGAACTGTGGTGATCATGCGGCTACATCCTGAAGACGCCGAATTTCGACGTCCCCTCGATCGGTCGGGTGGCAATGGCGGACAGGCACATTCCCAAGACGGTGCGGGTATCGCGCGGGTCGATCACCCCGTCGTCATAGAGCCTGCCGGACAGGAACATCGGCAGCGACTCCGCCTCGATCTGGGCTTCGACTGCGGCCCGCAGAGCGGCGTCGGCATCCTCGTCGACCGCCTGGCCGCGAGCCTGCGCCGCAGCCCGGGCCACGATGGACAGCACCCCGGCCAGCTGCGCGCCACCCATCACCGCGGACTTCGCGCTCGGCCAGGCGAACAGGAAGCGCGGATCGTAGGCCCGCCCGCACATGCCGTAGTGACCCGCGCCGTAGGACGCTCCGATCAGCATCGAGATGTGCGGCACTGTGGAATTCGACACGGCGTTGATCATCATGGAGCCGTGCTTGATCATCCCGCCTTCCTCGTATGCCTTGCCCACCATGTAGCCGGTGGTGTTGTGCAGGAACAACAGCGGCGTGTTGGACTGGTTGGCCAGTTGGATGAACTGGGTTGCCTTCTGGGCTTCCTCGGAGAACAACACGCCGCGTGCGTTGGCCAGGATGCCGAGGGGGTACCCGTGCAGGCGCGCCCAACCGGTCACCAGCGAGGCTCCGTAGCGGGGCTTGAACTCGTCGAAATCCGATCCGTCGACGATGCGTGCGATGACGTCGCGCGGGTCGAAAGGGACGCGCAGGTCCGCGGGAACGATCCCGAGCAACTCCTCCGGGTCGGCCAGCGGTTCGGTGGCCGGCTTCGGGGCGGGGCCGCGCTTGGACCAGTTCAGCCGCGCCACTATCCGGCGGCCGATCCGCAGCGCGTCGAGTTCGTCGACGGCGAAGTAGTCGGCCAAACCCGAGACGCGGGAATGCATGTCGGCTCCGCCCAGCGACTCGTCGTCGGACTCCTCGCCGGTCGCCATCTTCACCAGCGGGGGGCCGGCCAGGAACACCTTGGAACGCTCGGAGATCATCACCACGTAGTCGGACATGCCCGGGATGTAGGCGCCGCCCGCGGTGGAGTTCCCGAACACCAGGGCGATGGTGGGGATTCCGGCCGCCGACAGCCGGGTCAGGTCGCGGAACATCTGCCCGCCGGGGATGAAGATCTCCTTCTGGGTGGGCAGATCGGCGCCACCGGATTCGACCAGGGAGATCACCGGCAGCCGGTTCTCGTAGGCGATCTGGTTGGCCCGCAACACTTTCTTCAGGGTCCACGGGTTTGACGTGCCGCCCTTGACCGTGGGGTCGTTGGCAACCAGCATGCACTCGACACCCTCGACCACGCCGATCCCGATGACGACGCTGGCTCCGACCTGGAAGCTGCTGCCGTAGGCGGCCAACGGCGCTATCTCCAGAAACGGTGAGTCCGGGTCGACCAGGAGTTCGATGCGCTCGCGGGGGGTCAGCTTGCCGCGGGCATGATGGCGCTCAACGTATTTCGGGCCGCCACCGGCCATCGCCTTGGCCAGCTCTGCATCGAGGTCGGCGAGTTTGACGGTCATCGCCTCGACGGCCTCGCGGAAGGCCGGCGACTGCGGGTCGACGGTCGAACGCAGGGCGGTCACGCCTGATACCCCAGCAACTTCCCGGCCAGTCCGGTCAGGATCTCGGTCGTGCCGCCGCCGATTCCGATGATGCGCATGTCGCGATACTGGCGTTCGATCTCCGACTCCGCCATGTAGCCCATGCCGCCGAAAAGCTGGACGGCCTGGCTGGCCACCCATTCGCCGGCCTCGACCGCGGTGTTCTTGGCGAAGCACACGGGGGCGATGAGGTCCTGGTCGCCCGCAAGTTGGCGCTCGAGAACGTGGCGGGTGTACACCCGGGCAACGTCGATGCGCCGCGCCATCTCGGTCAGGGTGTTCTGCACGGTCTGCCGGGCGATCAACGGCTTGCCGAAGGTCTCCCGGTCGCGGCACCACTGCACGGTGAGGTCGAGGCACCGCTGGGCGCTTGAATACGCCTGTACCGCAAGGCCGGCCCGCTCGGAGACGAATGCCATGCCGATCTGGAGGAAGCCGGTGTTCTCCGCGCCGACCAGGTTCTCTGCCGGAACCCGGGCGTCGGTGAAGGACAACTCGGCGGTGTCAGAGGAACGCCAGCCCATCTTCTCCAGCTTTCGGCTGACCTCGAAGCCCGGCGTGCCCTTCTCGATGACGATCAGTGACACCCCCGCAGCGCCCGGGCCGCCGGTGCGCACCGCGGCCACCACGTAGTCGCCGCGCACCGCGGACGTGATGTAGGTCTTGGAGCCGTTGACCACCAAGGAGTCACCGTCGCGCACCGCTGTCGTCCGCAGGTGGCCGACGTCGGAACCGCCGCCCGGTTCGGTGATCGCCAGTGACCCGATCAACTCCCCGCGCAGGGTGGGCTTGACGAACTTCTCGATCAGACGGGCGTCGCCGGAGGCGATCATGTGCGGCACGGCGATGCCGATGGTGAACAGCGATGCGAACACTCCACCCGGAACGCCGGCCTCGTGCAGTGCCTCGCAGATGATCGCGACGTCGACGGCGTCGCCGCCCTCGCCACCGACCCCCTCGGGGAATCCCACCCCGAGAAGGCCCGCGTCGGCAGCCTTACGCGACAGGTCGCGGGGGAGTTCGCCGATCCGCTCCCACTCGTCGACGTGCGGCAGGATCTCGCGTTCGGCGAAGGTGCGCACTGACTTTCGAAGCTCTTGACGCTCCGGTGTGGTCCAGACGCTCATCTACAGGAGTACCTCCGGAATATCGATGTGACGGCTGCGCAGCCATTCGCCGAGTCCCTTGGCCTGTGGGTCGAACCTGGCCTGGTAGGCCACGCCCTTGCCGAGGATGCCGTCGATGACGAAGTTGACGGCACGCAATTTGGGAAACAGGTGGCGGGTGATCGGCAGGGCTTCGGCCTCCGGCAGCATCTCGCGGACCGCGTCGACGGTCAGTGCGTGGGCAAGCCAGCGCCATTGCTCGTCGGTCCGCACCCAGACGCCGATATTTGCGCCGCCGCCCTTGTCGCCGCTGCGGGCGCCCGCGATGGCGCCCAGGGGTGCGCGACGGGTGGGTCCGGCGGGCAACGGTTCGGGGAGTTCCGGATCCTCTGCCGCAGCCAATTCGAGGGTCTCGGCCGCCGGCGGGATCGGGACCACCGTGCCGTCCGCGCGGACGGCGACGTGTGCCACCTCGTCGGCCGGAACGTAGCCCGGGGTGAACACCCCGTATACGGTCGCCTCCGACGGCGGTGCGGTGGTGTGGAACCCCGGATAGCTTGCCAGCGCGAGTTCGACTGCGGCAGAGGAGAACCGGCGACTGACCTTGTCGAAGTCCGGGTCCCGCACCGTACAGGTCAGCAGCGCGCTGGCGGTCTGCTCGGTGTCGGCGTCGGGCCGCTCGGTGCGGGCCAGCGTCCATTCCATCTCGGCCGGCCCCGCCGTATAGGCGGCATCGAGCTGGCTGCGCACCAGCGCCGCCTTGGCGTCGATGTCCAGCCCGGTGAGTACGAAGGTGGCCGAGTTCCGAAAGCCGCCGATGCTGTTCAGCGACACCTTCAGCGTCGGTGGAGGCGGTTCGCCTCGAACGCCGCTGATGCGCACCCGGTCCGGTCCGTCGTCGTCCAGTGCGACGCTGTCGAAGCGCGCGGTGGCGTCGGGGTTGGCGTAACGGGCACCGGTGATCTCGTAGAGCAGTTGCGCGGTGACGGTGCCGATACTGACCTGCCCGCCGGTGCCCGGGTGTTTGGTGATCACGCACGAACCGTCGTCGGCCATCTCGGCGAGCGGGAAGCCGGCGTGGCCCAGGTCGGGCACTTCGGTGAAGAAGGAGTAGTTGCCGCCGGTGGTCTGGGTTCCGCACTCGATCACATGCCCGGCGATCACGGCGCCGGCGATCTTGTCGTAGTCGTCGTGGGCCCACCCGAAGTGGGCGGCGGCCGGTCCGACCACCACCGAGGCGTCTGTCACCCGGCCGGTGACGACGATGTCGGCTCCGGAGTTGAGGCATTCGACGATGCCCCAGGCGCCCAGATAGGCATTAGCGGTGAGAACCCCCGGAAAGCCCAGTTCGGCGGCGCGGGGCAGGAGGTCATCGCCCTCGACGTGGGCCACCGAGGTCTCGATCCCGAGTTTCTCTGCGAGCGCCCGCACCGCGGTGGCCAGCCCGGCGGGATTCAGGCCGCCGGCGTTGACGACGATCCGCACGCCCTTGTCCCGCGCCAGGCCCAGGCACTCCTCGAGCTGGACCAGGAAGGTCTTGGCATAGCCACGCTCGGGGTACTTCATCTTGTCCCGGCCGAGGATCAGCATGGTCAGTTCGGCCAGATAGTCGCCGGTGAGATAGTCCAATTCGCCGCCGGTGAGCATCTCGCGCATCGCGGCCACGCGGTCGCCGTAAAACCCCGAGCAATTGCCGATCCGTACGACCGCCACGCGACGTCCTCCTCCGCAGAACCAACCAACCGGTAGGTTACCTGCCCGGCCGCCACAGGCGTCGATGGAGGCCGCTTTGTAAAAGGCGGCCTCTGGCGGCTATCCTGTAGCCACCTTGCCAGCGCTGATGATCGCGCGGCAGCAATCACGAGGAGATCTTTCGTCATGGCTGTGCCCAAACGCCGGATGTCGCGCTCGAACACCCGCAGTCGGCGTTCGCAGTGGAAGGCGACTGAACCCGGCCTCGTCACCGTGTCGGTGGGCGGCCGCGCCCACAAGGTCCCGCGTCGCCTGCTCAAGGCCGCGCGTCTGGGCCTGCTCAACCTCGACAAGCGCTGACACCAACCAGCTGAACGGGCGTCGCGCGCGCCGGGGAATCCCGGCGTGGCGACGCGCCTGCCAGGGGAATCCCTGGCGGGGCGGCGCGCCTCTTAGCGGAATCTAAGTCGATTGGTTGACACTGGTCCCCGTGCGAATTCTTGTGGTCGACGACGACCGCGCTGTGCGTGAGTCCCTGAAGCGTTCCCTGTCTTTCAACGGCTACACGGTGGATCTCGCCGAGGACGGCGTCGAAGCATTGGACGCCATCGCCAACGAGCGCCCCGACGCGGTAGTGCTCGATGTGATGATGCCGCGACTGGACGGTCTGGAGGTCTGTCGTCAGTTGCGCAGCACGGGCGACGATCTGCCGATCCTCGTGCTGACGGCGCGCGACTCGGTGTCAGAGCGCGTCGCCGGACTGGATGCGGGCGCCGACGACTACCTTCCCAAGCCGTTTGCGCTGGAAGAGTTGCTGGCCCGCCTCCGGGCGCTGCTGCGCCGCACCGGCCCCGAGGACAACTCCGAGACCGCGATCATGAGCTTCGCCGACCTGACGCTGGACCCGGCGACTCGCGAGGTCTATCGGGGCAAGCGCGCCATCAGCCTGACCCGTACCGAGTTCGCATTGCTGGAGATGCTGATCGCCAATCCGCGCCGCGTGCTCACCCGCAGCAGGATCCTCGAGGAGGTCTGGGGTTTCGACTTCCCCACCTCGGGTAACGCGCTGGAGGTGTATGTCGGTTACCTGCGTCGCAAGACCGAGGCAGAAGGGGAACCGCGGCTGATCCACACCGTTCGAGGGGTGGGTTACGTGCTGCGCGAGACACCGCCCTGATGTTTCGTCTGAAGCGCCGCGCCAAGGCAGCGCAGGTGCCGCAGCGCGCTCCCACTTCGCTATCGCTCCGCTGGCGCGTCATGCTGCTCGCGATGTCCATGGTCGCGATGGTCGTCGTGTTGATGGCCGTCGCGGTCTACGCCGTGGTGTCGGCGGCCCTGTACACCGACATCGACAATCAGTTGCAGAGCCGGGCACAACTGCTGATCGCGAGCGGGTCGCTGGCCGCCGATCCGGCCAAGGCGATCGAGGGAACGGCCTACTCCGACGTCAACGCGATGCTGGTCAATCCCGGCAAGTCGATCTACACCGCCAACCAGCAGGGGCAGACCCTCCCGGTCGGACAGCCCGAAAAGGCGGTCATCCGGGGTGAGTTGTTCATGTCCCGGCGCACCGTCGGGGATCAGCGCGTACTGGCCATCCATCTGCCCAACGGCAGTGCGCTGCTGATCTCGAAGAGCCTGCGGCCGACGAACGCGGTGATGACGAAACTCAAGTGGGTGCTGCTTGCGGTAGGGGGCGTTGGTGTCGCTATCGCCGCGGTGGCCGGCGGTATGGTGGCCCGAACCGGGTTGCGGCCGGTGGGCCAGCTCACCGAAGCCGCGGAACGGGTGGCGCGCACCGATGATCTGAGGCCGATTCCGGTCTTCGGCAGTGACGAATTGGCCCGGCTCACCGAGGCTTTCAACGCGATGTTGCGTGCGCTGGCCGAATCGCGGGAACGCCAGGCACGACTGGTCGCTGACGCGGGCCACGAACTGAAGACTCCCCTGACGTCGCTGCGGACCAATCTCGAATTGCTGATGGCCACCAGCAGTCCGGGCGCACCACCGATTCCCGAGGCGGAACTCTCCGAGCTGCGTTCCGACGTGATCGGGCAGATCGAGGAATTGACCACTCTGGTGGGCGATTTGGTGGACCTGACCCGCGAGGACAACGACCACGCGGCCGTTCTCGAGGATGTCGAGATGACCGAGGTCATCGACCGCAGCCTCGAACGTGTTCAGCGGCGCCGCAACGATATTCACTTCGACATCGATGCCGTAGGCTGGCAGGTGCACGGCGACGCGGCCGGGCTATCCCGGGCGGTGGTCAACTTGCTTGACAACGCGGCCAAGTGGAGTCCACCCGGCGGGACCGTCGGATTGCGCCTGCGGCAGGTCGATGCCGGACATGCCGAGTTGGTGGTGTCAGACCAGGGGCCCGGAATCCCTCCGGCCGAAAGGGCTTTGGTCTTCGAGCGGTTCTACCGGTCGGCGTCGGCGCGCGCCATGCCGGGTTCTGGCCTCGGCCTGGCGATCGTCAAGCAGGTCGTGGTCAGACATGGTGGTGTGATCCGCATCGGTGAAACCTCCCCGGGTTCGCCGTCTCCGGGCACTTCGTTCTATGTGTTGCTCCCCGGCCGGCCGACTTCGTCGGCGTACCAATCTTCTTCCGCTTTCAGCGAAATCGCTGCTACCGGCGGTTTGGTGAGCGTTAACAACGAGAACCCATCAACCGTGTCGAGTGTTATCTCAGTCGATTCTCAGTAGTCCCCGGCAGGCTGGTCTTTAGTAGTACGGCACATCAGCGTGCGCATCGTCATCGAGGAAAGAGCAAGGCAGTAAACATGACAGACGACCCGCGTTACTCCCCGTCCGAGCAGGGCGGTCAGCGAGTGCCGAATCAGCAAGCGGCCGCAGGGTATAACCCGAACGCCTATGGCCAACCCTATGACTGGCGCTATTCGACCCGCGAGGGTGCCGCCCACCAGGCCCAGCAGCAGTACCGGCAGCCGTACAACCCCTACGCGCAGCAGGGTATTCAGCAGGGGAACGCGGTCCCGAATCCGACGCTCTTACTCGAGAAGCCGCGGAGGCGTTCGCGCGCAATCGCTTTGGTGGCGGGCGCGGTGACGATCGCCGCGGTGTCGGCCGGCATGGGCGGGCTCGTCGCGACCATGGCGCAGTCGGACGGCTCATCGGTGACGACCATCACCTCCACGGCGCCGAACGGACGCACCGTCAGCATCCCCACCGCCAATCTGCCGGTCGGCACGGTCGAACAGGTCGCCGCGAAGGTGGTGCCCAGTGTGGTCAAGCTGGAGACCAAGATGGGGCGCCAGTCCGAGGAGGGCTCGGGCATCGTGCTGACCGAGGACGGCTTGATCCTCACCAACAACCACGTCGTGGCTGCGGCCCGGGATGGTTCCGGAGGCCGCAACGGCGCACCTGGAGCACCGGGCGCGCCCGGCCGCGGCGGGCAGGGCGGCCAGGGTGGGCAGGGCGGCCAGGGCGGCCAGGGCGGTGGTCAGGGCGGGATGACCACCGAGGTGACGTTCTCGGATGGTCGGACTGCCCCGTTCACCGTCGTCGGCACCGATCCGGCCAGCGACATCGCCGTGGTGCGCGCTCAGGGGGTTTCGGGTCTGACCCCCATCACACTGGGATCGTCGGCGAGCCTGCGGGTGGGTCAGGACGTCGTCGCCGTCGGCTCCCCACTGGGACTTGAGGGCACCGTCACGACCGGCATCGTCAGCGCGCTCAATCGGCCGGTTTCGGCGGGCGGCGACGCCAGCAACCAGAACACGGTGCTCAACGCCATTCAGACCGACGCCGCGATCAATCCGGGTAACTCCGGGGGAGCGTTGGTGAATATGAAGGGCGAACTTGTCGGCGTGAATTCGGCCATCGCCACCATGGGCGGTGACTCTCCCGACTCGCAGAGCGGTTCCATCGGTTTGGGCTTCGCCATCCCCGTCGACCAGGCCAAGCGAATCGCCGACGAGCTGATCAGCAACGGCACCGCCGCGCACGCGTCGCTGGGTGTCCAGGTCAGTAATGACGTGTCCGAGCACGGGGCCAAGATCGTCGAGGTGGTCAAGGGTGGCGCCGCGGCCGCTGCCGGACTGCCCAGTGGAGCAGTGGTGACCAAGGTCGACGACCGCGTGATCGCCAGCGCCAACGCGCTGGTGGCGGCGGTGCGGTCGAGGGCGCCCGGGGACAAGCTGACGCTGACCTACCTCGACCCGGCCGGCGCCAGCCAGACCGTCGAAGTGACGTTGGGCAAGGCTGATCAGTGATCCGCATCGTGGATCGTCCGCCGACGGCGGTGCGCAGCGACACCGAGAAGGTGCCGGGATATACGGTGACACCCATGGAAGAGCCTGAGGGCGTTGCGGGGCGTGCGCTGGTAGTTGTGGTCGACGACCGTCGGGCGCGTGGGGTCGACGGGGACCATGACGGACCCTTGGTCACCGAGTTGCTCCATGAGGCGGGTTTCGTCGTCGACGGCGTCGTGGTGGTGTCGGCCGAGGAAGTCGAGATCCGCAACGCGCTGAACACCGCTGTGATCGGCGGTGTCGACCTGGTGGTGTCGGTGGGCGGCACCGGCGTCACCCCGCGTGACGTCACACCGGAGGCCACCCGGGCCGTGCTGGATCGGGAGGTGCCCGGGATCGCCGAGGCGCTTCGCTCCTCAGGCCTGGCCGCAGGCAGCACGGATGCCGGGCTGTCGCGCGGCTTGGCCGGCATTTCCGGAAGCACGCTGGTGGTCAACATCGCGGGTTCGCGTGCAGCGATCCGGGACGGCATGGCCACGCTGGGCCCGATGGCGGCCCAGGTGATCGCCGCGCTGTCGAGCCTCGAGCTCTGATTCCCGCTTGCCGTGTAACCACCGTGTTTCGGGCCTGTGACGTGCAGAAACGACGCATAAGTGACCTTCGTCACAATAAGGGGGAGTGGTGACTGCCGCGTCGCGACCAAGCCGGGCCGCAGTTAACGCTGTCTTCGGCTCCGAACTGCCCCAGGCGTCGTCGGACGAACGTGACCCCGACGGCGATCGCGTATCCCGCGATCACGATCAGTGGTTGCGCGATAATGTTCCGCCACACAATGTTTGACCACATTTCCCGGAGTTTCGATCCGGTGGGCCGCGCGCAGAATCCGGTTCGGCGCGGGCTTCTGGGGACTCTTGCCGGGGGCTCCGAGAACGCCCGGGCCCGGAGATGGCAAACCCCGCAGCGACAAGATTCGTCGGGAAATCTGTCCGGTTCGCGTTGCTCGCACCATTGCCCTCCGGATATCTTCCTCTTGACAACGAATAAGACAGCGTCGCGATCGGCCGATCTCCACCGCCGGCAGCGGGCCAATGGTGAGCCCTCGGGCCACCGCCTAAACAGCTTAGGGAGACCATGAAGGTTATCGGTCGTGTCCTGGTGGCGATGCTCGTCGCCCTGGCGGCGTTGTTCATCGGGCCCGGGTCGGCGAATGCCGGGATGGACAATCAGCAGAGTCTGGTCGACGGCAAGGGCCGCACGATGACCATCCAGCAGTGGGACACCTTCCTCGACGGCGTGTTCCCGCTGGACCGCAACCGGCTGACCCGCGAATGGTTCCACTCCGGCAAGGCCGTCTACAGCGTGGTCGGCCCCGGCGCCGGTGACTTCGCCGGCACCCTGGAACTGGGCTACCAGGTCGGCTTCCCGTGGTCGCTGGGCGTGGGCATCAACTTCAGCTACACCACCCCCAACATCCTGCTCGACGACGTCAACATCTCCCCGGCCGGCTTCAACCCGCTCGGCTCGGTGATCACCCCGAACCTGTTCCCGGGCGTGTCCATCAGCTCCGACCTCGGCAACGGCCCGGGTATCCAGGAAGTCGCGACGTTCTCCGTCGACGTCGCCGGCCCCAACGGCTCGGTCGCGGTCTCCAACGCCCACGGCACCGTCACCGGCGCCGCCGGCGGCGTCCTGCTGCGCCCCTTCGCCCGCCTGATCTCCAAGAACGGCGACAGCGTCACCACCTACGGCGAAACCTGGGACATGAAGTAATTCCCTGGGGCGGGCCCCGAACCAGGGCAAGGTCCTGACAACGAGAACGGCCCCCGGCGTCTGCCGGGGGCCGTTGTCGTCGGGTGATGCTATTTGGTCAACGTCTTGTTGGCGGGCGGTGCATCGCCGCCGCGGGTGTCCTTGCCGCCGACCGCGTCGCGGATCTCGGTGAGCAACCGGTTGGTCTTGTCCCCTGCTCCCTCTGCCTCCGCCTTCGTGCGGATCTTGCCGTACGGCACCACAACCAGGAAGTAGACCACCAGGGCTACCAGGAAGAAGTTGATGGCTGCGGAGAGCAGTACGTTCAGGTCGATGGTCTGGCCGCCACCGATGTCGATCTTCAGGACGCCGTAGGAGGCGTCCTTGCCCGCGCCGATCCGGTTGATCAGGGGCTGGATGATGCTGTCGGTGAACTTCGTGACCAACCCGGTGAACGCCGTGCCGATCACCACCGCGACGGCCAGGTCGACGATGTTTCCGCGGGCGAGGAAGTCCTTGAATCCCTTTAACACAGTGGGCCTTTCTTTGCTGGAGCCGAGTTGAAAGCGTCGACAGCGTAACCCACGAAACAGCGGGATCGGCGGTTCCCCGGCTGCCTCAGTGGATCGCGAGGGTGACGGTCTGGACCAGGGTCGCACCCGCCAGGGCGTGCGCCGCCGGGGCGGGAAGCGCGACCAGCACGACCCGGTCGCCACCGGCCATGGGTGATTTCGCTGCTGCGGAGACCAGCACCACCACGACGTTCGACGCCACCACTCGCGGGCGGTCCTGATCGCCCGCGCCGCCGGCGTGATCACCGGCTCCGAGGACGTCGACGACGTCACCGGTGCGGACGAGATCCAGGACGGCAGCATCGGCGAGGTGCAGTGGTACGACGCGGGCGTCCGGTCCCGCGGAGAGGGTGGCGACCCGCGAGCCCAGGATCCTGGCGTCGGTGAGCACCTCGCCACGGCGGGCGGGTCCGGCCAGTGTCGCACCGACCACTGTGCCCAGCTCGGTGCTGGCCCCGTCGGGAAGGGTTGTCGTGGAACGGCTTTCCAGCCGCACGTCCTGTTCGGTCAGGGTGATCCCGGGGCGTAGGTCGCGGATGGCCACGGCCACTTTGGTGGCTGATCCGGCCGGATCGTTCCGCAGCGCGGCGGCTCCTGCCAGCAGTACCAGCACTCCGGCTGCGACTCGTCTCGCCATCACCGTTCGGGCGAAGTCGGGTCGCAGGGCCCGGGAAAGGCGTTCGCGCACAGTGGGATTCAGCGCTGAGTGGCGCGCAGTGGGATTCAGCGCTGAGTGGCCGGGGTCCAGCGATCTGCCCATGGTGCCACGGTAATTACCGTCACCGCGACAGGTGTTCGCCACAGGTGCGGCCCTGTGGATAACGGATTACGTCGAAGCTGCTGTGGACGCGGAACTGCTGGCCGGGCTCGAGTTGGACGATGAACTGGACGACGAGCCAGAGGAATCCGTCCCGGACTTCCCAGACGGCTTGTCCGAGGACTTCTCGCCGGACTTCTCCGACGAACCGGTGCTCTTGGCGGGTTCGCGGCTGTCGGTCCGGTAGAAACCACTGCCCTTGAACACGACACCAACCGAGTTGAACAGCTTGCGCAGACGACCTGAGCACTGCGGGCAGGTGGTCAGCGCGTCATCGGTGAACGCCTGCACGGCATCGAACTTGTTGTCGCACTCGGTGCATGCGTAGCTGTAGGTCGGCACTGGAAACCTCCGGAAGGAAACGTGTTAGCACTCTACCGCGCCAAGTGCTAGAACCGCCATCCGCCGACCGTCATTCCCCCGGACGGGAACCGAGCGCGATGAGCCCGGATCCGGGAGTCAGGGCGTGAGTCATCCGGATATCGTGCGGTTCACTCGGCAGTTCGTCGACGACTTCATCGTCACGGACCACCGCAATCAACCGGGTGCCCGGTTCGCACAGGGCCAGTGACCTGTCGTAGAAACCGCCGCCGCGACCCAGGCGAACACCGGTGCGGTCGACAGCCAGCGCGGGAACCAGCACCACCTGCGCGCCGGCGATCGCGTCGGGTGGCAACCGGGGTTCGGGCGGCTCCTGCAAACTCCATCTCCCAGGGATCAGGGCGCCCGGAACATAGGGCCCCCAGTGCAGCGGCAGGGACTCGCCGGTTGGACCGGTGAGAGCGACCGGAAGCAACACCCGATCGCAGAGTTCGCGAAGCCGATCGGGTAACGACGGCGATCCGGGTTCGGACCCCACCGGGAGATAGGCGCACACCACGGCGGCTCCGCGCACCGCTTCGGCGAGATGCGCGCACAGTTGGCGGGCCTCGGCGGCGTGGACCGCGGCCGGAACCGCTCGGCGTTCCGCTAGAACGGCTTTCCGGCGGTGCGCTTTCGGGTCGGGCGCCATGGCTACAGCCTGTCAGACGACCATGTCGAATCCGGCCAGCCGGAACCCTCGCCTCGCCGCTGATTCCGGGCGATAGGGTGTGAGCGATGAGCAGGCCCAAGGTTCGAATCCCCCGCACGGCGATCGTGCCGGCCGCCGGCCTGGGCACCCGTTTTCTGCCTGCCACGAAGACGGTCCCCAAGGAGTTGTTGCCGGTGGTCGACACCCCCGGCATCGAGCTCGTTGCGGCGGAGGCCGCGGAGGCGGGCGCCGAGCGGCTGGTGATCGTCACCTCCGAGGGCAAGGATGGCGTCGTCGCCCACTTCGTCGAGGACCTGGTGCTGGAAGGCACGCTGGCGGCCCGAGGCAAGAAGGCCATGCTGGCGAAGGTGCAGCGTGCGCCGCGACTGATCAAGGTCGAGTCGGTGGTGCAGGACGAGCCACTGGGGCTGGGCCACGCCGTGGGATGTGTGGAGCCGGTGTTGGCCCCGGACGAAGACGCCGTCTCGGTGCTGCTCCCCGATGACCTGGTGCTGCCCAGCGGGGTGCTGAAGAAGATGGCCAAAGTCCGGGCGAAATTCGGCGGAACGGTGCTGTGCGCCATCGAGGTCTCCCCGGAGGAGGTCAGCGCCTACGGCGTGTTCGACGTCGAACCGGAGCCCGGTACCAAGAACCCCGACGTCCTTCGCGTCAAGGGAATGGTCGAGAAGCCCAAGGCCTCTCAGGCTCCGTCGCTGCTGGCCGCCGCCGGACGCTACCTGCTGGACCGGGCGATCTTCGACGCGTTGCGGCAGGTCTCCAGCGGAGCCGGCGGCGAGATCCAGCTGACCGACGCCATCGCGCTGCTCATCGACGAGGGTCATCCGGTGCACGTGGTGGTTCACCACGGCTCTCGACACGACTTGGGAAATCCCGGCGGCTATCTCAAGGCTGCGGTTGACTTTGCCTTGGATCGTGACGATTATGGCCCGGACCTGCGCCGTTGGTTGGTCGAGCGCCTCAGCGAAGGGTAAGGGCCGGGGCTCCCCGGGGGGCTCCCCGGAGAGCTGGAAAGCGGAAGGGTTCGCCGTGCGTTCGGTGGAAGAACAGCAGGCCAGAGTGATGGCTGCCGCGGTGGCGCCGCGCCCGGTGCGGGTGCCCATCGCGGATGCGCAGGGGCTGATGTGCGCCGAAGAGGTCGTCACGCAGGAACCGCTGCCCGGCTTCGATCAGGCGGCCATCGACGGCTATGCCGTGCGCAGCGTCGACCTCCAGGACGGGGACGAGGGCGGTGTCGTTCTCCCGGTGATCGGCCTCATCGAGGCGGGAACCCGGGTGCCGAGCAGGCTCCAGCCCAAGCAGGCCGCCCTGATCCATACCGGAGCCCCGATGCCCACGCTGGCCGACGCGGTGCTGCCGCTGCGCTGGAGCGACGGCGGGCAGTCCAAGGTGCGCGTGCTACGCCCGGTGCGGTCGGGTGCGTATGTCCGCCGAACCGGCGATGACGTCCAACCCGGCGACGTGGCGGTGCGTGCAGGAGCCATCATCGGGCCGGCGCAGGTGGGCCTGCTGGCGGCTGTGGGCCGGGAACGGGTGCTGGTCCACCCGCGGCCGCGCGTGACGGTGATGAGCGTGGGCGGCGAGTTGGTCGACATCTCCCGCACCCCCGGCAACGGCCAGGTGTACGACGTCAACTCCTACGCGCTGGCGGCGGCGGCCCGCGACGCGGGCGCGGAGGTCACTCGGATCGGGATCGTCAGCACGTCCCCCGCCGAACTGCGCGAGTCGGTCGAACGGCAACTCGGCCGCGCCGAGGTGGTGGTGATCGCGGGGGCGGTCGGAGGCGCGGCCGCCGAGAATCTGAGGTCGGTGCTGTCCGCGCTGGGGGACATGGAGGTGGCTCGGATCGCGATGCACCCCGGTTCGGTTCAGGGCTTCGGACAGCTCGGGCCGGAAGGGGTTCCGACGTTCCTGTTGCCGACCAACCCGGTCAGTGCGCTGGTGGTGTTCGAGGTGATGGTGCGCCCGCTCATCCGGCTGTCGCTGGGCAAGCGCCAGGCGATGCGGCGGGTTGTCCGGGCCCGGGCGTTGGCGCCGATTTCGTCGGTGGCCGGCCGGACCGGCTTTCTCCGGGGGCAATTGCTGCGCGACCAGGACACCGGCGATTACCTGGTGGAGGCCATCGGCGAGACCCCGGGCGGATCGTCGCACCTGCTGGCCTCCCTCGCGGAGGCCAACTGCCTGGTGATCGTGCCCAGTGAGGTGACGGAGGTCCCGGCGGGGGAGTTCGTCGACGTCGCCTTCCTGGCACAGCGGGGTTGACGGGCACCGGTGACATTCTGGGGAAACCGGGCCGCGCACCCGGGCTGGCCGAACCTGGTGGGTCCGCTTCGGGTGCCCGGTGGCTCGGTCCTGCTGCGTCCGGCGCGGATGCGCGACGCCGCCCAGTGGAGTCGAGCGCGGCTCAGTGAGCGACAGTATCTTGAGCCGTGGGAGCCGACCGGTGAGCTGGATTGGACTGTGCGTCACGCGGTTTCGGCATGGCCCGGGATGTATGCCGGCTTGCGCGCGGAAGCGCGGCGGGGCCGGATGCTGCCCTACGTGATCGAGGTCGACGGACGGTTCTGCGGGCAGTTGACCATCGGCAACGTCACCCACGGCGCCTTGCGGTCGGCGTGGATCGGGTACTGGGTGTCCAGCGACGTCACCGGCCGCGGGGTGGCCACGGCGGCGGTCGCACTCGGGGTGGATCACTGCTTCGGGCCGGTGGCCCTGCACCGCGTCGAGGCCACCGTGCGCCCGGAGAACGCCGCCAGTCGCAAGGTGCTCGCCAAGATTGGCTTTCGGGAGGAGGGCCTGCTCCGGCGTTATCTCGACGTCGACGGGGCTTGGCGCGACCACCTGCTGATGGCCGTCACCGTCGAGGAGGCCGACGGATCGTTCGCGTCCCGGTTGGTCGAGCGGGGGTTGGCCCACTGGTCCTGAGTGTCATTGGAGTTACGGCTGTGACACTTGTGACTGATGGTGCTTGTCATCCTGGAATTACACGTGTGTAATTGGGTCGGCGCGCCGCCGCTAAAAGCGGACGTCACGGACCTAGCCTGGTCGGGAAAGGAGCAGGCCTTATGCCAAGCATCCCCCAGTCACTGCTCTGGATTTCACTTGTGGTGTTGTGGCTCTTCGTTCTGGTGCCCATGCTCATCAACAAGCGTGACACCGTGCGCCGGACCAGCGACGTCGCCTTGGCGACCCGCGTGCTCAACACCAAGTCCCGGCTGATCAGGCGCAGCGGACCCGCCGCGGGTCATCGCCATGACCCCACCTGGCGCCGCGAGGAGTCGGGGTTCGACTCGGCGTTCGACGAGGACTCCCACCTGGAGACCTTCGAGGACCGGCGGATGGCTGAGGCCAGTACCGAAGAGTTCGTCTTCCCGCCCGCAGGCTTCACGGCTGAGGCCTACTCGGCCGAGGCGTATTCGACCGAGGCGTACTCGGAGACTTACTCGGAGGCTTACTCCGCGGAAATCCTGTCCGAGGACGTCGAAGAGGCGCCTGCCCGCGGTCGGACCCGCTCGCTCGTCGTCATCGCCGCGGTGACCGAGCACGTCGATCCCAATTACCTCGACGTCGACATCGTCGATGAAGACTCCGGCGCGCTGCCGGTCGGCGGCATCCAGGGCAGCCTGTTCGATCCTGTGCCGGAGTCCGAGGCGTCGGTCCCCGCAGATGCCGAACCAGTTGCAGACGCCGAACCCGTTGCGAACGCCGAACCAGTTGCAGACGCAGAACCGGTTGTCGACGCCGCCGAACCGGAAGCGCTCGAGGACGTCGCCGAGGCCGTTGACGAAGTGGAGCAGCCCGAGCCGCAGCCGCAGCCCGCACCGGCCGAGTTCGCCGAGCCGGTCGGCGCCGGCCCCGATGGCCGCCTCAACGACGAATTCGAGTACGTCGACGACTCATCCGGCTTGGAGGACGCTGAGGAGCCGGACCGTCGTGCCGCGCCGTCGCGGCGACGTCGCCTCGATTCTTCGGCGACCGCGGCGGCGGTCACCGCCCGCAAGTACCGGTTCCGCAAGCGGGTGCTCATGGGTATGACCGCCCTGGCGGTGCTCAGCACCGTGTTGGCGTTGACCGTCGACTCGTCGCTGTGGTGGGCCTGTGGGGCCACCGGCGGTGTGACGGTGCTCTATCTGGCCTACCTGCGCCGGCAGACCCGGATCGAGGAGCAGGTCCGTCGCCGGCGTCAGCAGCGCGCGCCGCGCTCGCGGGCTGGGGAGGAGACCGTCGCCGAACGGGTGGTGCATCGAGATCGCCCGGATTTCGACGTGGTCCCTACCCGGCTCCAGCGCCCCGGTTCGGTGGTGCTGGACATCGACGACGAGGATCCGATCTTCGAGCATCTGGACGAGGTGCCGTACAGCCGGAGGCATTACGACCTGCCCCGGGCGGCGGGGCAGTAGGGACGCTCACCCGGCCGGGCTGGTAGCCTGCTAGCGACCAAGGGGCTATAGCGCAGTTGGTAGCGCGTCTCGTTCGCATCGAGAAGGTCAGGGGTTCGATTCCCCTTAGCTCCAC
>CAYTOD010000053.1:29298-30088 GCA_964439315.1 uncultured Mycobacterium sp. | reverse complement strand
TCTGATGCGTGCGGGCCTCCGGGTTGGTCACCGCCATCACGATGAAGAACGACGCATAGCGGGCGTTGGAGGAGAACCACTTCTCGCCGTTGATCACCCAGTCGTCCCCGTCGCGCACAGCGCGGGTGGTGAACAGCCCCGGATCGGAACCGCCCTGCGGTTCGGTCATCGAGTAGCACGACGAGATGTCGCCGTTCAGCAACGGCTGGAGATAGCGGGCCTTCTGCTCATCGGTGCCGAACAACGCGAGGATCTCCGCGTTTCCCGAGTCCGGGGCCTGGGAGCCGAAAACCGAAGGCGCCCAGCGGGATCGGCCGACGATCTCGTTGAGCAGTGCGAGTTTGACCTGACCATAGCCCTGCCCGCCCAGTTCGGGGCTCAGATGCGCGGCCCACAGTCCCTGGTCGCGCACCTTCTGCTGCAGCGGACGCAGCACCTTCATCAGTTCGGGATTCTGTTTGTCGTACGGGTCCAGGGGCGCGAGGTCCAGCGGTTCGAGTTCGTCGCGCATGAACTGCTCGACCCAGTCGAGCTTGGCCTGATACTCCGGGTCGGTCTCGAAATCCCACATGGTCACAGTCAACGGTTCGGCCGTTGGCGGCGCAACCATTACGCGTCGAAAAGCGTGGGGAAAAGGCGGACTTCCTCTGACGTCGGAGTAATTTAGCCGCCAATGGAAGCCATCCGTCACGCTCAGTCAAGGCCGGTCAGGCACGACCATGCCTGACAAGGTCGATAGAGACGCCGCGCGCGCGGGGGTGGAGCGCGCCCCCCCGAGCGAACACGTTAT
>CAYTOD010000053.1:0-29288 GCA_964439315.1 uncultured Mycobacterium sp. | reverse complement strand
GGCCGGCCGCCCATCCCGTAAATCTGGGCTTCCTCCGCCCGCCCGGGGGGGTGGGCTGCGCGCCACCCCGATCGAACTGATTCTCGACGTCGTCTTCGTCCTGGCGTTCAGCGAAATCACTGCCTACATGGTCCGCGAGCAGAGTTGGCTCGGCGTCATCGGCGGAGTTGTCATTCTCGCCCTGCTGTGGCGCGGATGGTTTGGATTCGCCTGGCTCACCAGCATCGTCGACCCCGAATCCACGACCGTGCGCCTTGCGATCTTCACGGCCATGGGGGCGTTCGTGGTGATGGCTTTGATCATCCCGGCATTCGGCAGGCAATCGCCTGTGGATCGCCACGGCGTGCGGTTGGTGTATTGGTTCATTGCTGCCTACGTCGTCATCAGGTTGGTGCACATCTTCCTCGGACTACTGGCGAGCAGGGGCAACCCGCGCTCGCGAAGAACGGTCATCCAGACCTCGATCGGTGGCGCGATAGCGGCCGTCTTGCTGGTGTTGGGTCCCTCGGCCGGCTCTCTCATCGGCGGGCACGTGCTCTGGGCGCTGGCGGCCATCGTCGACTTCGCGTTCGTCTTCATCTTCAGCCGGTTGGGGTGGCGGCTGGTTGCCGGGCGTTTCGCCGAACGGCATGGGCTGATCGTCATCATCGCGTTGGGCGAGACCATCCTGGCGGCCGGTGCCGGTGCGGAAGCCGCCGATCTCACGCACCCGCCCACTCTGGTGCTCGCTGTGGTCGGCTCGGTGCTGCTGGCCACGCTCTGGGGCGTCTATTTCGACGGAACCGAGATAGCCGCCGAACGCGCGCTCGTTGCAGCGCCGGCCGGGATCAAGCAAAACACTCTGGCAGGCCGTGCCTACTCGCTCATGCACTTTCCGCTTGTCCTGGGGACGGTGCTCATCGCCCTCGGCCCGAAGTCGGCGATAGCGCACCCACACGAACCCTTCCAATCGCACATCGCCGGTGCGTTTTTCGGCGGCCTCGCGTTATTCCTCCTCGGCCACGTCGCCTTCGAATACATCGCCACCAGAAGACTCAACGTGCCAAGGCTGGCAGTCGGCCTGCTTGCGCTCCCGTTCATCGAATTCGGCGTGGTTCGCCCTGCGTGGGAATCGCTGGTGTTTGTGACGGCGATCATGGCAGTGCTGGTCTCGGCACAGCGGGGATTGCTCTCGCTCCACCGATGAGCCGCCCTCAGGGCACGATCACCGCGCGGCCGGTGAGCTTTCCGTCCCGCAGGTCGCGGTAGGCCTGGTCGGCGTCGTCCAGCGAGTACACCGTGCTTTCGGCCGTGACGTCGCCGCGGGCTGCCAGGGCCAGCAGCTCGCCGAGTTCCGGCCGGCTGCCCCAGTAGGTGGTGGCGATGCTCACCTCGTACGGCTGGGTGAAGAACGTCACCGGTATCTCGCCGCGCCCGATGCCGACGATCGTCACGTCGGCCATCGGTCGGGCCACCGACCGTGCGAGTTCCAATGTCGTTGTCGTACCGACGAAGTCGATGATGACATCGGCACCGCGACCCCCGGTGAGATCGCGGATCCGCTGCGGTGTCTCTGCGTCCGAGCCGATGGCGTGATTGGCCCCGACCGTGCGGGCCAGGTCCAGGGCGTCGGCCTTCACGTCGACCGCGATCACCTGCGCGGCGGTGGTGGCCCTGGCGATCTGGACCCCGACATGACCGAGTCCGCCGACGCCGATCACGACGAGGGTGGCGTCCGGCGTGAGCTTGGGCCACGACCGGCGGATCGCGTGATACGGGGTCAGGCCGGCGTCGGTCAGCGGTGCCGCGGCCACCGGGTCGAGGCCGTCCGGCAGGGCTACCAGGTGACGCTGGTGGGGCACCAGCAGGTAGTCGGCCATCCCGCCGTCGTTCCCGAGGCCGCCGCCACCGGTCAGCGTCGGCCGCTCACAGTAGTTCTCCATTCCTATGGCGCAACGCGAACAGAATCCGCATCCCCACGCGCCGTAGACCGCCACCGGGTCACCCACCGACAGGTTGTCGACCCCGTCGCCCAGGGCGTGCACCCACCCCGCGGTCTCGTGTCCCAGCGTCATCGGCAGCTGCCACACCGCCGCGGCGTTGAAGTCGTAGAGGATGTGCAGGTCCGAGTGGCAGGCGCCTGCAGCCCCGACTTTGACCACCACTTCGCCGGGACCCGGGACCGGATCGGGGACCTCCATGAGCTCGGGCTCGCGCCCGAACTCCAGCATTCGCAGTGCCCGCATACCTCGATTACAACGGGTCGCCCGGGTGGGTGTGCGGGAATCGGGCGGGTGGGTGGGCGGGCGTGAACAAAGCGGGTTGCGGGAGTGAACAGAGCGGTGGGCGGGTGCCGATGCGGCATGCTGTCTGTCGTGCTGCTGCTCAGCCGGATGACCGGGCACGACGTGTCGGCGTCCGACGGCTGTGCGGTCGGGCGCCTCGCCGATCTGACCGTTCGGCTCGACGGCCCCGGTCCGCAACGCGTGGAGCACCTCGTCGTGCGCCGCCGGGACGGGTCTCTCCTGCTGGTGCCGTGGCTTGCGATGGCCGACGTCCGCGACGGAGGCGTGGTGCTGGCCACCGACGACCTCGGCGCGTTCGCCGTGGCCTCACTGGCCGATGCCCTTGGACCCGACGAGATCCTGCTGGTCCGGGACGTGCTCGACACCCAGGTTGTCGACCTCGTCGGGCAGCGCCTGGCCAGGGTGGCTGACGTCCTGCTCGCCCTAATCGGCGATACCGGTCTCGAACTGGCCGGCGTCGAGGTCGGATTCGGCGGGGTGCTGCGTCGGCTCGGGCTGGGCCGGCTCGTGAGGCGCGACACCGGCGACGTGGTCGCCTGGACCGACCTGCATCTGACCTCCGATCACGGTCACGCCGTCCAGCTCGCCACGCCCAGGGCCGCCGTGCACCGCCTCGATGCCCGCAGTCTGGCGGCGCTGGTCAGTCGCGTCGACACCGACGCGGCAGCAGAGATCCTGACCGCGAGGGAACCCGAACTCGCCGCCGAGGCCGTCCGGACCGCCCATCCCACGGTCGCGGAGCGACTCCTGCGGGCTCTGCCGTCGGCGTATGCCGCGCGCATCCTCGACGCGATGCCGGCCGAACACGCCGGCACCTGGCGGGAACGCCTGGCCCGCCGCCGGCGGGAGCGCCGGTTCCTGCGGTCGGGGGTGTGGCCGCGCCGCCGTCACCTGTTCCGGGGGCGCGCATGAGGCTGAACCGGGGGCGGCTGGCGGCCCTGTTCGCCGTCGTGGGCCCGGGCCTGCTCGCCGGCTTGTCCGACGACGACCCGGCCGGGATCACCACGTACTCCGTTCTGGGCGCCGACCACGGGTACCAACTGCTGTGGGTGCTGCTGGGGTCGACGGTCGCCTTGGTGATCTTCCACGGTCTGGCCGCGCGGATGGGCGTGGTCACCGGCCAGGGCCTGGTCGGCCTGGTGCGCCAGCGCTACGGCGTCGGGGTCGGTGTCACGGTTCTGATTGCGTTGGTATTGGCCAACATCGGGACTACCTGCGCGGAATTCGCCGGTATCGCAGCCGGTTTCGAACTCTTCGGGATCAGCCGGTACATCAGCGTGCCGTTCGCCGCGGTGGCGGTCTCGCTGCTGGTGCTGCGCGGCAGCTTCCATCGGGTCGAGCAGTTGTTGCTGCTGTTATCAACGGTGTTCCTGGCCTACATCGCCTCGGGCGTGCTGGCGCATCCTGATTGGGGTGCGGCGCTGCGCGGGACCTTTGTACCGACCATGCCGATGACCGGCGAGGCGGTCGCGATCGTCACCGCCACCCTGGGCACCACGCTGGCTCCGTGGGGGCTGTCGTTCATGCAGTCCTACGCCGTCGACAAGAAACTGCGCACCGAGGACCTCTCACTGGAGCGTGTCGACGTGGTCATCGGCGCGGTGCTCACCGGGGTGATCGGATTCTTCGTCGTCGTCGCGTGCGCGGCCACCCTGCACCGCGACGGCCTGCACATCACCGATGCCGCCGACGCCGCAGTGGCGTTGCAGCCGTTGGCCGGCGAGGCAGCGTCCCGGTTGTTCGCCGTCGGACTGATCGGGGCGTCGTTCCTCGCAGCGTCGATACTTCCGCTGTCGACCGCCTATTCGGTGTGCGAGTTCGCCGGCGTGGAGGCCGCGATCGACGACCCCTATAGCGAGGCGCGGACGTTCTACATGACCTACGCGATCATCACGATGCTGGGCACGGTGATCGTCTTGGCGCCGAACGCCCCACTGGTGACCATTCTCGTCGGCACCCAGGTACTCAACGCCGTTCTGCTCATTCCGTTGATGATCGCTATGGTCGGGCTGAGCCGGGACCGGGGCCTGATGGGGCGGTTCGCCGCCGGCCGGTGGGCCACGTTCGGCTACGGGGCGACGACGGCGGCGGTGATCGCGTGCGTCATCGCCCTTGGGGTGACCGGGGTGCTGGGCTGAGTGTGTTGCCGGCCTCGAGTGTGCGGCTCATGCGTTGAGTGTGCTGCCCACGCGTTGAGAGCCCCGGCAGGGCGGTGTCGCGGCGGAAATCGCCGCCGCCAGCGCACAGTCAAGGTCAATTAGCATGCAGTGATGCCCATCGAGGTTCGTCCGGCCCATAGGCCCGACATCCCCGCGCTGGCCGGCGTGCTGGGTCGGGCGTTCTTCGACGATCCGGTGTTCCGTTGGCTGCAACCCGACCCGGTCCGGCGTGCGGCCACACTCTCCGGGTTCTTCGCAGCCTTCGCCCGCCACCACTTCCTGGCCGGCGGCGGCGTCGAGGTGGCGCAGGCCGTGTCGGGCATCGGCGGTGCGACGTTGATCGGTGGTGCGACGCTCATCGGTGGTGCGACGCTCATCGGTGGTGCGACGCTGTGGGATCCACCCGGCCGCGCGGTCAAGCCGTCGTTGCGCGAAATCGCGGTGGTACCCGCCGCGATCCGTGCCTTCCGCGGAAGACTCAGCGCCGCAGTCGATCTAGTTGAGAAGATGAAAGCGGTTCATCCGGAGGAGCCGCACTGGTACCTGGCGACCATCGGGAGCGATCCGCAGGTGCGGGGTGGTGGGTTCGGCGCTGCGCTGATGCGTTCCCGGCTGGACCGCTGCGATGCCGAGTACGCCCCGGCCTACCTTGAGTCCAGCAACCCCGACAACATTGGCTACTACGAGCGGTTCGGCTTCGTGGTCACCGGCGAGATCGTGACGGGCGACGGGGGGCCCTCACTGTTTCCCATGTGGCGTCAGCCGCGGTAGGGATTTGGTGGCGTCAGCCGCGGTAGGGATCCAGCTTTTTCTCGGCGACGACTCGACGCTCAGGCCCGCGCAGCGTCACCCGGAACTGCATCACTCGATAGGGCCATCCGTGTGCGGTGTTCCACTGCGACACAACCAGTCCCACGCCGCCCTCGACGTCCAGGCGGCTCCCAGGAAGAACGTAGCCGCCGTACAACTGCGCGACCCGGCAGCCGGCGTGGTCCTCGCTCTCCCACGTGCAACCCCGGACCGGCTGCTGCACCGGGACATCCGTCAAATCCTCGGTCAGGGTCTGCAGCGTACGGTACCCCAGTGCATACGCCGAGGACAAAAAGCCACCCAAAACCCAAGTGCCGCAATCCAAACGCCGCAGCGTCAGCTCGCCCCAGGTTTCCCCGGGCGGGGTGATGATGGTGGCCTCCTCGCCCCAGCGGCCGTTGCCCCAGGACTCGTACCGGTCCTGGTCGCCGATGTTCTCGGGCCGCACCCGTCGCAGGATCACGCCCTTGTCGCGCTGAAATCCCGTCGACACCAGATAGACCCAGCCGTCCGTGGGGTCGTAGTCCCAGGACCAGCACTGGGCATGGCCGCTGTAGAGACCGGCCGGGAACTTCGCGCGGGGGCCGAGGTTCCGCCAGGACATCCCGTTGTCGTCGGAGCGCCAGATCTCCGTCCACACCACCTTGCCGAAGCCGCGGTTGACGATCGCGTGCAGGTAAAGCTCGTCGCCCACCCGCAGCAGGTCTGACGGGATGACCGTGCTGATGCGGCGGCTCAACAGTCCTGGATTCGGCGTGTGCCGGTAGTGCCACAGTTGTCGGGCGTAACGGGCGTCGGAGCCACCAGCCCCGGTGTAGACGATCGGGTGCGACGCATCCCCGGTGCCCATCAGGATCACCGGCGAGCGCCAGTCGCCGACGCCGACCCGGCCACCGGAGAAGGTGTCGCCGAATACCGACACCAGGCTCCCGTCGGCCGCACGCACCGAGGCCCCGAGGTCGGTGCACGCCGCGCCGAACCGCTCGGTGAGACCGGGACCGGTGAGGTCTTTGACCTTGCCGACCCTGCCGGCCTGCGCCGGCCGCACCACCGCCATGACCACCAGTGGATCACGACATCAGGGTGGGGCGTCCACCAATCGGTGGACACCGAATTCCACCGATGGTGGGCCCGACCGGTCGACGGCCCGGACCGCCCGGGCACGCGATGCTCGATGCATGACCACGACAGCCAGCGCCTACTTCACCGACGGCGGCAGCGACACCTTCGAGCCGACCCCAGCGGCCGGCGGCCACTGGGGCGCCGATCTGCTCAGCGGCCCGGCGGTGGCGGGCCTGGCGGCCTGGGCGCTGGAGCGCGACTTCGGCGAGGCCGGATTCACCCCGGCCCGCTTCACCATCGACCTGATGAAGCCCGCCCGCCAGATGCCGACCCAGGTCCAGACCCGGCTGACCCGGGACGGCCGCCGCGCCCGCTACGCCGAGTGCGACATTCTGCAGGGCGACTGGATCGTGGCGCGGGCGTCGATGGTGGCCTACCGCCGGTCCGAGGCCCCCGCAGGGCAGCAGTGGACTCCTGCCGTCGACTTCGTCGCCCCGGAGGGTGCCGGCGGCGACGAGTTATTCGTCGGCAGCGACGACGCCGGCTGGAGCGTGCTGGGCGCGGAGCACCAGAACACCTCACGCAAGCGCGGCTACTACCGCGGTGTCGACGTCGTCGAGGGCAGCCCGCTGAGCCCGTTCGTCCGGGCGGCGGTCGTAGCTGAGGCCGCCACCAACATGGTGGTCAACATGGGTACCGCGGGCATCGGCTACATCAACGGCGACCTGACGGTCAGCCTGTCCAGGCAGCCGGTTGGCCAATTCCTTGGAGTGCAGGCCGATTCGCACTTCGCCGCCGACGGCATCGCGAC
Source organism: uncultured Mycobacterium sp. (assembly GCA_964439315.1). Lineage (GTDB taxonomy): Bacteria > Actinomycetota > Actinomycetes > Mycobacteriales > Mycobacteriaceae > Mycobacterium. Next base: position 22,161 of record CAYTOD010000053.1, on the reverse strand, counting down.
CGGCAGCGCCACTCTCTTCGACGCCGCCGGCCCGGTCGGAACCGCCATGGTGACCGCGTTGGCCAACCCGGCGGCCCAGATCGACTTCGCCGGAACTGCGCGCACCCAGGCGCCTGGTTCCGAGTTGTTCAGCCGCGCAGCGGGTTAGAGTTCGCCATGGCCGTGTGGTTCATCACCGGAGCGTCCCGGGGCCTGGGCCGCGAGTGGGCGCTGGCGGCGCTGGGCCGCGGCGACCAGGTTGTGGCGACGGCCCGTAACCCCGAGGCGGTGGCCGACCTCGTCGGCTCGTACGGTCCCGCGGTGCTGCCGCTGCGACTCGACGTCACCGACCGCGACGCCTGCTTTACCGCGGTCCGGACGGCGCATGAACACTTCGGCCGGCTCGACGTCGTGGTGAACAACGCCGGTTACGGGCAGTACGGCTTCGTCGAGGAACTCTCCGAGTCCGAGGCGCGGGCCCAGATGGACACAAACTTCTTCGGTGCGCTGTGGGTGACCCAGGCGGCCCTGCCGTACCTGCGCGAGCAACGCGGCGGCCACCTCATCCAGGTGTCGTCGATCGGCGGTGTCACTGCATTCCCGAACCTCAGCCTCTATCACGCATCGAAGTGGGCACTGGAAGGCATGTCGCAGGCGCTTGCCGATGAGGTCGCGCCGTTCGGGATACGCGTAACCCTGGTCGAGCCAGGCGGTTTCGACACCGAGTGGCTGGGGGCGGCCGCGAGAGCCGAGCAGTTGCCGGCCTATGCCGACGAGCACCGCAAATTCGAGGCGGCACGGGCCGGGCGACGGGTCGAGCTCGGCGATCCGAAGGCGTCGGGGGCGGCGATCCTGGCAGTCGTCGACGCGGCGGATCCGCCGTTGCGCGTGTTCTTCGGAGCGCAGGCCTTCGGGTGGGCGAAAGCCGACTACGAGCGGCGCCTGGAAAATTGGGAGCGCTGGCAGCCCGTGGCGGAGCAGGCGCAGGGCTACCCTTCTTCGCATGCGGGAAACCTTCAATAACCAAAAGGTTCGAGTGATCGTCGCCGACGACCACCCTCTGTTCCGGGAGGGGCTGGTGCGGGCGTTGACCGGCAGCGGTCTGGTGGAGGTGGTCGGGGAGGCCGAGGACGGCCCTTCGGCGTTCGCGTTGATCAAGGAGCATCAGCCCCAGGTGGCGCTGCTGGACCACCAGATGCCGGGGATGGACGGCGGGCAGGTCGCGGCGGCGGTGCTGCGCGACGAGTTGCCCACCCGTGTGCTGCTGGTGTCGGCGAACAACGACGCGGCCATCGTCTACCACGCGTTGCAGCAGGGCGCGGCCGGCTACCTGCCCAAGGAATCGTCGAGGTCGGAGATCGTCAACGCCGTTCTGGACTGCGCCCAGGGCCGCGATGTGGTTGCCCCGCAACTGGCGTCGGGGCTGGCGATGGAGATCCGCCGCCGGGCGGAGCCGTCCGGGCCGACGCTCAGTGCCCGCGAACGCGAAGTCCTCAACATGATCGCCGAGGGGGCGACCATCCCGACGATCGCCAAACAGCTCTTCCTCGCGCCGTCGACGGTGAAAACCCACGTGCAGCGGCTGTACGAGAAGTTGGGCGTGGGTGATCGCGCGGCGGCGGTGGCCGAGGCCATGCGCCGGGGCTTGCTGGAGTAGCCCGCTACGTCACCCCGACTACTTGACCTCGACCGAGATCGTCGGCCACCCGGTCGCGCCGTCGGGGGCCGGGCTGGCCTGATCGCCGGTCTGAACCGCGCCGGTGTTGTCGGTGGCCCGCGCCGTGACGGTGTGCCGTCCCGGAGTGGCCTGCCAGTCGAATGTCCACAACCGCCAGGTGTCGTTGGAGTACGCCGCGCCGAGTTGGGCCGGCTGCCAGGCGCCGTCGTCGACCCGGACCTCGACGGCCTTGATGCCGCGATGCTGTGCCCAGGCCACCCCACCGATGGTGACCTTCCCGGACTCCAGCCGGGATCCGTTGCGGGGAGCGTCGATCCGTGACTCGGTCTTGATGGGCGCCTTCGCCGACCAGCCGAGCTTGGTCCAGTACGCCTCGGCCCGGTCGAATCTCGTCACCTCGAGATCCACCACCCACTTGGTGGCCGAGACGAATCCGTATAGGCCGGGGACGACGAGCCGCGCGGGATACCCGTGTTCGGACGGCAGTGGCACCCCGTTCATGCCGATGGCCAGCAGGGAATCGCGGTCATCGGTGAGCGCCTCGACCGGCGTGCCGATGGTGAAGCCGTCCACCGAGGTCGACAGCACCATGTCGGCATCGGGATGAATGCCACTGTCGCGCAGCAGGTCCCGGATCCGGTAGCCGGTCCACATCGCGTTCGAGATCAGGTCCCCCCCGACGGGGTTGGAGACGCACGTCAGCGTCACCGCCTTCTGCACCGGCTCGAACCGGGAGAGGTCGTTGAAGGTGTAGGTGATCTCGCGGTCGACCATGCCGTGGATGCGCAACTTCCACTCGGCGCGGGACAGTTGCGGGACGCTGAGAGCCGTGTCGATCCGGTAGAAGTCCGCGTTGGAGGTGATAAAACTCGGCAGCTCAACGCCATTGGGCTGGACGTCCGCCGGAATCGGCGGCGCTGGCTTCGGCACGGCGGGCAGCGCGAGCGAGTCGCGTTCATTCGAGATCGATCGCCAGCGCCTGGTCAGGGCGAAGCCACCCACACCACTGATCGCGCCCAGGCCGAGGAAGGAGAGTGTGAGCAGGGAACGGCGCCGGGTCTCGTCGGGCACGCCGGCATCCGTGTTCGCGGCCGGTTTGGCGATGAGTGTGCGCAGCACGGCGACACCGCACGCTGCGCCCAGCACCGTCGGAATGACGTCGAGGAGCCGGGCGCCCGGCCTGGCCAGCACCGCCGCGCATCCCAGCGTGCCGGATGCCAGGATCACAATGCTGCCCAACGGGATTCGCGAGCGTTCCCAGATTGCGCTGATCGCCGCCAACGCGGCGACGACGACGAGCACCATGATCGTCAGGAACGTCTTGTCGGACGTACCGAACGTCTGGATAGCCCACTCTTTCGCGGGCCCGGGCGTCAGATTGATCACCGCCGTGCCCACGGCGGTTCTCGCGTCGGCGGCCGGGGAGAAGAACGAGGCGGCAAGCTGGGTCACCCCGAGGGACACGGCCGCTGCGGCCACCCCGGCCGCCATCCGGGCGGTGATCGAAGGTTGCGACATGACGTCAACCTACGGGACGTGATGGTCTAGTTGTTGCTGCTTGGGCAGTCCACGGTGACGTACGCCGTACCGCGGAACTGCTTGGACAGACCGTCGACACTGGTGACATGGCAGAGCGAGAGATCCGGCTCGACGTCTCCGTTGAACTGCACCGCGTAGCCCTTGCTCTGCAGCTCGGAGGAGACGGCGGCGGCGCTCTGGTCGACGTAGTCGTTGGCGGCGTGGGCGGTTGCGGCTCCGAAACCCAGCGCGCCGGCAGTTAGTGCGGCTCCGAACAGTGCGGCGTGGATGTAGCTCTTCATGATCGGTTCTCCTTGGTTGTAGTCCGGTTCGTTGGTGCTTGGTTCGAGCATCAGGCCGCCGGGGACGGTCAGCCGTCGCCCGAGCGGGCCTTCTCCCGGCTGACGCCGCTGTCCGCCGATCGGGGGAGAATTATCGACAACGGCCAGTTCAGAGTCGGTTTCGCAGTCGGTAGAGTCGGTGCGATGGACCTCTTCGAAAGTCAGTGGCAGACCTATCGCGACGTGGTCGACCACGATTGGATGGAGCATCGCGGACTGACGGCGGCGTGCGCGGATGCCCTGCAGGACTGGGTTGTCGAGCACCCGGACCGCAGCGGACGGATCCGGCTACTGGACCTCGGGTGCGGCGATCTGGCGCAGATGGGTCCGGTATTCCGCTCCCTGCCGTTGCAGACCTACGTCGGGGTCGACCTGACCGAGCAGGTGCTGCCGATGGCCCGCGAGGCGCTGGGGCCCGTGCCATTCGTCGTCGAGTTCCACCATGCCGATGTGGTCGAGTTCATCGGCAGGCCCGGCGAGGATTACGACCTGGTGCATGCGGCCCTCGTCCTGCACCATCTGGGCGATGACGAGAAGGTGCGTTTTCTTGCCGCGCTGCGCGGCCGAATGCGGCCCGAGGGTGTCCTCGTCTGGGCCGACGTATTCCGCGAGCAGGCCGAGGCCCGGCCGGATTACGTCGCGCGCTACGCGGAGCGAATCCGCTCCGGCTGGGATGCGATCGATGCGGACGCGCGGGAGGCGATCGTGACCCACATGAGCGCCTACGACTTTCCGGCCGACCGGACTGCGATCGTGGCAGCGGCGGAGCGTGCCGGCTGGAGTTGGCAATGGACGTGGCAGGGCAGCCATCGCGCCGAGGCCGTCGCCGTTCTCACCGCGGTGTGAGGCCCCAGCCCTGAAGGTCCCCCGATCGGTGGACGTCAGGTTCCTCCTTGGGACGGCCCGAACGGCCGACGGCGACGGTCGCGATCGACTGCGATCGTTGGTGTCAGACCGAAGACATCGGAAAGAACATCGACGAAGGGCCCGATCATGAAGAACATCAACATCTCCCGCCGCATCTCCGCCACATTGGCCGGGACGTTCATCGCCGCCGGAATTGCCCTGGGCGGCCTCGCGGTGGGCACCCCGGCGATCGCCGGGGCGCAGCCCGCCTCATCCGACCAGTGCACTTCCATGACCATGACCAACGGCCGGGACGTCGTCGGGGCGCCTGACATGATGACTCGGGCCGGCCGGATCGCCAGTCTCGGCCCGAGCACCGCGGACACCACCATGCAGGTGAACTGCCCCGCGGCCACGGGCAGCCACGGCTGAGCCGGAACCGCATCGCCCGGCACCGCTTAGGATCAGCAGCGTGAACACCGGTCGTCTCGCACCGCTCAGGGTCGCGGGTCAGGTTGTCTGGCAACTTCGTTACGACCTGTTGGCAGTGTTGATCGTCGCGATGGTGATGGCACGCCTGGCCGGTTCGGCGCTCTTCGCGAGTGCCGCACCGGCCGTGCCTCTTCTGGGTGTGGTCGTGTCGATTTTCATCGCCTTCCGCAACAGCAGCGCCTACAACCGTTGGTGGGAGGCCCGAACCCTCTGGGGCACAGTGGTCGCCAACAGTCAGGCTATGCGCAACGGACTGGTTGCGATCGACAACTGCACCCCGGAGATGGCGGTGGTGGCCGACCGGATGCGCCGCCGGCAGGTTCGGCACGCCTGGCAGTTGGCCGCCGAGCTTCGCGGCGTGCCGACCGCACCGGAGGCGGTGCTGCTTACTCCCGAGGATCCCGCTGCCTCCACGTCCGGCGACCTGCTTGAACTTCAGGCGGCCGACACCCGGGATATGCGGCAAGCCAACATGATCGATCCGCAGGGCCGGGTGATCCTGACCAACCTCAACACCGCATCGGCGACGACGGCGGCTGGCCTGGAACGCATCAAAAAGCAGCCCATCCCGCTCTACTACACCGCTTTCGTGCGTTTCCTCGCTTGGTTCTTCGCGGTGATGGTGTGCACCCGACTCGACGGCGGGCATTCCGGCTGGAGCGGAATGGCGTTCAGCGTGGTGATCATGTCGCTGTTCGTGGTCGCCGAACGGATCGGTCACTTCACCGAACAACCGTTGGCCGACAACGCCTTCGGTCTGCCGACGGAGAGCTTCTGTGCTGCGGTCACGGCGGATCTGATCGGTGCTGATCACCCACTTGCCCGCTGATCGCGGCCTCGAAAGCATTGGAGCCCAACGGTGTCCACCCCTTCACGGCGTGTTTTCCTGACCACTGCCGCTGTTGCCGGCGTGGGCTTGACTGCCACCGGATGTTCGAGGCGGTCGGCGGCACACGGCGAGCACACGCTCACCGAGGACACCGCGGGGCTGACGCCCGACCAGGCCCTGGCCAAACTGAAAGAGGGCAATCAGCGTTTCGTCGCAATGACGGAGGTTGAACCCAATGTCAGTGCCACCCGGATGATGGCAGTTTCCCAGGGGCAGCAGCCCTTCGTCGGCGTGCTGGGCTGTGTGGACTCCCGGGTGCCGCCGGAGTTGGTGTTCGACCGCGGACTTGGAGATGTCTTCGACGCCCGGATCGCCGGAGCGATCGCCGACGATGCCGCCATCGGCTCCCTGGAGTTCGGGGTCGACGAATTCGAGGTCCCACTGCTGGTTGTCCTGGGCCATTCCCGTTGCGGCGCCGTCACGGCGGCGGTCAAGGAACTGGATGCCGGCGCGACGGCGCCTCCCGGGCGGATAGGTGCGGTGGTCGACCCCATCATCCCGGCGTTGAGAGCCGTTCAGGCTCAGGGGGTCAAGGGTCCCGATCTGGTCAACGCCGCGGTGCGCGAAGTCGTTCGCCGCGGCGTCGCCGCCTTGCGCGGAAGCCCGGTGCTGAAGGAGCGCCTGTCCTCCGGGATGCTCAAAGTCGCCGGAGCCTATTACGACCTCGACAACGGCAAGGTCGACTTCTTCGAGTGACCGGCCTCAGGTGAGGTAGTCCGAATGCTTCAGGTGAGGTAGTCGAATGTCGTCAGCATGCCAGCCTCGGCGTGATAGGTGTTGTGGCAGTGCATCGGCCAGTAGCCGGGGTTGTCGGCCAGGATCGCGATCTTCACCGACTGGTTGGGAATCACGATGACGGTGTCCTTGCGGGCGCCGAGTTCGCCGTTGGGGTTGAACACCGCGAAGGTGTGACCGTGCAGGTGCATCGGATGCCACATGCGGGTCTTGTTGGTGAACGTCATGGTGGCCTGCTGGCCCTGCCGGATGGTGAGCGGCTTGTTGTCCGGGTAGGGGCCGTTGATGCCCCACTGGTAGCCGGTGTCGGCGGCGGTCAGGTCGGCCTGGAGATCGGTGTCGGCCTTGGTGAACTTCAGCTTGGCCTCCGGGGTGGCTGTGAACATGTCCACGACGCCCACCTTGCCGTTGAGTTCCGGCGGTAGGAAACCCAGTGGCGGAACGCTTCCCGCGCCGGTGGACAGCAGGGCTCGCGCCGAGTTGTTCTTGCCTTCGGCTGATGCGACCAACGGGAAAACCCCGTCGGCCGCGGTGACGATGACGTCATAGCGTTCGCCCATGCCGAGCAGCAGGGCGTCGACCTCGACGGGCTCGACCGGGAATCCATCGGTGTGGGTGACCGTCATCTTGTGGCCGGCCAAGGCGACGCGGAAGGCGGTGTCGGACCCTGCGTTGATGAACCGGATCCGGATGCGCTGGCCGGGCTTGGCGTTGAATGTCGTTGGTGCTTCCGGGATCCGACCGTTGATGACGTAGTAGGGATAGGTCACGTCGCCGGGATCTCCGCCCAGCAGCTCGCTGCCATTGGAGGCGCCCATGGCGCCCATGCCGCCGCCCATGGCGCCCATTCCGCCACTCTTCAACTTGTCGAGAATCTGCTGGGGGGAGGGACCGACGCCGTCGGTCCAGTCGTCCATCATGACGATCCACTCGGCGTCGTAGTCGGCCTTCGCCTTGGGGTCGTCGATGACGATCGGCAGGTATAGGCCGGTGTCCAATTCGACGCCGGTGTGCGGATGCGCCCAGTAGGTCCCGGCATCGGGCACCGAGAAGGTGTAGGTGAACGTCTTGCCCGCACCGATGTTGGGCGACGCGGGCATCGCGCCGTCCATGTCGTTGCGCAGGGCGATGCCGTGCCAGTGCATCGACGTTTCCTTGTCGAGCTTGTTGGCCACTGTGACCTGGAGTTCGTCGCCGACATTGGCACGGATCAGCGGACCCGGAACGGTATCGGCGTAGCCGAGGGTCTTCACCACCTTGCCGCCCAAATCGACCTCCACCGGGCGAGGTGTCAGCGTCGCGGTGACGATGCGACCGGTGTGCGGCCGGGCGGCCTCTGCGGCCTTGATCGGCTCGGTCAGAGCGGCGGGCACCGAGGTTGGCTGCTTGTCCAGTCCAGCCGGCGGCGCTGCGGTCTTGCTGCAGGCGGCCAGTGCGCCAGCGGCGGCGAGGCTGCCGGCGAGGAAAGTACGTCGGCTCAGGTTCCAACGCTGCGGATCAACGGTGCTCACGGTCGCCTCACTTCTGTCGCGGTTCGGGTAACGCTACCTTTTTGTTCTTTTGCAGGGACAAAATGTTCTATTGCGGTGGGCTTTCGGGGACTTATGCTGGCGGCGTGAGCCACCAGACCGCGAGCGATGGAACCGTCCCGCTGGGCCCGGATTCGCTGACCTGGAAGCTGTTCGGCGATTGGCGCGGTCTGCTGCAGGGCCCTTGGGCCGGGTCGATGCAGAACATGCATCCGCAACTGGGGGCGGCGGTCAAGGACCACTCGATCTTCTTCACCGAACGGCTGCCCCGGCTGTTCCGGTCGTTGTACCCGATCGGTGGCGTCGTCTTCGACGGCGATCGTGCGCCGCAGACCGGCGCTGAGGTCCGGGACTACCACGTCGGAATCAAGGGTGTCGACGATCAGGGCCGGCGCTACAACGCCCTGAATCCGGACGTCTTCTATTGGGCGCACGCCACTTTCTTCATGGGCACGATCCTGACCGCCGAGCATTTCGGCGCCGGCCTGACCGAGGACCAGAAGCGCCAGCTGTTCGATGAACACGTCACCTGGTATCGGATGTACGGGATGAGCATGCGCCCGGTGCCGAAGTCCTGGGAGGAGTTCCAGGACTACTGGGATCGGATGTGCCGCGAGGAGCTGGAGAACACCTGGGCCGCGCGTGCGGTTCTGGATCTGTCGACGATGCCGAAACATCCTTCGCTGGAATGGATTCCGGATTGGGTGTGGGCGCAGCAGCTCAAGATCATGGAGCCGTTCGTCGTGTGGCTGACGGTCGGGCTCTACGACGAGCCGGTCCGGGAGTTGATGGGCTACAAGTGGTCCCGGCACGACGAGAACCTGCACTGGTTGTTCGGCCGGGCGGTGAACGTGGCCTTCAAGTTCGTTCCGCGGCGGATGCGGATGCACCCGCGGGCGCGGGGCGGCTGGGACCGCGCCGAGGGTCGGGCCCCGGCCGACGCGCCGTTGGTGCATACCCCGCCCCGGAATCTGCCGCCCGTCGACGAGCGGGGGAGCAGCCGGCACTACTCGCCAGTGGGTGGCTCGCCGGTGAGTTGACAGCGGCATCAGTGCCCGAAGCAGCTCGACGGTGCGGTAGCGGCAACCGGGGCTGAGGCGGCGACCTGCCCGGCGCGGGTCATCAGGCTCGGCGCACCGGCCTTGGCAGCGCCGATCCCGGTCGAGGTGGTGCAGCTCTGGGACTTGGTGTTCATGTCGGCAGGAGCGGCCTGGGCGGGCGCGGCCACGGCGGCGGCCAGGATTCCGGCGGCGATGGCGGATCCGGTCAGGGTGGCCGCGATGCGGTTGATGATGCCGTTCATGTCGTTTCTCCTCGGAAAGTTCGAATGTTGTTGAGAACCATCTTCTGAGCCCGGAGCGGCCGCCGGTGTCCGTCGAGCGGGCCGTTCACCAGGTGATACCGGCGTCCACCGATCAGGGGAGAACGGGGGCTTTTCCACAGTTCCGGATTCATCCCCAGGGCGGTTCGGGGCGAGTTACTTTGTCGGACTTGGGGTTTACGATTCGAACATGAGTTCTAACACGGTGTCGGATGCGTTCGCCTTACTGGAGGCGGGCGTGGAGGCGTTGGGAGCGCTGGACTGGTCCGCGTTGCCGGTGGGTGAGCAGTTGGGGGCACTCGACCGGTTGGAGACGGTGCGCCGTAAGGCCACCGCGTGTGCGGGGGATTTGGTGCTGGCGGTGGATCGGTGCGGCGACGAGGCGCTCGGGAAGACGGCATATCGGGTAATCGCCGATGTGATCCGGATCAGCCCCTCGGAGGCGCGCCGGCGGATCCGTGATGCCGCGCAGATGGCCCCGCGCACCACGCTGACCGGACAGAGTCTGGGGCCGGTGTTCCCGGTGACGGCGAAGGCCTGGCATGCCGGGGTGCTCGATCCCGCGCATCTGCGCACGATCCAGAAGTTCTTCCGCGAGCTACCCGAGGACATCCACCCCGACGAGGTGGTCGCGGCCGAGGAGTTCCTTGCCGAACAGTCCGGGCAGCTGCGTACTGACCAGTTGGAGATCGTGGCCGACAAACTCGCGGTCACGATCAACCCCGACGGGGTGTTCTCCGACGACTACCGGGCCGCCCAGCGCGGGTTCAGCTGGAGTCGGCAGCGCCGCGACGGCCTGAGCGAGGCCAAGCTGGTGGCCTCTCCGGAGTTGCGGTCGATGCTGGAGGCGTGGCTGGCCAAGTTCGCGGCCCCCGGGATGTGTAACCCCGCCGATGACAGCCCGTGTGTGGCCGGGGAGCCGTCGGAGGAACGTGCTGCGGCCGACGCCCGCACGAATGCTCAGCGGCAGCACGATGCGCTGGCCGCTCTGGTTCGCGGGCAGCTCGGGGATCCGAAGCTGGGTCAGCATCGCGGGCTGCCGGTCACTGTGGTGGTGTCAGCGACGTTGGAGCAACTGCAGACCGGGGCCGGGCATGCGGTCACCGGTGGCGGCAACCTGCTGCCGATGGCCGACCTGATCCGGATGGCCTCGCATGCCTGGCACTACCTCTGCGTCTTCGACACGCACTCACGCCGACCCATTTACCTCGGCCGCAGCAAGCGGATCGCCACCGCCGACCAACGCGTGGTGCTGCACGCGAAGGACCGCGGCTGCACCGCCCCGGGCTGCACCATGCCGGGCTACCTCACCGAGGTCCACCACACCACGCCCTGGGCACACGGTGGCGGCACCGACGCCGACGCACTCACCTTCGCCTGCAAGCCTCACCACCGGCTGTTGGACAACGGCTGGACCACCCGCACCCGCAAAGACGGCCACACCGAATGGCTACCCCCACCACACCTGCCCATCAAGCCCGGCACCAACGACTTCCACCACCCCGAACAATTCCTCCCGAGGGAGTGACGGCGGAGTCAGGCCGGTTCGCTGCGCCAGCCCGCGACGCCGAGCACGATCATGCGCAGTTGCTTCACCGCGGTGCGGGTGATCTCCTCGACAGCGGCGGCATCCGGGGCGTCCTCGAGGGCCTCGGCGATGATGATCATCGAATTGACGAACAGGCTGGCGAGGATGTTGAGATCCTCGGTGCTCCAGTCGCGCAGCTCGGGAAACCGCGCCAGGTCGGTGGCCAATTCGGATGTGAGCAAACGGATTTCGGTCCGGATCGCATAACGCAGGACGGTGACGCCACTTGACCGTTCCCGGCCGATGAACCGCCAGTACTCCCGCTGTTCGGTAACGCTCGCCGTGAGGATCTCCACAGTGGACTCGATGACCCGGTTGGAATCCAGGCGCCCGGTGCGGGCCCCGCGGAGCAGATCGCGAAGCGAGCGGAACGACTCGTCGATCAGAACAAGGCCGAGTGCGTCCATCGATTCGAAATGCCGGTAGAAGGCCGCCGGAACGATGCCGGCCTCCCGCGTGACCTCGCGCAGGCTCAACCCGCTGAAGCTTCGCTCGTCGAGCAGTTTGAGTGCGGACGCGATGATGGCGCGACGGGTCGCCTCCTTGCGCTCTTCGCGCGAGGGGGTGTCGCGGGCCCGGGTCCGGCTGGACTTCTCCCGATGTGAACTGGGTGTACGCACATTCACTGTTGTGAACCGTAGCACAACCGGGTGAAATCCCTTGACAAAGGGGTTTGATGCAGCGAACTGTGTACACATGTTCACCCAAACAACGGCGCGAACCCGCACGTTGCTCAACATGCTTCTGGGCCCGCACGGCGTGGATCGCTACACCGAGTTGCTCGATCCGATGTGGACCAGTGAATCCCGGGCCACCGTGGTCGGAGTCCGGCACCTCACGCCGGGCAGTGTCACCGTCTTGCTCGACCCGAACCGTCCTGTCGTTCACACCGCCGGTCAGCATCTGGGCATCACCGTCGAGATCGACGGACGCCGGCACACCCGGTACTACTCGCCGGCCAACGCCGAGGGCGCCGAACTGATCGAACTCACCGTCACCCGGCACGACGGGGGCGTGGTGTCGGAGTACCTGCACCGGTTCGCGGGCAAGGGCCTGGTTGTCGGACTGTCCGGTCCGGCCGGAGACTTCGTGCTGCCCGATCGTCGCCCGCGCCGCCTGCTGATGATCGCCGGCGGCAGTGGAATCACCCCGGTCATGAGCATGGTCCGGACCCTGAACGCAGAGGGCTTCGACGGGGACGTCACCGTGCTCCGCTATGTGCCGAGCATGGCGGAATCCTGCTATCGCCAGGAACTCGCCGAAATGCGCAGTGTGAAAACACTTCACAGCTACACCCGCGGCACCGGCGGGGATCTGACCGGACACCTCACCGCTCACCACCTCGCCACCGCGATGCCCGACCCCGACGCGGTCTACGTCTGCGGGCCAACGGCGTTGGTCGACGCGGTCAGGGCACATCACCCCGACGCCATCGCGGAGAGCTTTACGCTCCCACCGCGCACCGCCGCGCCGACCGGTGGCCGGATCACGTTCCGGGACAGTGGTATCGAGAGTGACGACGATGGCAGGCCGATCCTGGAGCAAGCCGAGGCGGCCGGCCTGAACCCGGCAAGCGGATGCCGGATGGGCATCTGCCACACCTGCACCCGCCGGAAAGTCAGCGGTGTGGTGCGCAATCTGACAACCGGAGCGATCTCCAGTGCCGACGACCAGGACGTGCAGATCTGCGTGTCCGTGCCGGTCGGCGACGTCGAGATCGCGCTCTAGAAAAGCATCCCAGCGAAAGGCCAAGGAGTACAGCATGTCTGACAAATCAAGGGTGTCGGATCACCCCAGCCTGACCCCGGCCCAACTCGATGAGTTCGGCCGCGAACTCGACGCCATCAGGGCGGCGTTGATCGCCGATCTCGGCCAGGTCGACGTCGACTACATCCGTCGCATCGTCAAGGCCCAGCGGGCCATGGAGGTCGCCGGCCGGGCACTGCTGATGCTGCCGCCGGCCTGGCCCGCGGGCACCGCGTTGCTGGGGCTGTCAAAGATCCTGGACAACATGGAGATCGGCCACAACGTCATGCACGGGCAGTACGAGTGGACCGGCGACCCCGCACTGCGCGGGCAGACCTTCGAGTGGGACAACGTGTGCCCTTCCGAACACTGGCGGCACTCGCACAATTACGTCCACCACACCCACACCAATATCGTCGGGATGGACCGCGACATCGGCTACGGGCTGCTGAGGATGAGCGAGAGGCAACGCTGGGTTCCGTACTACCTGGGCAACCCGGTCTACGCCTTCCTGCTGATGGTGTTGTTCGAATACGGCGTCGCACTGCACGAAATGGAGTCCGATCGCATCCGCGCCGGCCAGATCGCCTTCGCGGACAAGCGCGACGTGCTCCGTCAGATATGGGCCAAGATGCGCGGTCAGGTCCTGAAGGACTACGTCGCCTTCCCGTTGCTGGCCGGACCATCGGCGCCGTTCGTGTTCGCCGGCAACATGACGGCTAACGTGGTGCGCAACGTCTGGGCCTTCGCGATCATCTTCTGCGGTCATTTCCCCGACGGCGTCGCTGAATTCACCGTTGCGGAGACCCGTAACGAGACCCGCGGCCAGTGGTACTTCCGGCAGATCCTCGGTTCGGCGAACCTGACCGGCGGCAAGTTGTTCCACATCATGTCGGGCAACCTGTCGCATCAGATCGAGCACCATCTGTTCCCCGATCTGCCGGCACGGCGCTACGCCGAGATCGCCCCGCAGGTGCGCGAGATCTGCCAGCGCTACGGGGTGCCCTACAACAGCGGGCCGCTGCCGCGGCAATTCGCGACCGTCGTCCGCAAGATCGTCCGGCTCGCGCTGCCGACGCGCCGCGACGCCGGCCGGCCCGCTACGAAGCCTCAGGTTCCGGTGCCGTCAGCGGCCTGACGTCAGGGCTGGACCAGGATCCGGATCGGGTTTCCGTCGGCGTGCTCAAGGGCTTCGATGCCGTCCCGAACGTCCTCCAGCGGGACGATCCGGCTGATCGACCGCGACAGGTCCAGCCGGCCGAGCGAGACGAGTTTGGCCAATGTCTCAATGTCGGAGTTCTGGTAGCCGAGATGCCCCAGGACCTGCCGCTTGCTCAGGCCGAACATCGACGTCGGCCCGACGGTGGGCGACTCCGCGCTCATTCCCACGCCCACCAGTCGCCCGCCGACGGTCAGGCAGTCCAGCGCCTGCTCGAAGGTGACCTTCAGGCCGACGGCGTCGAAGGCGACGTCGAGGTTGCGGCCGCCGGTGACTTCGGCGATCTTCGCCTTGACGTCGGGGTCGCGGGAGTCGAAGGCGAAGTCGGCGCCGAGCTCCAGTGCGCGGTCGCGCACCACCGGATTGATGTCCAGGGCGATGATCGGAGCGGCTCCCACGAGTCGCGCCAGTTGCACGATGTGGGTGCCCACCCCGCCCACGCCCCAGACTCCGACGGACTCCCCGACGGTCACTTTGCCGGTGTGGACCACGGCTCCGTAGGGCGTGGAGACCGCGTCGGCCAGGATGGCCGCCTGCTCCAGGGGCACGTTGTCGGGAACACGGGTCAGTCCGGCGGCATGGGTGAGGGTGTATTCCGCCCACGCCCCGTCGTAGGCGAACGCCATGATCTGCATCTGCAGGCAGCTGCCGGCATCGCCGCGGCGGCAGTTGGGGCATTGCAGGCAGGGCCGTCCGGCCGCGACCACCACCCGGTCGCCCTCCGACCAGCCGGTCACGTCGGGCCCGAGCTTGGCGATGGTGCCCGAGGCCTCATGGCCCTGGATGACCACCGGGCGCTGGGCCGGGAAGGTGCCGTTGATCAGGCTCAGGTCGGAATGACAGATCCCGCAGAACGCCACCTTGACCAGGACCTCGCCGGGGCCCGGTTCGGGAATCGGAACATCCTCGAGCACAACGGTTTTGGTGTCCGCGTAGAAGCGCTCGGCGCGCATCGTCTCAGTCATGGCTGCTCTTCCTGCCGGGTGAATTCCGAACTGCCGGGTGAACATGAAACTACAGTGGGAACCATGTGGCTGCGCCAGCGCGACGGGGTGACCTGCGGCCCCAGTGTGGCGGTCATGGCCGGCGCACTGTTGGATGCCGACTACCGCGCTCCGCTGGACGGCCCGCGCGCGCAGGAATGGTTCGATGCCGAGCAGGGACGGGTACATCGCGCGGTCAACATGGTGTGGCCACGAGCGCTGGGCACCACCCCGGCGGGGATGGCGCGGGCCGTCGGTGCCCACGGACACCCCTATCGGTGGCGCGCCATGAGACCCCGCGACTCGCTCGTGGACGTGGCCGCTGCGCTGGGGAAGGGCCGCCCGGTGGCGATGCTGATCGGGGCGGCGATACCGCGGCACTGGGTTCTGCTCACCGAATTGGCGGGGTCGACGCTGCGCTGTTACGAACCGGGGGCAGGTCGACTGGTTCCGGTGCCGATGGACGACGTCCGTGCGGCGACACTGCGTGGACTCGGTTTCCGACGGCCGTTCGCCTTCGTGCTACCGGCCCGCTGAGGCGGATCCGAGCAGCGCGATGGCAACCGCCACCGCCGGGTCGATCATCCCGGTGACGGGTTCGCCGTCCTCCACGGTCTGGGCGGTCAATTCGCGCAGGCCGCCCACCAGGATCAACGCCGCGGTCGGGGCGAGGGGTGCGATCCCCGCGGCGCGGAAGCCCGGATTGGCGCTCAGGGCGACCACCGCCGCCGTCAGGCGGGTGAAGCCGCGCCGCAGCATCGGCCGCGCGCCCTCGCCGAGCGCCGGCAGTTCCCGGATCCAGCTCAGCGTGATCGCGGGGTTGGCCTCGATGCTCCCGACGTAGGCGGTGACCGCCTGACGGACCTGGTCCTGCCAGGGCGCCTCGGGGTCGACGGCCTCGCCCAGCGTGGCGACCAACTCCTCGTTGTTGGCGGACAGCAGTTCGACGAAACACTCCTCTTTGGTCGAGAAGTGGTCGTAGAAGGTGCGTTTGGACGTCCGGGCGCAGCGGACGATGTCGGCGACGGTTGTCTCCCGGTATCCACGCTCCTCGATCGAGGCGGCGAGGCCGTCGAGCAGGCGGCGCCGGAACGCGGGCGACGACGAAGGGGGGGACGACGAAGGGGAGGACGAGGGCATGGCAGCGGCCTGTTCGGCAACCGGCGCAGTCATCGCAGCTCCTCGGGTTCGGCCGTTGGGGCAGTCCTCTTGTCAGCTTCTGGTACCGGACGGTACCGTAAAGGCCAGCGTTGGTACAGGCCGGTACCACGACCGCTGTCAGGAGGTTCGGAAGACCGTGAGCCAAGCATCGACCGTCGAGGAGTCCGTCGCCGCCGAGCCCAAGCTGCCACCGTCGCCCCGCGAGCCGAAGTGGTACGGAAAGCTGGTGTTCCTGGCCTCCCGCCGGCGTTGGGTCTCCTGGCTCACTCCGAAGTACGGCCGCGCCGTCACCGTCCAGATCCCGGTGTTCGGCAACACCGTGCTGATCTCCGAGCCCACGCTGGCCAAGCAGGTCTTCACCACCGGCCCCGACGTGCTCTACAACATCCAGCCCAACCTCAGCCGTCTGCTCGGCTATGGATCTGTGTTCGCCCTAGACGGCACCGAGCATCGTCGCCGGCGCAAACTGCTCACCCCGCCGTTTCACGGCAAGAGCATCGCCGCCTACGAGCGCATCGTCGAAGAGGAGACGATGCGGGAGATCGCGACGTGGCCGGACGACACCGAGTTCGCGACGCTGGAACCGATGATGCACGTCACCCTGAACATCATCCTGCGGGCGGTGTTCGGTGCCGACGGCGCCGACCTTCAGCAGTTGCGCGACCTGTTGCCCAAGTGGGTGACGCTGGGCTCGAAGCTGGCCGTGCTGCCGACTCCGAAGAACCCGCCGCGCTTCTTCAACCCGTGGGCGACTCTGCGCGGGTACCGGGGCGAGTACGAAACGATCATCGACGACCTCATCGACCGCGCCCGCAAGGACCCGAACTTCGAAGAGCGCACCGACATCCTCGCACTGTTCCTGCGCAGCACCTATGACGACGGGTCGGCGATGACCCGCAGCGAGATCGGCGACGAACTGCTGACCCTGCTCGCGGCCGGCCACGAGACCACCGCCTCGACCCTGGGGTGGGCGTTCGAACGCATCTCCCGTCACCCGGAGGTGCTGGCGCGGCTGGAGGAGGAGGCGACGGCCGGCGATGCCAACACCTACCGCCAGGCCACCATCTTCGAGGTCCAGCGCAACCGCACGGTGATCGACTTCTCGGGTCGCAGTGTTCAGGTTCCGATCTACGAACTCGGCCCGTGGCGCATTCCGAAGGGCTACTCGATCATGGTCAGCCTGCTGGAACTGCACCGCAATCCGGAGATCTACCCGGACCCGGAGCGCTTCGATCCGCAACGCTTCCTCGACGCCAAGCCCAACACGTTCTTCTGGGTCCCGTTCGGCGGCGGCACCCGGCGTTGTGTGGGCGCGGCGTTCGCCAACATGGAGATGGACGTCGTTCTACGTACTGTGTTGCGGCACTTCACCATTGAGACCACCGACGCCCCGGGCGAGGAGTGGCACAGCCGCGGGGTGGCCTTCACGCCCAAGGACGGCGGCCTGGTGAAGGTCCGCCGCCGCTGATCAGCTGCGCTTGGGCAGCGTCCAGCCCGGCCGTGGCCAGTGGCAGGTGTATCCGTTCGGGATGCGCAGCAGGTAATCCTGATGCTCGGGTTCGGCCTCCCAGAACTCGCTCGCAGGGACCACCTCGGTGACCACCTTCCCCGGCCACAGCCCGGACGCGTCGACGTCGGCGATGGTGTCCACGGCGACCCGCTTCTGCTCGTCGTCGAGGTAGAAGATCGCCGAGCGGTAGCTGGAGCCGACGTCGTTGCCCTGCCGGTCGACCGTGGTCGGGTCGTGGATCTGGAAGAAGAACTCCAGTAGAGCGCGGAAGTCGGTGACGGTGGGGTCGTAGACGATCTCGACGGCCTCGGCGTGCCCGGGGTGATTACGGTAGGTGGCGTGGGCATTGCGGCCGCCGGTGTAGCCCACTCGGGTCGACACCACGCCGGGCTGCCGTCGGATGAGGTCCTGCATGCCCCAGAAGCAGCCGCCGGCCAGGATCGCGCGCTGGTATTCGGTCATGGTTCGTTTCTACCGCTAGTTTGTTCATCGTGTCGGCAGAGCGCTTCTCCCGGGCCGAACTCGCCGAGGCCTTCGCCAGGTTCGAGGCCACGGTGGACCAGGCGGCCAGGACCCAGGACTGGGACGCCTGGGTGGCGCACTACACCCCGGACGTGGACTACATCGAGCACTCCTTCGGAACCATGAAGGGCCGCAAGCAGGTCCGCGACTGGATCTACCGCACCATGACGACGTTCCCGGGCAGCCACATGACGGCGTTCCCGTCGCTGTGGTCGGTGCTCGATCCGGAGACCGGCCGGGTGATCTGCGAGCTGGACAACCCGATGCGAGACCCGGGCGACGGCACGGTCATCAGCGCCACCAACATCTCGATACTGACCTACGCCGGCGGCGGCCTGTGGAGCCGCCAGGAGGACGTCTACAACCCGCTGAAATTCCTCGAAGCCGGCATGGCCTGGTGCGCGAAAGCCGAAGCCCTCGGCACCCTCGACGACGATGCCGCGGCGTGGATGCGCCGGTACGGGGGCCGCCGGTGAGGCCCGTACTGGTGATCGGCGCCAACGGATTTCTGGGTTCGCACGTCACCCGGCAGCTCGTCCAGGACGGGCGAGACGTACGAATCATGGTGCGCGCCAACGCCGCCACTGTCGGAATCGACGACCTCACGGTGACCCGTTTCACCGGCGACATCTTCGACGACGACGTCCTGCGCGAGGCGATGACCGGATGCGACGACGTCTACTACTGCGTCGTCGACACCCGCGGCTGGCTGTCCGACCCGACGCCGCTGTACCGCACCAACGTCGAGGGCACCCGCAACGTCCTGGACGTCGCCGCCGCCGTGCACCGCGAGCACCCCTTCCGGAAGTTCGTCTACACCAGCAGTTACGCGTGTGTGGCGCGCCGTCGCGGACACGTCGCCACGGAGAACGACGTCATCACCGACGAGCGCGGGCTGACCGACTACGTGCGCTCGCGCGTGCAGGCCGAGCGGATGGTGCTCGAGCGCGCCCGGACCGGGGCATTGCCCGCCGTCGCGATGTGCGTGTCCACCACCTACGGCGCCGGCGACTGGGGCCGTACCCCGCACGGCGCCATCATCGCGGGCGCGGCGTTCGGCAAGCTGCCGTTCGTGCTGGGCTCCATCGAACTGGAGGTCGTCGGGGTCGATGACGCCGCCCGCGCGATGATCCTGGCCGCCGAACACGGCCGCCCCGGCGAGCGGTACCTGATCTCGGAGCGGATGATCACCAACGCCGAGGTGGTGCGCATCGCGGCGGAGGCCGCCGGTATGCCGCCGCCTCGGCGGGTGATTCCACTGCCGGTGACCTATGCGCTGGGCGCCATCGGAACCCTCAAGTCGAGACTGCGCGGCAGCGACGAACGCCTGACCCTGAACTCGGTTCGGCTGATGCGGGCCGAAGCCCCGGTGGACCACGGCAAGGCGGTCCGCGAATTGGGTTGGCACCCCGCGCCGGTTGAGGAGTCGATCCGCGCGGCCGCCCGCTTCTGGGCGGGGCTTCGCGACGCCCGCCGGACACGCGGATAGGGCGGAAGGCGCGGGTAGCGTACGGGACATGAACAACGGCGAAGTCTCGCACTGGTTCAGTTCCATTCCCGAACCTCGCCGCGCGCTGCCGGGAGACCGGGATGCCGACGTGTGCATCGTCGGCGCCGGGTACACCGGGCTCTGGACGGCCTACTATCTCCGTCAACTGGATCCGAGCCTGCGAATCACTGTGCTGGAAGCCCGGTTTGCGGGTTTCGGGGCGTCGGGCCGCAACGGCGGATGGCTGTCCGGACTGCCGCCCGGCCACCGTGGGGTGCTGGCCGCACAGCACGGCCGCCAGGGTGTGATCGCCTGGCAACGGATGCTCGACGACTCCGTCGACGAGGTGATCGACGTCGCCGCCCGGGAGGGCATCAAGGCGGACATCGTCAAAGGCGGCAATCTCGAAGTCGCTCGAAACCCGGCCCAGGCCAAGCGACTTCGAGCCGAGGTCGAAGAGGACCGCTCCTGGGGAGTGGACGGGATCGAGATGCTCACCGCCGCTGAGGCCGCGGCCCGCGTCGCGGTGGACGGCCTCGTCGAAGGCGCGTTCAACCCGCACTGTGCGCGGGTGCAACCCGC
Source organism: uncultured Mycobacterium sp. (assembly GCA_964439315.1). Taxonomy (GTDB): domain Bacteria; phylum Actinomycetota; class Actinomycetes; order Mycobacteriales; family Mycobacteriaceae; genus Mycobacterium. Next base: position 2,033 of record CAYTOD010000053.1, on the reverse strand, counting down.
CAAACTCGCCCGGGGACTGGCCGACGTCGTGGAAAGACTCGGCGTCACCGTCTACGAGCAGACTCCGGTGATCCGGATCGTGCCGGGCCGCGCCGAGACCGCCCACGGCGCGCTGCGCGCACCGGTAATCCTGCGCGCCACTGAGGGTTTCACCGCACGGATGCGGGGACTGCGCCGGCGATGGCTGCCGATGAACAGCGCGATGATCGCCACCGAACCGCTGCCGCCATCGGTCTGGGACACCATCGGCTGGCAGGGCTGCGAGACCGTCGGCGATCTCGCGCACGGGTTCTTCTACGCCCAGCGCACCGCCGACGGCCGCATCGCAATCGGCGGCCGGGCGGTGCCGTACCGCTACGGATCGCGCATCGACCGCGACGGGGCCGTCGGGCAGGGCACCGTGGACTACCTCACCGGGGTGCTGAACACCGTGCTGCCCCAGACCAGGGGGGTACCGATCGCACACGGCTGGTGCGGGGTGCTCGCGGTACCGCGGGACTGGACCGCCGGCGTCGAGTTCGACCGCTCCACCGGTCTCGGGGAGGCGGGCGGCTATGTCGGGCACGGCGTGACGGCCACCAACCTGGCCGGGCGCACGCTGGCCGACCTGGTGCTGGGGCGCTCGACGGACCTGACCGTACTGCCCTGGGTCGGCCACCGCTCGCGCACCTGGGAGCCCGAACCGCTGCGCTGGATCGGCGTCCGCGGCATGTACACCGCCTACAAGGCGGCCGACCGGCACGAGGCGGGCGGGCGCTCCACGACATCGCCCATCGCGGTCATCGCCGACCGGATCGCCCAGCGTCCCTGAGCGTGATCGAGCGGACTCTGACCTTCCCCGGGCCGGCCAGCCCGGGGCACACGCTGGCCCCGCACCGGCGCGGTCCCGGTGATCCGTGTCTGCAGATCGAGGCCGACGGCACCATCTGGCGGACCAGCCTGCAGGCCAGCGGTCCGGTGACCGCGCGTTTGGCCCGGCTGGCTCCGGATCGGATCGCCTGCCAGGCGTGGGGCGACGGCGCGGAGGAGTTCATCGCCAACCTGCCGTCGCTGCTGGGCCTGGACGACGTGGGGTGCGGCGGGGCGGGTCGCGACGATCCTGCCGAGGGTTTCCGGCCTGTCCATCCGACCGTCGTCGCCGCCCACAGCCGCGTGCCGCACCTGCGGATCGGGCGTACCGGGCGGGTGCTCGAGGCGATCGTCCCGGCGGTTCTCGAACAGCGGGTGCCGGGCGCCGACTCGTTCCGGTCCTGGCGGTTGCTGGTGACCCGGTTCGGCACGCCCGCGCCCGGCCCGGCGCCCGGCCGCATGCGGGTGCCCCCCTCGGCCGAGCGGTGGCGGTCCATCCCGTCCTGGGAGTTCCACCGCGCCAACGTCGATCCCGGCCGGATGCGCACCCTCGTCGGATGCGCGGCGCGGGCGGAGTCGCTGGAACGGCTGGGCGCCCGCACGCCCGCCGATGCGAGGGCGGCGCTGACGTCCCTGCCCGGAGTCGGCGAGTGGACCGCCGCGGAAACCACCCAGCGTGCGTTCGGAGATACCGACGCACTATCCGTCGGCGACTACCACCTGGCGGCGATGATCGGCTGGACACTCGTCGGCCGTCCCGTCGATGACGCGACGATGGTGGAGCTCCTCGAACCCGAGCGGCCACACCGGTACCGGGTGGTTCGTCTGCTGGAGGTCAGCGGACTCGCCCGACTGCCGCGGCGCGGCGCGCGGCTGCCGGTTCAACGCATCAGCGGCCTGTGACGCTTACTTCGCGGGGGCCAATTTCCCGGTGCTTATTTTTCCAGTGCCGCGTCGCGCACCGGGCGGGTGGCCAGCGCCTCGTCCTTGGCGCCCTGGGGCCCGAACAGCACCGGATACAGTGCGCCGGCCAGTGCGGCGCCCACCAGTGGGGCCAGCCAGAACGCCCACAACTGGCCCGGTGCGCCGGCGCCGTTGAAGAACGCCACACCGGTGGAACGGGCGGGGTTGACCGAGGTGTTGGAGATCGGGATCGAGATCAGGTGGATCAGGGTCAGCGTCAG
>CAYTOD010000052.1:9262-30351 GCA_964439315.1 uncultured Mycobacterium sp. | reverse complement strand
CCATGCCTTCTGGCAGCGCGGCGACGAAGTCCCAGAGCTGGGCGCTGCGCAGGCAGGCCTCGATCCTGTCGCGTGCGTGCGGCAGGGCGTAGGCGACGTTGGCCGCGATGCTGGCGTCGAACAGCACGATGTCCTGCGACACCACCGAGAACTGGCGCCGCAGCGAGGGGCGCCGCGGCCTTGCGGGCGTGCCGGGCGGCAAGACCCCGGTGCGCCGTCGCGTCCACACTGCCAGCCACAGACCCCGACGGCTGGGTGTTGTCGGCCGAGGCCGTCGCTGCCGCCAGAACTCCGCCGACCCCTAGAGCTACCGCCAAAGCCCCGACCCGCCCCACCTGGACGACACGTGTTGAACCGAGCATTTTTCTGCCTCTATTCCGGGTTTTGTGTCGTTGCTAGCCGTTGATGAACATTGATGGGGCCGACTGCTCAGCATTGTCGAAAAACCACCGCTGACCTGTCGGTGTTATTAACTTATGATGAGCATCACATCACCTCCTTCGCCCTTGGTCAAGCGTTTGCGGAGACCAGTTTCCACGCGCTGTGCGCGTGCCCGGGGAAACGTCTTCGTCTTTGCACCGGCTACCTGCTGACGCGCAGGTATAGGCTGGCTCGGAGCAGCGAAGTAGGCCGGTGCGCGGCCGATCCACGGCGAGTCGCGCGCCTAACAGCCCAGTGCGCGGCAGTCGGGGTCCGCGCCATCTCGCCACGGAAGGGGCGCTGTGTCTGAGCAGGGGCTCGACCCGACCGGCGAGAAGATCCTGGACGGCGCGACCCGCGTCCTGCGGGACTACGGGTTCAAGCGGGCCACTGTCGAACTCGTCGCGAAGTACGCCGGCGTGTCCCACATGACCATTTACCGGCGCTGGCCGAGCAAGAACGGCCTCCTCCAAACCGCGATCATCAGCGAGTTGACCTCTTTGCTGGACGCCGCTTTCGCTCATGCCGAGGAACAAGGCACCTCGTTCGCTGAGCGCTCGCTCTGGGCTTTCACCGAAATCGTCTGGCGATTGCAGGGTGAACCTCTTGTCGTGCGCGAGTTGAACGCCGAATCCGGCGATCAGTTGCCGATGTCATCGAGCACATCAAGCGCGGTCATGGAAGTGACCGTGCCTCTGATCGGCGAACGACTCGAACGACTCGCGGCAACGACCGAGGACAGCACCACAAGCCCTGACTCCGCCGCCGACGTGTTCGTTCGGCTTGCGTACTCACTGCTGACGGTGAAGCGACCGGGAAAGCCGCTGACGAGCAGAGCCGAGTTGGCGGAGTACGCGCGGGAATGTTTCGGCCCCTACGTGCAGGCCCATGTGCAGGCCCAAGTCCAGGCCCATGTGCAGGCCCAAGTCCAGGCCACCCCACAACAAGGCACCCCGGTTTCCGGCGACGTCATCGACCTCGGTCAGCATCGCTTCGCCCGCGAACGACATCGACCACACCTGCAGATCGCCGCCGCGAGCCTTGTCGGTCTTCTCGCGGTCGGCGCAGGCGTCACTGCCGTTCTCGGCGATGGCGTCAAGATCCCGTTCATTGCCCCTGCCGGGATCAGTCAGTCCACGGCGCCCCAGACCGCCATCGAGACTGCCACCGAGACTCCGCCGCGCGTCGTTCAAGGTCAGACTCCGGACGGCGAAGGGGGGAACACCGAACCGCAGCTCCCCGCCCCGGTATCCGAGCCGGCCGCACCCAGTTCGCCGGAAGGCCCATCCGCGGTCCCGCCGACCGTGTCACCGGCAAGGATTCCGCAGCTGGAAAGCAGCGGGCGCGGTGCCGCGCCCGTCGGTTCCGGCGGGGGAAATCAGACCGGCGGGGGAAATCAGGTGGACAACACCCCGGCCATCCGACCGGCGCCGTTGGCTCCCCCACCGCCCAAACCCGGACCCCAGCCACCCGGCCCCGGGCCCCAGCCACCCGGCCCCGGGCCCCAGCCACCCGGCCCCGGGCCACAACCGCCTAAACCCGGTCCCCAGCCGCCCAAACCCGGGCCGCCGCCCGGCCCCGGGCCGGCACCCCAGCCGCCCAAACCCGGCCCGGGTCCACAGCCGCCTCCGGGCCCCGGCCCCGGGCCTAAACCACCGGGACCAGGCCACCCTGCAAACCAGCAGCCCGGACCGGCGAACTAGCGGCTGCTCAGGCCAGGAAATCCGGCGGCAGATCCTCGAGCATCGCACGCACCATGCGGACCGCGTACGTCGAACTGCCCCCGCCGACGATCAGTGCGGCAAACGCCAGATCCCCCCGGTATCCGGTGAACCAGGCGTGTGAACCACCCTGGAATTCGGCCTCGCCGGTTTTGCCGTAGACCTGCCCGGTTCGGTTGATCTCCTTGGCGGTGCCGTCGGTGACCACCAGCCGCATCATCGACCGGAGGCCGTCGAGTGTCACCTGGTCGGCCGGCGGGTGATCACCGGTCTCGGTGGTCTGGGTTCCGGCGATGAGGCGCGGGGTCGGCGTCTTGCCGGCCGCCACCGTCGCCGCCGTCAGCGCCATCCCGAACGGCGTGACCAGAATCTTGCCCTGGCCGAAGCCGTCCTCGGTGCGCTCGGCCAGATCGACCGTCGGCGGGACCTCACCCGTCAGAGTGGTCAACCCCGGCACGGAGTAGTCCGCGCCCAAGCCGAACTGGGAGGCCGCCTTCGTTAGGGCACTCGGTGGCATCCGGCTGGCGAGTTCGGCGAAGGTGGTGTTGCACGAGTTGGCGAACGCCCGGGCCATCGGCACCGTACCGAGATCGAACTTGTCGTAGTTCGGGATGGTCCGGTCCCCGATGTCGATCTGCCCCGGGCAGGCCACCATGCTGTCGGGCGTGGCCATCTTGCCTTGGATGGCAGCCCCCGCAGTGACGATCTTGAACGTCGACCCCGGCGGGTAGAGCCCGGTGGTGGCGGCCGGCCCGTCGGCATCGGCGGCGGCGTTCTGTGCCACCGCGAGGATGTCGCCGGTCGACGGCCTGATCGCGACGATCATCGCCTTGTTGCCCTGGCGATCGACGGCGTCTTGCGCGGCCCGTTGCACGGCCCGGTCCAACGTCAGGGTGATCGAGGGGGCCGGCTTCGGCGCGACTTCAGTGAGAACCTCGACGTCGGCGCCGTTCTGGTTGACGCTGAGCACGCGCCAGCCGGCTTCCCCGTCGAGTTCGTCGAGAACCGTCTTCTTGACCTCGCTCAGAACCGAGGGCGCGAAGCCCTGGTCGGTGGGAAGCATGTCGGGCTGCATGGTGACGACAACCCCGGGTAGCGCGTCCAGCGCACCGGCGACCGCGTCGTGGTCGGACGGCCGCAGCGTGATCAGGTCCAGCGGCGCCTTCGACGAGCTGGCCTGCTCGGCGAGCAGCTGCGGGTTGAGCGTGTCATCGAACCGGTGCAGGACGTCGGCGACCACATGCGCACTGGACATCAGGTCACCGGCCGCTTTCCCGGCGTCGAGTTGATAGTGGTAGAGATACCCCGGAACCAGCACCTCGGTGCCGCCGACCTCGTTGACGGTGGCACGTTTGGGCGGGTCGGCCCGCAGCGAAAGCGTTTGGCGCTCACCGAGTTTGGGGTGCAACGCACTGGGGCTCCAACGGACCCGCCAGCGTCCCTCGTCGCGGACCATGTTCAGCACGCCGTCGTAGGTCCAGGTGCGCTGCTTGGGCAACTGCCAGGTGAAGCGGTAGTTCACGCTGCCGGTGTCCTCGGTGTAGCGCGAACCGACAATGGTGGCGTCCAACCGGCTGGCCTGCAGCCCGGACCACGCCTGGTTGAGCGCGGCGTGGGCGTCGAGGGGCCGGTCGCTGAGCTTCGCCGCGGCGTCGGTGTCGCCGCGGCCGAGATCGGCCAGGAACTCCGAGGCAGTCGGCGCAGGGCCGTCCGGTCGCGGGGTGCACGCGGAGAGAGCACCCGTCAGCAGGCCCAGCGCCGCGAGGATCGCTGTAGCTCGTGTTGCAGATGGGGTTGGAGTTGCCATTGGGACAAATGTTATGAGGCCGTTATCCCAAATCCGGGGAGGCGCACCGATCCCCGAGAGCGAGAGTCGAGTTGATCGGGCGAAACGCCCCGAAGGCGGCCGACAACTCGACGCTCGCCGGGGTGAGCGCAACGCGGGGAAGATCCCGCGTCAGTCCAGCAGAACCGTCGCGAACGTGCCGACCTGCGCGAAGCCCGCCCGCGCATAGGCGGCTCGTGCGACGAAGTTGTAGCTGTTGACGTACAGACTGGCGATCCGCCCGCCGGCAACGACCGAGGCCGCCACCGCGGCGGTGCCGGCCGTCCCGAGGCCGTGGCCCCGCCACTCCGGGTGGACCCATACCCCCTGGATCTGGCCGACCGCCGGCGACTGCGAGCCGATCTCGGCCTTGAACACCACCCGGCCCTGCTCGAACCGGGCGTACGCGCGGCCTGCCGCGATCAGGTTCGCGATGCGCCGGCGGTAGCCGCGACCGCCGTCGCCCGCGCGGGGGTCGATACCGACCTCGCCGATGAACATGTCGACGGCAGCCACCAGGTAGGCGTCCAACTCGCTGACCCGGACCCGCCGGACGGCAGGGTCGATGGGATGCCGGGGACGCGACCGCAGCGCCAGCAGCGGCTGACGCTCCCGAACGTCTCGAGCCGGACCCCAGCCGCGCTCAAGTCGCTCCCACATCGGCAGCACCAGTTCGGCACGACCGACCAGCGAGGAGCACCGCCGCGCGGTTGTCAACGCCTGATCGGCGAAGGCGCGAAGGTCGGACAGCGCGCCACGCAACGGGATCAGGTTGGGCCCGGCGTAGCACAGCGAGTCCTGCACGCCGTGGCGAGTCCACAACTCGCCGCCGATGGCCTGCGGGTCGACACCGTGATCGGCGACCCGGGCCGCCACCATGCAAGATCCCACCGGGTCGGCCGCCAGCACGCGGGCCACCGGAGCGAGGTCGCGGACCACCGAAACCCGTCGCCCGTCAACCGAGCTGAGCAGTGGGGGTGCCGACATGGGGGTCCTTCTGCGCGGGGTGGAACCCGGAAGTTTCCCCTAGTTTACGGTGACGACCGGCGATCCGCCGTCAGCCGCGTCCGCGCCGCGTTGCTCGTCTTTCATCTCGGAGGCCAGTCGCATGGCCTCTTCGATGAGGGTTTCGACGATCATCGCCTCGGGCACCGTCTTGATGACCTCGCCCTTGACGAAGATCTGCCCCTTGCCGTTTCCGGACGCCACGCCGAGGTCGGCTTCGCGCGCCTCCCCGGGGCCGTTGACGACGCATCCCATCACCGCGACCCGCAACGGCACGTCGAGGCCCTCCAGCCCGGCGCTGACCGCGTTGGCGAGCGTGTAAACGTCGACCTGCGCCCGCCCGCAGGACGGGCAGGACACGATCTCCAGCCCCCGCGGCCGCAGGTTCAGCGACTCGAGAATCTGGTTGCCGACCTTGACCTCTTCCACCGGAGGCGCTGACAGCGACACCCGGATGGTGTCGCCGATTCCCTCGGAGAGCAGCGCCCCGAAAGCAACCGCGGACTTGATGGTGCCCTGAAACGCGGGCCCGGCCTCGGTCACGCCGAGATGCAGTGGGTAGTCGCACTTTTCGGCCAGCAACCGGTAGGCGGCCACCATCACCACCGGATCGTTGTGCTTGACGCTGATCTTGATGTCCCCGAAGCCGTGTTCCTCGAAGAGCGAGGCCTCCCAGAGCGCGGACTCGACCAGCGCCTCCGGGGTGGCCTTGCCGTACTTCTCCAGGAATCGCTTGTCCAGCGAACCGGCGTTGACGCCGATACGGATCGGAATGCCCGCCGCCCCAGCGGCTTTGGCCACTTCCCCGACCCGGCCGTCGAACTCCTTGATGTTGCCCGGGTTCACCCGCACCGCCGCGCAGCCCGCGTCGATGGCGGCGAAGATGTACTTCGGCTGGAAGTGGATGTCGGCGATCACCGGGATGTTGCTGTGCCTGGCGATCTCAGCCAGTGCGTCGGCGTCCTCCTGACGGGGGCAGGCCACTCGCACGATGTCGCAACCGGCGGCGGTCAGTTCGGCGATCTGCTGAAGGGTGGCGTTGACGTCGTGGGTCTTGGTGGTGCACATCGACTGCACCGGAATCGGGAAGTCGCTGCCCACTCCGACGTCGCGCACCATCAACTGGCGGGTCTTGCGGCGCGGCGCCAGCACCGGGGGCGGCGCGGGCGTGGACGGCATACCCAGACCAACGGACATCTGCACATCTCCTCCGGGAAACGAATCTGCTACTGGAACAAGCGGATCGGGTTCACCACATCGGCGGTCACGGTCAATGCCATGTAGCCGACCACCACAACCAGGATGACGTAGGTGGCGGGCATCAGCTTGCTGTAGTTCACCGGCGCGGCGGGCAGCAAGCCGCGCGCACCGCGGACCATGTTGCGCAGCTTCTCGAACACGGCCACCGCGATGTGACCTCCGTCGAACGGCAGCAGCGGCACCAGGTTGATCGCACCCAGCACGAAGTTCAGCTGAGCCAGGAAGAACCAGAACGCCACCCACAGCCCGTGGTCGACGGTGTCTCCGCCGATGATGCTCGCGCCGACGACACTGATCGGGGTCTCCGGGTCGCGTTCGCCGCCGCCGATGGCGTGCACCAGAGCCCCCACTTTGGACGGGATGGCGGCCAGCGACTTGGCGAGTTCGACGCCGAGGTCTCCGGTGAAGGTGAACGTGGCGGGGACGGCGGTCAGGACGTTGTAGTGCGTGGGCCCGAACTCGGCGGCGGTGATGCCGATGGCCCCCACCGTGGAGGGTCCGGTGGCCTGCCCACCGCCGGGCGGGGCCACCCAGCGCTGGGTGGTGGCGACGTCGACGACGGTCGTGACGGTGCTCGTTGTGCCATCCTGCGTGCGCTCCACGACGAACGGGGTGGGCCCGGAGGACTTCTGCACGGCGGTGACCATCTCGGCGAAGGTCTTGACGTCGGTGCTGCCGACCTTGACCACGACGTCGCCGGCCTGGATGCCGGCCTGTGCCGCCGGGCCCGCGCCGGAGCAGGTGCCGAGTTCGCCCTTGGTCACCTCGGCCTTGACGCACGAGGTCTGGCCGACGACGGCGGTGGTCGGCGCGTGCAGGTTGGGCAGACCCCAGATCACCGCGATCACGTAGACGAGGATCAGGCCGATGATGAAGTTCATCGCCGGCCCGGCGAACAGCACCGCGACCCGCTTCCAGGTCTTCTGCTTGTACATCGCGTAGGGCTCGTCCTCGGGCCGGATCGGGACGTCGGGGGTCATGCCCGCGATGTCGCAGAATCCGCCCGCCGGGATCGCCTTCAGCCCGTACTCGGTGGAACCCAGCCTGTTGGGCCGGAACGTCGACCAGAGCGTCGGGCCGAATCCGACGAAGTAACGGCGAACCTTCATCCCAGTGGCGCGGGCGACCCACATGTGGCCGCACTCGTGCAGCGCCACCGACACCAGGATGGCGAGTGCGAAAAGGACGATGCCGACGACAAACATCATGAGCGGAACATCATGGGCGGGGACCGACCTCCTGTGCAGCGGCGTCGACGGCGTCGCCTGCGCGCCGCCGGGCCCACCGCTGGGCTTCGAGTACGTCCTCCACGGTAGCGGGTTCGGCGGCCCACTGGTCGGCAGCGGCCATGACGTCGGCGATTGTCCGGACGATGGCGGGGAACCGGATGCGCCCCGCCAGGAAAGCCTCGGCGGCCTCCTCGTTGGCGGCGTTGTACACCGCCGTCATGCATCCGCCGGTCTCACCGGCGCTACGGGCCAGGTCGACTGCGGGGAAGACGGCATTGTCGACCGGTTCGAACCCCCAAGTCGAGGCGATGCTGAAATCGCAGGCCGCTGCCGCGCCGGGCACCCGTTGCGGCCATCCCAGCGCCAGCGAGATGGGCAGTTTCATATCGGGCGGGCTGGCCTGGGCGATGGTCGAGCCGTCGACGAAGGTGACCATCGAGTGCACGATCGACTGCGGGTGCACCACCACATCGATGCGGTCATAGGGGATGCCGAACAGCAGGTGGGTTTCGATCAGTTCCAGGCCCTTGTTGACCAGCGACGCCGAATTAAGGGTGTTCATCGGGCCCATGCTCCAGGTGGGGTGCGCCCCGGCCTGCTCGGGTGTGACGGCCTCGAGGTCGTCGGCCGACCAGCCGCGGAATGGGCCGCCCGAGGCGGTGAGCACCAATCGGGCGACCTCGTCGGCGCCGCCGGAGCGCAGGCACTGCGCCAGCGCGGAGTGTTCGGAGTCCACCGGCACGATCTGCCCGGGCTTGGCAGCCTTGAGCACCAGCGGCCCACCGGCCACCAAGGATTCCTTGTTGGCCAGCGCCAGTCGGGCACCGGTGGCCAGCGCCGCCAGCGTCGGCTCCAGACCCAGCGCACCGACCAGCGCATTGAGTACGACATCGACTCCGCCGGTTTCGGCGACATCCTCGATCAGCCGTGTGACAGCCCCGGGGCCCGCGTGCGTGACGTCGCCGACGCGCTCGGCGGACACCGGATCGGCGACCGCGATCTTCGTCACACCGGTCTGGGCGCGCTGCCGGGCCAGCAGATCCGGATTACCGCCGCCGGCCGCCAAACCCACGACGTCGAACCGGTCCGGATTGGCCGCGATCACCTCGAGTGCCTGTGTACCGATGGATCCGGTGCTGCCGAGGATCAACACGCGAAGGCGGGAGTTCACCGATCTATTGTGCGCGGCCTTAGGCCAGCCAGCGCAGGGGCCGTCAGACCGGGCATGGACAATTGCCCGCATGGATGCGCACCGCTCATTCCTGACCGGCGTCGGGCTGGCCCTGACCGCCGGGCTTCTGGCGCTCTCGGGTTGTTCGTCGGACCGCACCGATGCCGCCGCCAGCGACACGTCCAGCTCTGAGACCAGTTCGACGTCGGAGGAACCGACGACCACCACGGCCTCGACAGAGGTGCCGGTTCCGGGCGGCCTGGTCGGCATCGGCTGCTCCGGGTACGCCGTGAAGGTGCCGATGGGACCGGGCTCGCTGGACGGGATGGTCACCGATACGGCCGGTGTCGCCATCTCCAACAGCCCTCTGCTGACCACGTTCGCGTCGGCGCTGTCGGGCAAGCTGAACTCCGAGGTCAACCTGTTCGACACCGTCAATAGCGGCCAGTACACCGTGTTCGCTCCGGTCGACGAGGCATGGGGCCGGTTGGCGCCGGAAACCGTGGAGAAGCTGAAGTCCGATTCCGCTCTCCTGACCAAGATCCTCAGCTACCACCTGGTGCAAGGTGAGCTGGCACCGGACCAGGTGGTCGGCGAGCACAAGACCGTCCAGGGCGCGACGGTGAACGTCACCGGTGGCGGTGAGGACCTCAAGGTCAACGATGCCGTGGTGGTGTGCGGCGGGATCAAGACCTCCAACGCCGTGGTGTATCTGGTCGACACGGTGCTGACTCCTCCCCCGCCCGGACCGCCGAAGAACTCGTCTGGTGCGCCGACGGAATCCGGTGATCCGACGACCTCCGGGACGTCCGACGCCACGACGACGGCCACCACCACGACGTCAAGTGCGGCGACGGATACGACGTCAGGCACCACGACATCGGGCACCACGACGTCGACCACGCCGACGTCGACCACGCCGACGTCATAACCTCGAGCATGGCCCCGACACTGCTGTGGTTTCGCCGCGATCTGCGACTGCATGACCTGCCTCCACTGCTGGAAGCCGCTGCCGACGACTCCGAGGTGCTGGCCTGCTACGTCCTCGACCCGCGCCTGGAGGACGGCGCGGGGCCGCGCCGGTTGCAGTTCCTGGGTGACTCGCTGCGCGCCCTCGACGAGGCCCTGAACGGCAGGCTGTTCATCACCCGCGGCCGCCCCGAGGAACGCATCCCCGCGATGAGTGCGGCGGTGGGCGCCGCCACGGTGCACATCTCCGCCGACTTCAGCCCGTTCGGTATTCGCCGCGACCGCGCTGTCGAGGCCGAACTGGCCGGCACCGGAGCGACCCTGGTCGCCACCGGGTCGCCCTACCTGGTGTCCCCGGGGCGCGTCACCAAGGACGACGGCACCCCCTACAAAGTGTTCACGCCGTTCTACCGGCGATGGCGCGAAATGGGCTGGCGCTCGCCGGCGAAGACCGATGCGGGCACCGCGCACTGGATCGACCCCGCCGGCGTTGCCGGCCTTGGCCCGCGCACCGGAGCCCCGAATCCCGCTGTGCCACTGGATCTTCCGGCCGGCGAACCAGCTGCACTGCAGCACTGGGCGGAGTTCCTCGCCGGCGGCGTGCAGACCTACGCCACCGACCGCGACCGGCCGGACAAGCCCGGAACCAGCCGCATGTCGGCCCATCTGAAATTCGGCACGATCCACCCCCGCCGAATGGCGGCCGACTTGGAGCTCGGCACGGAGGGGCCCGCAGCCTATCTGCGTGAGCTCGCCTTCCGAGACTTCTACGCCGCCGTCCTGCACGAGTGGCCGGACAGTGCCTGGCGCAACTGGAACGCGGGCTTCGACGCCATCGAGGTCGACACCGGCCCGGAGGCGAAGGCCGCATTCGAGGCCTGGAAACAGGGCCGGACCGGCTACCCGATCGTCGACGCCGGGATGCGCCAGCTGAACGAGACCGGGTTCATGCACAACCGGGTGCGGATGATCGTGGCCTCGTTCCTGGTCAAGGATCTCCACCTGCCCTGGCAGTGGGGTGCGCGCTATTTCGCCGAGCAGCTCGTCGACTTCGACGTGGCGAGCAACCAGCACGGCTGGCAGTGGTGCGCGGGCAGCGGCACCGACGCCGCCCCGTATTTCCGGGTGTTCAACCCGACGGCCCAGGGCGAGAAGTTCGACCCGTCCGGCGCCTACGTCCGGCGTTGGGTCCCCGAACTGGCCGGACTAGAGTCCAAACCCGGCGACGTCCACCGTCTCAAAGCGGGCCGGCCGCCGGGCTATCCCGAACCGATCGTCGATCACGGCGCCGAACGCGCCGAGGCGCTGCGCCGGTACGGGCTGATCGGCTGAGCCCGGCGCGGGGGATCGCCCCCGATCCGGCGGGCGGGTGTGCCAGAATTAGACCCGCAATCGCACAGCAGAGTCGACAGGAGCCACGATGGCCAACACCGAGGTGGAGCGCTACAACGACGTTGATACCGCCGACGTGCCCTCTGCGAAGTGGGGCTGGAGCAAGATCAACCACCGCAGCTGGTACGGCTTGGGGATTTTCATCATCCTGTTCCTGCTGGGCATGCTGCACGGCAATCACATCGGCCACGTCGAGGACTTTTTCCTGATCGGGATGGCCGCTGTGGTCGCGATCGTGATCCTGCGCGACATGTGGATGCGCAAGCGCGGCCTGATCCGCTAGTCCCCCGCAGCGGCTAGCTGTCCGCACGCGGCTGCGATCTCGCGGCCGCGGGTATCCCGTACGGTGCACGAAACTCCCTGCGCTCGAACACGTTTCACGAACTCCCGTTCCACCGGCTTCGGGCTGGCGTCCCACTTGCTACCGGGAGTCGGGTTGAGCGGAATCAGGTTGACGTGCGCCAGCGGCCCGAGTGCGCGGTGCAGCTTCTTGCCCAGCAGGTCGGCCCGCCAACCCTGGTCGTTGATGTCGCGAATCAGTGCGTACTCGACGGAGACCCGCCGTCCGGTCACGTCGCCGTAGTAGCGGGCCGCATCGAGGACCTCGTCCACCTTCCATCGGTTGTTCACCGGGACCAAGGTGTCGCGAAGCTCGTCGTCGGGCGTGTGTAACGACAGCGCGAGCGTCACGCCGAGCCCCTCGTCGGCGAGCTTGCGGATCGCCGGTGCCAGCCCCACTGTCGACACCGTCACAGATCGCGCGGAGATCCCGAAACCGTCCGGCGGAGCGGCGGTGATCCGCCGGACCGCCGCGACGACACGGGCGTAGTTCGCCAGCGGCTCCCCCATTCCCATGAACACCACATTGGACAGCCGGCCGCCGAACTCGTCGCGCACGGCGACCGCGGCCGCGCGCACCTGCTCGAGGATCTCGGCGGTGCTGAGGTTCCGGGTCAGTCCACCCTGGCCGGTCGCGCAGAACGGGCAGGCCATCCCGCATCCGGCCTGCGACGAGATGCAGACCGTGTTGCGGTCGGGGTACCGCATCAGCACCGACTCGACCGTCGCGCCATCGTGGCACCGCCACAAGGTCTTTCGGGTCTCGCCCTTGTCGCATTGCACGTCGCGGACCACCGAGACCAACCGGGGGAACAGAGCGTCGGCCACCGCATGGCGTTCGGCGGCGGGCAGGTCAGTCATCTGCTGCGGATCGCCGACAAGCCGCCCGTAGTACTGCATCGCCAGTTGCTTGGCGCGGAAAGCGGGAAGTCCCAGTTCGGCGATCGCGGCGGCGCGTCCCTCTGCGTCCAGGTCGGCGAAGTGCCGCGGGGGCAGACCCCGCCTCGGGGCCTCGAAGACCAACTCCTGCTTCACGACTTCATTATCAGGCAAGCAGCGTCAGCACGATCCAGCCGACGACCGCGGACGGCAGCATCGCGTCGATGCGGTCCGTCACCCCGCCGTGGCCCGGCAGCAGCGTTCCCATGTCCTTGATGCCCAGGTCACGCTTCACCTGCGACTGGAACAGATCGCCGAGTACACCGGTGATCACCAGCAACAATCCCAGCGGCACCCCGACCCAAGCCGGCTTGTGCAGAAGGAACATCACCGATAACACGGCCACGGTGATTCCGAACAACAGCGAGCCGCCCAAGCCCTCCCACGATTTCTTCGGGCTGATCGCCGGGGCCATCGGATGCTTGCCGAACAGCACTCCAGCGGTGTAGCCGCCGATATCGGCGAAGACCACGGTTGCGATCACGGTGAAGACCCGCGCACCGCCATTCTCCTGGAATATCAGCAGCGAGCTGAAACTCCCGAACAACGGCACCCAGGTGGCAAGCAGGACGGTGGCGGAGATGTCACGCAGGTAGTTGACCGGCTGCTCGCCCAGGCCCTGACCCACGAGGCGCCACACCATGGCAACCACCACAGTGCCGCCGAAGGCACCGAGCGTGCCCGCCACCCCGCAGGGCCAGGCCAACCAGACCATCGCCTGGCCGCCGATCAGGAGCGGCACCTCCGGTATCGCATATCCGTGTTCACGAAGCCGGGCGCTCACCTCGTGGGTGGCCGTCGCCATCGCGGCGGCCAGCAGCGGGAGCCACCATTTCGGCGCGAACAACAGGCTGCCGATCGCCATGCCGCCGAGCGCAACCCCCACGGCGATGGCCGCGGGCAGGTTGCGTCCCGCCTTCGAGGTCTTCGCCGGTGCGTCTTGTGTCACGAGTCGTCTCCGCCAGAGGTCCTCAGACCTCCAGCAACTCGCTTTCCTTGTGCTTCACCAGCTCTTCGATCTGGTGCACGTACTGCGCGGTGGACTTGTCCAGATCCTTCTCGGCTCGGCCGACTTCGTCCTCGCCGGCTTCGCCGTCCTTCTTGATCCGGTGCAGTTCCTCCATGACCTTGCGGCGGATGTTGCGGACGGACACCTTCGCGTCCTCGCCCTTGCCCTTCGCCTGCTTGACGAGGTCGCGCCGGCGCTCCTCGGTCAACTGCGGGATCGACACCCGGATGATGGTGCCGTCGTTGGTCGGGTTGACGCCGAGGTCGGAGTTGCGGATGGCCTCCTCGATCGACCGCAGCTGACCGGCCTCGTAGGGCTTGATCACGACCATCCGCGCCTCGGGCACGTTGATGCTGCACATCTGCGTGATCGGAGTGGGCGACCCGTAATAGTCGATGACGATCCGGGAGAACATGCCCGGGTTGGCACGTCCGGTCCGGATCGACGACAGGTCGTCGCGGGCGACCGCGACGGCCTTCTCCATCTTCTCTTCGGCGTCGAAGAGGGCCTCGTCAATCAATGCGTTCTCCCGTCACGTCGTGACCAGTGTTCCGACATTCTCGCCTGCCACCGCACGCGCGATGTTCCCATTGGTCAAAAGGTTGAACACCAGGATGGGCATTCCGTTGTCCATGCACAGGCTGAAGGCTGTGGCGTCGGCGACGCGCAACTCGCGGTCGATGACCTCACGGTGGCTGATCTCGGTCAGCAGTTCCGCGTCCGGGTTGCTACGGGGATCGTCGGTGAACACACCGTCGACCGCCTTGGCCATCAGCACAACCTCGGCGCCGATCTCGAGAGCGCGCTGGGCGGCGGTGGTGTCGGTGGAGAAATACGGCAGTCCCATGCCCGCACCGAAGATGACCACGCGACCCTTCTCGAGATGACGGACCGCGCGCAACGGGATGTACGGCTCGGCGACCTGTCCCATCGTGATGGCGGTCTGCACGCGGGTGACGATGCCTTCCTTTTCCAGGAAGTCTTGCAGCGCAAGGCTGTTCATCACAGTTCCGAGCATGCCCATGTAGTCCGAACGGGTGCGTTCCATGCCGCGCTGTTGCAGTTGGGCGCCGCGGAAGAAGTTGCCACCGCCGATGACGACGGCCACCTGGACGCCGCTGCGCACCACTTCGGCGATCTGCCGGGCCACCCGGGCCACGACATCGGGGTCCAGTCCCACGGATCCGCCGCCGAACATCTCACCGCCGAGCTTGAGCAGGACCCGCGAGTACTTGGGTCGCAGTCCCGATTCGACGCCGTCAACCGTCGGCTCGCCCATCAGTCTCCTCACCGTGTCAGCGGGTTCATCCTGCCTCATCGGATCCTGGCCGACCGTTTCGGGGGTTGGGTGCCGCAGACCCTTCGGATGGCCGGTCCGGCCAGGTGACACCTACTGCCAGTTTTTGTCGGCAGGGACTAAGATGCAACCAACGGTTTGTTCTTGACGATCAAACAGCCTTTGCAGCTGGAACAGGGGACCAAGGATGGCACTGCAGGCCCGCGCCGAAGCGACCCGCCGGAGGATCCTGGAGTCCGCGGTCGAACTGTTCGACGAGATGGGGTACGGCGATACCGGCCTGGCCGACGTCCTGCAACGCGCCGGAGTGAGCAAAGGCGCCTTCTACTACCACTTCGACTCCAAAGAAGCCGTCGCCGAAGCCATCATCGGCGAGTACCGCCATCGGATCATCGAGGCGGTCGGCGCCGGCGCCGACCGGTCGGCGCCGCGCCTGGAACGGCTGATCGTCGGCACGTTCACGGCGGCTGCAGCAATCCGGTCCGACCGGACCGTCCGGATCGGCAACCAGTTGCTGCAGGCGCTCAAGCAGATCAGCAGTGTCGGATCCCGGATCTACAGCGAGTGGACGACGGAGTTCGTCCAGGATCTGGCCACGGCGATCGCGCCGTGGTGCCCCGAACCCGCCGCCGCACACGAGATTGCCGAAGCGGTGTGGGCAGGCGTTCTCGGGAGCAACCTGCTCGCCGAAGCCCTCGACGAGGACAGCTTCGTCCGGCTGGCCAAGACCTGGCAGTTGATGGTTCGCGCGATCATGCCCGAGGGCGACCAGGCGCACTATGCCGATCTCTTGGAGAAAACGGCGCAGCGCTATCTGCCCACCGCCTGAGACCGTTCAGCCGGCCGCCTGGATCCTCTGCCACGGCTTAGCCGCTTCCAGTTCGAAAGCCAGTTCCAGCAGCCGCCGCTCGTAGCCCAACGGCGCCGCGAACATCATCCCGACCGGCAACCCGGCCGCAGACTGCTGCATCGGCAGTGAGATCGCCGGTTCACCGGTGGCGTTCTGGATCGGGGTGAACGCCACCCACTCCGACAGGCGACCCATGATCTGGTCGTAGTCGGCGGTGGGGTCCAGGTGCCCGACCTGCAACGGCTCGTCGGCCACCGTCGGCGTCATCATGACGTCGTAGTCGCGGTAGAACTTGTCGGTGATCTTGCGCAGCTGCCGCAGCCGCCTGATGGCCATCGGCATCCGGTGCAGATTGCGGGAGGCATAGCGAGCCAGGCCGAGGGTCAGATTGTCCAGCCGCTCGGGGTCGAAGGTCTCGTTGAAGAGCCGTTTCCCACTGCGCACCACCGACATCGACATCAGCGCCCAGTACAGCGTGAAGTCGTCGGCGAAGATCGCGGGCACCGGCGGCTGGTCGATACGCTCGACCTGGTGGCCAAGGTCGCTCAGCAGCGCGGCGGACTTCAGCGTCAGGTCGCGGATTTCCGGGCCGGCCTCACGCTGAACCGACTGGGTCAGGACGGCGATCCGCAACCGCTCACGTCCCGGTCCGGTGACGGCGCCGATCGGCCGCAAGGCGCGGTTGCGCCAGATCCGCTCGCCCTCCCGGTAGAAGGCCGCTGTGTCGCGCACCGAACGGCTCAGGACACCGTCGTTGACGATGCGCACCGGCAGGTACTGCTCGATCTTCTCGATCGGGAGCCTGCCCCGGGACGGCTTGAGACCGACCAGGCCGTTGCACGAGGCGGGGATGCGGATGGAGCCCCCGCCGTCGTTGGCGTGTGCGATGGGTACCGCTCCGGCAGCCACCAGCGCGGCGGATCCCGAGGACGACGCTCCCGCGGTGTAGTCGGTGTCCCACGGGTTGCGGACGGCGCCGAGGCGCGGATGTTCCGCAGAGGCGCTGAAGCCGAACTCGGAGAGCCGGCTCTTGCCGAGCGGTATCAGCCCCTCGGCCAGGAAGAAGCTGGGGAACGCCCCCTGCCGGGTCTGCGGCCGCGGTTCCCACGCGTCGGTGCCGTGCATGGTGGGCATGCCCTCGACGTCGACGTTGTCCTTGATGAACGTCGGCACCCCGCCGAAGTAGCCGGGATGATCGGGGACAGCGGCTTGGGCACGGGCCCGGTCGAAGCTCTCGTGAGCCACCGCGTTGAGAGCGGGGTTGACTGCCTCGGTCCGCGCTATCGCCGCCTCGACCAACTCGGCCGACGACACCTTGCCGGTGCGTAACGCGTCGACCATCCCGACCGCGTCGAGATCGCCGAGCGCGTCATCACCGAAGGCGTGAACGTGCCGCATGGGCCGCCCGTCGGCCAGGCTAAGCCTGGCCGACCTCGAAGCGGACGAAGCGGGTCACGCTGACCCCGGCCTCGTCGAGCAGTCCCTTGACGGTCTTCTTGCTGTCGGACACCGACGGCTGATCGAGCAGCACGACGTCCTTGTAGAAACCGGTGACCCGGCCCTCGACGATCTTGGGCAGGGCCGCTTCCGGCTTGCCCTCGGCCTTGGCGGTCTCCTCGGCGATCCGACGCTCGCTCTCCACCAGCTCGGCGGGAACGTCGTCGCGGGTGAGGTACTTGGCCTTCAGCGCGGCGATCTGCAGGGCGACCGAGTGCGCGGCGTCGGAGTCCTCGCCGGTGAACTCGACCAGCACACCGACGGCCGGCGGGAGGTCGGCGGCACGCTTGTGCAGGTAGGTCTCGACGTTGCCGTCGAAGTACTCCGCCCGGCGAAGTTCGAGCTTCTCGCCGATCTTGGCCGACAGGGCGGCGATGGCCTCCTCGACCGTGTGGTCACCGATCTTGGCCGCCTTGAGAGACTCGACGTCGGTGGCCTTGGCGGCCAGCGCGGCGTCGACGACGTCGTCGGCGAGCTTCTGGAACTCGGCGTTCTTGGCCACGAAGTCGGTCTCGGAGTTGAGCTCGATCAGGGCGCCGCCCTTGGCGGCGACCAGGCCCTCGGCAGTGGCGCGCTCAGCGCGCTTGCCGACGTCCTTGGCACCCTTGATCCGCAGGGCCTCCACGGCCTTGTCGAAGTCGCCGTCGCTCTCGGCCAGCGCGTTCTTGCAGTCCATCATCCCGGAGCCGGTGAGCTCGCGGAGCCGCTTGACGTCGGCAGCGGTGTAGTTAGCCATGTCAGCCTTCCTCGATGGTGACGGTGGTGGTGACAGACTCGTCAGCGACAGGTCCGGCTTCAGTCGGCGCGGCCTCGATGGCGGCGCCGGCCAGCAGTTCCTGCTCCCATTCGGCGAGCGGCTCGGCCCCGGCCTCGGCACCGGACTTGTCGCCGCCGGCACCGGAACGGGCCTGCAGGCCCTCGGCGACCGCGGAGGCGATGACCTTGGTCAGCAGGGCTGCGGCGCGGATCGCGTCGTCGTTACCCGGGATCGGGTAGTCGACCACGTCGGGGTCGCAGTTGGTGTCGAGGATCGCGATGATCGGGATGTTGAGCTTGCGGGCCTCGGCAACGGCGAGGTGCTCCTTGTTGGTGTCGACGACCCAGATGGCCGAGGGCACCTTGTTCATGTCCCGGATACCGCCGAGGCTGCGCTCGAGCTTGTTCTTCTCGCGGGTCAGCATCAGGATTTCCTTCTTGGTGCGACCCTCGAAACCGCCGGTCTGCTCCATGGCCTCGAGCTCCTTGAGGCGCTGCAGACGCTTGTGCACGGTGGAGAAGTTGGTGAGCATGCCGCCCAGCCAGCGCTGATTCACGTACGGCATGCCGACGCGGGTGGCCTCTTCGGCGATGGACTCCTGCGCCTGCTTCTTGGTGCCGACGAACATGATGGAACCGCCGTGCGCGACGGTCTCCTTCACGAACTCGTAGGCCTTGTCGATGAAGGTCAGCGTCTGCTGAAGATCGATGATGTAGATGCCGTTGCGGTCGGTGAAGATGAACCGCTTCATCTTGGGGTTCCAGCGACGGGTCTGATGCCCGAAGTGGGTGCCGCTGTCAAGCAGCTGCTTCATGGTTACGACAGCCATGAGTCATTCCTTTGTGTCGGTTGTCGTCCGGCATCGGGTGAGCCGGACCCTGGCGCCTGCGCCCACACCGGCCCGCCTGAAGAATGATCTCCAGCCGGGACCAACCGGCATGCGCGGCGAATGTCGACCAGTGGTTCACGGGGAACCGCGACATCGCTCACAAGCGCGCGAAGTCAACCCGCGCAAAGCGAGTTGCGTCGTGAAGTTTACACACAGAACCGCCCCGATCCCCAGTCGGCCGGTGCAGTGCGCTCTCGGCCCGGGCGATCGCGATGCACTGGACTGATGCAGCTCACGGCACTGTCGGTTCTGGTGGCCATTTGCCTCCCGCTGGCACCGCCCTGCCGCGCCGACTCTGACGGGGTGCAATCCCCGCTCCGGCCGGGCCCACCCGCGGTCTCCCGCCCCTTCGACGCCCCGTCGCCGGACTGGCTCCCCGGGCACCGGGGTGTCGACCTAGCCGGCCTGCCGGGACAGCTGGTCTATGCCGCGGGACCGGGGACGGTGGTGTTCGCAGGCCTGCTGGCCGGACGGCCGGTGGTGTCGGTGGCGCACCCCGGCGGCCTGCGCACCAGCTATGAGCCGGTCGAGTCCCTGGTCCGTCCCGGCCAGCTGGTCGACGGTTCGACGGCCCTGGGCCGCCTGACTCCCGGCCATCCGGGCTGCCCGGGGGCCTGTCTGCACTGGGGCGCGATGTGGGGGCCGGCTGCCCGCGCCGACTACGTCGACCCGATCGGTCTGCTGACCGAGACCCCGATCCGACTCAAGCCGCTCGGGCGTCAGGCCCGCGGGTGAGCCTGGTCGTGGACGGCGCGCAACCGCGCGACCGTGACGTGGGTGTACAGCTGGGTGGTCGCCAGCGAGGAATGGCCCAGCAGCTCCTGCACGACGCGCAGATCCGCGCCGCCTTCGAGCAGGTGCGTCGCGGCGCTGTGCCGCAGGCCGTGCGGACCGATGTCGGGGGCGCCACCGACGGCGGCCATCGTCTGATGCACCACGGTGCGGGCCTGCCGGGGATCGAGACGGCGACCGCGCGGCCCCAGCAGCAGGGCCGGGCCTGAGTCGGTCACGGCGAGGGCGGGCCGGCCCGATTCCAGCCAGGCCGTGAGCGCCGCCTCCGCGGGCCTGCCGAACGGGACCGTGCGCTGCTTGTTGCCCTTGCCCAGTACCCGCAGCAGCCGCCGGCCGGTGTCGACATCGTCGACGTCCAGCCCGCACAGCTCGCTGACCCGGATTCCGGTGGCGTAGAGCAGCTCGACGATGAGGCGGTCGCGCAGGGCGATCGGATCGCCCTGTTCGGCACCGAGGTCTGCGGCGGCCATTGCGGCCAGTGCCTGATCCTGGCGCAGAACGGCCGGCAGAGTGCGCCGGGCCTTGGGCACCTGCAGCCGGACGGCCGGGTCGGCGGAGAGCAGACCGCGCCGGGTTGCCCAGGCGGTGAATGTCTTCACCGCCGACGTGCGACGGGCCAGGGTGGTTCGCGCTGCTCCGCCGGAGGCTTGGGCCGACAGCCATGACCGCAGCATCGGGAGGTTGAGCGCACCCAGGCCCGCGCCGGGCGCTCGCTGGTCGAGGAAGTCGAACAGCGACCGCAGGTCGGTCAGATAGGCGCGCCGGGTGTGCCCGGAGCGGCCACGCTCCAGGTCGAGATGCTCGGCATAGTCGTCGAGGATCTCCGCATACCAGGGAGCGTCCACTCCCCTACCGTCGCAGACGAAGGCCGGACACCGACCTCAGCGCGACGGGCGTGTCGTCACTTGCGGCGGAACCAGCTGCGTTTCGGTGCGGCGGCGACTGCCGCGGTCGCGTGGCCGTTGCACCACTGGCCGGCCGGCACGCCGCGCTTGACGGCCTCGACATGCTGGCCGCACCCGGACCACGTCGTCTTTCCACATTCGCGGCACTGGACGGCACGGCACATGGTCGGTTCCCTTCGAGTCGGAGTCAGATCCCTGGAGTCGTGTATACCATACCCCCTATGGTATTAATACCGACCATGGCCGAAGTCTTACACCCCGCCGCAAGGGATTTCACCCGATGAAGTCCATGACCGCAGCGCTGGGGCGCCTGCTCAAACGGTTCTGGGTGATGACGATGGTCATCGTGGCCCTGGCGGCCGCCTTCGCGGTTGTCGGCAGGTTGCGGACGTTCTTCGACTCGGACAAGCCCTACGTCGCCGCATCCCAGCCGGCCGACGCGATCCGGCCGATCAACACCAAGCGGGTGACCTACCAGGTCGTCGGCCCTCAGGACGCGTCCGGCCGGGTCAGCTATCTGGACGTCAGCGGCAAGACCATCGAAGCGAGTTTCACCTCGCTGCCATGGTCGGTGACGGTGAGCACCACCGATCCCGGGGTGCTGGCCAACGTCGTAGCCCAGGGCGACACCGCGGCGCTGGGCTGCCGAATCCTGGTCGACGACAAGCTGGTTGCCGAGGAATACGCCCAGGGCCGTGACGCCCAGGCCTTCTGTCTGGACAAAGCAGCATGAGCACCGGCGACTCGCGGACGTTCGTGCCGCGCACCATTCGAGCGCTCGCCGTTCCGATCATCCTGATCGGGGTCCTCTATACCGCAGCGA
>CAYTOD010000052.1:0-9252 GCA_964439315.1 uncultured Mycobacterium sp. | reverse complement strand
CAGGTGGAAAAGGTCGGCATGGCCAACGCCGTGTCGATGTCGCCGCAGGATGCCCCGGCGGTGATCGCCGCCAAGCGGATGGGCGAGAAGTTTCAGGAGTCCACCTCCGACAGCATCGCGATGGTGGTGCTGATCGGCGACAAGCCTCTGGGTGAACCCGCGCGCCACTACTACGACACGCTGATCGCCAAGTTCGAGACCGACAAGAAGCACGTCGAACACGTCGCCGATTTCTGGGGCGACCCGGTCACCGCTGCCGGAGTCCAGAGCAGCGACGGGAAAGCCGCCTACGTCCAACTGAACCTCGCCGGCGATCAGGGCAGCACACAGGGCAACAAGTCGGTGGACGCCGTCCGCGAGATCATCCACGACACTCCGCCGCCGGCCGGACTGCACGCCTACGTCACCGGTCCGGCACCACTGACCACCGACTCACTGGAGGCCAGCGACCGCGGCATGATCAAGATGACCGTGGTGACGATGGTCGTCATCACGATCATGCTGTCCCTGGTCTACCGATCGGTTAGCACGGTTCTGCTGATTCTCGCCATCGTCGGCATCGAAATGGGCTCTGCGCGTGGCACCGTCGCGATGATCGGCAAGCTCGGGCTGATGGACTTCTCGACCTTCTCCGTGCCGTTGATGACGGCGCTGGCGATCGCCGCGGGCACCGACTACGCCATCTTCCTGATCGGCCGTTACCACGAAGCACGCCAGAACGGAGAGGATCCGGAAAAGGCCTACTACACCGCGTTCCACGGCGTCGGCCACGTGATCCTGGGCTCGGGGCTGACCATCGCCGGCGCCATGCTGACCCTGCGCCTGACTCGGCTTTCCTACTTCAACTCGCTGGCCTACCCGTCGGCCATGGCACTGATCATCGTCGTCGCCGCGGCGATGACGGTCGCACCCGCCATCCTCGTGGTGGGCAGCAGGTTCGGCCTGCTGGACCCCAAGCGCATGATGAAGACGAGGGGCTGGCGAAAGGTCGGCACCGCGACAGTGCGTTGGCCCAAACCGATTCTGGCCGCCGCTACCAGCGTCGTACTGCTCGGCATCCTGGCCATGGTCGGCTACAAGACCAGCTACGACGATCGGCACTACATTCCGGCCGATGTTCCGGCGAACGTCGGATACACCGCTGCCGAGAAGCATTTCAGCACAGCCCGGCTCAATCCCGACATCATGACGATCGAAGCCGACCATGACATGCGGAACCCCACCGACATGATCGTTCTGGACCGAATCACCAAGGCACTGTTCAGAATCCGGGGAATCGCGATGGTGCAGGGCATCACCCGCCCGCTGGGCTCACCGATCGCGCACAGTTCGATTCCCTACCAGATCAGCATGTCCTCGGTTCCGATCACCCAGAACCTGCAGTTCCTCTCCGAACGGGTCGCCAATATCGACGGCATGTCGAACGATCTCGGGGCGATGATCGACTCGATGACACGGATGCAGGGTCTGATGACCCAGATGTCGGCCTCCATGAACTCCACGGTCGAGTCCGCCAACGCCATGACCGATTCCGCGCACGGCATGGTCGGATCCGGGCAACGCAGTGTCGCTGACATGAACACCATGAAGGCGACGCTCGACGAGATGCGTGACCGGCTGGCCAATTTCGACGATGCCGTGCGTCCGTTCCGCAACTACTTCTACTGGGAACCGCAGTGCACCAACATCCCGGCGTGCGACGGGATTCGCTCGGCGTTCGATGCCACCGACGGCGTCGACAAGTTCAGCGACAACATGGCGTCTCTGCAGTCCGATGTCGGCGCCATGATCGGCGGCATGGATCAGATGGTCAACGGCATGGACCAGATGGTCGCCGGCATGGGCGACATGAACGCCCTGTTCCCCCAGATGGTTGCCCAGTTCGGGCCGATCATCGACACGGCGACCACCATGCAGCAGACCTTGCAGACCATTCACAGCACCTTCGGCGGTCTGATCACCCAGATGAAGCAGATGACCGACACGGCGACAGCCATGGGCGAGGCGTTCGACGCATCCAAGAGCGACGACTACTTCTATCTGCCCCCGGAAGTGTTCGCCAACCCCGATTTCCAGAAGGGGCTGAAGCTGTTCCTCTCCCCCGACGGCCAGGCGGCCCGGCTGATCATCACCCACGACACGAATCCGGCTTCCGAAGAGGGCATCGCAGTCGTCGACGACGAATTGGTCGCCGCACACGAGGCGGTCAAGGGAACCTCGCTGGCCGGTGCGGACATCTATCTGGCCGGGACGGCGGCCACCTATCGCGATGTCCAGGCGGGTGCCAAATACGACACCATGATCGCCGCGTTCGCCGCGCTGACGCTGATCTTCATCGTGATGCTCGTGATCACCCGCGCTCTGGTGGCGTCGATGGTGATCGTCGGGACCGTGGTGATCTCACTCGGCGCCGCATTCGGCCTCTCGGTGTTCATCTTCGAGCGCATCGTCGGCATCGAGTTGAACTGGATCGTGCTGGCGTTCGCGGTCATCATCCTGATGGCCGTCGGCAGCGACTACAACCTGCTGTTGGTCTCACGATTCAAGGAAGAGATCGGGGCAGGTATCAACACCGGCATCATCCGGTCGATGGGCAGCACCGGCACGGTTGTGACCGCGGCGGGTCTGGTGTTCGCGTTCACCATGGGGTCGATGATCTCCGGTGATCTGCTCAACGTCGGCCAGGGCGGCATGACCATCGGGATCGGCCTCCTGCTCGACACGTTGATCGTGCGGTCGCTGATGACGCCGTCGATCGCGGCCATCCTCGGCCCGTGGTTCTGGTGGCCGTTGAAAGTGAGATCGCGTCCGTCGTATTCCGAACGCATGCACCACGTGACGAGGCGGGCCGCAGTGTTCGAAGACATCTTCAACCCGGCCGACCGGGACCACGAACCAGACGCCAACGCCCTTCCTTCCTAGCCGCGAGCCCGGCCAACTCGAGCATGGCCAGCGGGCCCAGGACGCTGCTGGGCGGGACGCCGGCGGCCACGGCGATCTCGTCCGGGGTCTTCGCGCCCCGGCCGGGCAGGGCGTCGTAAACCTTGCGTTCAGCGTCGGTCAGGGCATCCAAGGGATCTGCCGGGCGGGGCAGCTCCTCGGCGAGTTCGCCTGCCCGGCCGACGAATTCGCGCACCTCTTCGGCCCTGGTGACCAGCTGCGCCCCCGATTGCAGCAGAGTGTGGCAGCCGATCGACGCTGCGGAGGTGACCGGTCCGGGCACCGCGCACACCACCCGACCGAGTCCACGAGCCCAGGCCGCGGTGCTCGCCGCGCCACTGCGCACACCTGCCTCGACCACCACCGTGGCAGCCGACAAAGCGGCGACAAGCCGGTTGCGGGTGAGGAAGCGGTGCCGGGCCGGGCGTACACCCGGCGGATATTCGGTGACGAGGACGCCGCTCACCCCGAGCCGATGCAGCAGCGCGGAATGCCCTGCCGGATAGAGGACATCGATCCCGCCCGCCAGCACCGCCACGGTTACCCCCTCGGCCGCCAGTGCAGCCCGGTGCGCCGCACCGTCGATGCCGTATGTTCTGTAGCGTGTTTTGAACTGTTGATGCTGACATTGGCTGATGCAAGTGCCAGCAAACGGAATCAGGACGTGGGAAATCAAGCCCCTAACGCGGGTGGAGGTCGGGCGTAGATGTCGGAGCAGGACATCGACCGGTATGCGTTGGCACCGGAGGTTGAGGCCGAGCGCTTGCGGTCTCTTGCCCAACTTCATGTTTTCCGGTCACCACCGGAGGACCGCTACGCGCACATCACTCACATGGCCTGCACGGTGCTCGGCGTTCCGCTCTCGGCAATCCTGTTCATTGACGAGGACAGTCAGTGGTGCAAGCAGTTCAGCGGGGACATCGAGCCGGACTTCGACGTACCTCGCAGCGACTCGGCCTGCCGGGCAACCATTGCTCGGGCTTACCACGTCGGCCCAGACGATCTCGCGGTGATCCACGAGAACCTCGCCGAGACAGAGTTCGCCCAACTGCCCGCCGTGGCTGCAGAAGGCGGAGTGCGTTTCTACGCCAGTCACCCGTTGTTCGGCCCCGGCGGGCATCCGGTGGGAACCTTCTGTGTCTATGACTTCACACCCCGCCAGATCAGCGCGAAGGACAAGAAAATCTTCGCCGAACTGGCGGCGTGGGCGCAGCGTGAACTGGCGAACTCCAACGATCTGCAACGCGCGGCTGACGTCCAGCGCCAACTGCTGCCAGCACCGCTTGGCGGCCTGCCGGGCTACAGCCTGACCACTGTGTTCACCCCGGCGTTCTCGGTCGCCGGGGACTTTTACGATCACTATCCGGTGCCCGGCGGTCTCAATGTCACCGTCGCCGATGTGATGGGCAAGGGTCTGGGATCGGCGATCGTGGCTGCCACCGTCCGGTCGGCGTTGCGGGCCTCATCGCAGGGATTCGACCGCGACGGTCACCATCTGGACTTGTCGGCGGCCATCGAATCGGTGGATGAAATGCTGGTTGACGACTTCTCCCGGACCGACACCTTCGTCACCCTCTTCCACCTGTATCTGGAATCCGACACGGGCCTGGTGAGCTACATCGACGCGGGCCACGGCATCGCCGCTCTCCTGCGACGCTCCGGTGAGATTGAAGGCCTCAGAAGCGATGACCTCCCGCTAGGAACAAGCTTCGGCTCCACCTGGCAGACGCGGGCGGTGGCCATGCACCCTGGTGACATGCTGGTCATCGCCTCCGACGGCCTACTGGATCTGCTGGATGACCACGCCGTGGTCGATGACGCACTGCAATTCCTCGCCGGACACACTGACCCGGCTCAACTGTGCTCGGCGGTAGCCAAGCTAACTGAGACACGCCTGGCGACCGACGACATCACCATCGTCGCGCTGCGTCGGGAAGGATGACGGGCGCTATGCCGACGATGTCTGCGACCCCAGCCCCCAACAATTCCGTCGCGGTCCACCCCCGAGGGCGGCTGAACATGGCAACGGCACCGGCTCTGCGCGAGGAGCTGACTGAGCTTCTCGACAGCGGGCAGACGCGCCTGGTCGTCGACCTGAGCGATGTGGAGACCGTCGACTCGGCGGCAATAGGTGCGCTGCTGGCGATGCTGAAGCTGGCCAGAAAAGCAGGCGGGGACTTGCGGATCGTGTCGCCATCACGGCAAGTGGCTGAGGTGTTGAAGATGACCAAACTCGACCGGGTGCTGCCTGCGTATCCATCGGTGGACACGGCCTTCAATCCGTTATAGATCACTGCGAGGGCCACCGCGCTCGCCTCGGCCCACGATCGAACGATTCACCCATCTCGCGGGCAGCTGTTGTTGCAAGATGTGGCGTGCCGAGGACCCGAAACGATTCGGCCGTCGGTGCCCATGCCGGAGAGCGGGTCGCAGGTGCAGCTTGAGATAGTCATCGGTCCGCAGACCCTTGATCAACTCCACGCTGCGTTCGAAACATTTTGGTCGCTCAACGATGCGGTGCCGACTTCTATCCGCATGCAAGTCGGGATCGCGGTTGCCGAGGTGGCGGCCAACATCGTCGAGCATGGTGATGCTCAGTGGTTGTGGGTGAGGGTGCATACCGGTCGGACACAGGTACATGTCGATTTCACCGACAACGGAACCGCCGTCCAAATCAACATTGACGACGTCGCGATGCCCGACGAGCTTGCAGAACGTGGTCGAGGACTCGCTCTCGCCAAGTCAGCGTTGGGCCTGCTCCTATCACCGCGACAAGTCAGGTAACCACTGGAGGCTGATCAGCCAGGCATTCGGCATCCATGGCGGCCAAGCCATCGCGTAGTGGCGTCTCCGAAACCCGGATACCGAATTCATGGGCGCGCCATCCGGGATTTCGACATCAGAGCAGTCAGTCGAAGCTCAGCCGGACCAGGCAGCAGTCGTCGTCGAAGCTGCCGCTGGCGCTGTGGCCGAGCACGTTGTGGAGTACGTCGTCCAGCGTCCAGTCGGGTGATCCGCCCAGGCGGGTGCACATGTCCAGGAAGTCCCTCATTGACCATTGCCCGCCGTCGTCGAGTGGTAGTTCGAATACCCCGTCGCTGTAGAGCAGCATCTGACTACCGGGGGGAAGCGGCACGGTGGCGGTGGCGAAGGACGTGTCGTCGAATGTGCCAACGGGGCACGATTGGCTGGACAGCTCACTGACCTGTGCGCCGGAGAACAGCAGTGCGGGCGGGTGGCCGGCGTTGGCGTAGCGCAATGTGGCGCTGGAGCGTTGGTAGACCCCGTAGAAGATCGTGAAGTAGTTGTCGTCGTGCTGGTCCATGCCGAACTGCTGGTTCAGCGCCGCCAGAACCCGGTCCGGCTCCAGCATGGTCTCTTTGGCGAACGAGGCGGAGCGCAGCATGTTGTGCACCGAGACCGCGATCAGGGCGGACTCCACACCATGGCCGGATACGTCGAGCAGGTAGACGACCATGTGGTCGTCGTCGAGCCAGTAGAAGTCGAAGCTGTCACCTCCGAGGATGTTGGACGGCAGGTAGCGCGTGGACACCGAGACCTGCCCGGCCATCTCGGCGGGCAGGACCGATTGCAGATATCTCGCGGCACTGCTCAGTTCGGCCTGCAGACCCTGGGCGAGCGCACGGTTGCGTTCCTCGCTGATGAGAAGTTCCTGGCGGGACTGGACTTCTGCGGTGATGTCGTTGATTTGGACGATCAAGACCTCGACGTGCCCGTCGCGGTCGCGGACACACCCAACGGAGGCGTCGCCCCAGATCGGGTGTCCGTCGGCGTGGACGTACTGCTTAGTTACGCGGTAGGACTCGATGCGGCCCGCCATGACATCGGCGACGTTGTCCATATCGGCCCGCGTGTCGGCCTCGGCGGTCAGTGCCTGCCAGGTTTTGCTTTTCAGGGCGTCGGCGTCGTAGCCGAAGAACTCACACACCGCCTCGTTGACGTCAACGAAGCCGCCCTCGGGGTTGACCAGGCACATCCCGACCGCCGCACTGTCCACTGATCGCCGGTATAGGGCATCGGCTCGGGCCCGTTGGCGTCGGGCCTCCTTCGCGTCCTGTTGGGCGGCCACTTCGTCGTCGACGAGACGCAGCGCGGCGGTAAACCCGTCCTGGCGGCCAGCGTCGTCGCGCAGCGGTCTCGCGTGCACGTCAGCCCAGTGGGTGACGCCGTCCACCGCGACCACCCGGATACGTTCCTGGACCGTTCCGCCTGCGGCAAGCGTCGCCAGCCTGGCGGCAAAGGCCGCTTCGTCCTCGGGCGGAATGATCTCCAGTACGCGCCGTCCGACCCAGTACTCGGGCCGCGCCCCGACAACGTCGGCGACCGAGGGCGAGCTCCAGGCGAACCTGCCGTCGCGAACATGGATGACCATGTCGCCGGAGTTCTCAGCCAGCAGGCGGTAAGCCCGTTCGGATTCCGTGATGCGCCGGGCGGCCTCCAGTGCGCGCTGCGCGGCCTGGAAGCGGTCGGTGACATCACGAAACGAGAGGCTGATGAGGTCATTGCCAGCGGGAGCGATCCTGACGTCGTAGCGCCGACTGTCGGCGTGGACCTCGTTGTCATAGGAATAGTTGTCCAAGGCTCCCGGCTGCCCGGTCTCCAGGCACTGGACGTAGTAGGACATCGGCCCAGATTCGGCAAAGCCGGGCCGCAACTCAAGTACCGTCCTGCCGATCAGCTCATCCCTGGCCATCCCCATGTCCAGGCAGGCTGCCTCGTTGGCCTCGCGGTAGCGCAAGTCCACCACTCGCCCGGCGGGATCGCGGACACCCTCTAACAGCATCTGCGGATCGAGCATGGAGTCCGCGCTCGCGGCCAGTAGCCGACGGGCCTCCTCTAGTTCCTGCTGCGCGGCGACCTCGTTATCAATCACACGCAGGGAAGCGACGAAGCCATTCTGGCGGCCATCGGTTTCGTAATAGGGCTTGGCGCGCACGTCCACCCAGTGGATGACGCCATCGACCGTGATCCCTCGGGCACGGGCGGCAACCACGCCACCTGTCAGTACGGTCGCGTTCCTTTCGGCGCTCTCCGCCCAATCCTCGGGGGGAATCGCCTCCCGCAATTCTCGGCCCACCCAGTATTCGGGCGGCGCGCCGGACACCTGCTCAACCGACCCGGAGACCCACGCAATCTTGCCGTCCTGGACCAGGTAGACAACATCGGCGACATTCTCGGCCAGGAGTCGATATTTCCGTTCCGAGGCGAGGAGGCTGTCCGCGTTGTCCCTTAGCGCAGTCCGATCCGATTCACTGGCTTCAAGCAGCGCATGCTCCCGGCGGCTCAGCCGATAGGCGGCGGTGCCGAGAACCACCGTGGCCGTGGCCGTGGCGAATGTCAGCGCCAGATCATCGCTCAGGCCGACGGCAAGGTAGGCGCGCCGCGACAGCCCGACGAGCAACGGAAATCCGGCCAGGATCATGCCCAGCCGGATCAATGACAGCCGGTCGGATCGGGCGAGCAGCCACGCGGGCCGCACCAGCAGGCAGGCCACGCCGAGCAGCAGCAGACCAAAGGCGGTCGTCATCGCCATCCCGGTCGAGGGCGCGAACTCTAACCGGGCGACAGCACCGAACAGGTAGGCCACGATGGTCACGAACGGGAAGGCCATCGCGGCCACAAGGCAACCCGCCCAAGCGGCGCGAAACCCCCGTCGACTCGTCCGTGTGAGCGCCACCGCGACCGACAGCAAGAGCACCGAGGCCGCCGTGGGTGGGCTGGGGCGACCCGGCAAGGTCGCTTGCATCGTGCGGACCGCGTCGCCGAACCACACCTGATCCAGCCCGAACGTCCGCCCGGTCAGATACTCCGTGAGGACGGCGGCAGCA
Organism: uncultured Mycobacterium sp.; assembly: GCA_964439315.1. Classification (GTDB taxonomy): domain Bacteria; phylum Actinomycetota; class Actinomycetes; order Mycobacteriales; family Mycobacteriaceae; genus Mycobacterium. The sequence continues at coordinate 463 of CAYTOD010000052.1, read as the reverse complement.
GTGACTGCGACTGCCGCCGCCAAGCCCCGCCCGACCCACACCCGAGCAGGCGACGGGCGGCCCGAGTGCACCAGGATCGCCGACGCCAAAGCCGCCAGCCACAGAGCCGTCCACGGCGTCATCGGCGGCCAGGCCGGGTGGACGCGGGTCAACGCCTGGATTCCCGTCGCCCATCCCACCCAGGCCATGGCACCGAGGACCAGGACGAGCACAGCGGCGACGCGGCCCCAGCCGAGCAACGTTCGTTCCAGCCTGGTGGGGATTACTGCCATCCGGCCCCCACTCAGAGATTCGCTGCCAGGCCCCCGCTCTGGAGCCGCCCCCGCATTTTGCCCCAGATACCGGTGACCCGTCCGGTGTAGGCGAGTCTCATTTGCGTTTCGGTCGGCTCCCTCACGAGCGTGCTAACCACTTCAGCTACCGGTGCTCTCCACGTTGTCGGGGTTCTGGGCCCACAGGTCGG
>CAYTOD010000051.1:0-30431 GCA_964439315.1 uncultured Mycobacterium sp. | reverse complement strand
CGGCGGCGCCGGCGGCGCCGGCGGCGCGTCCGCCACTGTCAACGGCGGCAACGGGGGCAACGGCGGAAGCGCGGTCGCCGCCGACGACGACGCCATCGCCGGTGCGGGCGGCGTTGGCGGCGCGTCCACTGTCGCGACCGGCGGCAACGGCGGTTCAGGCGGATTCGCCGAAAGCCCCACCGGCAGGGCCGACGGCGGCAACGGCGGCGGAGGTGGGTCCGGGGCGATCGCCGGCGGGCTTGGCGGTGATGGCGGTGGCGCTACCGCGAACGGTTCCGGCGCAAAAGCTTTCGGCGGTAACGGCGGCGGAGGAGGCGCGGGCACCGCAGCCCAAGCTGATGGCGGTGACGGCGGCGACGGCGGCAACGCGACCGCCCCGGCCGGCACCGCCACCGGCGGCACCGGCGGCACCGGCGGCACTCCCGGCTCCGGTGGTACCGCCGGTCAGAACGGCGCCAACGGCTCGCCCTGATCTGCTTTCCCTACTTCGCCGTCAGCGCCCTTGATGCTATGGGCCGCATAGCCTTTCACGCATGGTGCCGTCCTGCGCCCGCCTCACGCAGCGAAATCCGATGTGACTCATGCCGGTATCGATCATTTGCGGGCGGCGTGCGGCCGGCCGGTAACGCAGGCAGTAGTTGTCGGCGCACAGGAAAAACGCGGCGAACATGCTGCCTGCCGCCACGGTATCGCCCTGCCTTCCCATCGGGTGTTCAGCGATCAGGTGCGGCGACGGGTACCGTCGGCCAGAACATGTTCACACCCCGGGATGCGATGCTGCTGCGCCTGACAGGGCCGTGGGCCAGCACGGCTGGCCGTACCGCGTCGGCCCACTCCGGGCTGATTGACGAAGCCGACGTCGACGGGTTCCCGCCCGGCACGAGCATCTGACATGGGGGCGCTGTGGGCCACGCTGGCCCCCTTCGTCATCGCCGCGGCGTTGATGCCGATCGAGTTGGTGATCACCCTCGCCCTGCTTGGGACGCCCGGCCGGGTGAGAACCGCGACAGCCGCAGTCGCCGGCACGGTGACGGTGCGACTGCTCCAAGGTCTGATCTTCGGCGCGATATTGCACTGGGGCCGCCGCGACAACACCCCGGGCGGCCACGGCTGGCTGGTGTCCTCGGTGATTCTCGTCGTTGCGGTGGTCCTGCTGGTCACCGCCGTCCGGGAACTCCTCGGCGGCGGCGACCCCGACGATCCGCCACCGAAATGGATGGCCGCCCTGTCAACGATGAAGCCCGGCAAGGCTTTTCTGCTCGGCGGCGCTACCGTGCTCATATCGGTCAAGATGTGGGTCTTCACCTTCGCCGCCATCAGCGCGATCGGCGATGCCGACATGGCGCGCAGCACCAACTTCGCCACCTACACCGCCTTCGTTGTGTTGGGCGTCAGCACACATCTGGCGATCATCGCCGCCGCCGCGTTCTTCCCGAAGCAGTCGGCGGCCTTCCTCGACGGGAGCCTGCGCTGGCTGCAGGACCACAACCGGGTGATCATGATCACGCTCGGACTGGTGTTCGGCAGCTGGTTTCTCTACAAGGGTCTGCATGGTCTCGGCATCTTCTAAGGAGCTCCGCTAGTGGCACTCACCGAATATCAGCCCGGCACAGCGTTTCCCGGGGGGTCATCGCCCGCACCGCCGACGAGTCAACGCCGGCCTGGCCGGCACCGAAGCGGCCCGCCGAGGACGCCCCGAACGTGGTCTTCATCGTCCTCGACGACACCGGGTACGGCCACCTGGGCTGCTAAGGCAGCCCGATCGCCGCGCCCAATATCGATGCCCTGGCTGCAGACGGTCTGAAGTACGCCAACATAAACACCACCGCGCTGTGCTCGCCGTCGCGGTCCTGCATCCTCAACGGACGCAACCACCATTCGAACCACCTGGCCTGCCTCACCAACGGGTCCACCGGATACCCGGGTTCTGACGGCTGCATCCCGTTCGAGAACGGATTCCTCTCCGAAATCCTTCGGGCCCAGGGCTACAACACCTACGCCGTCGGCAAGTGGCACCTGGCACCAGAGGAGACGATGACCGCGGCCGGGCCCCTACGACCGCTGGCCCCTGGGCCGCGGATTCGAGCGCTACTACGGGTTCCTGGGCGGAGAGACCCACCAGTACTACCCCGAACTGGTGCGCGACAACTCCCAGACCGAGCCCCCCCGTGCACTCATCGCCCGATCCGTTCCCGATGCTTGCACCCCGGCCAGCAGCAGGGACGACGTTGGCCCTCTTCCAGTTCCTCCTGGGTTCGGCGGATCCGCCTTTCGCGGGTCGCGGCCTGCTTGGCATCCTCGACCCAGCAGATGAATTCGTTACGCGCCAAGGGAGTGATGTCTTTCCACGCCGCCAACGCCGTGGCGTTGTCCATCAACGCAGTGCGCAAGTCGGCCGGCAGCGTATGCACCACCCCGCCCGGAATTTTCTGGCTACCCACACGGCCACGCTAAACCCACATGGATGGCTGGGCCGGTGGGGAAGAACGTGTTGGCCACTTTCGCCGGGTCGATCGCTCCCCGCAAGCAGCCGACCGAGCGGGAATGACCTCTGTTGAGCACAGTTCCAAGAGGCAGTCCTTCCCGATGTCCGATAAGCCACGGCGGGCGAGACCGCATCACCACGTTTATCGCCCAAAACCAACAAAGACGCCTCCCCAGGACCGTGGCGAGCAGCCGCTCAAGAAGGCGGTTATTGTCCAGTGCTAGCGGGCCGGTTTGCCGAACGACCTGATTCGAGGCTCCTGGAGGAACGATGACCGACCTGCCCCACCCCGAAGAGCCGTTCACCGGTGTCATCAATCCACTCGCGAGCGACTCGACCCCGGCCAAGCCGACCATCACCTACCCGCCGGCCGGGGCGCCCAATGTCGTCGTAGTCCTCCTCGACGACGTCGGCTTCGGCACCGCGTCAACATTCGGTGGCCCGGTGCCCACCCCCGCACTGGATCGCGTCGCCGCCGGCGGGCTGCGCTACAACCAGTTCCACACCACCGCGCTGTGCTCCCCCACCCGCGCCGCGTTGCTGACCGGTCGCAATCATCACAGTGCTCACATGGGGGCCATTTGCGAGATCGCCTACGGTTTCCCGGGATACGACAGCGTCATCCCGAAGAGCACCGCCACTGTCGCCGAGACGCTGCGGATGAACGGTTACAGCACAGCGTGGTTCGGCAAAGCGCACATCACGCCGATGTGGGAGCTCAGCCCGGCCGGGCCATTCGACCGCTGGCCGACCGGGCTGGGCTTCGATCGTTTCTACGGTTTTCTCGGCGGCGAGACCTCGCAATACGAGCCTGCCCTGTACGACCAGACCACACCCATCGAGCCGTATGTGGGTCGCGAGGACTACCACCTCACCGAGGATCTGGCCGACAAGGCCATCGAGTGGATCCGTCTGCAGAAGACCGCCGCACCGGACAAGCCGTTTTTCGCCTACTTCGCGCCGGGCGCCGCGCACTGCCCGCACCACGTGTGGCCGGAGTGGTCGGATCGCTTCGCCGGCCAGTTCGACGACGGCTGGGATGCGCTGCGCCAGAAGACCTATGACCGTCAGCTTGCTGAAGGCATCATTCCCGAGGGCACCAAGCTGACACCGCGACCCGCCGAAATTCCGGCATGGAAGGACTACGACGACCGCTACAAGCCGGTGGCCAGTCGGCTCATGGAGGTCTTCGCCGGTTTCATGGCCCACACCGACGCCCAGATCGGCCGGGTCATCGACGCCATCGACGAACTCGGCCAGTGGGACAACACCCTGTTCATCTACGTCTGCGGCGACAACGGCGCCTCGGCGGAGGGCACCATCCACGGCTGCTGGAGCGCCCCGGCCTATCAGAACGGCCTGCCCGAAGATCCGGAGTGGCTGCTGGAACACATGGACGACTTCGGCACCGTCCGGTGCGAGAACCACTACAACGTCGGCTGGGCCTGGGCCCTGGACGCCCCGTTCCAGTGGATGAAGCAGGTGGCCTCACACTTCGGCGGCACCCGCAACGGGATGGCGATCTCGTGGCCGGCGGGCATCGAGGCCAACGGCGAACAGCGCAGCCAGTTCCACCACATCATCGACCTTGCGCCGACCATCCTGGATGCGGCCGGCATCGCCCAACCCGATAGCGTCAATGGCATCCAGCAGAAGCCCATCGAGGGCGTCAGCATGCGGTATTCCTTCGACGCACCGGCGGCCCCGAGTTCAAGAACCACGCAGTATTTCGAGATGTTCGGCAACCGAGCGATTTACCACGAGGGCTGGATCGCTTCCTGCTTCCACGGAAGGCTTCCGTGGGTGCGCTCCCAAGCCGTCGCGTTCGGCGACTCCGAACGCTGGGAGCTCTACAACATCGCCGAGGACTTCAGCCAGGGCAGCGACTTGGCCGAGCAGTTCCCGGAGAAGCTCGCCGAACTCCAGGCCCTGTTCGACCGAGAGGCCAGCACCTACAACGTCTATCCGCTCAACGACGAGACCACCACCCGCGCCCTGCCGGATCGCAGGCCCAGCCTCCTGGAAGGACGGACGTCGACGACATTCTTCGCCGACCACGTTCGGGTGCCGGAGATGTCCACCATCAACTTCAAGAACACCTCCTTCGATCTGACTGCGCGGCTGCAGATTCCGGCCGGCGGTGCCTCCGGGGTGATCATCTGTCAGGGCGGCTCCATGGCCGGATGGACGCTGTACCTGCGCGACGGGATTCCCAGCTACACCTACAACTTCATCGGACACGACATCACCACGATCAGCGGCCAACAGCCGCTTCCCGAGGGTGCAGCGACTCTGACCTTGTCGTTCGCCTACGACGGCGGCGGACTCGGCAAGGGCGGGACAGCCACGCTGGCCGTCGACGGAGCCGACGTGGCTTGCGGCCGGGTGGAGAAGACGGTGCCGTTCCTGTTCTCGATGAGCGGCGAAACCCTCGACGTCGGCGTGGACACCGGCTCCCCAGTCGGTCCGTACCCCAACGAGTTTCCCTTCACCGGGACCATCGACCGCATCGACGTCATGGTGCGCCCCTCCGGTGAGGAGCACGGCGAGGCCGTCGCCGAAGGCCAACTTCGCGGAGCGCTCGGTACCCAATAGCCAGGCGGCCGATAACGGACCGAGTTCGCGAAACACCGCCTGCCACGCCACGCGTAGGGTGGCGTTCATTCCGAATGAGTCCAACGCAGGGAGTTCGAATGGCACAGAATCAGAACCCCTCCGACGAACCTCGGGTGCGCCGTGACGTGTTGCCCATCCCGGACCCCCAGCACGTCGGCCTCACCACGTATGACGCCAAAGATCCCAACACCAGCTATCCGCCGATCACCATGCTGCGTCCGCCCAAGGGCGCGCCGAATGTGCTGATCGTTCTGCTCGACGACGTCGGGTTCGGGGCATCGTCGGCATTCGGCGGCCCCTGCCACACCCCGGTCGCCGAACGGCTTGCTGGAGAAGGGTTGAAGCTCAACCGGTTCCACACCACCGCACTGTGCTCCCCCACCCGTCAGGCACTTCTCACCGGACGCAACCACCACTCCGTCGGTATGGGCGCGATCACCGAGATGGCGACGTCGGCGCCCGGCAACAGCAGCATCCGGCCCAAGAACAAGGCGCCGCTGCCTGAGACGCTGCTACTCAACGGTTACTCCACAGCCCAGTTCGGCAAGTGCCACGAGGTCCCCCTCTGGGAGGTGTCCCCGGTGGGGCCGTTCCACCAGTGGCCGACCGGTTCGGGGTTCGAGTACTTCTACGGATTCATCGGCGGCGAGGCCAACCAGTACTACCCCGGCCTGTACGAGGGCACCACCCCGGTGGAACCGCCACGGACCCCGGAGGATGGGTACACCCTTACCGCGGACCTCGCCGATCACGCGATCACCTGGGTGCGCCAGCAGAAGGCCCTTGCCCCGGACAAGCCGTTCTTCATGTACTTCGCGCCCGGCGCCACCCACGCACCCCACCACGTCCCCAAGGAGTGGTCGGACAAGTACCGCGGCAAGTTCAACATCGGCTGGGATGCATTGCGGGAGAGCATCTTCGCGAACCAGAAGAAGCTGGGCGTGATTCCCGCCGACGCAGAGCTCACCCAGCGCCACGATGAGATCCCAGCCTGGGACGACATGCCCGAGGAGCTCAAGCCGGTGCTGGCACGGCAGATGGAGATCTACGCGGGCTTCCTCGAGCAGGCCGACCATGCGGTCGGGCGGGTGGTCGAGGCAATCGCCGACCTGGGCGTGCTCGAGGACACCCTGGTCTACTACATCATCGGCGACAACGGCGCCTCTGCGGAGGGCACCCCGAACGGCTGCTTCAACGAGATGTGCACCCTCAACGGCATGGGCGGCATCGAGACTGAAGAGTTCCTGCTGTCCAAGATCGACGACTTCGGCACCCCCAACGCCTACAACCACTACGCAGTGGGCTGGGCCCACGCCCTGTGCACTCCGTATCAGTGGACCAAGCAGATCGCCTCGCACTGGGGCGGCACCCGCAACGGGACCATCGTGCACTGGCCGAACGGGTTCTCGGGCAAGGGCGCGACCCGGACCCAGTTCCACCACGTCATCGACGTCGCCCCCACCATCCTCGAAGTGGCTGGCATCCCGGCTCCGTTGTATGTCAACGGAATTCAGCAGGCGCCGCTCGAGGGAGTCAGCATGCTGCCAATCCTGCGCGACGGTGACGCCCCGGAGTCGCATCTGGTCCAGTACTTCGAGATCATGGGCAACCGCGGCATCTACCACCAAGGCTGGACGGCATGCACCAAGCACCGCACCCCCTGGAAGGCCGATACCCCGCCGCCGTTCGACGCCGACAACTGGGAACTCTACGGTCCCGACGACTGGACCCAATCCCGCAACCTATCCGCGGAGCAGCCCGAGAAACTGGCTGAACTTCAGCGTCTTTGGCTGATCGAGGCCGTCAAGTACAACGTGGTGCCGATCGATGACCGTGGCTTCGAGCGGATCAACCCCGACATCGCGGGCCGCCCGACGCTGATCCGCGGCAACAGCCAGTTGCTCTTCCCGGGCATGCGGGTCAGCGAGGGATCGATGATCAGCATCAAGAACAAGTCCCATCAGGTGACCGCCGACATCGTCGTCCCCGACGGCGGCGCCGCGGGAGTGATCGTCACCCAGGGCGGACAGGTCGGCGGCTGGTCGCTCTACGTCCACGACAACCGGTTGAAGTACTGCTACAACTTCTTCGGGATTCAGCACTTCATCGTCACCGCCGACGGGCCGCTACCAGCCGGCAAGCACCAGGTGCGGATGGAGTTCGCCTACGACGGCGACGGGTTGGCCAAGGGTGGCGATGTCACCCTCTACTGCGATGGCAAACCTGTGGGCAACGGCCGGGTCGAGGCGACCATCCCTATGGGTTTCTCCGCCGACGAAGCCTGCGATGTCGGCTGCGACACGGGGTCGCCGGCATCTCCTGACTACGGCCCCAGCGGCAACCGGTTCACGGGATCGATCGACTGGGTTCAGATCGACGTCGGATCCGACAGCCAGGACCACCTGATCGCGCCGGAAGACCGGCTCAACCTCGCGATGGGCAAGCAGTAGCTCTCAGTTGCAGCGCGCCGCAGGCGACAGCTGTCTGGTTCGCCGAAAGAACGATTCAGGAAGTGGGCCACTGGAAAAGCGCGCTGAGCGTATCGGCGAGTTCAGGTTTGGCCAAGATGACGACGTCATCGCCGGCGCGGAGTTGGGTATCAGCACTGACTGGTACGAGCCGCCTAGCGCGGACGACGATGCTCACCCAGATTTCGTCGGCATGGTCGCTCAGTTCCTCGATGGTCGCTCCATCAGCGGTGGATCCGGCGGCGACATTGAGTCGGTGGACATCCCGCGGCTCGTCGCGTAATCGAACGCTGACCGCCCAAGGCTCCGGTGCCCTCACGCGCATCGGCACTTTCAGCCTTCGCGCCACCGCAGGCACGGAACTGCCCTGAACCAAAACAGAGAAGGCCACGACGACAACAACAATGCCGTAGAGGCGTTCAGCCTGCGGCACGTGGGCCGCACGCAGGAATTCCCCGAGGAGGATCGGGACGGCACCTTTGAGTCCGGCGATCATGATGAAGATTTGTTCGTTGCGACGCAGATTCACTGGCGCGAGACATGCACCAACGGCCAGTGGTCGGACCACGATCATCATGACGATGCCCAGAACTAGGCCAGGCACCCATACGTCTGCGCGGATGATGATCTGAAGATCGACCGTCAGTCCCAGCACAGCGAATGCGACGATCTCGGCGAGGCCGGCCAATGCGGCATGGAAGCGTTCGATCTCGGGCTTGTACGGCGCACGGAGATCTCCGACCACAATTCCCGACACGAACACCGCCAGAAATCCGGAGCCGTGCGCCAGTGTCGCCAGACCATAGAGCATCAGACTCACGGCCAGGGTGCGCAGCGGGTAAAGGCCTTCACTGGGTAACGACACCCGGCGGATGAACAGAGCCAAAGCCCGCCCACCCAGGACGCCGACTGCAGCGCCGATGAGCATCTGCTGAACGAACTCGACTCCGACAGTCAGGAAGCCGGCCGCACTCAGTCCGCCGGCCGCTAGCAGGCTGATCATCAACGCGATGCCCACCGGGTCGTTGGCCCCGGACTCGCCTTCCAGAATGGTGCCGCTGCGACCGGTCACTTCGCGCTTGCCCAAGACGGAGAACACCACCGCAGGATCAGTCGGCGCCACAGCGGTGGCTACCAGCGCAGCCAAATACCAGCTGAGCCCAAAGCCGACGTGCAGCACGAGTGTGGCTCCCGCCGCGGTAAGGAAGGTGCCCAACACGCCAACGGTCAAGATCGGGCCCGCGGCTTCCCGGAATCGGGACCATCCAATGTGCATGCCGCCGTCGAAGAGCACAAGCACGAGGGCAATCGTGATGATGCGCTCCACTGTTCGCTCGGGCGGTGTCGGCAGCGCGGGCAACGCACTCGACGCCAACGCGGATCCGGCCAGCACGAACAAAGGCACCGGGATCTTGATCCGTTCGGTGAGTCGATTCGCCATCAGAGCAACCAGGCCGACAGCACTGGCAACCAGAATGATCAGGGCGTAGTGACCGGAGTCATTCATCGGGGCGGCTCTCTAACTGACCCTGTTTGGCGTGAACACCACAACTCAAGCACATCCGCCGAGCTTCGTGGCCGTTGATGGATCCGGGTGGCGAAGGCTTTACGACGAGGCGGTCCCCTCGGCGACTCGTGCGCACGCCTCGATACTTTGTTGCATGTAGCGGCGCCAAAGCGGAGCGATGACGCGCCGCATGAACCCGTGGCGCCCGGGAAGTGGGTTGAATTCGTAGCACCACCGAATGAGGGTTCCGCTGCCGTCAGGCGTGAAAGTCCACTCGCCACGGATGCCCTTGATCAGCAGCCGAAGCGAACCGGTGAAGTCGGTGATCTCATAGGCGAAGGAATGTGGCTCGGTGTACTCGGTGAGCTTCTCCGACAGCGTTGAGCCATCGGTCAGCAGAGGGTTGCGGCTCTGGCCCGCCGACCGCCAGTCTCCCGTTTGGTTGCGAACCTCCCTGACACCGGGAAACGGTCCCCAGCCGGTGAATACCGTTGCGAGATCAACGGGCACGATGGCGTTGAAGCTGTCGGCGGGGTTTACGTGGGTGCGGGTTTGCACCGTCACCGGAATGGTGCGGTCCCCCAAGGAGATCAGCGGTGTCATCGTCATGACCCTACGGTGCCCGGGGGGAACCTCGATGGCTGGTTAATGCATGGCCGGCGACAACAGCTCAGGTCCAGCCGGGCCAGGTCTCGGCCAGGCCGTGACCTCCGTCGGCCACCAGCGCTGCCCCGGTGACGATCGCGACCCGGTCGGCGAATCGGCCCGTTCCCATCAAGCCGGGTCCCCGTCGACTGCGTGCGGTCGCCTCCGCACTGACTCCATATCTCACGACGCTAGCCCCACTGGGGTAGGCGGGAGTGAAATCGGTCCGGCGGGAGAAGATCGACCTTCATACCCCCTAGGGTGATATTCAAGGCGGGTTTCGGCTCGGCGGAGATGGTTACCCATAACTGCACAAGGACAGGCGATTCCGATCAGAGGTCGGACGCCGACGGCGATAGCGGAGGCAACACATGGGACAACCGATGTGGGACGAGCGGTACCGAACCGAGCAGTTCGTCTACGGAACAGTCCCCAACGACTTCCTGAAGAGCCAGGTCGAGTACCTACCTCGGGGACGAATTCTCTGCCTGGCCGAGGGCGAGGGCCGCAATGCGGTGTTCCTGGCTGAGCAGGGTTATGACGTGACCGCGGTTGACCTGTCTCCGGCGGGCCTGGCCAAGGCACGCCAACTGGCCGAGCAACGAGGCGTGAGCATCGAGACGATCGCTGCGGACCTCGCCGATTTCGAGATTGCATCGGAGTCCTGGGACGGGATCGTCTCGATCTTCGCCCACATGCCGGCAACCGCCCGCCGCCAGGTCCACCGCCAAGTGGTGGGCGGCCTCAAGCCCGGCGGGGTCTTTGTGCTCGAGGCCTACCGCCCCGAGCAATTGCAGTACGGAACCGGGGGTCCGCCCGTTGCCGAACTCATGATGACCCTCGACGGCCTACGCGAGGAGTTGTCCGGCCTGGAGTTCGATTTCGCGGCCGAGACGGTGCGGGAGATCCAGGAGGGCACCCTGCACCACGGTGACGGTGCGGTGGTGCAACTGAGGGCCCGGAAGCCGGACTGAACCGCTGGAGACCCGGTCATCTCGCCTCTTCGCTAATCGCGAATGTATTCCAGCGCAGGATAACTCGGTCCGGCTATGGGGGTGATCGGCGCGACCGAACGCAGGAATGCGATCTGATCGGCGATGACGGTGGTGAACAACGGCTCGACGTAGCAGCCTGAGGCGGGCAGTATGACCACCCATTGCCCCGTATACCCTATGGGGTATATTACGCCGATACCCCCTTGGGTATCACGGGATCATCACAGCAGGTCCAGAGAATTGAGGAAATGATGACGAAAAACATGGGCACCATCGACCGGGCTGTCCGAATCGCGGCCGCTGTAGCCGTTCTGGTCCTCTACGTCACCCACGTCATATCTGGGCCCGTAGCTGTCGTTCTCGGTGCGATTGCGGCTGTTCTGGTGATGACGAGTTTCGTCGGCGTCTGCCCGCTGTACATCCTCTTAAAGGTATCCACCGTCAAGAAGTAGCGGGGCCGTTGTTTAGGCGTCGCCGGACTCATCGAGCGCCTCGCCCACGTTCCGGAATAAACAGAGCGACCCACGGTTGAGTCCAACATGACCGATTTCAACGATAAGGGCGCTATGGACGCCTTCAACGCCGGCATAGCCGAGGAGTTCCGAGCCAACGGCGGGGTGGTCGGCGGCCCGTTTGCCGGACGGCCACTGCTCCTGCTGCACACCACCGGGGCCAAATCAGGTCAGCCGCGCCTGAATCCGCTGGCCTACTTCGACATCGACGGCCGGATCATCATCGTGGGCTCCAAGGCTGGCGCGGACACCAACCCGGCCTGGGTGCATAACCTGCGGGGAACCCCGCGGGCCCGCATCGAGATCGGCACAGAAGCCCACGAGGTCGCCGCCCGCGAACTGCCCGCCGGCGACCGCGACGCCCTGTTCGCCCGGATCGTCGCCACAGCGCCCGGTTTCGGCGAGTACCAGGAGAAGACCAGCCGCATCATCCCGCTGTTCGAACTGACCCGGGTCTGATCTAGCGAGAAATTCAAGGAGCGTGCCGGGTCCCTTGGTTTCGTTTCCACAACCAACATCGAGCGCACCCCCGGGCGGCGTCAACGACCCGTAGCTGCCTCTCGCGGTTAGGCCGCGTCCGGTCGGGCTTTCACGTCGGTGACAGCGGCGCCCGCTGATGACAATGGCTCTAGAAGGCTCTCGATGAATCCGTTGGGCAGCGAGAGACGGATGATCTTCTTCCACGCCGAGGCGACCTGCTTGGGCAGCGAACCGCTGGTGTAGGTGAGGCCGTAGCGAACGAAGATCTCCTGCACCTTCGGGGCGATCTCCTGGTAGCGGTTGCTGGGCAGGTCCGGGAAGAGATGGTGTTCGATCTGGAAGGAGAGATTGCCGGTCATGAAATGCAGTGCAGGACTTCCGGAGATGTTGGCTGATCCGAGCATCTGGCGCAGGTACCACTCGGCGCGGCTCTCGCCCTCGATCGAGGTCTTCTCGTAGGTCGCAACGCCTTCGGGGAAGTGGCCGCACATGATGACGGAGTGGGTCCAGAGGTTGCGGACAAGATTCGCGGTGACATTCGCGGTGAGCGTCGTCAGCGCTGACGGGCCCGATAACAGCGGGTGCAGGACATAGTCACGAGTGGCGTGCCGGCGGATCTTCGCCACGACTCGTTTTGCCCGCGAGCGGAATTCGTCCTTGGGGATACGACCCTTGAGGTACCTGCCGATCTCCAGGTCGTAGAACGCGATCCCGTATTGGAAGAGGCAGGCGTTGACGAGGTTGGTGAGCGGCTGAACGAGCAGAAACGGCTTCCAGGGCTGGTCTTCGTCGACGCGCATGATTCCGTAGCCGAGGTCGTGGTCCTTGCCCAGGACGTTGGTGTAGGTGTGGTGCAGTTCGTTGTGGGAGTGCTTCCACAGAGCCGACGGGGAGGCGTTGTCCCATTCCCACGTGGTGGAGTGGATGGCGGGGTCGCGCATCCAATCCCATTGGCCGTGCATGACGTTGTGGCCGATTTCCATGTTCTCGATGATCTTGGACACCGACAGGCCGGCAGTGCCGAGCAGCCAGGCCGGCGGGAACAGGGAGAACAGCAGTACCGCGCGGCTGCCGAGTTCGAGGCGCCGCTGGGCGGTCACCACGCTACGGATGTAGGCGGCGTCGCGCTCACCGCGGCTGGCGACGATCTGTTCGCGGATCGCATCGAGTTCGGCGCCGAGGTTCTCGATGTCCTCGGCCGACAGGTGGTCGATCGGGTTCGGGGTGGTGCGTTGTAGAGCGGTCACGGTGAAGTCCCTTCGAATCTCAGAGGTCGATATCGCAGTCGCCGGCGGCGACCGAGACACAGGTTTGGATGACGACGCCGTCGCCGTCGTTTGCCGTCGTGAGCTCACCGGTCCGCAGGTCGCGAACCGCACCACGGCGCAGGGGGACCACGCAGCCGAAGCAGATGCCCATCCGGCAGCCCGAAGGCATCAGGACACCAGCGCTCTCGCCCGCGTCGAGCAGGCTCTGCCCATCACCGCTCTCGACGGTGGTGCCGGTGGCGGCGAAGGTCAAGGTGCCGCCCTCACCGGTCGCGACACTGGCCGGCCGGAATCGTTCCGTGTGCAGCTGGTCGGCGATTCCGGCAGCGGCCCAATGACTTTCGAGGCCATCGAGAAGTCCTGCGGGCCCGCACGCCCAAGTGTGCCGCTCGGCGACGTCGTCCACGAGTTCGCTCAATCTGGACGCGTCGAGCATGCCGTCGGTGTCGGTGTGGATCTCCACCAGGCGGATCCGTCCGTCGGCGGCGAGCATCCGCAACTCGCCCCCGAAGATCACCTCCGAGGCGGTGGGCGCACTGTGCACGACGACGATATCGGCGGGGTCGGTTGGCGCCATGTTGCGCAACATGGCCATGACGGGGGTGATTCCACTGCCGGCCGTGACGTACAGAATCCGCGCCGGGGCGGGGTCGCCGAGAATGAAGTCGCCGGCAGCCTGGTCGAGGTGGACGATGGTGCCGGCGGTGGCACGCCGGACGAGATAGTTGCTCACCACGCCGCCGGGGATGGCCTTGACGGTGACCGACAAGACTCGGCCCGCCGTCTGCGTGCATGAGGTCAACGAATACGCGCGCCACTGGCGGACGCCGTCGATGTCGACGCCCAGGCGTAGGTACTGGCCGGGCACGTGCCCGGCCCAGCCGCGACCCGGACGGATCACCAACGTGACCGAGTCCCGGGTCTCCGGGTGGATCGCTACGATGCGGCCCCGCAACTGCGCTCCAGACAGCAGCGGGTCGATGACGTCCAGGTAGTCCGTGGGCAGCAGCGGGGTGGTGAGCCGTTCGGCAAGGGTTGCCAGCCGTGTGCGCAGGCCCTGTGGAGCGGTGCGGTGGGGTGCCGTGGTGGTCATGTCACCACATTCGCGCGAACTAAGGGATAAAGTCTTGACCGAGTCAGGTGGCTTTCGGCTAATAATTTATCTCCGAGGAACAAAATGGCGGATCCGGCTTCCCGGTTCACCGGGCTGGCGCTGGACGCGGATGTCTCCGCGGCGCTCGAGGCGGTGTTGCCGGGGATGGCCGAGCGGACCGTCACGGCGATCACCGCTGAGGTCCCCGCGTATGCCGATCCGTTCAGCGGTCGGATGGGCCAGAACATCGAGAATGCGGTGCGGGCTTCGTTGGGGGCGTTTCTGCGCCTCGCCACCCGTGGCGGTGATTCGGCGTCGGATCCCGCAGTGGTGGCAGCGCTCAACGGCGCGTACGAGCTGGGGCGCGGCGAGGCCCGAGACGGCCGGTCCATCGACGCTCTACTGGCAGCATTCCGCGTGGGTGCGAGGGTGGCGTGGCGGGAACTCTCGGCGACGGCCGTCGCCGCCGGCCTGACCGCGGAGGTCGTGGCGCGGTTCGCGGAGCTGATCTTCGCCTACATCGACGAACTCTCAGCGGCCAGCGTGTCCGGACACTCCGATGAACTGGCCACAGCCGGGCGGGCGCGGCAACGCTACCTCGACCTGCTTACCCGCCAATTACTCACCGGCGAGGATCCTCAAACCCTGCACGCCAGTGCCGAGACCGCGGCCTGGAAACCGGTGGACACGCTGACCGCAGTCTTGGTCCCGGCGGCCCAGATATCCCGTCTGGCAACGCAATTGAGTCCCGCAGCCCTCTACCTCGCCGATGATCTACCGGATCTGGACGCCGCGGAGTCGTGGGCAGCAGTCCTGGTTCCCGACGCCGATCGAAAGCGGCGGTCGGCGCTGCTGTCCGGGCGGCGAGCGATCGTGGGCCCCGCACGCCCGTGGCCGCAGGCGCGCAGCTCCTACCTGCGGGCTGTCCATGCCCGCACTTTTGCGGGCAATGGAAACCACGTCATCGACACCGACGAACATCTTGTCGAGCTCGTCCTGGGAGCCGACGCCGACGCCGCCGCCGATCTGCGTCAGCGCGCACTGGAACCGCTTGCGCCGCTGGGAGGTAAAACCGTTGACCGCCTGGCTGAGACCTTGCGCAGCTGGCTGCTCAACCAAGGACGCCGCGAGGCCGTCGCCGCCGACTTATTCATCCACCCGCAGACTGTTCGCTACCGGATGAACCAAATCCGGCAGATGTACGGAGAGACGCTCAACAACCCACAGACAGTTCTTGAGCTGACCGTAGCGCTGGGCTACTCACCCGCAAACGATGATTGAAGCACTCCGTACCGCCGAGGAACGATTCCAAGGCCTTCCCGACTTCCCCTACGCGCCGCACTATCTCGAAGACCTCGACGGCTTCACCGGCTTACGCGTCGCCTATCTCGACGAGGGACCAGCGGATGCCGAGCACACGTTCTTGTGTCTGCACGGACAGCCCACGTGGGGATTTCTCTACCGCAAAATGATTCCGCCCATCCTGGCGACCGGCGCCCGAGTGGTGGTGCCCGACTTGCTCGGTTTCGGGCGTTCGGACAAGCCCGTCGATGACGCTTTCTACACCTTCGATCGGCATCGCGACACGATCCTCGGCCTGATCCGCCGACTGGATCTGCGCAACGTCACCCTCGTCGTCCAGGATTGGGGCGGACTGTTGGGATTGACACTGCCCGCCGATCCCGACATGCGAGATCGCATCACGCGGCTGATCGTGATGAATACGACGATCGCGGTCGGCGAATCGGCCGGCCCGGGCTTTGAAGCCTGGCGCGCCTACGCAGGATCAACTCCGGACATGGCCGTAGGGCGGTTGATGGCCCGCTCCCAACCCGGTCTCACCGCTGCCGAGGCTGCCGCCTACGACGCGCCGTTCGAGGACGTGCGTTTCAAAGCCGGCGTCCGGATGTTCCCCAGATTGGTCATGACCGAACCGGGGATGCCCGGAGTCGAAACGAGTCGACGAGCCGCAAGGTTCTGGAGAGACGACTGGCAGGGGCCCACGTTCATGGCATGCGGCGCAATGGATCCGGTGTTCACCCCGGAGCACATGCACGCCCTGGCAACCCGAATCAAAGGCTGTCTCCCACCACTGGTGATCGACGATGCCGGTCATTTCACTCAGGAACGTGGCGACATCATCGCCGCAGCGGCACTCGACTACTTCGGCGGACGATAAAGCCACCACGGCGCCTCAATGCTTTGGTGAGCGCGCGCCCGACGGTTTTCGGTGGCAGGCTTACCCGATGACGATGTTCCGCGTTTTCCTTGCGACCTGTCTGATTGCCATCCTCGGCTACACCTCAGTGACGATCGCCAACCAAGGAGCCAATCTGCTGCCGGTCTTCTTCGGCGATATGGCGAAGATGGCCTGGCCCGGCCAGTTCAACCTCGATTTCATGACGTTCCTGCTGCTGGCCGGCATCTGGGTGGCGTGGCGTCACCACTTCAGCGGGAAGGGACTTGCGCTCGGCGTCGTCGCGGTGTTCGGCGGAATGCTGTTCATGTCGGCCTACCTGTTGGTGCAGAGCTTCAGGACGCGCGGGGATATCGCAGCGCTGCTGCTCGGCGAGGAGCGCGCCCGACGGATCACGTACTGATCGAGTCGGGTCAGACGGGCCAGGTCTCGGGCAGGCCGTGACCTCCGTCGGCCACCAGCACGGCCCCGGTGACGAACGAGGCCGATTCGTGGGCCAGGAAGCCGACGCATGCGGCGACTTCCGCGGGAGTGCCACTGCGGCCGATCGGCCCCGCCGCCGCAGCGGCGGCTTCGAAAGGCAACTGCGAACCGGTCGCGATGTAGCCGGGCGCCACGACGTTGACGGTCACGCCGCGGCCCACCACCTCCAGTGCCAGAGCTCGGGACAATCCGATGAGTCCGGCTTTGGCCGCGGTGTAGGTCGCCTGGCCGGGCATGGCGTTGACCGTGCCCGTCGTCGAACCCACCGAAACGATCCGGCCATATCCCGCCGACGTCATCACCGGAACCGCGGCACGACACATCAGAAAGGCAGTGGTCAGGTTCCGCGCGATGGCGGCATCCCATTCCGCGTGCGACAGACTCGCCACTTCCGCGTCAGAGTCCCAGCCCTGCGAAACCGACGTCATACCAGCGTTATTCACCAGAATGTCCAGCCGCCCCCAACGGTCGAGTGCCGCTGCGACCAGAGCCTCCGCGCCGCCATCCTCGGTCAGGTCGGCAACCACCCCGACCGCATCGCCGCCCAGCTCCACGACCCGCTCGTCAACCCGGTCGCTGGTAGCGCCCAGAACCACCCGCGCGCCCTCATCGACCAGCAAGCGGGCCACGGCCATGCCGATTCCACCGGGCGCCCCGGCACCGGTGACGATCGCGACCCGGTCGGTGAAACGGCCCGTCCCCATCACGCCGAGTCCCCATCGACTGCGCGCTGCCGCATCCACACTGACTCCATATCTCAAAAGGCTAGCGCTCACAGGGTATTTACCGACTCGCGTCATGTATGTATAAATACATAATGGCCGGTCCCAGGGAACGCATGGTTGTCTCGACCGCCCTGCTGATCCGCGAACGTGGGGCACGCCCCACCGCGATCGCCGACGTCTTGGAGCACAGCGGAGCCCCGCGCGGATCCGCGTACCACTACTTCCCCGGCGGCCGCAGTCAACTGCTCTGCGAGGCCGTCGACTACGCCGCCGATTACGTCGCCGACCTCATGGGCACTGCGGACAGCACGCTGACGCTGCTCGAGGTGGCACTCCGGTTCTACCGCCAGGGCCTGATCGACAGCGACTACCGTGCCGGGTGCCCGGTGATGGCGGTCGCCGTCGAGGCCGGCGATCCGGACAACACCAACACCGAACCGGTGCAGCACGCCGCGGCGGCGTTCGCCCGCTGGAACAACCTGATCGTCGCGCGCCTGGTTGCCGACGGTGTCTCGCGCAAGAAGGCAACCGACCTCGCCACGCTTGTCATCGCGGCCCTCGAAGGCGCACTGGTGCTCGCCCGCGCCACCCGTGATGTGGCGCCACTGGACTCCGTGCACCGCAGGTTGCGAACACTGATAAAGACCGAGACCGAAGGAGCCTGACCGATGAGCGAAGAATGGAAGCCGACCGCCTGCATCCTCTGCGAGTGCAACTGCGGCATCACCGTGCAGACCGAAGGCCGCAGTCTGGTCAAGATCCGCGGCGACAAGGATCATCCAGGTTCGAAGGGCTATACCTGCAATAAGGCCCTGCGCCTGGACCACTACCAGAGCAACCCCAATCGGCTGACCTCCCCGATGCGCCGCAGAGCGGACGGCAGCTACGAGGAGATCGACTGGGAAACAGCGATTTCCGAGGTCGCGGCCGGCTTCAAAGAAATCGCCGCAACCTACGGCGGCGACAAGATCTTCTACTACGGCGGCGGCGGACAGGGCAATCACCTCGGTGGCGCCTACAGCGGCGCCTTCCTCAAACCGATCGGATCGCGCTACCGCTCCAGCGCGCTCGCGCAGGAGAAGACCGGCGAGTTCTGGGTCGACTCCCAACTCTACGGCGGCCACACCCGAGGCGAGTTCGAGCACGCCGAGGTCTCAGTATTCGTCGGCAAGAACCCCTGGATGTCCCAGAGTTTCCCGCGCACGCGCACCGTGCTCAACGAGATCGCCAAGGACCCGGCCCGTTCGATGATCGTCATCGACCCGGTGGCCACCGATACCGCACAGATGGCCGACTTCCACCTCCAGGTCAAACCAGGCGCCGACGCCTGGTGCCTGGCGGCGATGGTGGCCGTGCTGGTCCAGGAAAACCTCTGCGACGAAGACTTTCTCGCCGAGCACGTCCACGGTGTCGACGAGGTGCGCGAGGTTTTCCAGGCTGTCCCGGTCAGTGAATACGCCCAACGCAGCGGCGTCGACGAGGACTTGCTGCGTGCCGCCGCACGGCGGATCGCAACAGCCGACAGTGTCGCCGTCTTCGAGGATCTCGGCGTCCAGCAGGCACCCAACAGCACGTTGGTCTCCTACATCAACAAAATGCTCTGGCTGCTCACCGGCAACTTCGGCAAGCGCGGCGGTCAGCATCTGCATTCATCCTTCGCGCCCCTGTTCCAGGACCGCGGAGTCGGGCGAACCCCGGTGACCGGCGCACCGGTGATCTCCGGACTGATCCCCTGCAACTCGGTGCCACAGGAGATCCTTACCGATCACCCCGACCGGTTCCGGGCGATGATCGTCGAGAGCAGCAACCCGGCCCACTCGATCGCCGACTCGGCCGCCTGCCGTGAAGCGTTCGAATCGCTGGAACTTCTGGTGGTCATCGATGTGGCGATGACCGAGACCGCCCGGCTGGCCCACTACGTCCTGCCGGCGGCCAGCCAGTTCGAGAAGCCGGAATGCACCTTCTTCAATCTGGAGTTCCCGCACAACGACTTCCAGCTTCGCCACCCGCTGTTCGATCCGCTGCCCGGAACCCTGCCCGAGTACGAAATCTGGGCCCGGTTGGTCCGCGAGAGCGGCTTCGTCAGCGACGACGACCTGCGTCCCCTGCGGGAGGCGGCGCGCGAGGGCCGTGACTCGTACACACGGGCCTTCTTCGCGGAGCTTTCCAGCAACCCCGCGCTGGTGAGAGCGCTGCCGTATGTGCTCTACGAGACGCTCGGCCCGACCCTGCCCGAGGGCTTGTCGGGCGCCGCTGCACTGTGGGGTCTGGCGCAGAAAACAGCGGTGACTTATCCCGACGCGGTGCGGCGGGCCGGTTATGCCGACGGCAACGCACTCTTCGACGCGATTGTGGAGAATCCCTCGGGGATCACCTTCACCGCGCACGAATACGGCGACGATTGGACGTTGGTGGGACACCCCGATCGTAAGATCGCTCTCTCGATTCCGGAACTGCTCGACGACATTCGCGCCCTGCGGGACTCCCAGCCGGGTTTGACCACAGCCGAGTTCCCGATCGTGCTCTCGGCCGGAGAGCGCCGAGCCTTCACCGCCAATGACATCTTCCGAGATCCTTCCTGGCGCAAAAGGGATACCGCCGGTGCGCTTCGGGTCAGCGTGGCCGACGCCGAGTCGCTCGGCCTGGCCGACGGGGGTCGCGCCCTAATCACCACCGCCGCCGGTAGCGCGGAGGCACTCGTCGAGGTGAATCCGATGATGCGCGCCGGGCATGCATCTCTACCTAACGGCTACGGCCTCGACTTCGTCGACACCGACGGCGAGCGTCACGTCACCGGCGTCGCGCCCAACGCGCTGACATCGACCGACTGGCGGGACTCCTATGCCGGTACTCCCTGGCACAAGCACGTCCCAGCCCGGATCGAACCGGTGCCTGCCTGACGGAGCTCCGAAGGAATCCCCTGGTGATCATGCGCTCGCCGGGCCTCGCTCCCATCACTACAGCCTTGGAGGAACCGGACCGATGCGCTACCGCGATCAACCGACCGTCGAAGCAAACCAACGCCTTTCGTGTGGCACCGAGACAGCGTGGCGCTACGTCACCGACATCACCCTGCCGGCGCGGGTCTCCACGGAACTGGATGCCGTGGAATGGCTCGATGGCGCCGATCATGTGGCCGTCGGCGCCCAACCCGACAAAGAAGCCCGCATTGTGGCGCGCCGCCTCGACGAGTGGCTGACCAACATGCGCGCCAATCTCGCCTACATCGCCGAGCAGACCGGAGGCTCACAGTGAGGATCGGCCTGGCTATCGAACCGCGGCTGCCCGGATCCGCTGAATTCGCCCGGCGCGCTGAGCAACTCGGTGTCGACTCACTGTGGGTCCCCGAGGTGTGGGGCTATGACGCCCTCACCGGATTGGCCTACCTGGCAGCGTGCACCGAGACAGTCCGGCTGGGCACCTTCGTCGTGCAACTCGGTTCGCGCAGCCCCGCCCTGCTGGCCACCTCGGCACTGAGCCTGCAGGAACTGTCCGACGGACGATTCCTGCTCGGTATCGGAACCTCCGGACCCCGAGTCATGGAAGGGTGGCACGGCATCCGGTTCCACCGCCCGGTCCAGACCACCCGGGAGACCGTGGAGATCATCCGCATCGTCTCCCGGGGCGATCGGCTCGAGCACCCCGGCGAGATTTATCCGCTCCCGCTGCCGAACAGCCGGGGCAACGCCCTGCAACCCCTCGTGCGGCCCCGGCCGGTGCCGGTCTACATCGCTGCGATGGGTCCGCAGAACTTGCGGCTCACCGGCGAAGTCGCCGACGGCTGGCTGGGCAATGCCTTCATCCCCGAATCCGCCGAGGTGTTTCTCGGACCCCTGCGCGACGGAGCCGCATCGGCGGGGCGCACGCTGGCCGACCTCGACCTCGTCGCGCCGGTCGCCGTCGAGTTTCACGACAGCGCCCCGGACAGCGCCGCGGCAGCCCGTCGTCACGCCGACGGATACGCCTTCACCATCGGCGCTATGGGAACCGGTGGAACAAATTTCTACAACGACGCCTTCACTCGCCTGGGGTATGGCGAACACGTGACCGAAGTAGCCCGCCTCTGGCAATCCGGACACCGCGACGAGGCCCGCGCCGCGGTCCCGTTGGATTTGGGCCGGCTCACCAATCTTCTCGGTAGCACAACCGAAGTCGCCGAGCGCATCGCTGCCTACCGAGACACCGGAATCAACACCCTGCTCGCCAAGATCGACGGCGACCACAGCCACCAACTACGCACCATCGAACGCCTTCTGGAAGCGGTGGCGCTCACATCCTGACGCGGTTGCAGATTGACCCCTGTGTGTCAGTCGAACGTCAGCTCGATCAGCGAGCAGTCGTCCTCGAAAGTGCCCGTCGGCGTCAGAGCCTTGAGTTGATCGACGAGCGCAACGAGGGACCGGTTCGACGATGCCGCCAGTTGGGTGGCGACCGCCTTGAAGGCGGACCAGGACATCCGTTGATCATCGGCCAGGGTGAACTCATGCGCGCCGTCGCTGTAGATGAGGATCCGGCATCCGGGCGGGACGGCGTAGCTTCCGGAAGTGAACACGGTATCCGCGAACATTCCGACAGGTGTTGCAGGCGTGGATAACTCGGCCACCGAAACGGCGGAACCGGCACCCGGCTCGAATGCCAGTGCGGGCGGGGCTCCGGCACTGGCGTAGCGGAGGGTCCGGGTAGATGCCTGGTAGACCCCGTACCAGATGGTGAAGTAATGATCGCCCTGCTCACTCATTTGGAACAGGCGATTTAGTTCGGCCAGTGCTTTCGCGGGCGCCGACACGGTCTCGATTCCCAGAGATCCTGAACGAAGCATGTTGTGCACCGACACCGAGAGCAGCGCAGGCTCGATGCCGTGTCCGGAGACGTCGATCAAGTAGACCAGAAGGTGGTCGTCGTCGATCCAGGTGTAGTCGAAGCAGTCCCCGCTGAGTTCCCGCGAGGGCAGGTAGCACGACCGGACGCTGACCTCACCGGACAAGCCCTTGGGCATGATCGACGCCATATAGTCTGCGGCGCTTCCCAATTCAGCCGCTAGGCGGTCGCTCTTCTGTTGAAGAATCTGCGCCAGAAGGCGAATCCGCTTTTCGCTTTGCTCCAGCCTTTCCTGGTTAAGCACTTCTGCGGTGATGTCGGTGATCTGGGAAGCCAGATGCTCGACCTTTCCGTTCGCATCGCGAATGCAGTTCACCGCCACGTCGGCCCAAATCCGGTGACCGTCGGCGTGGAAGTACTGCTTGACGAACCGGTAGGCATCACGGTGTCCGGCGAATACGGCCCTGCGATCATCGTCGCCGACGTCGAGAAACTCCGGTGGCGTCAATTCTTGCCACCTCTTCTGGGTCAAGGTGCCGGCGTCGTATCCCAGAATCTCGCACAGGGCGGGGTTCACTTCCAGGAAGGTGCCGTCCTCGGCCAGCAGGCACATGCCGATGGCGGCGGTGTCCATCAACCGCCGATAGCGCGCGTCCGCCAGGGCCTGTTGGCTACGCGCTTCCTCGGCCTCCTGCTGTGCGGCCACCTCATCATCGATCAGGCGAAGCACTGCGGTAACCCCGTCTTGGCGGCCTTCGGAATCCGCGAATGCTCTGCCGTGCAGGTGCGCCCAATGAGTGCTGCCGTCGACACCGACAACCCGCAAGGGTTCCTTGATTACCTCGCCGGAGAGTGCCCTGGCGAGTCTGGCAGCGGCGGCCGGCGCATCCTCCGGGGGAACCGCCTCTCGCGCCTTGCGACCTATCCAATACTCGGGCGGCGCGCCGAGTGCTTTCTCGACGGAAGGGGAGATCCAGACGATCGTGCCCTCCGTATCGACCCGCAGAACCACGTCGGCCACGTTCTCGGCGAGCAGCCGGTAGCGTTCGGTCGCCTCGATGGTGGGGGTGACGTCGATGATCTGGGCGATGACGTTGTCGACCCGCCCGTTGCCGTCACGCACGCAACTGACCGATAGATCGCCCCAAATCCGGTGACCGTCGGCGTGGATGTACTGCTTGAGGAAGCGGTAGGAGTCCCGCTGGCCTTCCAAGAGTTCGTTGATGTACTTCTGGTCGGCCTCGAGGAACTCCGGTGCGGTCAGTTCCTGCCAGGTCTTGAATTTCATCGTGGCGGCGTCGTAGCCGAATAACTCACACAGCGCATCGTTGACCGCCAGGACGCGGCCATCCGGCGCGAGTAGGCACATGCCGATGGCGGCGTGCTCCATCGATCGGCGGAGAAGCTGGTCAGCCAAATCCTGCCGCCTGCGGGCCTCGCGGATCAGTTGGCTGGAGTCCTCGTCGCGCCACGTGACGACGAGCAGGTCCGGCCCGGCACGGGTGGCCCGGGTTTCGTAGTTGCGTTCATCGCCGAGGATGGTGCTGAAGTAGCGGAAGTTGTCGAGGACGACGGGTTCCCCGTTCTCCACACACCGGATGTAGCGCTGGTGAAGTTCGGAGCCCTCCAGATGCGGGGAGGCCTCCCGTTGAGTGCGGCCGACCAGTTCGGTCTCGTCGATGCCGAGGAAGCTGCAGGCGGCTGCGTTCACGCTGCGGTAGCGGAAGTCGACTATCCGCCCATCGGCGTCTCGGACGGCCTCCAGGAGCGCTTGGGGATCGAGCATGCTGTCGATGCTGGCGCGCAACAGGGTTTGGCTTGCCGCTTCACTGGCCGCCAGCGTCCGAGCCGCCGCCGCCAAGTCGTCGGCAATTCGCCTTAACTCCTCAGGTACCGCCGCATCAGCCCCCGAGCGCAGGCGGGTGGCGCAGGAATTGAGTAGGGCGATCACCTCCCGGCTGCCACCGGGCGCATCCGAGGGAGCGTTCATCCGACTCGCTCGCCTCCCCCAATGCCGGTACCGCCCCATCCCGAGCCAGCGAATGAGAGGAGCTTAGCCCGGCAGCCGCGAACCTTCAGCGCTGATGGGATAGGAGCCGAGACCGAAGGGGATGTCGTTGGCCAGCTGCACCGCTTCGTCCCCGGAGTTGACCTTGAACACCATCGCCACCGGGCCGAAGAGTTCCTCCCGGTAGGTCGGTGAGCCACTGGTGACCACCAGTCAGCACACCGGGCGGGAACCAGGCACCCTTGCGCTCACCAGCCGAGGCAAGGACCGCTCCGGCTGCCACCGCGGCATCGGCCTGCTCAGCCAGCCGCTTGGCGGCCGCCTCCGGCGACAACGACGCGAGATCCCCTGCCGAGGCGAGCACTTTGGCGGTGAACCGCTCCAGGAAGAACTCTCTGGGCACTGGACACCCTGCCATTGCCGGCTGATCATGAGAAGGCCCGAATCTGGCCACAATGGCTAGACCCGCAAATGCGGAGCCAACGAGGTGCTCGCCGACGAGATGACCCGCCATGTACGAGCCGAGCTAAGCAAACCGATCAGCTGGAGTCGACCCGGCCCCAAACCCAGACGCGTACGGTCTACACCTCAATGAGTAGTCAAACGTCAAGCAGGGAGAGTCTGGTGACAGCCGGCAGCCTGAAGCTCGCGACGCGCGGGATGATTCTGGGCGCCCTGGTTTCCGCGTTGGTAACGGGCGCAGTGAGTTCGGCCGGGGTTGCGGTCGCTACGTGCACGCCAACGTCGGTACCCCGGCCCGGCGTGCACTGCGCCTCCGAAGAGACCAGCTTCTCGGTCCAACTCAATGGGAAGCCACCGGTTTCGGCGCAGGGCCACCCCGGCGGGTCCGGGGCGAGCAGCAGTAAAACTGGGTTTCCGCCTACTGCCGAACCCGGGCCCGTGCCCAGAAGCCTCGGCACCCAAAACCCGGCCAACGATCACGTGCTGATCGCCGAGAGCATGGTGGGCACCGATGTGTTCGGCCCCTATGGCTGCGAAGATTTCGTGGACGCCGCATTCGGCCTCACCACCGAAACCGGCATCGGTCACGACGCGGCACTGTCCTTCTATCAGTCGCTGGCCGCCCGTGGGCTCGACCATCACGAAACGCCGATCCCGCGTGGCGCACTGGTGTTCTCCGCCGGCCCGTACGGGAACCATGTCGACATCTCTCGGGGCGACGGTACTTTCGTTTCCGGGGGCGTGCAGGGGCTTTCGCCCGGCTACGGCAATGGCCATCAGGTGCAGATTCTGCCCACCGCCAACCTCGGCACGTGGACGATGTACGGATGGGTCTACCCCCCTTGGTAAGGGCTTTCCACGCCGTTACAAGTCAAACGCTCGACCTGGAGCTGCCGGGAATTGAACCCGCTCCGGAAAACGACCTGAACTGGCAGAACGCCAGACGCAGCTGCGTCAAAGTACGTCAGACGACGCGAAAACACCTGCGAGAACGCGACAGTTGTTGACGGCGTCAACACCACATGGTCATCAAAGCTACGTGGTGTTGTGTCATCGCGGTTCACCATCGGCGAGGAATCGCAGCACCTCCGGGACGAATGCCTTGTGGTACTGAAAGACTCCGCCGTGGCCGGCATTCGGGTAGACGATGAGCTGCGAGCCCGGGATTCGGCGGTGCAGGTCTTCGGAGAGAGCAGTGGGCACCATCCGGTCGTAGTCTCCGTTGGCGATCAGGGTCGGTTGGCTGATCCTCGAGAGGTCCGCCGGTGTCGAGCGCCCCCATCGTTTGATGGCTTTGAGTTGCCTTAGAAGGACTGGGATGGCGACGGGAACATCGCGGTCCCGGTCGCGTTCGCTGAGGCGCTCGATGAAATCGCCGGCCGCTCGCCGGCCGGTGTCGTCGCGATTGAAGAAGAGAAATTCCTTGGGGTCCTTGCGGGCCAGAGTGGCGCGGAAAATGTCGTAGAAGGTGACGCCGGCGACCTTGTCGATTCCTTTACCGCCGGCGGGTCCGGTTCCGGTGAGGATCATTTTGCGCACGAGTTCGGGATGTTTGAGTACAAGCTCCTGGGCGACCATGCCACCGAGAGAGAAACTCAGGATGTCGACTTTGCGGTGGCCCACAGCCCTGATGAATACGGCGATGTCGTCGGCCATCTCTTCGACGGTCAGGGGTGCCGTGCCACTGGAAGCGCCGACACCGCGGTAGTCGACGGCGATCACGTGGTGGTGCTCGGCGATGGGGTCGATTACGGCGGGATCCCAGTTGTCCAAATTCGCGGCGAGATGCACGAGGAACACCACGGGCACTTCGCTTTTGGGGCCCAGTTCCCGGTAGGCGAAGTTCACCCCGCCGGCACTGATCGAGCGTGTTGGTGCGTCGCGGTAGGACCGAATCGGTCGATCAGCGGGTTGGACGTTGCTCATTTTTTGCCTTTGCCGTTCGTAGTGGGGTTGTTACCGAGGAAGCGCAGCGCTTCGGCGAGGAACCTCTGGTGGTGTTGGAACACGCCCCCGTGTCCGGAGTCGGGGTAGATGATCAGTTGGGCGTTGGGCAGGCGGCGTGCAATGTCGGCGGAGTGGCTGCTGTCGACCATCAGGTCGTGGTCGCCGTTGGCGATCAGGACGGGCTGGGTGATGACCGAGAGATCGTCGGGTGCAGACTTGCCGGCGTGCCGGATCGCGGCGATCTGGGCGAAGCGGGCCTGCATCGAGATCCTCTTGTCTCGGTCACCGGTGCGTTCCTTGAGCCGGCTCAGGTAGTCCGTTGCGGCCCTTTTACCTTCGGGAGTGCGAGGGAAGAACAGGAAGTTGCGCGGGTCGCTGCGCGTCAGGGCTGCTTTGAGATAGGCGGCGCCGACGATGGTGGCCATCTTGTCGATACCGCCCCCGCCACGTGGTCCGGTGCCGGCGAGGATCATCCGTCGGACGAGTTGGGGTTGCTGCAGTGCAATCATCTGGGCGACGCCGCCGCCGAGGGAGAATCCGAACAGGTCAACCTTGTCCAGGCCCATGGCGCGGATGAAGGCGATGGCGTCGGTGCCCATCTGCTCGACGGTGCCGGGTACCGAGGAGCCCGTGCCCCCAACGCCGCGGTTATCAAAGGCGATCACGCGGTGGTGTTCGGCGATGCCGTCGATGATGCGCGGGTCCCAGTCGTCGAGGACCGCGGTGAGGTGGTGCAGGAACACCACCGGAACGCCTGGTCCCTCACCGAGTTCCCGGTAGGCGTACTTGACGCCGTTGACGTCGATCGTGCGGGTGGGGGTGTCCTTCCAGGACGTCATCAGTGGCCTTTCGATTCAGTTGCTTGGGGGGTGGCAGGTCGGGCTTCGAGAGCGGACAGGGCGGCCTGGGTCCGGCGGTCGCGGATCATCCGGGTGTCCAGGACGGGATTGACCAGTCCGCGCAGCGCCGACAGCGGCTTCCATCGAGACGGGGCGAACACCGTCGGTGATCGACGGGCGAGTCCGTCGACGATGGCTGTCGCTGCCGCCTCGGGCCGGATGCGCTTCAACATCGTCTGCGGCAGCGTCGCGAGCAGTCGGTCGGCCAGCGGATCGCTATCCACACCCTCGGTGATCATCGCCGTGTGGACCATCGAGAAGTAGGCGATCAGGGTGGAGACACCATGCTGTGCGAGTTCCACCCGTAATCCTCGGCCGAGTTGTTCCACCGCCGCCTTGCTCATGGCGTAGGGGATGGTGCCCATCCCGTTGGCGAACGCGAACACCGAACTGATCACGGCGAACTGGCCGCTTTGGGCGATCACCTGATCCATCGCGGCCTGGACGGTGTTGACGGCGCCGGTGACGTTGACCGCAAGCAGGGACTCGACCGCGGAAACCGGTGTGGTGCGCAACGTCCCTGTTCGAGCCAGGATGCCGGCGTTCGCGATGGCGACGTCGAGGCGGCCGAAGCGATCCACGACGGCGCCGACGGTGGCATCGAGGCTCTCGCGGGTGCGGACGTCGGCGACCACCCCCATGGCTGAGGTCGGCGACATCGCGGTGGCGATCCGCGGGGTCTTCGGATCGCGGTCGGCGATGGCCACCTTGGCGCCGCGGCGCAGGAGCTCGCGTGCGGTGGCGCTACCGATCCCGCCGGTTCCCCCGGTGATGAGGACGACCTTGTCGCGCAAGTCGTAGAGCGTTCGGCTCATCGGATGCCGCGCCTGGGCCGAAAGGACACAGTGCCGTTGCGGCGCAGCATGGCCACGGTGGTGGCCAGCCGGCCGCGAGCCAGGTCGGGCTGCTTACCGGCGCCGAGGCGGTGGATCTGATCGCCGTTCCAGCTCATATTGAGCAGACCGTCGAAGGATTTGAGGTCGACGAATTTGCTTAGCAGGCCACGCATTCCGTAGTGCAACTCGTGGGTGGGCAGGACATCGAGGCGGTCGGAAAGGATCGCGGTCGCGGCATCAGGGGTGATCACCGCCGGACGGGCTATACCGACCACATCGCAATCGCCGGATTCGAGTGCTTCGCTGATGGCGCGGCGGGACCGGAAGCCGCCGGTGACCGCCAGGGGCACCCCGGCGGCGAGTTTGCGGACGGTGTGCGCATAGTCGAGGAAGTAGGCTTCGCGTTCGCGGGTGCTTGTTGCCACCGAACCCGACATCGCCGGGGATTCGTAGTTGCCGCCACTGATCTCGAGCAGGTCGATGCGCTCAGCCGCCAGGGCCGCAACAACAGCGCGGGACTCGTCTTCGCTGAATCCGCCGCGCTGGAAATCCGCGGAATTGAGTTTGACGGCCACCGCGAATCCGGGCGCCACGCGGGCCCGGATCCGACGGACGATCTCCAGCAGGAAACGCATGCGCCGCGAGGGGTCACCGCCCCACTCGTCGGTGCGCAGATTGGACAGCGGCGACAGAAATTGGGTGACGAGATACCCGTGTGCGGCGTGCACCTGGATGCCATCGAATCCGGCGGCTTCGCAGACGACGGCCGCGGTGACGAAGCGCTCGATGATGTCCTCGATCTCAGCCCCGGTGAGTTCGCGCGGGGTGGGCGATCCGGGCAGGGCCAGAGGGACGGCACTGGGGGCAACCGGGACGTGGCCGAGGGCGAAGGGATTGCATTGGCGCCCTGGGTGATTGAGCTGCACCAAGATCGGGGTTCCCGAGTCGTGGGCGGCCTTGGACCAGCGGGTCAGTGCGTCGAGATCGCGGTCGTCCTCGATCACGACGTTGCCGGGCTCGCCCAACTGGGTGCGGTCGACCATCACATTGCCGGTGATGAGCAGCCCGTAACCGCCCTCCCCCCACGTGCGGTAGAGCCGCTCGAGGCGGCCATCGGGGGCGTGGGCGGAGTTGCCCAGCGCCTCGCTCATCGCCGCCTTCATGATGCGGTTGGGCAACCTCAGCCCGCAGGGCAGGGAAAGCGGGTCATGCAGAGAAGTCATTGCGGGGCCTCCACGGTCCAGATTGCCTTACGACTGTAATATTATGAACGTACGCCAATGCGATAGGATGTTGCAACAGGCGGGCCACAAGGAGGGAGCGGGCGATGGCGAGATACACCGCAGAGCACAAGGGCAGAACCCGCCAGAAGATCATCGAGACGGCCGGGCGGCGTTTCAAGCAGCACGGCATCGACGGTTCGGGGATCGCGGCAATCATGTCCGACGCGCAACTCACCAACGGGGCGTTCTACGCGCACTTCACCTCCAAGGATGACCTGGTGGCCAACGTCGTGGCTGACCAGATGCGCGGATGGCAGGAAACCCTCGGCTCCGCACCGCCAGGCCGCCCGGCACTGGAGGAATTCGTACGCGGCTACCTTTCGCCACACCACCGCGATCACCCGGACACCGGCTGCCCCTCAGCGGCACTGCTCGATGAGATCGGCCGCTGCGGCAAAAACACCCGGCGCGCCTACACCAATGCCATGCAGGAATTCGTCGACGCCGTCGCGACCAACCTGTCCCCCGACGACCCTGCCGCCGCACGCACCCGAGCAATCGGACTGTTCACAATCTGCGTCGCGACACTGCAACTCGCCCGCGCGGTCACCGATCGCAGACTCTCCGACGACATCCTCGAAGCCGGAATCTGCAACGCCCAGGCCCTTCTGGACGACGCATGACAGCCCGCCACGTACGCGCGGAGCTGAGCAGACCGATCGCGCAGGCGACCTGACAAGACACAAAACAGGCCAGGCCTTTCG
>CAYTOD010000050.1:24648-30892 GCA_964439315.1 uncultured Mycobacterium sp. | reverse complement strand
GCGGCCTCGGGCACGGAGATCGACGGTGTCACGGCGCGGGGGCCGGCGCCGGCCAGCGCAGCCGGAGCGCGCACCGCCGCGGCCGCGCCCGGACGGCTGTTGCCGGAGGACGACTTCCGAGCGGCATTACGCGCGCCGTTGCCGCGCGTTGCACGCGCCGGAGATGAAGCGGAGGAAGAGTCCGAGGCATTGGCCTGGGCTGCCGAGCCGTCGCTGCCGGTATCAGCCCACGCCGGGCCGACACCGGAGAACACAGCCGCACCGACGCCGAGGGCGACAGCCAGACCGCCTACCCGACCAACGTGACGAGATGCTCCCATGACAAAACCTTCCGCCGAAGTAGGTATTTGCCGCCCGAGATCCGGCCCGGGATTCGGCGTTGTGGCGTCAGCGTATGCCCGTTGCGTGCGAAGTTATGGCTTTTCTGAAGGATTTCTCAGCCGATTTTGGTCAGCTGCACCGGTTCCGAAGTGACCTGTCCACCTGGGCATTCACCGTTGGAGTCGGCGGTCACGGTTCCGGCCAGCGTGGTCGCGTCGATCGAGTACCGGATGATGATGTCCGCGTAGTTGCCGTCGCTGCAGATCGCCCCGTCCGGCTTGGTCACGCTGAAGTTCCACCGACCGTCGGTCAGGGTCGCCACACTCGTCCAGCCACGGTTGCTGACCAGGGCAGCGGTGCACCCTTCGGTCGCACAGTCGGCCGTCGCGGTGACGTAGAACTGATCTGAACCACCGGCTGCGGCGTATCTGCCGTTGAGTTCCGCGGGATCGGCTCCGGCCGCAGCCCCAGACCCGAGCACGGCCAGCGCGGCACACGCCGCCGTCGCCCAACGAGTTCGCTTCATCTCTGCGCCTCTTTTCCCGAGAGTCTGATGTAGTCCTGAAAGTCTGCTGTGGACTCGTGCCGTCAGCTAACCGCCTGTAGCGGCCGAAATCGACGCCCGTATCCAGCGTGTTTCGGAATCGAGTGCGAGATGTGACTGGAAAAGGACTGGAAAACGGTTTGCCCCACCGTGGGAGAATCATGGGCGTGACCACCCACCAGTTGCCGTTGCACGGCGCCGGCCAACATCGGCGGCCGCGCACGTTCGCGCAGTCGACGAAACTGCAGGACGTTCTCTACGAGATCCGCGGGCCGGTGCACGACCACGCGAACCGGCTGGAGGCCGAGGGCCACCGCATCCTCAAGCTCAACATCGGCAACCCGGCCCCCTTCGGCTTCGAGGCTCCGGACGTGATCATGCGCGACATGATCCAGGCTCTGCCCACCGCGCAGGGCTACTCCGACTCGAAGGGCATCCTGAGCGCCCGTCGCGCGGTGGTCACCCGCTACGAACTGGTCGAAGGCTTCCCCCGCTTCGACGTCGACTCGGTGTTCCTGGGCAACGGGGTGTCCGAGTTGATCACCATGACGCTGCAGGCACTACTCGACAACGGCGACCAGGTGCTCATCCCGGCACCGGACTACCCGCTGTGGACGGCATCGGCGTCGCTGGCCGGCGGCACCCCGGTGCACTACCTGTGCGACGAGACGAACGGCTGGCAGCCCGACATCGCCGACCTGGAGTCGAAGATCACCCCGCGCACCAAGGCGCTGGTCGTGATCAACCCGAACAACCCGACCGGTGCGGTGTACAGCCGCGAGGTCCTCACGCAGATGGTGGAACTGGCGCGCAAGCACCAGTTGCTCCTGCTCGCCGACGAGATCTACGACAAGATCCTCTACGACGACGCCAAGCACATCTCGCTGGCGACGCTGGCGCCCGACCTGCTCTGCCTCACGTTCAACGGCTTGTCCAAGGCCTACCGGGTGGCCGGTTACCGTTCCGGCTGGCTGGTGATCACCGGCCCCACCGATCACGCCACCAGCTTCATCGAGGGCATCAGCCTGCTGGCGAACATGCGGCTGTGCCCGAATGTGCCTGCGCAGCATGCCATTCAGGTCGCCCTCGGTGGCCATCAGAGCATCGACGACCTGGTTCTCCCCGGTGGCAGGCTCTTGGAGCAGCGCGACCTGGCCTGGACCAAGCTCAACGAGATTCCCGGGGTTTCCTGCGTCAAGCCGGAGGGCGCGCTGTACGCTTTTCCCCGTCTCGATCCCGAGGTCCACGACATCGTCGACGACGAGAAGCTGGTGCTCGACCTCCTGCTCGAGGAGAAGATCCTGGTGACTCAGGGCACCGGGTTCAACTGGCCCTCGCCCGACCATCTGCGGATCGTCACGCTGCCGTGGGCACGCGACCTGGCCAAGGCGATCGAGCGGCTGGGCAACTTCCTGTCGAGCTATAGCCAGTAGACCTAGAACCTCAAAAGCCGCACCGTCAGATAAACCCCAGTGGCCCATTCACACTCGCATGCGCACCCGCACGCGCACGCGCATCTTCCCGCTCCGCTGGGCCCGATTGCCGCCCGGATCGTGGTCGCCGCCCTCGCCGCGATCGGGCTGGCGATGATCGTCGGCGCGGTGCTGCTGTGGCCGTCGGGAAGCAAGGTCGACATCCCCCTGCCGTTCCAGAACGGTTCCGGAGGGGCGGTCACCACGGAACGCGGGCACGTGACGTCAACAGCACTGGCCGACTGCGGCAGCCCGTCGGTCGGCAAGGTCCTGACCGGTGGTCCGGCGCCCGGCATCTCCGGCAGCGGAACCTGCCTGCAGTCCATGGTCAGCCTCGACTCCGGGCCGAACGCGGGAGCCGCGACACTGCTGGAGTTCTCCCGAGGGCCCGGTCAGCCGAATCTATTGGCGGGGGACGACATTCGCGTCTTCCGTCAGATCGACGCCCAGGGAGCCACTACTTACGGCTTCTACGACTACGAACGGGGCTGGCCGCTGGCGCTGCTCGCGGCGACCTTCGCGGTGGTCATCGTCGCGGTAGCACGCTGGCGCGGACTGCGGGCGCTGGCCGGGATCGGTATCGCGTTCGCCGTGCTCGTCATGTTCATGCTGCCCGCACTGCGCGACGGCGCGCCCGCCATTCCGGTGGCCCTGGTGGCATCGACGGCCATCCTCTTCGCGGTGATCTACCTGGCGCACGGGGTGAGCATGCGCACCAGTGCGGCCCTGCTGGGCACTCTGAGCGCCATGCTGCTGGCCGCCTTCCTGTCCTGGGCGGCAATCGAATTGACGCATCTGACCGGCCTGTCCGATGACCGCAGCAACGAGGTGGCGGCCTACATGGGCCACGTGTCGATCAAGGGACTGCTGCTGGCCGGGTTCATCATCGGTTCCCTCGGCGTGCTCAACGACGTCACCATCACCCAGGCCTCGGCGGTCTTCGAGCTCGCCCATCTGAGCCATGGGCCGCGGAAGCAGGTTTTCCTGCGAGCCATGCGGGTGGGCAGCGACCACATCGCCAGCACGGTTTACACCCTGGTGTTCGCCTACGCCGGCAGTTCGCTTCCCCTGCTGCTGCTGTTCAGCGTTGCCAACAGATCACTGTCCGACGTGCTCACCAGCGAGGGCGTGGCCATCGAGATCGCCCGCGCGGCGGTGGGTGGCATCGCTCTGGCACTGTCGGTTCCGCTGACCACGGCGGTGGCGGCGATCCTCGCGACGCCGGGACTCAGCGCCGATCAAGCAAGCCCAGCAGATACCGGCCATAGCCCGATTTGAGCAGTGGCTCGGCACTCTCAGCGAGTTGATCGTCGTCGATATACCCCTGGCGCCAGGCGATTTCCTCCGGACACGAGACGCTGAGTCCCTGCCGTGCCTCGATGGTGCGGACGAAATTGCCCGCCTCCAAAAGGGAGTCGCACGTGCCGGTATCCAGCCAGGCGGTGCCTCGCGGAAGCACCTGGACGGTCAGCCTGCCCTGGTCGAGATAGACCCGGTTGATGTCGGTGATCTCCAACTCCCCCCGCGGGGTGGGCTTGAGTTCACGGGCGATCTGCACCACGTCGTTGTCGTAGAAGTACAGACCCGGCACGGCATAGTTGGACTTCGGCTTCTCGGGTTTCTCCTCGAGGCCCAATGCCGTTCCGTCCGGGGCGAATTCCACCACGCCGTAGGGCGACGGATCAGCCACCCAGTACGCGAAGATCGCACCACCGTCGACACCCCGGAAACGCTGCAGGCTGGTACCGACCCCGGGACCGTAGAAGATGTTGTCGCCCAGGATCAATGCGACCGGACCGTCGCCGATGTGGTCGGCGCCGAGAAGGAAGGCCTGGGCCAGTCCCTCGGGACGGGGCTGTACCGCATGGGTGATGGAGATGCCGAACTGCGAGCCGTCGCCGAGCAGTCTCTGGAAGGACGGACTGTCGTCGGGGGTCGCGATCACCAGGACGTCGCGGATGCCCGCCATCATCAGGGTCGACAGCGGGTAGTAGATCATCGGCTTGTCGTACACCGGCAGCAACTGCTTGCTGACGCCCCGGGTGATCGGGTACAGCCGGGTCCCCGACCCGCCGGCCAGGATGATTCCGCGCACGAGGGGTCAGGCCCGAAGGTCTTCGTCGGTGAGTTCGGTCGCGGCGAGAGCGCTGGCGAGGTCGTGGTGCCGGAACGCCGCCGTGACGTGATCGTGGACGACCCGGAACGCCGAAGCGGCCGTGGTCACGTCGTCCGGGTTGCTCTTGGACGTGATGCGCTCCTCGACGACGACGACGCCGTCGCGGTAGTAGATGTCGCCCACCTGGATGTCGGCGTCGGAGCGCCCGGCCCAGTCCCGCAGCGCGGCATGGCCCTGCGCGGCACCGTGCGCGTCACCGATCTCGATGTCATCGCTGGACAGTGACACCAGGGTGTCGACGTCGGCCGAGCTCAGTGCGTCATGCCAGGCCAGCACGGTGGCGATCTCGGAAGTGCTCATGACCGCTTAAGTTACCGCAGCGGAAGCGCCACAGCGATCATCCGCCGAAGGGCCACAGCGGGCAGACCCCGTTCCGTCGCGGGCACTTCCCGGAATCGGTTGCGGTGGAACCCGATTGGGGCGCTTCGGTGGCAGTGGTGGCCGGCGCCGGCGTAGTCGGCGTGACTGCCGTTGGCGCAGTGGAGGACGGCGCGGTGGAGGATGGCGTAGCCGGGGGCGTCGCCGGCTCTGGAGACTGAACGGCCGGGGTGGACCGCGGCGGCCGCCGGAACGGCCCCTGCAGGAAGGGCGGTAGCCGCGGCGGGGCCGCCGGCACGACAATCGGGACCGGTACCGGAACGGGCGCAACGGCGGGAGCCGGGTCCGGAGCCGGGGCGGGAGCGGCTGGCGGCGCAACCGGGGCCGGTGCCGCTTCAGGTGCCGGTGCGGGTGCGGCGGGCGCAGGTACTGAGACGGGCGCCTGCGGGGCCACGACGGCCGGGGCCGCCGGCCGGACGTACACCGTCCGGGGAGCCTCCTGGACCACCGGGACCGGGGCCTGGATGGTTTCGGGCGCCTCGGGCGCTTCAGGGGGCTGCACCTGGCTGCTGCCGACCGCGCCGGCCGGGCGCTCCTGAACGGCGGGCCTGATGGTGACGACCAGGGACATGACCAGCGCTGCGACACCGACGACGAACAGGGCGGCCAGTGCGCTGCCGACCAGCAGGAAGGAGCTGGACTCCCCCGACCTGTCGCCCTCGGGGGCAGCGTCGCAATCCGAGTCGGGGCCGGGTTCGTCGGCGTCCGCTTCGGCGGGCACCGCGCTGTAGCCCAGCGGTGCCATGTAGGCCGCGCCGGCCGGTTCGGTGCGCCCTACGGCGGCCTCGGTGTCGTCGGCGGGTGGCAGGCCGACCGTCTCGGCCTCGTAGCGCGGCGCGGTCGCCGACGCCAGTGCGGCGCCCCGCGCCAGGGCCAGTTCGGCGTCGCCGGGGGCGTGCACCGGAAGCCCGACACGGTCGGCGACCAGTGCCGACAGTGATGCCGCGTCACCGGTGCCGCCCGCCAGGAACAGGGCCTCCGGCGCCTCGTCGAGAAAGGTCAGGCGACCGATCATGTCCTGCAGGTCCGCGGCCGCCTCGGGACCCCGCAGACCGCGGGTATGCACCCGGACGACCGCGCCGTCATCGGTCCGCACCACCGCCACGGTGGCGGAGTCGCCGTCGAGCAGCATCAGTGCCGTCCGCCGGTAGCTCATCGCCCTGCCGACCGCTTGGGCCAGCGCACTGGTCGCGTGCAGCTCCGAGACCAGGACGACGTCGTCGACGCCGTTCTCCCGCAGGATCTGGCGCAGTTCCGCGGCGGCCGCGTGGTCCTTCCAGGCGACGCCGGCGGAGACCACGCGGTGACCGTCCTCGGCGGCGCTCTCCCGGGTACCCAGGATGGCGGCGGCGG
>CAYTOD010000050.1:0-24638 GCA_964439315.1 uncultured Mycobacterium sp. | reverse complement strand
GCGGGGGCTCACCCGGGGGGGCCGGGCCGGGGGGGCGCGCCCCGGGGACCCCTGGCGGGGGGGGGGGCCCGGCGGGCCCCCCCACGAACCGGGTGTGACGTCGAGGATCTCGTGGTCGACGGTGGCACCGTCGGCACCGTCGCCTTCGACCAGCACGATCCGAACTGCCGTCGGCGTCATCGATACGCCCAATGAGACGTCCACAGCACCTCCCGCTGCCGATGCCGGTTGATCGTCACCGGCGCCAACCACGTTACCGCGCAGCGGATTAGGGGGTCGGACGCGTATCCGTCGATCGGATGAAGTTCACGTACGAGCGCGACGGCGTGGGGCCGCGCTGACCCTGGTACTTCGAGCCGGCCGCGGCGCTGCCGTAGGGGTGCTCGGCGGGACTGGTCAGCCGCAGCAGGCAGAGTTGGCCGATCTTCATCCCCGGCCACAGCGTGATCGGCAGGTTGGCGACGTTGGACAACTCCAGCGTGATGTGACCGGAGAACCCGGGGTCGATGAATCCGGCCGTCGAGTGGGTCAGCAGGCCGAGGCGGCCCAGCGAGGACTTCCCCTCCAGACGTCCGGCAAGGTCGTCGGGCAGGGTGCAGCACTCCAGGGTGGACCCCAGCACGAATTCGCCGGGATGCAGGACGAAGGGCTCGCCGTCGGCCGGCTGGACCATGGTGGTCAGTTCGTCCTGCTGGATCGCCGGGTCGATATGGGTGTAGCGGGTGTTGTTGAACACCCGGAACAGGTTGTCCAGTCGCACGTCCACGCTCGACGGTTGGATCAGGGTGTCCTCGAACGGGTCTATGCCCAGCCGTCCGGAAGCGATCTCGGCGCGGATGTCACGATCGGAGAGCAGCACCCGACGAGCGTATAGCCACCCCTGCCCGCCCGCGTCGGCGGCGATCGGCTAACCAGCACCGCTGGCGCACGGGGTTGCTATCCTTCCTTCGTCACACCTACATGCCGATGTAGTTCAATGGCAGAACATCAGCTTCCCAAGCTGAATACGCGGGTTCGATTCCCGTCATCGGCTCCACGATGCCGCGCGGGCAGCCGAATACATCGCTCACCTCCGCGGCCCACCTGATAGGCGGACACCGTCGTAGGCGGGTTTTACAGTGACCTCGTGAGGTTCACGATGGCAAGGCTTGCGGTTGTCGTCGTTGCCGTCGCGCCGTTGTCGTCACCTGCGACGGCCCGGGCCGACGACACGAGAACCTGCGAGCCTTGGTACGGGTACTCGGTGTGCTTCCAGCAGTCGGACACCACCTGGTGGATGTGCAATCCGGACTGTTCCCAGATTCCTCCACCGGTGCGCCCGTTTCCGGGCCTGCCACCGGAATTGCCGCCGGATGCGCCACCCCCGCCTCCTCCGAAGCCGGCCCCGCCACCACCGCCATGGCCGGTGCCACCGCCCGTCTTCCCCGGCTGCGAGACCATCAACGGCTGTTCTACTTACGTGTATTTCCCCGTTTACATTCCCGGCCCGTGGGGCTACTAGCAGTCGCCGGAATGACCGTGACCTTGAGTGCGCGTACGGGCGACCAAAGACTCTGACTGGTGATCGTGGATGCGGCCCCGACTGGCAGACTGCGCCTCAGGATCAGCCTAGAGAAAAGAGCAAGGACAAAACCGCCACGCTGGTGGCCTTCGTCCTCGACGTGACTAGGCACCCGACGCCCCGTTCCGTTCGTTGTCAGGATCGCCCGGTCTTGAAGGACTGCCAGATGCTGTGCCATGCCGCGTCGCTGGCAGGATCCAACTCGAGTAGCCGATAGCCGACGTCGAAGTACTCGGGCCGCACGATCGCGGGCGCGAGATTCGCCGGTATGAAGCCCTCGGCCACAAGGGAATCCGGGGCGAGGGAGACTTGCGGCGGCTGATAGCCGATGGCGGCGAAGTTCAGCTTTGCAATCTCCGGTTCGAGCATGTGATTGATGAACAGGTGAGCCAAGACGGGGTTCTTCCCGCCCCGCGGAGTCACCATCAGGTCGTTGTCAACAAGCCCCTTGCCGTCGGCCGGGAACCAGTAGCGCAAGATGTCGGGACTGACGCCCTCGGGCATGAAATTCTTCGCATTGATGATGTCGCCGGACCAAATCTGGGCCACGCTGATCAGCCCGGCGGGCAGGTCACCGAACACCGTGGCGGAGATCGCCGGCGCGGTGCTGGCCCGCATCTGCGCCAGAGCGTCCCCAACCTTCTGCAGATCGTCGGCGGACGAGGTGTTGACGTTGGCGATGCCCAGCTTGAGCAGGACCATGGCCATCGCCGTATGCCAGTCGTCGACAACTGCCACCTTGTTCTTGTATGCCGGATCCCATAGTGCTGCATAGGGATTCGCCAGGGCGGCGATGTCGGCGCGAACCTGATCGACTCGCCAGCCTATGCCGGTGGTGTAGACCGTGTAGGGCACGGTGTAACGCCATTCCCGGTCGTACCAGGGGTTGCTGAAGACCGGCCACAGATTCTTGATGTTCGGCAGGTAGCTGTGGCTCAGCGGTCGAAGGAGTCCACCAGCCACCAGACGGCCGATCTGGTCATAGCCAGGGGTGTAGACGTCATAGTCGACGTCGCCACCCTGGATCTTTTCCAGTGCCTCGTCGGAGGTGTTGAACGTCGAGATCTCGACCTTGGCACCGTACTTCTGTTCGAAGGTCTGCACCGCTTCAGGCGCGATGTAGCCGCTATAGCTGTAGAGATGCAGTGTCGCGTCCTTCTCCGGGGCCAGGCCTTTGGAGATCGGTGCGTTGTCGGCCGGGATGTCCCAGGTGACGGGTTTGTCCGGCGCGGCGATCGTCAGACTGGGCCCCGGATTGGACTGCTTGGTTTCAGAACACGCGTCCAGAAAGACAGTGAGGGCTGGCGCTCCTCCCGCCAGGAGGGCGGCGCGTTGGAGAAACCATCGGCGGTTGGGACCGGGTCGACTGGGCGTTGGCATCCGCACCTCCGCGGTTCGGCAGTCTTGCGATGGTTGGACTCTGACACAGAACAGTCGCTGCCTGGCCCGAATGCCGATGAATATGCAACTATCGATATCAGAGTCAGATTTTTCCAATTCGGACAATCCCATTCGTCGAATCCGGTTCGGAGAGGAAGTTGGGATGAAAGTGCCACCCTCCCATCGTCGACCGTGGCGATCCGCTGTCCTCCTTGCGACGGTGCTGTTGGGCCTGGCCGCGGCTGAGGGGCCGTCGATGCTGCCGGTCGCTCGCGGCGGTGAGATCATCACCGGTCCGTACGCATCGTTGCTGGCGGCATCGACGAACCTGGGGCCATCGCGCGCAACCGATGCGCAGCTGACCGTGACACTGCGGGCAGCCGAACGCCCGACGGCACTCATCCGGTGGGCCGCGACCCACGGACTGGCAGCACGGTGGCAGGACGGCCAGGACTGGGCAATCGTGACAGGTTCGGCCGACAACCTCACGGCGGCTTTCGACGTCCCGGTCCGTGACTTCAGAGGCCGGCAGGGCCAGCTCTTCTACGCGTCTCCCCTGCAGCCGGCGCTGCCGGCCGCGCTGCGCGGCGAAGTCACCGCGGTCGGACGGATCCTGAGCTACCTACCCCACCGGATGGCACACCCGATGTTGCCGCAGGACGTTCCGAGGCCCGGATTGAACCCGACGGATCTGCTGACGGCCTACAACGCGAAGCCCCTCGCAGACGCCGGCTATCAGGGTCAAAACCAAACCGTCGTGATCTTCGGGTTCGACGGGTTCAACCAGAGCGACCTCGACATGTTCGCCGACACCATGCAACTGCCGCGCTTCACGCCCGAGGTGGTCGGCGGCCCGCTCGGTCCTGCTCACGCGGAGACGGTCATGGACTTGGAGGTCGTGCACGCGATCGCCCCGCAAGCCAGGATCGTGGTGGTCAACGCCCTTCCGACCATCGCGGGCGGCGGGACCTTCGAGAAGGTGGGCCAGATGTTCGACGACGCGGCCGAGCACTACCCACGCTCGGTATGGAGTCTGTCGATCGGGTGGGGATGTGAATCCCTGATCTCCGCTGCGGACGTCGCCCCCGTGCGCGCAGCACTGGTCAAGGCCCACCGCCGAGGAATCACCGTTTTCGATGCGAGCGGCGACAACGCGGGACTGGAGTGCAAGGGCGGCAACGATTGGTCCTCCCCGCCCGGCCCGGATCAAATCGGGGTGGACACGATCGCATCGTTGCCGGAGATGACTTCGGTCGGCGGAACAACGCTGTCGACCGATACGCAGGGCCGGTGGATGGATGAGTGGGGCTGGATCGACCCTCCGTTATCCCAGGGTTCCAGTGGTGGCGTATCCCGCCTGTTCCCCCGCCCGGACTATCAACGCGGACTGCAAGCCGAGCGGGGCCAAGAGAACCGCGTCGTCCCCGATGTGTCCGCGGTTGCCGACCCGTTCACCGGTGTGCAGATCGTGGTCAATCAGAACGTCGCGATCGGTGGCGGTACCTCGCAGGCAGCGCCGATCTGGGCCGGGATGACGGCCTTGATGAATCAGTACATGGTCGACAACGGCGGCCGCACCATCGGGGATATCAACCCGCTTCTCTATGGGATGACACGGGGATCGCGGCTGCCCGGATTCCGGGACATCATCGCCGGCGGAAACGCGATCGACACTCCCGTCAAGGGCTACGACCTGGTTACCGGGCTGGGTAGCCCCAACGTGGACAACCTCGCCCGGAATCTGCTCGACGCGCAGAGGGCTCAGGTGGCGGCTTCTAACTACCTGTCCGATGGAGGCTAAGTGGCGTCGGCTCCCTGCCCGATGTGCGGGAAAGACGTTCCGGAAGGACGGTATTGCGCAGCCTGTGGTGCGCGGCGGGCATCAGACCGCAGGGACGGCAGGCTCCGCCTCAGCGCCTACGCCGCCGCGCCACGGGAGCGTGTGCTGCGCCCCTGGGTGACCAGTTCCCTGTTTCCGCAACTACCGCCACGATCGCGCGGGCAGTTCCGCGTCGGGCTGATCATCGTGGCAGCGGCGGCCGCAGGATTCGCTCTGCTGCGCCAGCAGGTGCCGGTAGCCGCGATCTCCGTGTTCGGGCTGCCGGTTCTGTTCGCCGTCTACCTGCGTGCGATCGATTTCCGAGGCGGCCGCCGGGGCTGGCATTTCGCCCTGGCCGCGGTTCTCGCTGTCGGACTGGGAGTGGGCTGGGAGCTCATTGTGGGCCCGATAGTCACCGAGGCCTACCACACCGCGTTAGGCGGGCAGATGCCCGTCACGCAGCTTCTTCTCTGCGGGGTGGCGATCCCGGCCACCTACGGGATTGCCCTGGTCACCCCGGCAGCAGTGATGCGCGCGATGGACCGCTCAAGCGGAGAATCTCTCGACGGATTCACCATCGGCGCCGTGGGCGCGACGCTCGTCAATGCCGCCGCCACTGCCACGCTGATGGCTCCCCAATTGACGATGGGCCTTTCCGCCGAGGACCGTCAGGTTGGCAACCTGCTCGCCGTGGCGCTGGTCGACGGTGTGGCGTGGCCTCTGGGAGCGGTGGCCGTCGGCGGCGTTTTTGGAATTGCCTTGTGGTTCAACCCGAAATCCGACGCTCCCTCGCGGTACAGGAGGGCCATCGTCGTCCCGGGGGCCCTGCTGGGCGCCGTGGCCTTCTCGGTCGCGATGGGGATCGTGGATGTCGCACCGCTGCCACTGAGTGTGTACATCGCCTTGCAGCTGCTGATCGCGCTATTGGCGGTGTTAGGGGTCAGGCTCGTCATCACCGATGCCCTGCTGTTCGAGTCGACCGACGACACCGACGAACACCTGCGCTGCGCTGAATGCGATCATGTCGTCGCCCGCATGGGATTCTGCAGCGAGTGCGGCGTAGCGATCCGGGCGGCATCGCGGACATCCCGGGCCATGCGCCTGGTGGAGCCGGTCTCCCCCGGAGTGGAGCCGGACGGGGTATCCACTTCTGCGCCGCGGGAGAAGGCCCCTGCGCCGCCCAAGAAGGCCTCCCCGCTGAGCGTGTTGGGATCGATCATCGCCGGCTTGGGTACCGCGGTGGCCGCTGCGGCGGCGGTGTCGATGTTCATCAAGCCCGCCCCCGCGGCGTACACCTGCCCGCCTGACTGCGGCGGTCCGACACTCGGCAAGCCGGTCGAAAGCAACCCGCGCTACAGCGGGGACAACGGGGCATTCTCCGTCGCCTATCCGGGGGAAGGTACCGCCTACGAGGTGACGTTCGATCCGCCAGGAATCGACGGCGTTCAGCTCAAGTACATCTCGGGCGACACCGGCATGCTGACCCTCTACGGTGAGCCGGCGGGGAACCGCACCTCCAAGGAGATCGCACAGGCCGTCCTGACCACCAAGTACCCACGCGCGATCGCCGTCTACGAGATCCCCAACGCCTCAGTCGGTTACGAACCGGGTTACGGGGTCGTCGCAGACCTGTACCCGCGTGAAACGGCCAAAAGCAGGCTCCGCGTGATCGTCATGGTGGCGGTCAAGTACCACTACGCACTGATCGCAACGGCCGTTGGCCCCTATCACGAGTTCAGCCCGGACTACGGGACCGGCCACCCGTCGGGGGCCAACCTCGAAATCGCGATGGACATGGGTAAGTACGTCAACAGCTTCAAGTGGTACGGCGACCGGTTCGCACGACCGAAGTCATCGCCGCCGCAGAAGCCCGCTCAATGACGTCTGCGGATACCTTCTGCCAGCACTCGGTGGGCTGAGGAATACCGCAGGGCAGGCCGCCTTCGGCAAACCACACACATCGCGGTATCAGGTTTGCCCCCGCTGTCGACGGCAAGGGCCCGCCCTCACTGGAGCCACCCTCGCTTTCCTTCCCCGCCTGGTTATAGAGTTTGCTGATGGCAGTGGCAGGGAAGAGCGCACGCGTGGCAGCGGCCGCGGTCGCACTGGGTTTATCGATTGCCGGGCCGCAGGCCCTCTCTATCGCCGCGGCCGACACCACCGATGCCTCGGCCCCGCCGACCTCGACGGACACCGGTCAGGGCACAGCTAACCCCGCCAGGGACGTCGCAGCCAAGCAGCCGGGAACGGCGCCCCGGCGCGGGCCCCGCTCGGCCGTTTCGGCCAACTCAGCCGCCTCCAACTCGGCCGGCGGGCACGCGGGCGCGGCCGCCACCCAGACCCGACCCGCCGCTGCGCGGACGGCCCTCGGCACGGGCCGCTCCCGCGCGAAGATCAGTGGCCCCAACACCCCACCGGCCGCCGCCCCCGACGCTGTCGCGGTCACCGCGGTAGGCACGCCCCCCACTGCGCCCACGCCCGTTCCCGCTGAACCCGCGCCCTACTCCGCCGTCGCCGGAATCGGCAGCGCCCCAACGACTTCCGTGGCCCTCGCCGTCGCCGCCCAGAGTGCGCCCGCGGCAATTCCGGCCAGAGCGACAGCGGCACGGGTGACCGCGCTGGCGATGCCCGCCGGCGCTGCGGCGGTCGCCGACGTCCTGTCCAACGTGGTCGTCCCGTTCCAATCCCTCTTCGAGGGCTTCGGCCTGCTGGTTCGGCGCGCCCTGTTCAACAAGGCCCCCACGGTCAACCCGATACAGACCAGCGGCCAGACCGGTGGAGCCATCACCGGGACCGTCGGCGCCGTCGATCCCGAAGGGGATCCG
The DNA here is from genome assembly GCA_964439315.1 of uncultured Mycobacterium sp. Lineage (GTDB taxonomy): Bacteria > Actinomycetota > Actinomycetes > Mycobacteriales > Mycobacteriaceae > Mycobacterium. The sequence continues at coordinate 17,053 of CAYTOD010000050.1, read as the reverse complement.
CTCTCCTACAAGGTCACCACGGCACCGCAATTCGGCAATGTCGTGGTCGCCAACGACGGCACCTACACCTACACGCCGGGGACGAACTTCACCGGACTGGACAGCTTCAACGTCTCCGCCACCGACGGCGGTATGCACATCAACCTCCTGGACCCGAGCCGGCCCAAGAGCACCGACGCCTACATCCAGGTCGCCCAGGGCACCGGGGCGCCGAGGCTGACCTTCAGCTTCACCTACGGCAGCGGTTCGCAGTACTGGACCCCTGAGGCGCGTACCGCCCTGCAGACCGCAGCCACCATGCTCGCCTCGTATTTCACGGTGGAGGCACCGGTGACCCTGACCTTCGACGTCACCGCCACCAAGTCGGTGCTCTCCTCGACGCTGGCGTCGGCGGGCAGCGACATGATCGACTCCGGACGCGGTTTCTTCGACACGGTGGTCCAGAACAAGATCCTCACCGGCGTCGACTCCAACGGCGCGACGGCGGACGGCACGATCGACTGGAACTTCGGGCAGCCGTGGGCGCTGGGCAACACCGTGAGCTGGAGCCAATACGACTTCACCTCGACCGCGATGCACGAGGTGCTGCACACCTTCGGGTTCCTGTCCAACACCGACCGGCCCGGCTCGAACAACGGCCGTAACTGGACGCTGTTCGACAGCTTCATCGTGACCTCAACCGGGGCGAAGCCGATCGGCAGCGACTTCTCCTGGAACTCCGCGTTCAACTCGTATCTGACCGGCGGCAACGGTGGCCTGTTCTTCGGCGGACCTCAGGCCGTCGCCGTCTACGGCGGGCTGGTGCCGCTCTACACGCCCAGCCCGTGGGAGAGCGGCAGCTCGATGTCCCATCTCGACGACAACACGTTCGTCGGCATCAACTCCCAGCTGATGAACGCAACGGTCAGCAAGGGCCCGGGCGGACGGACTCTGAGCACAATCGAACTCGCGATGCTCAGCGACCTGGGCTACACGGTGAACAGCCAGCCCGTCTACGCGCTGCTGTTCATCGGTTTCGGGTTCCTGCGTCGCAGGAACCGCACCGCCGCGCGAGCCGGATCGGCCGCCTAGCGTCCGCTGATCTGCGTGATCAGGTTATAGCTGTCGGGATCGTCGGGCAGCACGCCGGCGAAGCCCTCCAGGAAGATGATCGCGATCACGTTGGCGGCGACGACGCCGATGAAGAGCCAGACGACGGCCGTCGACAAGGCCCATCCCGCGCTACCGCGAGCGGGAGCGACGGGAATTCCCTTGGGCGCCAACGTCAGCATCGCACCGACGTAGATCATCACGATGGCGAACGTGATGAAGGCCCACGTGTAGAGGTGCAGGCTCATGACGGGCTCGCCGTATCCGTGGTCGCCGGGCTTGATGTGCAGCAGCATCTGGCGGATCGACACCGAGGAGCCCGCCAGCACGGCGAGCAGACCCATGCCCAGCCCCTGCGCGTAGCGCGCGGTGGTGAGCGTGCCGCGGCGGGCCTGCATGATGATCCACACCGCGGCCAGGGTGGACAGGATCATCCCGTAGCGCTGGAGCATGCACAGCGGGCAGGGGAACTCGCCCATTGCGAACTGGATGTAGAACGCGCTGAGCATGACCACGCAGTAGGCCAGCGTCCAGGCGTGCAACCCCCAGAAGCTCAGGACGCTCCACAGGCCGCTTCGCGGCGTCGACTCGACCAACGTCTCTTCGATCACAACCTCGGCCATCAGAAGCTCAGATCCAGGTGGGAGGTGACGTGATAGTCGAACAGCCCGATCACCGCGATCAGACCGACGAACCACAAAGTGATGATCAACCCGCGGGAGGCGCCACGCCAGATCAACAGCGCGATGGCCAGCAGCAGGACCATGATGAGAATGTCCACGAGCGAACAGTAAATGCTCGGACGGCCTCGCGTCCCGTGTTCACCGTAACGATTAGACGTACACGGTCACGTTTAGACCGGCGTGATCCGCACCCAGTCGACGAGCATGTCCGCGGGATACACACCAGGCCGGGGATCGCGGCCGCCGGAACCACCGACAGCCAGGTTGAACACCGGGCGAAGCTCGTAGCCCGGGTCGTTGAACGGCCAGTCGTCCAGCGAACCCGCGGGCACCTCGAAATAGGGCTCCATGCCAGGCTGGTAGTCCATCCAGAAGTACATCCCGGTGGGCAGCCAGGTGACCCGCCAGTTGTGCCATGCCGAGTCGACCGGGAACGGGCAGGTGGCGAACGAGGTTCCGTCCAGACGGGCGTGCACCGTCGTGCCGGACGGCCACTCCATGTTGCCGTACCACTCGGCCAGGTCGACCTCGCCACCGCGCGGCTTGCTGTCATTGAGCAGCCACCAGGCCGGCCAGCATCCCGGCGTGAGGCAGTTGAACTTCACCCGGGCTTCGAAGGTGTGGTTGATCGGCGCACCGAAGTTGCCGACCACCTTGCCGCTGACGTAACGACCGTCCGCCCCACGGGTGGCGCGCAGCACGAGGTTGGAGTTGCCGTCCAGGAACACGTGTCCCGGGTCGTCGCTGTACTGGCCCATGTTCTCCGGGCGGTCCCAGAACACCGGGTTCTTGATGAGCTCGCGACGCTGGGCGATGCTCCACAGCGCCAGATTGGGCGACGAGCCGGCCGGACCGTCGAACTCGTCACCGATGATGCCGGGTGCGGCCGCCTCGGGCTCCGGCGCACCGAACGGCGCTGCCGGGGCCGGTCCGGGCGCATCGGGACCGGTCGGGTTGGCGGACGCCTTGGGCGTGGGAACTGCGACGGCTGCCACCCCGAGACCAGCCATCACCATCAGACTGCGACGATCCAAGTCGGACATGGTTAACAACCATAAGGCCCGTTTGCCGTACCCGGTAACTCCGGGTGTTCACAGCCAGATCGCGCAAAGTCCCCCTGAACCATGAAAAGGTAGCCAAGCTGGGCAAATAAGGCGCATCCGTGGAATTCGGGAAAATCGGCCGTTAGCATGATCGCTACCGCGCCATGCGCTGCGAGAGGTGGGGAAATGCGCAGCACCGCAATCCGTTCGGCGGTGACCGCCCTTGCCGCGGCCGCCGCGATCCTCGCACTCTGCCTGACGCCCGCGGTCAGCATCGGCGTTCGGTTGCTGACCAGCACCCTGCTGGTGATGGGCGGCAACGAGAACCCGGCCGGGCTGACCCCCAACATGCAGCAGGAGATCGGTGGCGACCCGTGGTATCCGGGTCCGCCCCCGAACCGTTTCCTCCCTCCCGGGGTGTACGGCCAGGGCTACATCGACACCGTGAACAATGCCGCCTCCCCGTACTTCGACTGGGACTTCACCCGCGTTGAGTGGCCGGCCGTGGTCTGGCCGTGGAACCGCGGCCCGTGGACCTACGAAACCGCGGTCCAGCAGGGCGTACACAACATCGACTGGGCGATCGCGGCGACCCTGCCCACCCTCGAACCGGGCCAGACGGCTGTGCCGTTCGGGTACTCGTCCAGCGCGAATGCGATGGTCCGGGAGATGCGCGCTCTGCAGAACCAACCCGGCGGCGCGCCCGCCACCGACCAACTCGACTTCTTCCTGATGGGCAGCCCCAACCGGCCCAACGGCGGCATCATGCAGCGGTTCCCCGGCCTGTACGTCCCGATCCTGGACATCCGCCTGGACGGCTCGACTCCGACCGACACCCCGTACACGACAACGGATATCGCCTGGGAGTACGACACCGCCGCGGACTTCCCGCTCTACCCCATCAATCTTCTGGCCGACATCAACTCCGCTGTGGCCGGCCCGTTTCTGCACGGCAACTACTTCATGGCGAATTACAACGGCCCGCGGGCGTTCCCGGACAGCACCGTCGGCAACATCACCTACATCACCCTGGCCCCGCCGCACCTGCCATTGCTGTTGCCGCTGTACTACCTCGGCTTCCCGAAGGCACCTCTGGACCTCGTCGAGCCGGCATTGACGGTGATGGTCGACTGGGGCTACGACCGCTCGATCAGTCCGGGCACACCGACGAGGGCCCGGCTGATCCCCCGGGTCAACCCCATCACGGCCACCGTCGACCTGATCAAGGCCGTCGGCGAGGGAGTTCGCAACTTCTGCAACGACCTCAAGCCCGGGACGGCGGTGAACACCGCGCCGTTGGCGGCCCAGCGCCGAGCAGACCGCACCGCGGTCAGCTCACCGCGGCCACCGGCCGCGATCTCAGCTGCAGCCGTGCACCGCTCCGATCAGGTGCGCAACACTGCTCGTGGCGCCGGCACCGCCGCGGCCGTGAAGGTGCGCTCCGCCCACTGATCGGGTCTATTCGGCCGGCCCCGAGTCGGTGGCGGTGTCACTGGCGCTGCCGGTGTCGCTCTCGCGGTGAGCGTCGAGAACGCTGACGTCGATGCCGTAGGGCAGGAACCGCACGTAGCGGTTCGGATCGGTATTGAGCTTGTTGGCGCGCAACGCGTCGAGTTCGTCCTTGTAGACCTGTTCGACGTGGGCTTTGCCGTCGGAGTCGGCGATGTAGATGGCCCACACGCCGTCGCCGGCTTCGCCCGCGGTCTCCGGTTGCGGGCGGGGGCGCGGGGTGGGCTTCACGAACTGGTCGAAGAGCATCCCGAATCCGGCGCGTTCCGGTGAGGCGTTGAAGAATCGGCTGACCTGATCGAAGGCGCTGCGCAGGCCTTCGCCGGTCTCGCGCACGACGCGATCGAATTCCTCGGGGTCGATGCCGAACGGGCCGTTGTTGTCCATGGGATTCAGTGTGCGCCCGGATTTGCCGTCCCGTCGACGAGTTGCCATACGCCGCCAGCGAACGAGGCTTACACCGGGGTCAGCGGGATCGAGCGACGCGGCTGGAATCGAAACGCCGCACCCTTGCTGACCTTGGCGACCAGGACCTCGACCGGCTCCGGGAGCGGGGTTTCGGCCTCGGCGAACACAGCCGTCCAGTCGGCGGGACCGCCGTTGACCGTGACGACCAGGTGGGGGTCGACGGCCGTCGCGATCGCCTGCAGCGCCTGGGGCGCCGAGGGTGTGCACAGCGCGATCCAGGCGCCGTCGTCGTGGGCCGGCGCCCGGTCGACGCGCAACCGGCCGGGGCCGACCTCGGCGACCACGTACCGGTCCGGATTGAGCAGCGGATGCAGGTTCAGCACCTGCGCCAGACCATTCAGGTCCGCGGGCAGGTTCAGCGCCCGCCGGATCCGGTCGGCCGCCAGGCCGGCGATGCCGATGAGTTGCTTGGAGCAGATCGAGGTCGCCATGGCGGCGTCCTCGCCGGCCCGTGCCCGTACCGCGAGCCCGAAAGACAGGTTGAGCAGGTGCATCTGCAAGCACACCTCGTCGGCGATGCGGACCAGCGCGGAGTGCGAGAACGCCGTGAAATCGACGTCGGAAAGCAACGGTCCGGCGTAGTCGGCGGCCCCGTCGTCGTCGGGATCGATCGATGCCAGTTCCCAGTTCGCGGCCCTGCTCGACGCGATCACCGCGAGAGCCGGGATGGGCTGTGCCGGCGGATGGGACTCGTCGATGGTCACCGTCCAGGCACAGTGCGGGTGCCGGTCGGCCGGCTGGCGGGGCGGGCGATGGATCGGACGGACCTGCGCCCGGGGATTGGTGGCCACCGCGGTGGCGTCGAACGTCGGGTCCTCGATGTCGTGGCACATGCCCGTCACGTAGTCCGGGCCCATCGGTTCGACGTCGAGCAGGGCCCCGCAGTGGTCCAGGTAGAACTCGCCGTGGTTGCGGTCATGGATGGTGAAGCGGAAGTCCATGAACTGCGGCGGGGCGCCGATGTCGAGTTGCAGGCCCTTGAAGATGGTGACGACTTCGTCGCCCTCGAACCGCAGAGCCCGCTGCATGCGCTTGGTGTAGAGCGGGCTGGCGCCGGCCCACTCCTCGATCGCGATCCGGACCATCTCCTCCCGACCGAAAGCCTGTATGCACCAAGCCATTCCGGAGCGGTCGATGAGCTGGCCGATCAGCAGCAGCTCAGGCACCAGGACGGCCAGTTCGGCGCGGGAGAGTGCGGCGTAGCGGCTCATCAGTCCAAAGCTAGTGGAACCGGGCGGGCTTGTGCTGCAATGGCAGTCATGGCTGACCTGGAGACGATCGAGGCGATCAAGCGTCTCAAGTACCGCTATCTGCGCGCGCTGGACACCAAGCACTGGGAGGACTTCGCCGACACCCTGACCGAGGACGTGGTCGGCGAGTACGGGTCAGCCCCGGGCGGCAAGGAACTGCATTTCACCAACCGTGCGGACCTGGTGGCGTACATGCGGACGGCGATGCCGGCCGGGGTGATCACCGAGCACCGGGTGACGCACCCGGAGATCACCCTGGACGACAGCGACCAGGCCGAGGGCCGGTGGTACCTGCAGGACCGGGTGATCGTCCCGGAGCACAACTTCATGCTGTTCGGCGCGGCGTTCTACCGTGACCGGTACCGGAAGACGGCGGACGGCTGGAAGATCTGCGCCACCGGTTATGACCGCACCTACGAAGCCACCCAGTCCCTGGCGGGCACCAACTTTCACCTGACCACGGGCCCGGCGATGGCCTGAGACGCCTGTCGAGCCAGGGCGGCTACTGCAAGTCAGGGTGCCTATTGCGCGACCGCGATCACCGCACCGGGCTGCAACCAGCGGATGATCTTCACCAGGGTGGCGTCGTCGACGCCGACGCAGCCCGCCGTCGCCCCGCCGTTGGTGGTGTGCACGAAGAACGCCCCACCGTGGCCGGGGATGCGCTCCTTGTTGACTCCCATCACGATCGCGTGGGCGTAGGCCGGGATGTAGAGGTTCTCGGTGCCACTGGCCGGCGAAGTGTCGAACGGGCAGTCGGCCTGCTTGCACACCTGCATCGTGTTGTAGGTGGGCCCCTCGGCGGACCACCAGTAGTCCGGTGTGGTCTGGTAGTACTTCAGTCCGCCACCCGGATTCGGTTGCGTGCCAAAGGCGAAGTCCAGGCTGTAAACGCCCATCGGGGTGGCGGGGACAGAATCGCGGGCTTCCGGCGCGAGTCCGGCTTCGCCGACGTGGACGGGCAACCCGGTACCCACCGGCTGCCAACCGGTGGCCGACCGCTGCCACACGTCCATCTTGGCGGTCGACCCTCCGGTGCCGACGACCGAGAGCACCTGGGTGGCGTTGCCGACCTTGGACTGGAACCACGGGGTCTGGGCCGCCGACGGCGCGGCGGCACCCGTCGCCGCCCCCGACACCGCAACCAGAACGGCTGCGGCAGTCGCGATCAGTGCTGCGGGTACCCGGGGCATCAGACGATCGTCCCCGGCCCGGCGAGCAGGGGTCAAGTCAAGGTTGTGCCACGGTTTGGTGAATAGCGCATCCGGTTGGGCGTCCCTAGCATCCTCGGCCATGCCACCCCCACCGAACGGCCCGTGGACGGCCATCCTGATCGGGCATCAATGGCCCGAGGACTCCAGCCTGGAAACCCTCACCACGAATGCGCGGAATCGCCACGCTCTGGGGTCGGCGTTCGACTCCTACGCCGACTCGCTACGTGCGACGTCGGAGAGCTTCCTGGGGGTCCAGGACGGCGCGACGGCACAGCACGCCCGCGCCGTCTTCGCCGCCGGCGAATCCCACGCCAGGACGATCGCCGCACGGAACACCGCCAAGAAAACGGCTCTGGAACAAGCGCATTCGACAACCACGGAACTGCGATCACATCTCGCCGGCATCGCCGAGCGCGGCAACGACAGGATCCGGGAAATCCTCGAGTCCGGGCAACCGCGACAGGCGCAGGTCGCCCAGATCGCCGAGGCGGTGTCGCAGGCCAGGGCCGAGGCGAACATCAGGGCCGGAGCCTGCAGCCAGGAGGCTCTGGGCGCCATCCAATCGGTGCTCGAGGACTCCGGGGTGGACATGTCGGCACACCGGTTCGCCGCGGCGCACGGTTTCGATCCGGCACGCCAATACGCGTCAAAGGATTTCGCCGAACTCCACCAGCGGATCGAGGACGCTCTGTCCACCGAGAGCCCGGGGGGTGGGGCCGCTCTTGCCAGCCTCGCCGGGATTCCCGCGGCGCAGTCAAATCCGGCGGCCCAGTCACATCCGGCGGCGCAGTCACATCCGGCGGTGCCGGCCGCCTCCGCCGCCCCGCCTGCAACCGCACCCGCGGGAGCACCCGGGGCTCTCACCCCCTACGGGGGCGAGCTGCGACCGACGACGGCCGTCGCGCCGCAGGCTCCGCAGTCGGCCACTCCCCTTGCGGCACCGCCGGGTTCGAGCCCGGTGGGCCAGCACTCCGTCGTCCAGCGCCGCAGCGGAGCCGGGCCCCGAATCGGGGTGGCGGCACACACGTTCGAGCGAGCCCGGCCATCGGGCACCCAGTCGGCCGATACCGCCGGCGATCGCCTGCGCCGGCTGCTGAATTTCGTGGCGCTTCAGGAGCCGGCCCTGAGCTGGGCCATCGGGACTCGTCACGACGGATCCACCGTGCTTGCAACGGATTTGGCCTGCGGATGGATTCCCCCGCACATCGCGATCCCGGCCGGAGTGCAGCTGCTGAGCCCACGAAGCCGGACCGGACTGTTGGAGACGCTGCTGGGCGCCACCACCCGCATCGAGTGCTACCGGCCGGGACAGTCGCCGCCTCCGATGATCGGCGAGCCCGTGCCGACCTCGGCAAGCGCCCGGCTGACCGCCCCGGTCGAGGGCCTGGAGGAGCAGCTGTCCGAGGCCATCCGACGGCGCGACGGCTTGCCCCGGCTCGCCCATACCCTGGCCGGGGCGGCCTGCGCGGGAACGGCCCTGGCGGACTCCGACGCGGACGCGCTGACCGGCCACCTCGGGCTCATCGTCCGCAGGGTGATGGCCTCCTATCCCGGCAACGTCGTCGCCGACGACGTGCGCGACTGGCAACTGCTCGCAACGATCGACGCGCTGATCAACGACGACCGCGAGCTGGCGCACTACCACTTCTCCTGGTTCGCCGGATGACCGACGGCCTGCTCAACGCCGACATCGGCGGGTACCTGTCCGCGGCGGCGATGAACGAACCACCACCCCCGATCTCCTCGGATCCGCTGGTCAACGGCAGCAGCCCGATCGAGCAACTGCTGCGGATCCTCGGCCTGGCGACCAACGCCGACGACCCGGTCGACGCCGCCGAGAGCCTCGACGAGCACGCCCGGCGGGACGCCGTCGCCAACGAGGCGGCGGAGAACTTCGCGACCCAGGACGATTCAGGTGCAACGGAACTCAGCAGCACCCAGATGCTCCCGCAGATGGTGTCGAGCATCGCCGGGGCGCTAGCCGGTGCCGTCGGCGGCGCGCTGCAACCCCTGGGACAGATTCCGCAGCAGCTGGCTCAGGGCATGCAACAGGCCCTGGGAACGGGCGCCGGACTGCTCCAGCAGGCCGGCGGCGCGTGGACGGGTTCCCGCGAGCCCTACCGCGGACCGTTGTTCGACGACAACGCCTCTCCCGCAGACGATGTCGACTCCTCCGACGCCGGCTCCGAGGGACTCGATGTCGCGCCGGACGGCGGTGGTGTGGACAAGTGGGAGGGAGGCGACGCGCCGATGGCCGGGGGGTTCGGCGCGGTGGCCGGACCGAGTGGCACCGCGCCGGCCGCCGTCCTGGGCCCACCCCCGATCCCATCGCCGGGAACGGCCCCGGCGGCGGCTCCCCCCGCACCGGTGCCCACACCGCCGGGACCGCATTCCGCCGCCGGGCCCGCAGGCGGCGCGGCCGGGATTCCAGTCCTCCCGCCCGGGGCGCCGACCTCCGGCCCGGGTACCGATCGGGACGCCAAGGCCGACACCAAGCGGGTCGCGGCGCCCCTGGTGCGTAACGGGGCTCCGGTCCAGGGCCGCCTCAGCGCTGCGCCGCCGGCCACACCGGTCGCGACGCCGGCCGACGGCAGGCCCGTCGCCACCCGACGCGTCGCTCTCCCGCCGCCGGACGGCAGGTCCTAACCGGACGGCCGCCGATCGCCCCACATACTCGTTAGCCCGGCTAGCATTGGAAGGGGGTTCACGGCCGGGTCTTCGCGTCCCGGCCAGAAAGGCCGGGCGACCATGACCGCTGAAGTCGAGCTGCCCATTCCGCTGCCCGACGTCCCCGGTGCCGATGCGGGGGCCGCCGGACTCCCCGACCGTTCCGAACTGACCGCGCTGCAGCGGGTTGTCGTCGATGCTTCGGCGATCGCCGACATCGGCCTGCGCACCGCGATCTCCAGCGTGGTGGGGGCGGCCGTCGCCCCGACCGTCGTCGGAACGGCGCTGCGCCCCTCCGGCGCCCGGCGGGAGCGCGAGAACACCGCCTTCTACGCCGACCTGGCCCGCCGCAAGGACCCGGCCGTGTCGTTTCCGGCGCCGGAGACCATCCCGCAGATTTCGTCGCGGGCGGCCAACCCGATCGCCGAGTACATCGCGCACGGCAGAGTCCACAACAACTCGTTTCCCAGCACCTTCGAACCGATCAATCCGGCGATGCGCGACCAGTGGAAGCGGTTCCGGCGCAACAACATCGTCCGCTTCCAGCACTGGCGCCACGACGACAGCCCCCGGCCCACCCTGTGCGTGATCCACGGGTTCATGGGCTCGCCCTATCTGGTCAACGGGCTCTTCTTCTCACTGCCGTGGTTCTACAAGTCCGGCTACGACGTGCTGCTGTACACGCTGCCGTTCCACGGCCGGCGGGCCGAGCGGCTCTCCCCCTTCAGCGGATACGGCTACTTCGCCGGCGGCCTCTCCGGCTTCGCCGAAGCGATGGGGCAGGCGGTCTACGACTTCCGCGCGATCCTGAACTGGTTGCGCCACACCGGGGTTGACCGCATCGCGCTGACCGGAATCTCGCTGGGCGGCTATACCTCGTCGCTGGCGGCCAGCGTCGACGACCGCCTGGAGGCGGTGATCCCGAACGTACCCCTGGTGGCACCGGAATCGGCGTTCGACGAATGGTGGCCGGCCAGCAAGGTCGTCCAGCTGGCCCGGACCGTGGGCGGGATGACTCGCGAGGAGGCCTACTCCGGATTCGCCTACCACTCGCCGCTGAACTACCAGCCGATGGTCGAGAAGGACCGGCGACTGATCATCACCGGACTCGGCGACCGGCTGGCGCCACCCAGCCACGCCGAGGCGTTGTGGGAGCACTGGGACCGCTGCGCGCTGCACTGGTTCCCCGGAAACCATGTGCTGCACGTGAGCCAACCGGAGTACCTGCGCCGCACCAACCGTTTCCTGCGGCCCCTGATGTTCGGTTAGGCCTGTTCGGCTAGGTTTCACCCTTCACCGCAGACACCAGGGTGATGCTGCTGATCATGTTCGTCACCTCGGCGGCGCCGATCGGGGCGGCACGGTCGACGGACTCCAGGTAATCGGTCAGCGTCGTCGCCTCGGCAGTCCATCCGCGCTGGGAAAACCATTGCGCCGCAGGCGCGCATTGTTCGTTGTACACCATCTGCCACCATTGACCGCGCATGTCGTCGGCGGTCTTGGCGTCCTCGAGCTTGGCCTTGAAGGCCTGGCGGTCCATCGGCCGGCCCTCCTCGACGGCCACCCGGCTTCCGGCGCACGCCATCGTGTCGATGCCGGTGAACAATTGCTCCTGCGCTGCGCCGGGAAGATAGATCAGCAGACCTTCGGCGATCCACGCCGACGGCTGTTCGTCACGGAAACCGTTGGCCCGCAAAGCAGCCGGCCAGTCGTCGCGCAGGTCTACGGCGATCTCCTGCCGCCGTGCCCGGGGGGTATGGCCTGCCATGGTCTCGCGCTTGAAGTCCAGCACCCGGGGCTGGTCGAGCTCGAACACCGTGGTGCCCTCGGCCCAGTCCAGGCGGTAGGCCCGGGAGTCCAAACCGGCTGCGAGCAGGACGATCTGCCGCACTCCGGCCGCGGCGGCCGACCGGAAGTAGGCGTCGAAGTACCGCGTCCGGGCACCCTGGAAGGTGACGAAGTGGGTGCCGAAATCGGCTGATGCCAGGGGGTGATCCGGTACCGCGCCGTCGAGCAGATCAGCCCAGGGACCGCCCACGGCTCGGCAGAACACCTCGGCATAGGGGTCAACGGCCAGCGGTGCGGCCTTCTGGGCCTCCAATGCCCGTGCCGCCGCAACGAACAGGGCGGTGGACCCCACGCCGGTGTTGATGTCCCAGGAGTCGTTGTCGCTGCGCACGATCTAAAGACGTTAGACCAGCGGCCGACCGGTGCGCATCCGCCAGTTCACGTCGTGCAGCAGCAGGTTGAACGGGAAGTTGCGCACGAACGACGGGGCGACGGAGTTGCCCAGCCTGATCGCGGACATCAAAGCGTCGAACTCGCGCTGCCTCGAGTGGTTCCACTCCAGCTTCATCTCGTCGCGGAAGCGTTGCGGGAGAAAGCCCGTGGTGATCAGCTTCGCCAGTCCCTCGTTGATGTTCTGCACCGGGAACGGCAATTTCAGGCCGGCCATCCGGGCCACCGCGATGGGGTACAGGAACTCCCGGATGGTGTCGTCGATGTGGATGCTGTCCAGTTGCCCGTCCCAGTACGCATCGAAGGCCGCCCGGTCCTCGGGCCACATCTCGGGGCGCATCTGCAGCATGGTGCCCAGTGCCATGCTGTCGCGGTAGTGCTGGTCGGCGGTCTGGTCGTCCATCTCGCCGATGAAGGTCCGGCGGACGTCGACCCCGCCCTTGTACAGACACGCGGCCACCCACAGCTGCAGATCGGGGTCGAGGGCGTTGTAGGTGACCGGGCTGTCCTCGGTGGAGCGGACCTGGGCGTGTGCGCGGGTCACCGCCTTGCGGAAGGCTTTCTGCTGCTGCGGGTTTCCCCGGCTCGCCACAGCGAGGTAGGTGAAGGTGGTGCGGGCCCGCTTGATCGGATGCCGGTCGATCCGGCCGCTTTCCACCCGGCTTTCCTTGACTCCGTAACCGACGGCTGCATGGCCGAGTTGCATGATCACGTTGGCCGGACCGGCCAGTAGCGCGATGCCCGGGATGCCGTCGTCGAACAGGCCCGAACGGGTCAGCCGTTGCAGCAGCCCCCGGTGCGGAGCCGGACCGGAGGACTCGCTGACGGGGCGGTCCGCCAGGCTGACGGATGCGGCCATCGGCGGCTCCTCATATCTGGAAACGATTGTTTCCTGATATTGCGGCGGACGGTGCCCGATGTCAAGATGACGCGATGCCACAAGCCCGCCCCTACGCCGGCGTCGACCCGGCCGACCGGCTGGCCCAGCGCCGTTCCAAACTCCTCAACGCGGGACTGGACCTCCTCGGCGCGGACACCGAACCGACCGACCTGACCGTCCGCGCGATCTGCCAGACGGCCGGTCTGGCCAACCGCTATTTCTACGAGAGCTTCCCCGACAAGGACGACTTCGTCGCGGCGGTGTTCGACCGGGTGATCGCCGAGTTGGCCACCACCACCCAAGCCGCGGTAGCCACCGCGCCGCCGGGCGAGCAGACCCGGGCCGGGATGGCCAACATCGTGCACATCGTCGACGCCGACCCCCGGGTCGGCAGGCTGGTGTTCAGCTCCCGGCTGTCCAACGCCACAGTGCTGCGCAAGCGCGTCGAGTCCACCGCCCTGTTCGCGGTGCTGTCCGGACAGCATGCCGAGGCGGCACTTCGGGCCCCGGCCACCGATCGCATCAAGGCGGGGGCGCAGTTCGTCGTCGGTGGGGTGGCGCAGACGATCAGCGCCTGGCTGGCCGACGACGTGAGAATGGGCTCCGACGACCTCGTCGCTCAACTCACGGCGATGATCGACCGCCTGGCCGACCCGGCCTTGTTCCGGGACTGACGGGCAGGGCCCGCGACCGCCGGTCGAGTCACACCTGTCACCGCCGGAGGAGTCTCCGCTGGTGCCCACCTCCGAGCGACAACTCACGCCGCCAAGAGGTGGAGCCGGACTCAGGATGCCCAGCCGATTTGCTTGTCGCTCGGAGGCGGGCAACGCCATTCCCACTCCCCGCTGGTGCGGAAGTGACGGCACCGCCCGGCACGGCAGCGAACCGGAGCATAGGCGCGGCAGGCAGAACCGAATATCGTCTGAAACCATGGGTCAGCCGGCAGAGGTGAGAGTGCTCGCGCACTTCCTGCCCACCGACTCGGTTCTCGACATCGTCTCCCCCGAGGCGGACTGGCTCGACATCCACTGGTGCCACGAGGACGACGACGCGACCCTGCACCGCGAACTGCCCTGGGCCGACGCCGTCTGGCACGTCCTGCGACCGCTGTCCGGTGCCGATCTGCGTCTGGGCACGCGGCTGAAGCTGGTTCACAAACTCGGGGCGGGCGTCAACACCATCGACGTCGACACCGCGACCGAACTGGGCATCGCGGTGGCGAACATGCCCGGCGCCAACGCCCCGTCCGCCGCCGAGGGCACCGTGCTGCTGATGCTCGCCGCGATGCGCCGGCTGCTCGAACTCGACCGTGCCACGCGGGATGGCCGGGGCTGGCCCACCGATGCCACCCTCGGCGAGACTGTGCGCGACATCGGCGGCTGCACAGTCGGATTGGTGGGCTACGGCAACATCGCACGGCGCGTCGAGACGATCGTCGCCGCCATGGGAGCCCGGGTGCTCCACACCAGTACCCGCGGCGACGGGACCCCCGACTGGCGGCCGCTCACCCGCTTGCTCGCCGAGAGCGACGTCGTCAGCCTGCACCTGCCGCTCACGCCGGAGACCGAGAACCTGCTCGACGCGACGGCGCTGTCGGCCATGAAACCTGCTGCGGTGCTGGTCAACACGTCCCGCGGGGCGGTCGTCGACGAAGCTGCTCTGGTCGACGCCCTGCAGTCGGGACGGCTGTCCGCGGCAGGCCTGGATGTTTTCGCCGTCGAGCCCGTCGACCGCGGCAACCCGCTGCTCGCTCTGGACAATGTCGTCGTCACCCCGCACGTCGTCTGGTACACCCAGGACACCATGAGGCGTTATCTGGCTGTCGCGGTAGACAACTGCCGACGCCTTCGCGATGGACAGGAGCTGGCCAATGTCGTCAACCGCATCTGAATCCCTTGAGTCGAGCACCCTCGAGTCGCGCACATTGCGCCGGGTGACCGTTCGACTCGTACCGCTGTTGATGGCGCTGTACTTCGTCAACTATCTCGATCGCACCAACCTCGGCATCGCCAAGGCCGAGGTCAGCGCCGATCTTCAGCTCTCCGCCACCATGTTCGGACTGACGTCGGGAATCTTCTTCATCGGCTACGTCCTGGTGGAGGTGCCTTCCAACCTGGCACTGGTGCGATTCGGGGCACGACGCTGGCTGGCGCGCATCGCGGTCTCCTGGGGCATCGTCGCCGTCGCCATCGGATTCGCCCACACTGCAAACACGCTGCTGGCCCTGCGCTTTCTGCTGGGTGTTGCCGAGGCCGGCCTGTTCCCCGGGGTGATCTTCTACCTGAGCCACTGGTTTCCGGCCGCCTACCGCGCTCGCATCGTCGGGCTGTTCATGCTGGCCATCCCGATCGCGTCGGCCATCGGAACACCGTTGGCGGCCTGGCTCATTCAGGCCGGGCACGGTCTGTTCGGACTGGACGGATGGCGGGTCATGATGATCGCGGTCGGCCTTCCGGCGGTGATCCTCGGCGTGGTGTGCTGGTTCTATCTCACCGACCGGCCCGCCGACGCACACTGGCTCGACGAACAGCAACGGCGTTGGCTGATCGGCGTGCTGGCCGACGAGGAACGGCGGGTCGCCGGCACCTACCACTTCCCACTGCGTCGCACCCTGACAAGTCCACGGGTATGGGCCCTGGCGGTGGTGTACTTCGGCATCGCCTACGGCCTGTATGCGCTGGCGTTCTTCCTGCCGTCGATCATCGCCGGCTTCAAGCACATGTTCGGAGTCCAGCTGTCCGTCCTGCAGGTCGGTCTGATCACCTCGATCCCCTACGCCTTCGGCGCCGTCGCGATGTTCCTCTGGACCCGGCACGCCGACCGCCACCGCGAGCACGTATGGCACGTCGCCATACCGCTATTGGCGGGCGGCGTTGCCATTCCGGTCGCCCTCTACCTGAGCAACCCCGTCTCGGTGATGGTCCCGGTGACCATCGCGGCGATGGGCATCTTCGGTGCGCTGCCGGTGTTCTGGGCCCTGCCGTCGCGATTCCTCACCGGTGCGGCGGCCGCGGGCGGGATCGGGCTGATCAACTCGCTGGGTAACCTCGGCGGCTTCGCGGCGCCGTACGCCACCGGAGCGTTGCAGGATCTGACCGGAAACAACAAGGCCGGGATGTGGGCGGTCGGCATCGTCATGGTCGTCTGCGCTGTCCTGGTGGTCGCCGTGCGCGCCACGCCCAACCCCGACCGCCCCGAGCCGGTCGAGTAGTACCCTCGTCCCAACCCACCGGTTAATCGGTTTCCTGACGGACAAGGCGGTCGATCGTGCCCATCGCAATCACTCCGGAACACACCGAACTGGCGAAGTCGGTCAAGTCGCTCCTGCACCGGGCGGTGCCAGCTGAGGTCCTGCACGCCTCGCTGGAAGCCCCGGTGGAGAACCCGCCGCGTTATTGGAAGGGAGCTGTCGAGCAGGGCCTGCAGGCGTTGCACCTTGCCGAGGAGGTCGACGGGCAGGGCGCCGGACTGCTGGAACTCGCGGTCGTCATCGCCGAGTTCGGCTACGCCTGCGCCCCCGGTTCGTTCGTGCCCTCGGTGATCGCCAGTGCCCTGATCTCGGCCCATGACCCGCGGGCCGCCACGCTGGCCGCCCTCGCATCCGGCGAGGCCATCGGCGCCTTCGCGCTGGAGTCCGGCCTCACCGCTGACCGCCACGGCGAGACGGTGGTGATCCGCGGCGAGGCACGGTCCGTGCCGTCGGCGGCACAGGCGTCGGTTCTGGTGTTGCCGGTGGCGATCGACAGCGGAGTGGAGTGGGCGGTACTCGACGCCGCCCTCCTGGAAATCGAACCGGTGCCGTCGGTGGACCTGCTGCGGCCGGTGGCCCATGTGCGCGCCAACGGCGTCGAGATCAGCCCGGAGGCATTGCTGTCCAACGTCTCCCAGGCCACCGGGCGGGCGATCGTCACCACCCTGCTGTCCGCCGAATGCATCGGCGTGGCCCCGGGGGCCCCCCCCCCCCCCCCCGAGTAAGCCAAGATACGCGCACACTTAGGCCCGCCCCTCGGCC
>CAYTOD010000049.1:0-32097 GCA_964439315.1 uncultured Mycobacterium sp. | reverse complement strand
CGACTGGGGCCAAATCAAGCCGTCCTACTGGGGCCAAATCAAGTTGACATTGCCATTGCTGACGCTGGCGGTCGGTTTGTCGGGTCGCAACGTGGAGACGATCAAAGAACTCACGGCCGACTCTGAGGTGCTTGAAGAACGCGCGGTGCGCGTCGAACTCATCAAGCGGCGACGCGGGCCAGCCGGGACGTTCGACAACACTCACTGGGAGATCGGCAAACCGAACCAGAAACTGCACACGCCAGGAGGCTTCTACCTGCTGGTGAAGGAGTTCACCGAACTCGGACGACGCTTCAGCGGCACCAATTCGTTGTGGTCCATCTGGACCGCCCGCAGCGGCCACGTAGCAGCGTTCGAAGCAAGCCTCACCCGCGGGCCGCACTCGTATCGTTGGCAACACGAACTCGGGCTTCTCGACGATCAGGGCGAACCGCTGAGGCTGTCCCTGCCTCGTCTAAAGAAGACCGTCGATGTGCGAACCACCCGCAGCACGGGCGGCCATTTGCCTTCCTCGACACGCAGCAACAGCATGTCGGTCCTCTTCGGCAATTACCTCAAAGGTGATGATTCCGTTCGGGAATGGGCGGGCGACGTCATCAACGCTGCGTTGCAGCAGGCTGAACTCGACGCACGAGCAACCCAGGCTCGGGTGCTCCCGAGCGTCGAGTCCGACACCGGCGATCTCGACCAACACGCCGCCGCTGAACTCGGCGTCACAGAGGCGACCGCGGGTGAACTCCTGGCCGGCGATCTCGACACCGTGTTCGCCGCTTGCGAGGACATCCACCACGGTCCGTTCGATCCCGATCGACGCTGCTCAGCGTCATTTCTCATGTGTCTGTCGTGCGAGAACGCGCTGATCTCAGCCCAACACATCCCACGACTGAAGGGGCTGTTGTCATGGCTGGTCGGGCAATGGGAAAGTCTCGACGTCGAGGAATGGTGGACACGCTACGGACTCACCTGGCTCGCACTGACCCAACACATCCGGCCCAGGTTCACTCCAACGGAATGGGACTCGGCCGAGGAAGCAGTTGACGTCGCCGAGCTGCTCACACTGCTCGACGGGCCGAAGGAGTGACCTGATGGGAGTCAGGATTGAGCGCGACGCGCGTCCGCCTGTCGAGTGGGCGGATCGTCTCGTCCTGGCGGAGTTGACGTTGCGAGACGGTGAGAATCTGCAGTCAACATCGCGGTTTGGTGACGACGTCTGGGATCTGACTCCCGCGGTGCATCAGGCCCATCAATCCTCTTGCAAGTTGTATTTCCAGACCCTGCCTGTGGCGTTCCGGGAAGTCGCCAAAGAGTTGTTCTTCGCGTTCCTGGCCGGTCCGCTGTTGCCGGGCCAATCACGAGCCGGCATCGGCCGCGTCCGAAGTCATTTCACTCAGATCAAGACCTTCCTGGAGTGGGTCGACTCCCGGGGAGTTCAGTTGCTCGCTGACGCGACCACCACGGACATGGACGCCTTCAACGTGTTCGTGGTGTCCAAAGACATCAGCGATACGTCGCGACGAGCACTTCGTACCGCAGCGAGGGCCTTCTGGATCTACCGCCACCAACTTGCGACCGATCAACTCACGTTCGACCCGTACACACTCGAGGGTTGGACAAAGGCCGGGCGGAAGAACAAGGGCATGGAGAACATGACTGACCGAATCCCTCCCGAAGTGATTGGGCCGCTGCTGGTCTGGTCGTTGTGGCTGATCGACGAAGTCGGCCCAGACCTGATCGCCGCGCGGCGCGAATGGCGCCCGCTGTTCATGGTGATCGCCCGCCCGTCATCCCAGCAGCGCTTGGGTCAGACTTGGAGCGGACCCGGTTTCCTCGGCGATGGGGCGACGTGGTCCCAGGGGTTTCAGGCCCTGCTGGACTGGTACCGCGCCGAAGGTCGGCCATTGCCCGGCAATGGCCGCGGTGGCGTCAACCGCAAGTTCCTGGACCGGCAAGTCGGCCGGGGCCGCCATGGATGGTCCCCGCGCGAAACCCATTGGCTCGAAAACGCAGTAGCCGAACTCGGCGTCGCCGACGACGCCTACCTGACCACACCGGTCACCGGAACCCTTGACGGGCGCCCGTGGACCACCCAGATCCGTTACTCCGACGTGCCCGTCCTGGCCATCATGGCGCGCACAGCCTGCTACGTCGTCATCGCCTACCTCTCCGGCATGCGCGATAGCGAAATCAAGCACCTGCGCCGTGGCTGCACAAGCCGCCGCATGGATTCCGACGGCAACGTCGTTCGGCGCCTGATCACCAGCCTGGCCTTTAAAGGCGAGTCGTCCCCTGCCGGAGTTACCGCCACCTGGGTGATTTCCGAACCCGTCGAACGCGCCGTCCAGCTTCTCGAGCAACTCCAGGAACCCGACATCGACTACCTGATCACGCCCTTGCCGGGATCGGTGGGCTACAACTACGCCAAGTACGGCCAATTCGCGCTGACCAACACCTCCACCCTCGAATCGTTCAAGAAGCTCTGCCGATGGATCAACGACTACTGCGATGAGCACGGCAGGACGGACGGCATCCCACTGGTCCGAGGCAAGGTCTGGATGCTCAACACCAGCCAGTTCCGCCGCACGTTGGCGTGGTTCATCGCCCGCCAACCGGGAGGATCCATCGCCGGGGCGATCCAATACCGCCACCACAGCATCCAAATGTTCGAGGGCTACGCCGGCACCTCCGACTCCGGCTTCCGTGCCGAAGTGGAAGCCGAGCAAGCGATCGAACGCGGTGATCACCTGAGGGCCATGATCGAATGCCATGGCCACGAAGACCTCGCCGGGCCATCCGCTGACGAAGCCCGCCGCCGAATCGCCGACTTCGAACGCAAGGTGTCGTTCGGCGGCACGGTCGTCACCGACCGCAAACGCATGGCTTTGATCATGAAGCGCGACGATCCGAAGATCTACTTCGGAGAGTTCGTGGCATGCGTCTACAACCCCGAGACGGCGTTGTGCCGCAAGAGAACTAGCGGCAAGGCTGGAACCACGCCTGATCTTGCTGACTGCAAACCTTTGCGCTGCCGTAACGTCGCCCTCACCGCCGCCAATATCGCCGCCTTACGGCAGCACTTCGCGCACGTGCAGCAGCAGATGTCCCGCCGAGCTGTCCTGGCCCCCTACCTCGTCGACCGCCTGCAGCGACAGCACGACGAACTCACCCAGTTCCTTCGCTGTACTGACGATGGTCGGACTTCATGACACCGAACGCTCTGCCCGCAGCCCAGGCCGTTCGCGCCGCCGCCGAGGAGCTGCTGGCTGATCATCGCGACGGGGGCTCATATCCCACAGTGAGCGGCCTTGCACGGCAGTTTGGAGTCAACCGGACCACTTTCTACCGTCATTACCCCGACATCGTCACGGCGATGCTCGACGCGGCGGCGAAAAGCAATGCCGAACGGCCCCGCCGCCGCCGTGCACAGCCCGACGATGACGAGACTGAACAGGCTCTAAAGCGGCTACGTCGTGAGAACTCCGACTTACGCAAGCACGTCGAGATCTACGAAGAGCACATCCGGATGCTGACTATGGAGAACCAAGGCCTTCGCGGACAGATCGAGACGACGACCGGTGTTACGCGACTCAGCGAACGGCGCCGACACGATGACTGAATTGGCGTTCGGAAGATGGACCTCAGGTGTCTCCACCCGGCGCGCCAAGAGTGCGGTTCGGCGTGAATTCGCCATGATACGCAAGTGACTCCTGAATCAGACGTGACCAATGAGGATAAGGCCGATCCGACGCCTGATGAGGCGTCCGCCATTCCGGCTGACTCCGAAGGCGGCGATGCTCAGTCAATGCTTCAGTCCGAGGGCTCGGTGAAAGAGCGGGTGTCAGGGGCGACGCGAAAGCCACTGGTCACCCGCGCACAAGCCGACCTGCTCATCCGCTCTACTGCGACCGTGCTGGGCGCGGTGGGCAGGGCCATCGCCGGAGTCGCTCGCTTAGGTGCGGGCACCGTCCGCGCAATGTGGCGCGCACTCCAGACCGTGCCGGCCGCTGTACGGGGGGCCGCGGTGGCGGCCATGCTCATGCTTCTGGGTATCGTCGGCGCGATCTCCATGCGCAATCCTTTGGGGCTGGCCTGCATTGTCGTGGTTATCCCGGTTTGTGCGAGCATCCTCGGGGCGCTGGCGCACCGCGGGTTCGTCGGCTCCAGAACCACTGTGCAGCCGCACGCGACGGGATCGGCTGAAGCTTCCCCCGCTGCGTTGCAACGGTCGGTCAACTACGTCGACAACAAGCTGGCGCTTGCGTTGACGTCGATGCGAACCGATCACCACCAGCAAGCTCTGGTTGCGCTGTTCCAGGCCAAGACTGCGGTCGAGCTCACCCTGGGCACCGAGCAGGACAGCCCCGACTACGACGTCGCGCTACGGGCCGACGACTACGCCCTCAACCCGCGTTCCCAGGCCCGATCGAACTCGACAACGACGCTGCGAGAAAGCAATTCGCTGGCAGCATCGTAAACTCGGCGACGGGAGCTAATTACTGCTGCGGGGACATCCGAGCGCCACCGCCCTTGCGCTTGCCTGGCGCGACTGTGTTGGGCGGGGGCGCCTTTACCGAGGGGGTGACCTTGTTGCCGTCGCCGATCGTCTTGGGCGCGGCCTTCGTCGCTGTGGTGACTGTCGGCCGTGACGGGAGCGTCGGTTTCGGGGTCGTCTCGCTGCACGCGACCGTGATGACCGCCATAGTGAGCAGCGCAGCGGTGCCGGTGATCGCGGCGAACCAGCGAGCCTTCGGCCGCGGTGGCGTTGTTGTTAACGGTGCTGGGGTGATGGCTTCACGGTCTGGCATGCGGCCGCCGATCGCACCATTCGGCCAGTATCGCCGCACTCCGCCGCGGGCCTGCGGCCGGTCTAATGCGCACTCGGTTTCTCCGCCCAGATCGCCACGTCGCGGCCATCTTGGCTGTAGACCACGGCGTCCGGGGCCGGGCCGGTCACGTCGAAGTAAATCTTGCCTTCCGCTTCGCCGCCGGGGGGCAGGGTGGCGGGATTGAGGCCTTTAGCGGTCGGTACCGCCCAGAGGACCGGGTAGCGGACTGTCCCGGCTTGGGCGCTGAATCCGGGCACCAGCGGCGTGCCGCCCTGTTCGAATTCGACGGTCGCTTCGGCCTCCCAGAGCTTTCCGGAGTGCTGGTAGGGGAGAATGTCGGAACTGGGCTCAAGCTCGTTGACGGTGATGGATTGTCCGCCGGCGAGATCGACCTCTTCGTCCATGTTGACCTGCGCAGGCGTGTCCGCCCACGCCGCTGGGGCGAGGACGCAGGCCGCAGCACCGGCCACCGCGACCATTCCGAGACCCCACCATTGTGTCTTGTTCATGACCCACCTTTTCCTGCCGACGAGCGGCACCCCGAGCCGATAACGGACGTTGCGGGCTTGACGCGCATCGACGATGCGTCGAAACGTAGCAGGCCTTGACCGGCCCGCCCGGCCAAACCGCCGGGTACTCTCCGTCGGCGTGCTGGCGCCGGTGTCACTCGTCGGTCTCTGAGCTGGCGCTGGCCGGTTCCTGAACCGCTGCCTCAGCGGTTGCTGCGGCGTCGGGAGCGTCAGCGGCGTCCGGGGAGCTTGCCGCCTCGACCGCGGTGGCGGGCTCGGCCGCGTTGCCGGACTGCGGGGCGGCATCGGCTTCGGTGTCACCATCAGTGGCCGGCACCTCCTTCGGGTCGCTTGCCAGCTGCTGCGGGGCGGGCTCGGTAACGTCAACGGCCGCAGGCACTTCGGCTGCAGCAGGCAGCTGGGCCGCGCCAGGGACGCTGGGCGTGGCGGCAGCTTTTGGAAGGCGGTCAGCCCTCAGGGCTGCCTCCGGTCGGCCTGGAACTTCTTTGACGGGTTGTAGTGCGCCGACGGCGACGCCGGCTGCTCCCGCTGCAACCGCGACTCCAGCGAAGACGGCGGCGATACTCCTGCGTGATGGCATGACAATCCCTACGTGTTGATGATGCGCCGACACGGCGCTCGTGCTCACCATCACCGTGAACGATTGACGCTGTGAAATCGCTGAGTCCGCCGATCCCCTGACCGCATTGTCGGCGCATACTCCTGCCGAGGACCAGGCCGACTACTCGGAACGGGAAGAAGACGTCGGGCCTTGGAGTATTGGAGGATTGCCCTGTGGGCCAAGCTGCGACCTCGTGGTGGGTGAAGGCGTGGCGGCGGTATCTGTGGTGGGTTGATCCGCGCACCTGGGGGATTCCGGTTCGCTCGGCACTGGCGGCTGCCGCGGTGGTGTTTTTGTCGTTCATGGTGGTCGGGGCCGCGGTGGTGGCGGTGCTATACCGGCAGCTGCTCTCCGATGTCGACGCGGCGGCCGAGAGGCGGGCCCGCGACGTGGTGGCCGGGCTGCAGGTCGATCCGGTGCCTGAGTTGGATGCCGGGTTGCTGGCGACTGACGGCCAGATCGTGGCGGTGCAGGTGGTCGATGATTCCGGTGAGGTGGTGCGGTCCTCGCCGGGCGCGCCCGACAAGCCGATGCTGTCACGCTCCGACGGCGAGGAAAAGCATGGCGAGGCCGCGGCCGAGGGGGAGGACGGTTCACGGCTTCGGGTCAGCGAAGCGGCCGGGCAACGTGACGGTCGCCGCTACACCGTGTTGGTTGCGGCGGGCAGTGCCGCGGTGAATTCCACGGTCAGGAATCTGGGCTTGTTGCTGGCGGCAGCGATGCCGTTCGTGGTGGGCGGGGCGGCGGCCGCCAACTTTGTGTTGGTGCGTCGCTCGTTGCGGTCGGTGGACGCGATCCGGGCCCAGGTCGCCGACATCAGCAGCCACGATCTATCTGGTCGCGTACCGGTGCCGTTGCATCGGGATGAGGTTGCGGCACTTGCGATCACGATGAACGAGATGCTCGAACGCATCGAATCGGGGCAGGCCGCTCAACGCCGCTTCGTCGGCGACGCCTCCCACGAGTTGCGCAGCCCGCTGGCCACCATCATCTCCGCGTTGGAAGTGGGTGTGGCCCACCCGGAGTTGCCGCAGACGGAGTTGGCGCAGGACTTGGTGCTGCCGGAGGCACACCGGATGCAAACCCTGATCGAGGACCTGCTGATGCTGGCCCGCGCCGACGAACGCGGGATGCTGCTGCGCCACCAGGACGTCGATGTCGATGACCTTGCCGCCGAGCAGGTGCGCCGCCTCGACACCCCCGGCGAGGTGAGGCTGCAGACAGACCTGCAACCTGCCCGGGTGCTCGGCGACCCCGCTGCCTTGGCGCGGGTGCTGCGCAACCTGCTGGATAACGCTGTGCGGCATGCCCGCTCGACAGTGCACGTCGCGGTGTGGCGGCAGGACGCGTCGGTGTTCGTCACGGTCGCCGACGACGGTCTCGGTATCCCGGTGGCGGACCGGGCCCGGGTCTTCGAGCGGTTCGTCCGTCTGGAGGAGGACCGCTCCCGTGCCGCCGGCGGCAGCGGGCTGGGGTTGGCGATCGTCTCCGAGATCGTTGTAGCTCACGGTGGTTCGGTCACCGCCACGGAGCGCGGCGGCGGCGGGACGGTCATGACCGTTCAGCTACCGGCCGGCTCGGAATCCAGCCGGTAGCCCACCCCGCGCACCGTCGCGATGGTGTCGGTCCCGAACGGAGCGTCGATCTTGCGCCGCAGATAGCCCACATACACCTCGACGACATTGTCCGGGCCGTCGTAGTGCGCGTCCCACACATGTTGCAGGATGGCCGTTTTGGTGACAGCCATGTCCTTATTGCGCATGAAGAACTCCAGCAACCCGAACTCCCGCGGGGTCAGCGTGATCGGGGTGTCGCCGCGCTGCACGGTCTTGCGCGCCGGATCCAGCGACAGATCCCCGACAGTCAGCACGGTTGGGCGTCGTGGAGCCCCGCGGCGCAGCAGGGCCCGCAGTCGGGCGGTGAGCACCACGAAGGAGAACGGTTTGGTCAGATAGTCGTCTGCCCCAAGGTCGAAGGCGTCGGCCTGGTCATAGTCGCCGTCTTTGGCGGTGAGCATCAGCACCGGGGTCCACACCCCTGCGGCGCGCATCCGACGAACCACTTCGTAGCCGTTGAGGCCGGGCAGCATGATGTCGCAGATCACCACGTCGAAGGGCTCTTCGGTGGCCAGCAGCAGACCGTCGCTGCCGTTGTCGGCGGTGACGACCGAGAACCCCTCGGCCGAGAGGCCCATGACGAGGGTCTTGGCCAGCCGCGCTTCGTCCTCGATGACCAGGACTCGCACCTGACCGGCTCCCTTCGTCGTTTCCCCGCAGGCAGCGTAGGCCGCCGTCCGCTATGCCACCCAACGGCGGCTCAGCGGTTTCTCAGCGGGACTGTGCCACGGTGGCGACCATGGTTCTCAGCCGCCGCATGCTCAGCAAGGTCCCCGAGGTCACCGTCTGGTTCTGGCTGATCAAGATCCTGTGCACCACCGTCGGCGAGAGCTTCGCCGACTGGGTGGCCACCACGCTGGGTTTCGGGTTGAACACCACCGCGGTGATCTTCACCGCCGTACTCGTCGCTGTCCTGGTCTGGCAGATGAGCACCCACCGCTATGTGCCCCCGGTGTACTGGCTGACGGTCGTGGTGCTGTCCATCACCGGCACCCTCTACACCGACATCCTCACCGACGCCCTCGGCGTGCCACTGGCGATCAGCTCGACGGTGTTCGCCGCCGTGCTGGCCGTGGTGTTCGGCATCTGGTTCGCCCGCGAACGCACCCTGTCGATCCACAGCATCGTCACCACCCCGCGAGAGGCGTTCTACTGGCTGGCCGTGCTCGTCACCTTCGCACTGGGCACCGCCGTCGGGGACTGGACGCTGGAGTTGACCGGCTGGCAGCCGGGTGTGGCGGTGCTGCTGCCGGCCGGCCTGATCGCCGCCATCGCGGTGGGCTGGCGACTGGGCGCCAATCCGGTGCTGGCGTTCTGGCTGGCCTACATCCTGACCCGCCCGCTGGGGGCCAACCTGGGCGACTGGCTGGCCCGCACCCCGGCCGAAGGCGGCCTGGGACTGGGCACCGCCGGCACCAGCGTGGTGTTCCTGCTGGCCATCGCCGCCACCGTCGTCTACCTGAGCATCACCCGCGCCGACGTCATCACCGATCCCGACGCCGAACCGGTTGCCGCGCAACGGCACCCTGGCCGGGAGAAGGCGATGCTGGGCTACTTCGCCGCCCTGGCGGTGGCGACCGCGGGGCTGCTGGGCTGGGCGGCGGCGCAGCCACATGGCAGCTCCCCAGCCTTGGAAGCCGAAGGGCCCTCCGCCCCGGTGGCCGAGCTACCGGCCGGTACCGCGGCCGCCGCCTTCCCGCCGGCCGACATCGAGCAGTTCCGCGGGATCGTCACTGACACCCTGGCCAAGGTCAACGCCGGAGACCAGGCCGGCGCGACAGCACGGATCACCGACCTGGAAACCGCCTGGGATGACGCCCAGGCCCGGCTGCAACCGATGAACGACACCGCCTGGAGCTTCCTGGACGCCAAGATCGACGCCGCCCTCAAAGCCGTCCGAGCCGCCAACCCCGACGCCGACGCGGAAAAGCAGGCCCTCGACGCCCTGTCGACCGCGCTGCGGTGATGGCTCTCACCCACAGGCCCGGGTCACCGATCCCGCTGCGGGGCAGGCGTTCTCGAATAGTCGCGGTTTCCCGTCCACCACGACGCGATCACGATGACCGCCACCGCCCAGGCCACGCCCAACATCCAGCCGGCGAGCACGTCGGTGAGGAAATGCACCCCGAGATAGGCGCGCGAGAAGCCGATCAATCCGATCGCGGCGAGGGTGACCGCCCATACCGCGACCTGCAGGGCCCAGCAATGCGTCACCCACCTGCACACCATCCAGGCGCACACCAAACCCACCGCTGCCGCGCCGGTGGCGTGCCCCGAGGGAAACGAAAACCCATCGACAGCCATCACCGCAAACGGCAGGTCCGGGCGATCCCGACCGACCAGATGCTTGGCCACCACGATCACCACCCCGATACCGCCGCCGGCGGTCACGCCCACGGCGATCGGCGCCCACGCCCGAGCGGTGAGGGCGGCCAGCAGACACACCACGACCATGCACGCCGCTTGCGCGTCGGTGTTGCCCAGACGGGTGATCACCAGCAGCACCCGAGTCAGCCACGCCTCCCGGTGGCCTGCCAGCCACCCAGCGGCAGGCTCATCCACACGGGCCAAGCCCTCACCCTCGAGAACATCATCGAGAAGGGCGGTAAACCCGACTGCCATCAGCGCCACCGCCAGCAGACCGCCCGCCATCCCGGCCACCGCAACCCCGCCGAGGCCCCAGCGTGCCTGCAGTGGCCGGCTCATACCGTCCCATCGCTGGACCGCCCAGTTCAGTGCAGCACCGACCAGTGGAACATCACCAAGGCGGCGGGGCCTGGCCAGGCGTGGGGGATTGAATGCCAGCCACACCGCCGCCCCGCTGAGGAGCACCAGAAGTCCGACAACAGCGGCACCGATCAGGCCTATCGACGGTTCCACACCACGGCCCATGGCGGTCTATCCAACCAAGCACGCCCACCGCACCCGCGCCCGACACGGGCAGCGCCGCCCCGGGCGCCACCCCACGCCTCCAACCCGTCTTCGTTTCCCCGTAGTCATCAACGCCAACTAGGAGCACCCCATGGACAACAACCCCGAATCGACCGACCCCGCCGAGAACACCGAGGCCTTGGAGCCGAACATGGCGGACACCGCCCATATGTCCCCGGTCGCACCACAACCCGAACCCAAAAAGCGCAATCGCACACTGGCGTGGATCGCCATCGCAGCCGGCGCACTGGCCGCGGCCGGCGCCATCTTCGCCGGGGGACTGGTAGTCGGTAAGGAATTTAGCGAACAACGCCACGACGATCGCGGCTACAACTCCGGACAGCTGCAGTCCGGTGGATCAGATAAAGCCGACGCCGAAGGAGAGGACGACGAGAGCGAAAAGACTTCGAAGAAGAAGTCGGCCGACACCGAATCAGAAACGCCGGCGCCGGCGAAGAGCGACTCAGGCGATTCCGAATCACAGACCCCCGCACCCATGCCTACGCCCAGTGCGGCATCACCGGCACCGGTCAAACCCGCCAACACCGCGGCGAACACACCGGCTCCGGCGCCGAGTCGCTGACCCAACTCGATGCAGCAACCTCCACGCTCGGCGGCCCTGCCTTTCCCGCAGTGGGTCGCCGAGCGGGAAGGACCCCATGGACCTCGACACCCGAATCTTCCTCGCCGTCAACGCATTCGCCCGCGCAACACCCTGGCTGCACTCGCTCGTGACCGGATACGCCAACTATGGCGTCGTCCTCTTCGCGGCGCTGATGATCGCCGGCTGGTGGACCGCCCGAACCACCGCCGACCCCGCACCGATGGCCGCCGCCTTATGGACACCACTAGCCGCACTCCTCGCACTGGGCATCAACCAACCCATCGCCGACGCCGTCGGAAGAACCCGACCCTGTAACGCTCTGCACGACATCGTCGTCCTGCACTGCAACACCGACCCTGGACTACCCAGCGACCACGCCGTGCTGGCCGGCGCCGCCACCGCCGGGCTCTGGCTAGTCTCACGACGCCTCGGAACGATCACCGCCATCGCGACCATCGCCATGGCATTCACCCGCATATACATCGGCGCTCACTACCCGGGCGACGTACTCGCCGGAATCGGCCTTGGAGCAGTGGTCACCCTCGCCGGATACGCGTTGGCGCGCCCACTGCTACAACGCGCTATCACCGCACTAGCCCGTACCCCTGCGCGCCTATTGGTAAGACAAGGCTCCTGGACCTGACGCAGCAAATCGGTCCGAAGGGCCAGAGATCGGCTGCTTACTTTGCTACATTCCGAACAACGGTCAACTACAAGTCACCCGCATAACACTGGCGCCAGCAGGCGTGCGGGCCGGCGCGCTCGCTGCGTAAGCCGCGTTGGATCGACGGCTACCTCAAAGGTCCGGAAGATGCGCCAGTTCTGGCTTCAGAGGACCGGGTCTTCCGCTGGTCTCGGTGACGAAAGCCACTAGATGCACCGCCGTCGGAGTCTCAGGGGCGCAGCGACATGCGTCGACAGTCTTCGTGGTCAGCGCGCTCAACTCCAGGCGGTTAGCTGCGGCTCAGCACGTGCCGAAATGCGTTGTGGCGCAGTGTCAAGGGGTGATGGGGGCGTGGGCATGTCCTCGTCAGCTACCGTCGCGGCAGGCCGTCGACGAGGATTGTTGAGAAGACCCGAAAATTAGAATTGGAGCATGGTTACAACGAGGACGTACGCGAAAGCGGGAACTACCGAATTTGTTGCGGTCTGTTTCGTCGACAGGCCTGGTGACTATCCGGAGGCGGCGGGTGAGCCGGTTCGCCGACCGACGCGGGCCGCCGCTCAGGCGTGCTGCGAGGAGGCGATGCTGACCGACGCGGCCACCATCGCCGAGGTGGCCGAAGTGCGGTACGAGGCAGTTGAATACACCGACGCGCACTACGGCCGGGTGCGGGATGCCGAGGAGCGCTGGTTGACGGCCCAGGGCGGCTGGCTAAGCGCTGACGGAACGGTGAAGTGGGATGATCCGGCGGAGGTATGAGGGCCACTGCTCGTCGCCGAGGCCCAGGGCGAGGCGGCGCAGCCGCTCGTCCTCACGCGCGATGTTGCTCGCCGTGGTGCGAATCCACCCGGTGAGGCCGACGACGACGAAAGGGCCACGCCCGCAATCCCGCTCACCGTCGATAGCGGTGCAGCGATTGGACGCCAGCTTCAGCGTCACGTGACCACCACCGGCGCGAGTCGCTTAAGTCGCGGAGACGTTGGACTGGACTTCGACCAAAGCGGATCGCGCGTTCTGGATTTCCGCGTGCATGCCATCCGTGTACACGGATGCGCTCGGGCCGGCCCAGAGTGCGGTCGTCGCCTCGATCTCTCCCCCTAACTGCGTTAGCAGGTAGTCCAGCTGCTGGGATAACTCCAAAATCCGTTTGGCCGAATGTTGGTGCGCCGCAACATCGCCGCTAATTGACGCTGTATTGGGCATGTCGTTCCTCGTTTCTGTGCGTATTGGGTTCGCTTGCCTTGGGGCATCGCCAGTGTGGGCAGCCAGCCCCACTAGGGCAAGCAGCAGCCAATGCCGAAGTCGCCCCCTGCATCGGACCGCGGCCGCTGTGGCGGGCAGTTACTTCCTGTGTGTCGAGGACTGACCATTGGATGTCGCGGGCGGCCAGCGGAGCAACCCGATGACGTGTGCGTTGTGCTTTCTCCGATGGGCTGGGCCGGCGCGCCCGGGTCTCCCGATCGCACTTCGTCGCCTTCTCGCCGGATCGCCTTACACGGTTGGTGGCGCGCCAGCGCGGGTAAGAACCTGAGCCGACACGCGGTGGGCGGGGGGATCTGGAGCGTCGGATGGACCAAGATGTGCGTGTGGCAGACCTGGATACCGCTATCAGCGAGTACGGGGCGAAGGTCAAAAAGAAGCTGTCGGCGGTCAACGTTGCCGGGCAGCCCGAGGACCAGATCCGGGGCCCGCTGGAGGCTCTGCTCGCGGCGCTGGCTTCTGTGGCTGGATGGGATCCCGCCAAGTTGGTGATCATCGGGGAAACCTCGGTCAGCGCGTTGGCGGTGCGCCCTGACTTCGCTGTCGAATACGATGGCGCGCTCGCCGGCTTCATTGAGCTCAAGGCCCCTGGGAAGGGAGCCGACCCGCGGGCGTTTGGCAATGCTCACGACCGCGACCAGTGGCGCAAGCTGCAGGCATTGCCCCAGCTGATGTACACCGATGGGCATGCGTTCAGCCTGTGGCGGTCGGGGGAGAAGGTCGGTGAGATTGTCACGCTCACTGGTGATATGGAGTCGGCTGGCGCCGCGTTGAAGGGGTCGCCGGCGCTGCCGGCGTTGATGGCGTCGTTTCTGTCCTGGACGCCGGAGGTTCCGAAGTCGCCGGCGGCGCTGGCGGTGACCGCGGCCAAACTCTGCCATCTCTTGCGTGACGAGGTCTACGAGCAGCTCGTCGTGGACAACCCGGCGTTGACGTCGTTGCGCGATGAGTGGAAGACGATGCTTTTCCCGGAGGCAACCGACCCGCAGTTCGCTGACTGGTATGCCCAGGCGGTCACGTTCGGGATGTTGCTGGCGCGTGCGCGTGGGATCGACCTGGGTAAGGGTGTCGAGGCGGCGGCGAAAGAATTAGCGGCCAGCACGAAGTCGTTGATCGGGTCAGCGTTGCGGATTCTGGTGGACACCCCGAACAGCGAGCGGACTTTGCAGACGTCGGTCGCGTCGATGGGTCGTGTTCTGGCGGTGGTGGATTGGCCGGCGGTTTCACAGGGCGATCCCGATGCCTGGCTGTACTTCTACGAGGGTTTCTTGCAGGTCTACGACACTGATTTGCGTAAGAAGACCGGGTCCTACTACACGCCGCCGGAAGTGACCGCCGCGATGATCCGGCTGGTCGACGAGGCGCTCGTTGCTTATCTGGCGCGCCCGGCCGGGCTGGCGGACAGCGCGGTGACGTGCCTGGACCCCGCGATGGGCAGCGGCGCGTTTGTGCTGGAGATGATCCGTCGGATCGCGGCCACGATCGCTGCCGATCAGGGTGCTGGTGCTGTGGCGCCGGCGCTTCGGGAGTGTCTGCATCGGTTGATCGGGTTCGAGCTGCAGCTGGGCCCGTTTGCGGTGACTCAGCTGCGGTTGTTGGCCGAGTTGGCCGATTTCGGTGTCGCTGATGTCGGCCCTCAGCATTTACGCACCTACATCACCAACACGCTGGATGATCCGTTCGTCGAAGAGACCCAGCTGGGCAGTTGGTATAAGCCGATCACCGATGCCCGCCGAGCCGCCAACCGGGTGAAGGCCGCCGAGCAGGTCCTGGTTGTCGCAGGTAATCCGCCGTATCGGGAGCGGTCGCGCGGCAAAGGTGGGTGGATCGAACACGGCGCGGAAGGCTACGGGGTTCCCCTGCTGCAGTTCCTGCCGGACTCGGCCTGGGGTGTCGGGGCGCACAGTAAGCACCTGTACAACGCCTACGTCTACTTCTGGCGGTGGGCCACCTGGAAAGTGTTCGACAGCGCCGCTGCCGGGCAGCAGGGCATTGTCTGCTTCATCACCGTCGCCGGTTTCCTCAACGGGCCCGGATTCGAAGGCATGCGCCGCTACCTGCGTCAACAGTGCGATCAGATCTGGATCATCGACTGCTCACCGGAAGGGTTCCGGCCCCCGGTGAACACCCGCGTGTTCGAAGCGATGAAGCACCAGGTCTGCATTACTTTGGCGCTGCGTTCAACCGCCAATTCACCGGACACCCCCGCTGCCGTGCACTACCGCCAACTCGCCGCGGGGCATCGTGAACACAAATTCGCCGAACTCGCCACCATCACACTCGATTCGGACGGCTGGGCGGACTGCGGATCTAGCTGGCGGGCGCCTTTCCTGCCTGCGGCCAGCAGCACCTGGGCGTCCTATCTCGCTTTGGATGACGTGTTCCTCTACGACGGGTCCGGTGTGATGCCTGGCCGCAGTTGGGTGATCGACGTCGACGCCGATCAGCTGCAGGCGCGCTGGAAGGCGTTGGTCGCGGCCGCCGACCGCGAGCAGAAAAAGACGCTGTTCAAGGAACACAGGACCGACCGCACGATCGACAAGCGGCTCCGCGACGGCCTGCCCGGCTTTCTCGCCCGCACAACGCCGATCGCCGCCGAGACCGGCCCGTGCCCAGAGCCGATCCCGATCGCGTTCCGGTCCTTTGACCGCCGCTGGATCATTCCCGACAAACGGCTGATCAACCGGCCTAACCCGTCTCTGTGGGCCGGCCGGTCAGAGGGCCAGATTTGGCTCACCGCCCCGCACAGCGAAAGCCCCACCGGCGGACCGGCATTGACGGTCGCCGGCCTGATTCCTGACCTCGATCACTACCGGGGGCGAGGAGGCCGCGTCTACCCCCTGTGGCAAGATTCCGGCGCCGTCATCGCCAACATCAATCCCGCGCTGCTGCAGCACCTCAGCGCCCGCTATGGCACCGCCGTGACCGCAGAGCAGCTCGTCGCTTACATCGTCGCGACCCTCGCGCACCCGGCCTACACCGCCACCTTCGCCCACGATCTGGAAACACCCGGATTGCGGATTCCGTGGACCGCCGACAGCGAATTGTTCGGCCGGGCAACAGAACTCGGCGCACACCTGATCTGGGTACACACCTACGGTGCCGTGAACGGCGACCCGGCGGCGGGCCGACCGGCCGGTCCGCCGCGCCTGCCAGCCGACCAGCGTCCCCATATTCCGGCTGGTGCCACCATCCCGACCGACTCCGACGGCATGCCCAACGCCATCAGCTATGACCCTGCCGCTGGGCAGCTCCATGTCGGCGACGGGGTCATCGCGAACGTCACCCCCGCCATGTGGAACTACACCATTTCCGGTGTGAATGTTCTGCGCGAGTGGTTCAACGATCGGCGAAAAGACCGCACCCCTACCGTCATTGGTGACCGCGAGGTCTCGCCGCTGTGGAAGGTTCACAGCGAGGTCTGGCGGGCCAGCTATACCGCTGATCTGCTCAACCTGCTCAATGTTCTCGGGCTGCTCATCGCCGCCGAACCGACCCAAGCGCAGCTGCTCACCGAGATCACCGCAGGCCCGCTGATCAGCGTGGAGGACCTGACCGCCGCGAAGGTTCTTCCCATCGCGGCGCGCGGGCGTGGCATCGCCACGACAACCGCCGCCGACGCCACCCTGTTCTAAGGGGTGACCCGGCGGTGACCCTGTTCGTAGAGTCCGCGAAGCGGAGCAGCCTCGGCTGGCTAGCGGAAATAGCGGTGGTTGCGGTGCTATACGTGCGTGCGAGCGGGGCCGGTAGCTAAAGACGATCAGGGCACCCGTTGGGCGGGGCGAGGCGGCAGTTCGTCGGTGTCGCGTACCAACCAGCGGAGAAAGCCGATGATATGTCCGTTCAGGGTCGAATCCACTTCAGCGACAGCCTGCTTGGCGCGATCCCGCAGCTCTGGATCCGGCCGCGGCGTGATCGCGGGATAGCGGTGCTGGGAGGGCATGGGGAAATTCTCACACGGTGGCTTGCCACCCGGCAAGAGCGAGCGTACAGTGGTGGCTAGCCACCACTAGCACCGGTGATGCCCGGAGGGGAACGATGAAAGTCCATGTGAACTTCACTGTTGACGTCGACGCCGACTCATGGGCTGCTGACTACAACATCGACCGATCCGACGTTCCCGACGACGTGAAGCGCCATCTGCGCAACATCGCTGTTCAGCACATGGCCGCGCTGGGTCACCTGCTCAGATGACACTGCCGGAACTGCTGTCACCCGGCGCGGGAGTGGTCGACCGACTCCGGCAGCTGGTGGTCCGCTCCTACACGCGTCACACGGTGACTCGCGGCGGAATCGTCAAGGCCAAGAGGGCGAAACAGGTCGAGATCGAGTCGGCGGTGGCGCGAGAACTCGTCGCCTTCGCGGTCGACTACGGCGTCGTGCAGGGATTCAGGACTCCCGAGGGACTCTGGAGCGCTCTTTTGCAAGAGGCAATCGAAAGCGGGGAACTTGTGCGGCCCGAAAATGCAAGTCAGCTGCAACACCGACTCGACCACCAACTTGATCGCTAAGGCTGCCGACGCGCGGTTCGACGCCGTGTGCGACGTGAGTCCGCGGAAATGTCAATGCGCCTCTGCGGCATACGATCCCCGGTCGCCCGGCGCTGATGTTGCAACTCCAAGCGTCGGTCCGGTTGGGAAAAGACACGGCCCCTGGCGAGTTGTGTTCAAATGCTGCAGTCGATCAGAGTCGTACACTGCCAACGTGGCCGTGCACGGCGGCCTGCTCCCGCGTAATTGGTTGCCGCCCACATCGGCAACCCGCATCGAAACCGGGACAAGACCCCCAGGGTTCCGGGTGTGCACGTGTGTATTTCAAAGACGGTTTTCTCCGCATGTGGGGTGGAGGGAACCCGGACTTTGAAAGGTAGTTTTCATGACCGCGAACAACGCGCATAAGCGCGCAGCCCGGGACCGGCAGAAGCAGGCTGGCGTGTCTTACACACAGGCTCTCCGGGAGGTGTCTACCGCCGGTTCTGGCCACGACAAACCGTTGGTTGTGCGCCTGGGTCGAAACGGGGACCGACCAGTCATGCTCAATCTGGAGCCGTTCGAGCGTGGGGGCGAAGGGCCGCATTGCACGATCATGCGGGACCGGGGAAGGCCCGGAAACCTGTTGGCGATCAACATGTGTCACGCCGTGGCCAAGGAGTTTCCGGCAGTTGGACTGTGGGTGTTCACCGAAGAGGGGGCGCGCCCGTACTTCCCGGTCACCGCGACCCACGGCGACCCGAACGACGTTTTGCAGACAATCAGAGCCTTCGCCGATGAGCGAGAACAACTTCTGCAGGGCTTCGATGGCATCGACGACTATCGGGCCGCCGGACACGCCATGGACTCGCTGCTCGTTGCCGTCGAGCTTGGGCCGCCGCCCGTGGTGAGTCGCTCCGGTGGGCTGATGGCGTCGCTGATTCGCAGGGCCGGACCCGTGGGCATTCACTTCGTGGTGATCGTCGACCGCGTCGCGTTCGAGGCGTCATGGGCTGGGTACCGGCAGATTGTCGCCGCGGCGGGGCCGACCGTCATCACCATGGCCGCGGTCTCGCCAAACGGTGTTGCTGAACTGCACCTCGCGCCGAAGTGGGATGCTGAAAGCGACCGCATGGTCCCCCGGGATCAGGAGTTCGAGTATCCGACGCTGAAGTTCTGGCAATGGGCGTAAGCGCGTCCGCACCTGGCTGCTCTGGGTGGGATTGGAGGAACGCAGATGGATCGCAAACAGGTGCTGGGTGAACTGCCTTGCGCTGACATGCTGGTGGTCGGCGAGGAATGGGAGGCGCTCAAGCGCGGGCATCCCGCTGCCGCTGCCATGATCGCGGAAGTGTCGCGGGCTGCCGCGGCGATGCCGAGACTCCGGATCGGCGTCGCGCCGCGATGAGGACGCCGGCAGCGGCGAGCGGGGTGCGGCGCGCAACGGTTCCCGGGTCGTGGCCAGGGCCATCGGCTCTCCGCCCGCGGAGTGCGGTCACGAGGCGGTCGCTCTAGGGTCCGCCGACGATCAGCCCGAGTGCCATGAGGGCCTCGACGTCGCTGATGTAAGCGGCGCGGAGGTCGGTGGGCAGGTCGATCCACCGCCGGCCGTGGCGGTGGGCGAGGGTTGCGGCGGCGGCGGTGATGATCCGGTCGCGCAGCACGCCGCCGTGCGCGGCAGGGGGTGCGGACACCGCGGGTGGCGGCAGTGGGGTGCGGGTGGTTTCGATGGGGCGGGCGACGTTGGTGATTTCGGTGAGGCGTTGGCTCCAGAGTTGGCGCACGACTTCGGAGGCGGTCACCGCGACGGACACCCAGGCGTCCCAGTCCAGCGGGTCGGCTTCTTCGATGTGGGAGGCGGGGGGGTGGCCGGATTCGCGCCAGCCGGGGTGGCGTTCGTCGAGATATTCCATGAACCAGGCCATGGCGCGTTCGAATTCGAAGATCTCGGCTTCCAGTGCGGGTGATGGCCGGGCGGGGATGCGGGGCGGTTGCCAGTACGGGGTCAGGCCCTGGTCGATCAGGGCGTCGGCGTCGGCGAAGTAGGCGGCGCGCAGCTCGTCGCCGGGGATGTAGATCCAGGTGCCCTGTTCGTCGGT
Source organism: uncultured Mycobacterium sp. (assembly GCA_964439315.1). GTDB lineage: Bacteria > Actinomycetota > Actinomycetes > Mycobacteriales > Mycobacteriaceae > Mycobacterium. The sequence continues at coordinate 12,500 of CAYTOD010000049.1, read as the reverse complement.
GCGGGTGGTGGCTCGACCGTGGGCCAGGGCGAGTTGGGCGGCGATGATGTGTTGGATGTCGTCGCGTTCGGCGGTGGCGGGCGCGGCGGCGGCGGTGCGCCATTCGGTCATCAGGTGGGTCCTCATTCTTTCCGGCCGAACCTTACGGGCGGGTGCTGACATGGATGGCGCGCTCGAGATAGAGGGCGGCGCGGGGGTCGATGGTTTCGGCGCGGCCGCGCAGGGCGGGAAGGGAGATGAGGCCGCGTTGGCGGGCTTCGGTGATGGCGCGGGCGAGTTGGTGTTCGTCGGGGGCGGTGGTGGCGAGGTCGATGAGGGATCGAGTGGGGGTGGTCAGGCGGAAGCCGGTGTGGTCTTGGATGTCGTCGCTGGTGAGGTCGGCGTGATGCAGGGTCAGTGCGGGGTTGCGCATGGTGAATCCGGGGGGGACGGTGAGGTGGGTTGTGGGGGATTCGAATTCGCCGAGGGTATGGACGGCCAGGGCGGTGTGGTGGGAGATCACGGCGCGGCCGCGTGACCAGAGGGTCCACATGGCCAGGTCGTCGTGGAGCTCGGGGACCCAGTCGGTGAGCCGGAGGATGCCGCGGTGGAAGCGCTGCCAGTTGCCGGCGCGGATGTGGTGGGCTTGGGCTGGGTAGGAGTAGCCGATGTCTTTGGCTTGGGCGGCGGTGAAGAAGCCGGCCTGGCCGGAGGCGAGGGTGAACAGGGTTCGGCGCATCGCGAGCCGATCGGTCGACATAGCGACCAACATACAGGAAAACTTAAGTTTGAGAAGTCAAAGCTAGCCGATACTGTAAAAAGAATTGCGTAAAGGCGGCTCGTCAGCGGGGAGCCGCCCGATGACGTCGGTGACCGAGCGCGGGGCGTCGGGGTCCGGCGGGGTGGACGTCAGACGCACCCGCATGCTGTTGGCCGCCTGCGGGCTGATCCCGGCATACCGGGCGATCAGGCTGGGCCCCACCCCGAGGCTCAAACACTGGGCAAACAACGACAGATACAGCCGGTAGGACTCCTGCCGCAGAATGGACGCCTGCCGCAAACCCTCAAGCAACGGCTCCTGAGCGCGGGTCGGCTTCGCGGTATTGGCCATACGACAAAGTTTACAATTGAAGTCATTGCGACACGAAGTGCCGTGAGCCCGTTTCCGTCCCACCCGGCGTGCCGCGCGAAGCGCCGTGTGCGGTGTCCAGTTGGAGAGATATTCGTCGGCGACACGCCTCGACATAGCGTCCCGGGCGCCCGGATCATTAAACTGCGCCGTATGACAGCAGTGCCACCGGAGGCGGTTTCCGCCGCTCCGGCACGGGGGGCGGTTGCCGCAGGTGATGCGGCGTTGACCGCGCCGGTGGTCGTCGGGCCGGTCGCTGTGACGAGCTTGGGTGGCATCCCCGTCATCGCCTTGAACGGTCCTATCCATCATTTCAGTGGAAACCGGCTGAAGAAGATGATCTTTCAGGCCCTGACCGAGGCCGGCCTGACGATCGACATCCCGGACTGACCGTGGGGAAACACGACTTGGCGATGACATGGCGACGCCTGTCGACACGCCGCCGGCTGGGCCGGGGCGCTGCGGCGGCATTGGTGGCCTTGCTCGCCGCTGCTGCGGGTCCGCCTGTCGTCGCCGCTGCTGATTCCTCCGGGTCGGGGATCGACATGTATCCGGGGTCGGCGGTGATGATCGGCGACCGCGAACTGTGCACCGCGGGATTTGTCGTGCGTAACCCGAAGGGCGCCCGGATGATGTTCACTGCCGGGCATTGCGACGTCGGCGGGTCGGTCAAGGCCATGGTGGACGGCGCCTGGGTGCCGGCCGGCCGCTTTGTGACGTCGACGTACTGGGGCAGCGGGGGAGATGACGCCGATATCGGGGTGATCATGCCCAAGTCGGCGCTGGCCGTCACCTCCGCTGTCGACGCCGAGTTGCCGGTGGGCGGCTACGTGCCCCTGACGATGCCGGGGATGACGTTGTGCAAGTGGGGTGCGGCGACGGGTCGCAGCTGCGGGCCGGTGATCACGTCCTCGCCGAGCAAGGTCAAGTTCTCCGCCAGGATCGCCCCCGGCGACTCCGGGGGCCCGGTGTGGGGGTACACCCCTTCCGGTCAGGCCGTCGCGGTGGGCATCACGATTCGGCAGGCCGCCGATGACGGCAACCCGGTCGCTGAGCTGATCGGTCCGTGGATGGACCGCTGGCAGCTGTCACTGGAACAGGGCTGACCCGACTCAAACCCAGGCGCCGGGCGGCCGTCGCGGCTAAAGCGCGCCGAGGCGGCCCCCCGCCCCGCTGGGGATCTCAGCTCTGCGGGCGCTGGCGGTGGCTGAAGAGGTCCTCGATGAGCAGGCGGCCGCGATCGCTGAGTGGGATGTCGGGGAAGAACCGCTCGGTGATGGCCCACACATCGTCCGGACCGGTGAGGCCGAGGTGATCGATGAGCAGTTCGATGTCGCCGCGGTCGCGGGTGCCGCGGGCGGCGTGCGTCTTCATCGCCAACAGATGGTCCGCGGGTGTGGTCGACACCTGCAGGTACGGGTGGTCGAACACGCGGGCGCCCTCGCCGGGATTCCGGGCGACATAGGAGCTCGCCTGATTATTCAACCAGGTTGACGGCCAACCCAATTCGGCGGCGACGCCACGAATCGCGGCAAGCATGGGGCCGTCCGGGCTGAACAGCGCGTCGATATCGCGGGTGATCACCCGCGAGTGAAACGACAGCAGCATCGCCGCACCACCCACCACGTGCACGGTGCCCACGACGTTCCTGCGTTGAAGCTCCTCGGCCAGCAGGCCGAAGGCCCGCATCAACTCGGTCTCATCGAAAAGCGGTGCGGGCATGCCGGTTTCGTCCGTTCTAAGGTCGTGGCGGTCGAGGTAGATCCCACGGCGGCGAAACGCCGCCGGAGCGCCGAGCAGGGCGAAGGCCCGCACCGACGGCAGGTCGCTGACCCACCAGCCGGCGGGCAGGAACCGGTCGACGGCGACGCTCCACAACGGTCCGGGCCGGCCGTAGCGGGCCGCGACATGCTCGGCTGCCGCAGCCAGCAGAGCGTCGCAGCGGGCATCTCCGGTCAGGGCGGGCTCGGTCTCGATGAGCCGCAACGAGGCGGCGCCGGCGCCGTCGGCGCCGCGCATGAACTCGTAGAAGACCCGCATCCTGGACTCAGCGTCCTTGGTCGCCGCCACGGCGGCGCCTGTCTCAGCCAGGCTCAGGGCGGTAGCGGCGGTTACCGGGGCGCAAAGATCGGTTCGGGCGCCCTGGCGGCGCGTCACCGCGCGGACCTCTGCGGCCGGATAGCCGGTGATGCGGCGGATGCCGCGGCTGGACAGGATAGTCCGGGCCCGCGAGCGCGTGACACCCCAATGCCGGGCTGCCTGCACGTCGGTCCAGAGCTCCACAAAACCCCAACCTACGGGCATGGTGCCCGCAGGACAACTGTGCGAGGTTCCCCGGTGCGCCGACAGCGGCCCCACGGGTTACGGCTCGATCCTGACGGCCCGCTGCCAGCCGGGCGGCGAAACCCGCCTCCGGCATTGTGTCGTCGCGGCTACCCGCCGCGCGGGTCAGCCAGGATCAGAAGCTGGACACACGCCGCCGACCGGCGAACATCCTGGAGGAGGGGACCCCAGTGGAGAATGCGCGCGCTGACATCGAGTGGACGATCCGCGACTTCCAGGGGAACACCGTCCGGTTCCGCGCCGGAGCAGACCTGCAAGACGCATTAGACACCGCCTCCGACGATGAACACCGCGAGCAGCTGTACGGCAACCCCGAGCATTGGGACATCACCGGCAGCGATGGTCAGCACTACCCGCAGCAGTCGCAGTACGACTGGGATCGCGATGAGCTCGGATACACCCAGTGAGGTTTGTCCGCCGGCCGCCGGGCCGGTGCCGATGACCGGGCAGCGTCACGACCAGTCCTACTGGGTGATGCCCAGCCGAAGCCTCACCGGGGGCTGCCTGTTCCTCGCCGGTCTGGGCCTGCTGCTGTATCTGCTGGGGCGTGTCCAAGCCCCGGTGCACGCGGATGCCGCCTGGCTGTTGTGGCTGCCCGCGATCGCCGCGACCTCGATCGGGGCGAGTTGGGTGTTCCACCGCCCCCACCCGGTCACCGCCTACCCGTCCGGGCCCGCAGGGCCCGCCGACACGGCGGGGTTGACCGCGCCGGGGGCCGACCCCGGGCCGCAGATCGTGATGGGCGGCGGCGACCTCGAGCGGGTGCGTCAACTGTTGACCGGCGGGAAGTTCCCCTTCGAACTGATCCAAACCGACGTCGGATACAACGACCGCGGCCAGCTCGTCCGCTACGCCCTGCACGCCCTGGTGCCCGGCTACCTGTCGGATCGGCGCAACGCCACCATGGTCACCCAGCGGCTCCAGGGCGCCGTGCCTGGAGACTGGCTGGTGGAAATCGAAGCGCCGATCGACAAAGTGTCGGTCAACCGCAAGAAGCCGTTCCCGGTGGCCGTCGCACCGCCCCTGCCGGCCCGGCTGGTGTCCTCCCCCGCCGAATCCGCCGCCCGCTACCGCGACTTCTCGGTCGGCATCGGCGTCGATGAACTCGGCCGCCGACTGGAATTCGACTTCAAGACCTACCACCACTGGCTCATCATCGGGCCGACCGGAACCGGCAAGAGTGTGTTGCTGCGCGGCATGATCGAGGAGATCCGCGCCCAGGGCGCAGCCCTGTGGATCGCCGACGGGAAAAACTCCGACTACTCGGCCATGGTCGGCCTGGCCAACATCGTGATGGTCTCGGCGTCCAACGCCGAACATGTCCGTCTCGTGCACGCCGCCTACGAAGAGTTGGCCCGCCGCCGCAAGATCGGCGAGGAACGCAAGCAGGCCGGGTTGCCGCTGGACTTCACCCCGTGGGTGGTCATCCTCGACGAGTTCGCGACTATGCGCAACGAAATCTCGGCAGCGTTCGAGGAATACCCGTTGAAAGACAAGCGATTTGTCGAAGACCTGCGGGCGTTGTTCAAAGTCGGCCGCGAGTTCCGGATCCACATCATCGTGGCCACCCAAGACCTGTACGCCTCGACGATTCCCCGCGACATCCTCAACATGTGCCGGCTGGTCATCACCTTCGGCCAGCCCAGCGAGATGACCCTCAAGCAGGCGTTCAACGACGAGATGCAACCCAAAGCCCGCCAACTGGGCCAGTCGATTTCCCCGGAAGCCCAAGGCCGCGGCGTCGTGGCGATCCCGGAACTGGCCACCGTCAAAGAGTTCCAGGGCTACTACGCCTACTCACCGGCGGCCAACATGGACGACCCCAAACTGCCCGACCACATCAAAAGCGCGTGGCACACCTACCGCGACACCGTGTCGGCCCGCATCCCCAAGCTGTACAGCCGGCAATGGTTCCGCGTCGAAGAACCCGACCTGGCGCTGCCCATGGTGGAACTCAACGACCTGGAAATGGTCAACCTCGACCTCGCCGACGGCACCCCCGATCCGACCATGGTGCAGTACGACAAACAACACGACGCCTACAACGGCAACATGCGCGGACAGATGCGGCCCGGTGCGCTGCGGGAAATCGTTCAACACACGCCGTCCGGGGAGGACAGCTACCCGGCGGCGATCGTGCCCGCGCAACTGCCGCGGCCCCGGCCGGTTGTCGCTGAGCCCGCCGACATCGGTTTCGGCGACGACTTCATGCCCGACGACGACAACTGGGCCGGCGACGACGACGCGAACTGGGGCTGAAAACCGTACGGGAAGCCACCGACGCCCAGCGCTGGCTCGGGCGGGACCCGTTGGTCACCGGCGCGGGTCATCTAGTTCAGCCCGTTGACTACGCGTCGCGGCCGGCCTGCTGGCGGCCAGCTGCCGCACAACCGGGCGACTCCCACAAGTGGGGCCCGTCCATGATTGCCATATAGTTCACATGATTGGAATTCCGTTCATAACTGGTAAGATGAAGCCGTGTTCATGGGAGATCCGTTCGGCGGTCTTGTACCCGGGGCTCTCGGCGCAACCCTGCGTGTTTTGCTGAGGACGGGAGTTCCATTGACCGGCCGCCGTGTCCACCAGTTGACGTCTGGAGGGCACAGCCTCACCGCTGTTCAGTCCGCGCTCCACACTCTCGACGCAATGGGCCTCGTGGAGACGACCCCGGCCGGCCGCGCGACGCTTCACACCATCAACTCCGACCACGTGGCCGTTCCGGTGCTTCGCAAGCTCCTTGATCCGCGCGAACTTCTGCGCGAGATCGTCGTGGGGCTGGTTAGTGATGATCCGCGGGTGCGAACCGTCGCCGCGTTCGGCTCGGTCGGGAGGGGAGAGGCAGGCCCCGATAGCGACATTGATCTTGTCGTGCTCACGACGTGTGATCCGCTTGATTGGGATAGCCGGACTGAACTAGCTGCAGCTGTCGAACGCCGAATCGGCAACCGCTGCGACACTTTGGTGTTCGGCATCGACGAATTCGATGAGTTAGTCGGATCCGGCGCCGAGCCGGTCGTGCGCGACATCGTGCGCGACCGCTTTCTGCTGTTTGGCGAACCGCTGACGCTGAAGTCAGCGCTGCACGTTCGAGCCCGGGATACCGCGCGTGGCTGAACCCGAGTGGCGAAACCAGGCCAAGGCGTTCTTGGACAAAGCAGAGGAATACCTGCTGGCAGCGCAGATGAGCGAAGAAGGGCAGCTTTGGACAGCGGCTGCTGGCGCCGCTATCCATGCCGGGATCAGCGCGAAAGATGCCATCGCCGTCGCTCTTACGGGAAGCACCGCAAAACACCAAGACCACGCGCGCGCAGCTGATGAATTGGGTGTGATCCTCGGCGAGGACGCGGAGAAGCCGCGAGCTGTTCGTGCGATTCGCGACCTGTTGGCGAGTAAGACCGACGTCGAGTACACGCACAGACGTACCGCAGAGCCCAAGGCCCGGCTACTGGTTCGCCGCGCTGAAACCTTGGTTGAAATTGCACGAAGGGTGGTTTAAGCGACCACCCTGTCTCGCCCGAACTCCATTGCGGGGCTGCTGGAGTGAATCAGTGCGCTATTCGTGTGCACCATCTCGCCGCTCGCGTCGACCAGCGTGCCGCGTCGAGGAACTCGGTGGCTGCCGCGCCGCCGGGCATCGGCAAGGGGGCTACCCCGTCGACGGCGAGTGATACCAGTGTGTGTTGACGAGAGTGCGCAGCGGCGTCGGGGTCCCTGCGGGGCCGTGGGGCAGATGGACGCTGTCCAGCAGCCCCCACAGTTGAGTGTCGCGGGCCTTGGGCGCTGATCCGCTGGCGTCGCCGGTCGCGGACTGCTGATGGGCTGCGATGGCCAAGGCGAGGTCGCGGATCTGCCGGCGGTAGCGTTCGGCGGCCCGGTCGTCGGATTCCTGGCTGAGTTGCTGGCGGCGCTTGTTCACTTCGGACAGGGCGCTTGTCACAAGGTCATTGAACGAGGCGGCGCGCTTGCGCCAGTCCAGATAGACCAGAGTCGACTCGTCGGCGCCATCCCCGCCGGCGAGCGTGCGGGACTCCTCGAGTTCGCGGCGGGCGGTGATCGCGGCGACGTTGCGCTGAAAAGCGTCGACGAGCGCGCCGTAGGTGCGGGAGATGATGTCCGGGGACAGCAGGGTGTCCCAGAGTTGCTGGTTGCGCCGGCGAGGGGAGGCGTTGGCCAGCACCAACTGCTCGAACTCTGCGTCGGGGAAGTCGGCGAGGGCTGCTACCGCGGCGGGGTCGACACTCGACACGGTAATCAGCTCTCCTTCAACAGGTTTCATGAAATTAGCGGCCAGGGCGAGGTGGGCCCGATGGCAGGGTGCGGGCAGTGACGACGGTAGGCGGCCCCGCCGCAAGCGGCCGCCTCGACACGAATGGCGCCGCCGGAAATCGTGTCGACCGACGGTGCGCGGGAGGGGCTGGCCCACCATGGATGAACATGAACTCGAAGGGGAAAAACGTGAGTCCGCTTCCAATGATCGTGGCCGACCTGGGCGACGGGACGGTGGCAACATGGTTCTTCGACGATGAGCAGTCCATGGACGGCGCCGTCGCCGAGTTGGAGCGACTGTTCGGCCCCCCTGGGTCGTTGCAGTGTTAGCCGCCGTGCGCGGCGGTGGACAGCGGATAGGATCAACGGCCGAGCGCGCGAAAGGGTGACCGCGGCAGGAAGGCGGGCGTGAGCAGCGGGTGGGACAGCGGCTGGCCGGAGGATGACGACGACGCCGCCGACACCGGACCGCTGCCGGTGCTCAACCCTCTACCGGGACTGTTCGAGGCGCCTTCCCTGCCGCCCGCATCACTGCCCGGGCCTGTTCACACCGGCGGTGCGGACGACGACAGCGGGCGACCACGAACCGATCATCGCGGCGTCGCCGGCCCGCCGCCCCGGGGGGCGGCCGACGCGAGCGCCGGTGAGTTCGGCCCGTTCGTGGTGCGTGAGCCCCGCCGTACCCCCATCGACGTCAAACGGTTCGCGATCCCCGCTGCCACCGCGGTGGCCGCGATCGCTCTGATCAGCCTCATCGTCTGGGTGTTCCGCGGCGGCGGCGACTCCGATCAGACCGCGGCGCCCTCCTCGCAGACCGAGGCGCCGGCCACCGAGTCCGAGCAGCTCGCCTCCCCTGCCCAGCAAGCCCGCCTGACGTCGCTTCTGCCCAAGGAGTACGCGGCAGCCGGGGTGTGCCGGCCCGTTCCTGTAGACGTGTCCACCGGAGCGGTGGCGCGCGTGCAATGCGAGGCTCCCGCCGGCTCGGCCGCCCCCGCCACGGCGACCTACACGTTGGCCGCCGCCGCCGACCGGCTCACCCCGATGCTGGACGCGCTGATGGGCGACTCTGCGGTGCAGACATGCCCCGGCCGGATCCAATCGCCGGGACCGTGGGGGCCGGCGACCGCTGACGAGAAGAACAGCGGCACCCTGTTTTGCGGACTCGCCCATCGCGACGCCGCGCCGGTCTTGGCATGGACCGACACCCGGCGGCTGTTGTTCGCCGAACTGCATGCCCGCCCGAGCTCCTCGTCGAGCAGCCCCGACGACGTTCTCGATGGCATGTACCAGTGGTGGTCACGCAATTCCTGACACCGAACGCGACCAGCCCGCCATCCCCAACCGCCACAGCGATGACCGGTGGCCGGCTGCGCGCATCGTCGAGTATCTCGCCACCCATGCCGTGTCGCGTCGCGACGACCCGTTCCAGCTGGCCGGCGGGGCCCACAGCCACTACTACATCGACGTCAAAGCCGCGCTGGCTAACCCGAGGGCGCTGCGCGCGGTGAGTGTGGCGATTCTGGAGCGTGCGGTGTTGGCGGGGGCGTTTTTCACCCATGTCGGGGGTCTGACGATGGGTGCCGACGCGGTGGCCGTCGGGGTGGCGCTGGCCAGCGACACGCAGTGGTTCAGCGTTCGCAAAGACCGCAAGCGTCGCGGTCATGAACGAGGGATCGAGGGTGCGAGCCTGGACTCGTCGTCGCAGGTGCTGCTGGTCGACGATGTGGTGTCCACGGGCGGGTCGACGCTGCGGGCGCTGGATGCCGTCCTGGCCACCGGTGCCGACGTTGTGGCCGCGATCCCGGTCGTGGATCGCGGCGGCGGGGCAGCCACCGCGTTGGCCGCCCGCGGTGTCCGCTACCTGCCGCTGGTACGCCACGACCAGCTGGGCATCCCCGCGCTGACCCCGTGAACCGGAGCTTGCTTTGAGCTGAGGCCAGGCACACGGCCGCGGCGCCTGGCAGGAAACCGCGAGAAGATGCGGCTACTGCAGTCCGCCGCCCGTTGCCGTCGGCGGCAGCGGCGGGGGCGGGGTGGTCCCTTGGGCGATTCCCTGACGCGCCAGGGTGTGGCGGTGTTCGTAGTCGGCGGCGATTGCGGCGACGCGCTGCTGGGCCTGTTCGACGAGGTCGTGTTTGGCGGCGTTGAGTTTGACCTGCGGCCAGGAATGCTCGCGTGCCTGGTGGACGGCGTGGTCGAAGGAGTCGTGGTAGTCGCGGACGGTGGTGTTGAGGGCGTGCTTGGTTGTTTCGATGTTGTCGGCGGCCCAGGTCAGCCAGGCTGCCACGTTGGTGTGGCGGATGTGGTCGCGGTCGAATCCGTCGACTCGGTCGGTGAACGCCCCGCCCAGGGCGCTGCCCGCACGGCCGAGGAACTCGGCGTCGGTGTAGCCGGCCTGGGCTGCCATCACCGCCCGGCCGCCCGCGGAGGCCTCAGCGGCGGTTTGGGCGGTGCGGGCTTCGCGGCGATAGGCGGTCTCGTCGCGGGTGGGGAAGTGCCCGCCGAGGATCAGGGAGGTTTCGGGCAGGTCGACAGGCTGGATCATGAGGGCTCCGGCGGGCGGTTAGAGGCACCGCTTGAGGGCGGGGCTGTCGGACGGGTCGGGTGCGATCAGCACGGCGTCGGTGGCGGGGATTCCGCGGCGCAGCGCTTCGCGGTCGGCGTTGGCCAGCAGCCGGCGGATGCGGCCGGCCATGGCGTCTTTGGTCATGGGCGGGTGCGCCATGCGGGCCAGTTCGTCCAGGGAGGCTTTCTCGTTGTCGACGCGTAGGCGGCCCGCTTCGGCCAGGCCGTCGGGGGTGTCGGGGCCCAGGATTTCCAGTGCTCGTTTGGCGCGGGCCGCGGTGGCCACGGCGGCCCGGGTTGAGCGGCGCAGGTTGGCGTCGTCGAAGCTGGCCAGCCGGGTGACCGCCACCCGGGCCTGTTGGCGGCAGTGGCGTTCCTGCCAGGTGATCAGGCTTTCGCCGGCGCCCATGCGGGTGAGCATGTCGGTGACGGCTTCTTCGCGGACCGAGACGCAGGCGACGTCGCGGATTTCCCGCGCTTTGGCCGGGATGCCCATGCGGCGGGCCACGCCGACGAGGGCCAGGGCGGCTTCGGTGCTGGGGGCGATGACGGTCAGTGCGTTGGCGCGGCCCGGTTCGCTGAGGGTTCCGCGGGCCAGGAAGGCGCCGCGCCAGACGGCTTCGGCGTCGGCGATGGTGCCGCCGACGACGGTGGCGGGCAGGCCGCGCACGGGGCGGCCGCGGCGGTCGAGGAGCCCGGTCTGGCGGGCCAGGGCGGGTCCGGCGGGGATCCGCACGATGTAGGTGGGTCGGGGGCGGTTGATGTGGTCGGCGGCCACGGTGTGCAGGGTGGCGGTGAGGCCGAACAGCTCGTGGATGTCGGCGCGCAGCCGGCGGGCGGCGGCGGCGGTGTCGAGTTCGGCGGACACGGTGACCTGCCCGCTGGAGATTTGCAGGCCGCCGGAGAAGCGGAGCAGCGTCGCGACCTCGGTGCGCCGGTGGCTGGGGTGTTGGACATGCAGTCGGGCGAGGTCGTCTTTGACTTCGGCGGTCATCGTCACCATGTGTTCAGGGTGTCCCTTCGGGGTGTGCGGTCTCGTGCGGGGCGGTTCGGGGCGAGGTGGCGTCCCGGGTCACAGGTCGTGGTCGATGACGGGGAACTGGTAGCCGGCGGGGACGGTCAGGTTGATCTGGTCGGTGTAGACGACCGCCGAGCCGTCGGGGCGGGTCTCGACGGTCTCGACGCGGGCGTACTCGTATTGGGCGATGTCGCGGGCGGTGTCGACGGCCTGGTTATGGACGTCGGCGTCGGGTCCGAAGGGTTGCCACACCCACGGGTGCAGCTGCGGGTCCTGCAGCGCGGGCAGCAGGTCGACGATGTCGTCGGCCCTGAGGTGGTCGGCGGCGACACTGCGCTGTCCCATGGATTCGTTCCTCTTCGTCGGTGACCGTCGGCGACGGACCTGGCCGGTGGGCGCGATCCGCGTTGACTGCCATGATCGTCGGCCCCGTCAGTGGCTGGCCGGATTGACGTCATGAAGACACCGCAATTTTCCAGAGTGCTGTTGTTGTGGCATTCCGGTTACCGCCGTCTGGTTGCTGCTAGCGTTCTGGGCGGCTGGGGAAAGACTCTTTGCTGCTTGACGGAGGGATCGACGGGTGACAACGACTGGACGGATTCTGTTTGCTGGCGCAGCTGTCGCGGCAGCGGGTGCGATCGGGGGCATGGCGAGCGCGTCGGCTGATGCGGGTCAGCAGACCGATCTCGGGTCGCCGGTCGAAGTCACCAACGGTGACACGGTGCAGACCTGGGCGGTCGGGGAGTTGCGGCCCAGCGCCGATCAGATTGACTACGCGCCGGCCGGCACGCTGTGGGAGGCCACCGCCACCAACCAGGCGATTGCGGGCGGCCATGTGCCCGTCGTGCCCGGCTTCACGGCCCGCTCCAGCGCCGACAGCTACCCGGTGCTGTGGAATGTGGCGACCCCGCAGGGGGTCAACCCGGCGGGGTTGGCGCCCGACCAGTCGGTCAGCGGCAAACTGTATTTCGATGTGACCGGAACCAGCCCCGACAGCGTTGCCTGGGGCGCCGACGGCCGCGACGCCGCGGTCTGGGTCACCCCGCCCCCGCCGGCGGCAGGCGGCGCACCCGCCGCCGCCTATCCGCAGACCCAGGTCGGCACGGCGGTGCCGCCGGCCTACGGTGCGCAAGCTGCACCAGTTCCGCAGGTCCGCCCGGCCGCACCGGCGGCTGTGGCACCCGCGGCGCCACCGCCGCC
>CAYTOD010000048.1:2497-33714 GCA_964439315.1 uncultured Mycobacterium sp. | reverse complement strand
GGTCAGCGTGCCGGAGGTGGCGGTGTAGTCCGATCCGGCGGTGGCGGTTCCGTTGGCGGTGGCATAGCCCACGGTGACTGTGCTGGCCGACGCCTTGGACAACGACACGGTGAACGCCAGCGGTGCGGTACCCGAATTGCCCTCGGCCGCAGATGTATTGGCGATGGAGACCGTCGGCGTGGCGCTGCCCTGTGCGGCCGTGATCAGGTTCTGCCACTTGGTGACCGTGCTGGAGTCCTTCGCGACGATGTTGCTCATCGTCAACTGGCTGACCGGCACGCCCTGGAGGGTGTAGGAGTGATTGTTGCCGACGACGGCGATCTGGGTCGAGCCTGCCGTCTCGGTGACGTCGAACTGGTTGGCCTGCATCCAGCCGAAGTCCAGCTTGTCGGTCGCCGGGTTGAAGTTGAGCACCGGGTTGGTGCCCCAAGCCCAGGTGATGGTCGTCGTCGTGCCGGTGGCGGTCGCGGCGGCGGCCGTGCCGCCGGTCTGCCCGGTGGTGGTCACCGGTGCGGTGAGGGTGGCCGACACCGCCGGGCGGCCCCTGCGGGGCAACACCGCGGCGGCGACCCAGGCGAGCGGGGATTCGACCGCTCCACCGGGCGTCCCCGACAGCGCCGCGATCACCTTGGCGAGAATCGTTCGAACCGGTGCCGAGGCGGCCGGAGCGGTAGCAGCCCGGGCGGCGGCCGGCGGTGCCGATGCCGCCGAATTCAGGGCTAGCGCGGCCGCCGGTACCGGCGTGGCCGCCCCAGCCGCCGCAGCCGCCGCGTTGACCGCAGTGCCTGTCACGGCCGCCGGCGCGGCCACCGTGACCGACCGATCGGGCAGTCGCAGGGTGCGGGCGGCACCCGCCGTGGGTATCCGGGCGGGCACCGACGCGGCCGGATTGTTCTGCGGTGCGGACTGTTCGGGCGCGGATGCGGCGGGACGCGCTGCCGCCGAACCCGATCCGCGGTTGCCGGGGGCGGCGTGCGACGCCGGGCGTTGCGATCGCGGTCCGCGCTGCGGCGAGTGATCCGCCGCCGGTGATCCGACGCTATCCGCGCCCCCGGTGTCGGCAACCGCCATCCCGCACCCCGCGTGCGAACCGAGGAAGCCGAGGCTCACCCCCACGCCGAGGGCGGCGGCCAGAGCTCCGATGCGGCCGATGACCGGATCGTGGGTGGAATGACCGGCAACGGGCTTCATCACACAGTTCCTTCTCGAGTCACGCCAAATAAATTGCTGATTCAAAAGTTATGTCAGTTGTTTTCCCGGCGGAGCCGGTCCGTACCACGGCTGGGATGTTCGCGGCATGCCTCGAACCGCCACCTTCCTTACCGTTGCACAGGGAACAGGATATGTCTCCATAATCGGGGGTTTGACCTGCGGAAAAACCAACCATCAGACGGTTAATGGCTATCGCTGCACGATTGCTCCTCGGCCCAGTGGAGGGCTTCGTCGGCTTAGCTGCGTCGCGAGCCGGACAACCCCGGGTGGCGGGAACGTGAAGTTAGCCGATGCCGACCGTCCCGACTTGGGGATATGCCGCCGGTAGCGGTTAGGGTGTCTCGAGCATCGGGAACTCCCCGAGCGAGTGTTCCGGTCTTTCCTAGAAAGCAAGACGCACAGGTCATGACAGATACCAAGACGACTGTTGGCGTGGTCGCCGAGTCGGGGCCCGCCGAACGCCGGGTGGCGCTGGTTCCCAAGGCGGTGTCGGCGTTGGTCAACAGCGGCCTCGCCGTGGTGGTTCAGTCCGGCGCCGGCGAGCGCGCTCTGCTGCCCGACGAGCTCTACACCGCGGCAGGCGCGACCATCGGCGACGGCTGGGCCTGCGACGTGGTGGTGAAGGTGGATCCGCCGACCGCCGCCGAGGTGGCCCGGATGCGACCCGGTCAGACGCTCATCGGGTTCCTGCACCCGCGCAATGCCGACAACCAGATCGGGGCGCTGAAGGCGGCCGGTGTGCAGGCGTTCGCGGTGGAGGCCATCCCGCGGATCTCCCGCGCCCAGGCGATGGACGCGCTCTCGTCCCAGGCCAACGTCGCCGGCTACAAGGCCGTGCTGTTGGCGGCCAGTGAGTCCACCCGGTTCTTCCCGATGCTCACCACGGCGGCGGGCACGGTGAAGCCGGCGACCGTGCTGGTGCTCGGCGTCGGGGTGGCCGGGCTTCAGGCGCTGGCCACCGCCAAACGCCTCGGCGCCCGGACGACGGGATACGACGTCCGTCCCGAGGTGGCCGACCAGGTGCGTTCGGTGGGTGCCCAGTGGCTCGACCTCGGCATCGCCGCCGCCGGCGAGGGTGGCTACGCGCGCGAGCTCACCGAGGCCGAGCGTGCCCAGCAGCAGGAGAAGCTGGAGCGGGCCATCGGCGGGTTCGACGTGGTGATCACCACCGCGCTGGTGCCCGGACGTCCGGCGCCCCGGTTGGTGACCGCCGCTGCGGTGCAGGGCATGAAACCCGGCAGCGTCGTCGTCGACCTGGCCGGTGAGACGGGCGGTAACTGCGAACTCACGGTGCCCGGCGAGACCGTCGTGCGGCACGGCGTCACCATCGCCTCCCCGCTGAACCTTCCGGCGACCATGCCCGAGCACGCCAGCGAGTTGTACTCCAAGAACCTCACCTCGCTGCTCGAACTGATGATCAAGGACGGGGCACTGGCGCCCGATTTCGACGACGAGGTCATCGCGGCCTCCTGTGTCACACGCGAGGTGAAGAGCTGATGTACACCCAGTTGCTGGCCAACCTGGCGATCCTGGTGCTGGCCGGGTTCGTCGGATTCGCCGTGATCTCCAAGGTGCCCAATACGCTGCACACCCCGCTGATGTCGGGCACCAACGCCATCCACGGCATCGTCGTGCTGGGCGCACTGCTGGTGCTGGGCGGACTGCCCGCCGACGCGCACTGGGGCGTCCGGATCATCGCGTTCGTCGCGCTGGTGTTCGGCACCCTCAACGTCATCGGCGGCTTCCTGGTGACCGACCGGATGCTGGGAATGTTCAAGAGCAAGAAGGCTCCGCAGAAGGCCACGGAGAAGGCCCAGGAGTTGGCCAAATGACCATGACCTACATCGTCAACGCCCTGTACATCGTCGCCTTCTCGATGTTCATCTACGGCCTGATGGGCCTGACCGGACCCAAGACCGCGGTGCGCGGCAACTGGATCGCGGCGGTCGGGATGGGCATCGCCGTCGTCGCGACCCTGATCAAGATCCGGGACACCGCCTCGATCAACTGGATTCTCATCGCCGCCGGCCTCGCGCTGGGCGTCATCCTCGGTGTGCCCCCGGCCAAGAAGACCAAGATGACGGCGATGCCTCAGTTGGTCGCGCTGTTCAACGGCGTGGGCGGCGGCACCGTTGCACTGATCGCGTGGTCGGAATTCATTGAGACCAAGGGCTTCTCGGAATTCAAGCCCGACCAGTCGCCCACCGTCGCACTGGTGGTCGGCTCGCTGTTCGCGGCGATCATCGGGTCGGTGTCCTTCTGGGGCTCGCTGGTGGCTTTCGCCAAGCTGCAGGAAACCATCATCCCGAAGAATGTCGAGAAGGCATTCGTCAAGAGCGCCAAGGTGTTCCAGGCCGCGAATATCGTTCTGCTGCTGGCCGCGGTCGGTGCGGCGATCTACATCGGCCTGACGCCCGGTCTGTCGGTGTGGTGGATCGTGCTCCTGCTCGTGATGGCCGGGATCATGGGTCTGTTCGTGGTCTTCCCGATCGGCGGCGCCGACATGCCGGTGGTCATCTCCCTGCTCAACGCACTGACCGGATTGTCGGCTGCGGCAGCAGGTCTGGCACTGAACAACACCGCGATGATCGTCGCCGGCATGATCGTCGGCGCCTCCGGTTCGATCCTGACCAACCTGATGGCCGTCGCGATGAACCGCTCCATCCCGGCCATCGTGTTCGGTTCCTTCGGCGCCACCGATGCCGTGGGCGGACCGGCCGGCGGCGACCAGGGCCCGGTCAAGGCGACCTCGGCGGCCGACGCCGCGATCCAGATGGCCTACGCCAACCAGGTGATCGTCGTTCCGGGGTACGGCCTCGCTGTCGCGCAGGCCCAGCACACCGTCAAGGAGCTCGCGGACCTTCTCGAGGAGAAGGGCGTGGAGGTGAAGTTCGCCATCCACCCGGTGGCCGGCCGCATGCCGGGTCACATGAACGTGCTGCTGGCCGAGGCCGACGTCGAGTACGACGCGATGAAGGAAATGGACGACATCAACGGCGAGTTCCCGCGCACCGACGTGACACTGGTGATCGGCGCCAACGACGTGACCAACCCGGCGGCGCGCACCGACTCGTCCAGCCCGATCTACGGCATGCCGATCCTCAACGTGGATCAGTCCCGTTCGGTGATCGTGCTCAAGCGCGGCATGTCGTCGGGCTATGCCGGTATCGAGAACCCGCTGTTCTTCCTGCCGCAGACCTCGATGCTCTTCGGCGACGCCAAGAAGTCCGTCGCCGAGGTGTGCGAGGAACTCAAAGCGCTGTAGGGCCCAGCGCTTCGCGCTATGTAGGGCCCAGCGCTTCGCGCTATTTAGGCTCAAAGGCCACGCGCTGCAGTGCCGCCCGGAGGTCGTCGGGCAACTCTGCGGGGCCGTCCTCGTCGAGCAGCACCAGGACGGCGTCGCAGACGCTGATGCAGGCCCCGTCGCGGAACAGCCCGGTGGAGGCGACGTAGGAGGTCCGGCCGATCCGGCCGATGCCGGCACCGGTCTGGATCGTTCCCGGCCAGTGGGCTTCGGCCAGGAAATGCGCGGCGTTCTGCGAGGTGACCAGACGCAGTCGGCGCCCGGCCGTGTCGAAGGCTCGGGGAAGCAGCCGGTGGTTCAGGGTCGCTCGGGCGTTCTCGTGCAGCCCCTCGATTGCGACGTTGTTCAGGTGGGCGTTGGCGTCCATGTCCCCGTAGCGCACGGCGATCTCGTCGAGCACCGGGTAGCTGTCCAGGCGCAGTCGCATCGGGTCGGGCCGGGCGGCGGTCGTCGTCCAATCGGTCACAAGGCACCCTAACGGCCAGGCACCCTGACGGTGGGGCAGCCCGACGGCCGGGCGCACTACAGTCGGCTCGTGCGACGCGTGCGGCTTGCGGGCCTGGCCATCTCGATCGGTGTTGTCCTGTGCACGAACGGCTGTGCCGCGCCGGACAAATCCCCGCGGGACACGCCCCCCGCTCTGTATTACGCCAAGGACGGCTCGGTGTACGTCAGCGACCCGGCTGGATCTCCCGGGCGGAAGCTGACCGACGGACCCGCCGACACCGAGCCCGCTCCGTCACCCGACGGCAACCGAATCGCATACGTGCACAAGGTGAATCGGGACGACGCGGGCGGGGAACTCTGGGTTCTCGACCTGCCCTCCGGCAAGGCCCGCCGCTTGGTGGATCCGGCCACTCTGGTGCCGGCGTTCGCCGGTGATCGCCCGCAGGTCGACACCCCCCGGTGGTCGCCCATCGGTGACCGCATCGCCTTTCTCAAAACAGGCACTGCGCCAGGGGGTTTCCTGCTGACCGCGAAGGCGGACACCGGCGCGGTGCTGGCACCGGCCAAGCCGCTCTACGCGCAAAGCTCGTTTTCCTGGGCGCCCGACGGAAGCCGGATCGCGTGGACGACGGGTCGGGCCGACGTCAGCCCCGTCGACGTCAACGTCCTCACCGTCGGCGGTGGTTCGACACCGGTGGCGACCGCCACCTCATCGACACCGGTGGCGACGGGCACGAACGCCTCGTCGGTGAGTTACTCCGCCGACGGCCGAACGATTCTGTTCACCAACATCGACGCCAACGGCAGTCTTTTCACCGCAATACCTTTCGCATTGCGCGACGGCGGCGTTTACACCGTCGACCCTCCCGGCCGGCCGACGCCGTTGTTCACCGGAAAGGGAAGCTACGCCGATCTGCAGGTGCTACCCGGCGGTTCCATCGGCTTTACCGAGTGGATCAACGCCCAGCGGGCCAAGCTCATTCACGTGCTGACCGCCGACCGTGACTCACGGGGCCTCGGTCAAACCCCTTCGGACGCGCCTAGCCCGGTCTGGGCGGGCGACGAGCTGGCGTTCGTCGGTACCGGCGCGGACCGGCCGCTGATGGTGGCGCTCAACGGCAAAGACGCCCGGCGGGTGGACACGGGCGTCGATGCGTTCGCGTGGGGGCCTCAGACCGGCGGATAGGCCGGAGTGCCCGTCCAGTCGGTGCCCCGCAGTGCCCACGGCAACCAGCTGAAGAAGTACTCGAGCTCGTCGGACGCGTCGTAGTCCGGATTCGGATCCATGTCACAACCTCCATCGTGGCGTCCGACGGCACCGCCATCCTGGCGTCCGACGGGTCAGAGTGTAGACCGTGCGCCCGCGGCGGCGCGGTTGATCGGCCCGCATTGCCTAGACTGTCCAACCAGTTGATAGGCCGCACCTGCAGACGAGGAAGAGCCATGCCACCGGAGAACGGGACGACCCGCCGCGAGGAGCTGCTGGCGGTCGCCACCAAGCTGTTCGCCGCCCGCGGCTACCACGGCACCCGGATGGACGACGTGGCCGACGTGGTCGGCCTGAACAAGGCCACCGTCTACCACTACTACGCCAGCAAGTCGCTGATCCTGTTCGACATCTACCGGCGTGCGGCGGAGAACACCCTGGCAGCGGTGCACGACGATCCGTCCTGGACCGCCCGGGAGGCGCTCTACCAGTACACCGTGCGACTGCTGACCAACATCGCCGACAACACCGAAGGCGCCGCGGTCTACTGGCAGGAACAGCCCTACATCACCGAATGGTTCACCGACGATCAGGTGGCCGAGGTGCGGGAGAAGGAAACCCAGGTTTACGAGCACGTCACCGGCGTGATCGACCGTGGAATCGCCAGCGGGGAGTTCTTCGAGTGCGACTCCCACGTGGTGGCATTGGGCTATATCGGCATGACGATGGGCGCCTACCGTTGGCTGCGGCCGGACGGCCGGCGCAGCGCCAAGGAGATCGCCGAGGAATTCTCGACGGCGCTGCTGCGGGGGCTGATCCGCGACGAGCAGGTCCGGGTCGACAGCCCACTGGGTGAAGTCAGGAAGGAAAGCGTCTGATGCCGCTGGTCAGCAAGACTTTGGAGGTCAACGCGGGCGCCGACGCCATTCTGGCGATCGTCGCCGACTTCGAGGCCTACCCCCAGTGGAACGACGAGGTCAAGGCCGTCTACGTGCTGCATCGCTACCACGACGGCCGGCCCAGCCAGCTGCGGGTCGACACCTCGATCCAGGGTTTCGACGGCACCTACATCCAGGCGGTGTACTACCCCGGGCCGGCGCAGATCCAGACCGTCATGCAGCAGGGCGACCTCTTCACCAAGCAAGATCAGCTGTTCTCCGTGGTCGCGATGGGCCCCTCGAGTTTGCTGACAGTTGATCTCGAGGTGGAAACCTCCGTGGCGGTTCCGAATCTCATGGTGAAAAAACTCGTCAACGACGCCCTCGAGCACCTCGCGAACAACCTGAAAGCCCGCGCCGAGCAGCTCTCCGCCTAGTCCCACCAGCCACTCGTAGCTGATTGGTGGCTCGCCATCGGCTCTCAGGTAGATCTAGGTTGCTCTCAGGAGCCGCGCACCCTAACACGCGAAATTGGTTGGAACGTAATGGAACGGTTGCGACCCGAACTGGTAAAAGCGTCGGGTACATTCC
This sequence comes from uncultured Mycobacterium sp., assembly GCA_964439315.1. Lineage (GTDB taxonomy): Bacteria > Actinomycetota > Actinomycetes > Mycobacteriales > Mycobacteriaceae > Mycobacterium. The sequence continues at coordinate 26,075 of CAYTOD010000048.1, read as the reverse complement.
TGTGGTCCGTCATACTGACGGACCAGTAGGGTGACGCTGATCACCCCCACAACAGGGGTTGTCCCTAAGGAGGGGTTGTGCGAGACGGTGTGTCACGTATCCGCGATGACCGTTCAGGTCACGCTTGGCGGGTGTCGCGATGACGACTGCGACCGGCGGCCTCGGCATCCTCAGTAAGAAGCTGCAAGGACCCCTTCAGGCGGTCGGCGGCTTCTTCCGTATGTGTGTCCTGACGGCCAAGGCGATCACCCAGCCCTTCCAGTGGAAGGAATTCATCCTGCAGTGCTGGTTCCTGCTGCGGGTGGCCTTCCTGCCGACGATCATGGTCGCCATCCCGATGACCGTGCTCATCATCTTCACGCTCAACCTGCTGCTGCAGGAGATCGGCGCGGCCGACATCTCGGGCGCCGGTGCGGCCCTGGGCGCGGTGACCCAGCTCGGCCCGCTGGTCACGGTGCTGGTGGTCGCCGGCGCCGGTTCGACCGCCATCTGCGCAGACCTCGGCGCCCGCACCGTCCGCGAGGAGATCGACGCGCTCGAGGTGCTCGGCATCGACCCGATCCACCGGCTGGTGCTGCCCCGCGTGGTGGCCTCCACCTTCGTCGCCTTCCTCCTCAACGGCGCGGTCATCACGATCGGCCTGGTCGGCGGATTCATCTTCGGCGTCTACGTGCAGAACATCTCGCCGGGCGCCTACGTCCAGACACTCACCCTCATCACCGGCATGCCCGAGGTGCTGATCTCGGTCACCAAGGCACTGACCTTCGGCCTGATCGCCGGGCTGGTCGGCTGCTACCGCGGGCTGACCGTCGCAGGTGGGTCCAAGGGCGTCGGCACCGGCGTCAACGAGACCCTGGTGCTCTGCATCGTCGCCCTGTTCGCGGTCAACGTGGTGCTCACCACCATCGGCGTTCGGTTCGGGACGGGGCGGTAATGGCGACGGCGACTCAATCCCAGACCGGCACCGTCCTCAAGGCCCGGTTCCCGAAGGCCTTCCAGAGCCTCAAGAAGCTGGCCGGCGCTCCCGGTCGTTACCTGGAGAGCGCCGGCAACGTCGCGGTGTTCTCCATCCAGGCGATCGCCCAGTGCCTGCACGCGGTCCGCTTCTACCCCAAAGAGGTCCTTCGCCTGATCGCCGAGATCGGCATGGGCACCGGAGCCATGGCCGTCATCGGCGGCACTGTCGCCATCGTCGGCTTCGTCACCCTGTCGGCCGGCACCCTGATCGCCGTCCAGGGCTACTCGTCCCTGGGCAACATCGGCGTCGAGGCAGTGACCGCCGGCGCCGCGGCCCTGGTAAACGTCCGAATCGTCGCCCCGGTGGTGACCGGACAGGCCCTGGCCTCAACGGTCGGGGCCGGTTCCACCGCCACCCTGGGCGCCATGCGGATCGCCGAGGAAGTCGACGCGCTGGAGGTGATGGGCATCAAGTCCATCTCCTACCTGGTGTCCACCCGGATCCTGGCCGGGATCATCGTGATCATCCCGCTCTACGCGATGGCCATGATCATGAGCTTCATGGCCGCGCAGTTCACCACGACGGCCCTCTACGGCCAGTCCGGCGGTACCTACGACCACTACTTCCGCACGCTGCTTCGTCTCGACGACGTGATGTGGTCGTTCGTGATGGCGATCCTCATCGCCATCACCGTCATGATCAACCACTGCTACTACGGCTTCAACGCCAGCGGCGGCCCGGTCGGCGTGGGCGAGGCCGTGGGCAAGGCCATGCGGGCGTCCCTGGTCCTGATCGTGCTCGTCGTCCTGTTCACGTCGTTGGCGCTGTACGGCACCAACCCCAACTTCAACCTGACGGTGTAGCGACATGACAGCACCCCTGAACACTCCGCGTAAACCGCCGCTGAAGCTTGCCGGCGCGATCTTCACCGCGCTGTTCGTCTTGATCTTCGTCTTCGTGGTCCTGCAGTACCAGGGCGCGCTGACTCCCAAGGTCAAGCTGACCATGCTCTCCGAGCGCTCTGGCCTGCTGATGGAGACCGGGTCACGCGTCACCCTCAACGGGGTGGCTGTCGGCCGCGTGATCGCCGTCGACCCGACGGTGCACGACGGCAAGCAGATGGCGAAGCTGGTGACCGAGGTCAACAAGCGCTACGTGTCGTTGATCCCGAGCAACGTCAAGGCGTCCGTCGACGCATCCACCATCTTCGGCAACAAGTTCATCGCCCTGACCCCGCCCGCCGATCCGACCAAGAAGCGGGTCAGCGCGTCGGACACGATCATGATCAACAACGTGACCACGGAGTGGAACACGCTGTTCGAGACCATCGTCTCGTTGTCGGAAAAGATCGACCCGGTCAAACTGAACCTCACCCTGTCGGCGACCGCCGAGGCGCTCTCCGGGATGGGCACGAAGCTCGGCAAGGCCCTGATCGACGCCAACACCTCGCTGGATGCGCTCAATCCGCATCTGCCGGCGCTGCGCTACGACATGCAGCAACTGGCCTCGTTCTCCGACATCCTGACCCAGGCGGCACCCGACCTGTTCGGCTCGCTGGACAACATCAACGTCACCGCCCGGACCATCACCGACCAGCGCCAGAATCTCGACGTGGCGCTGCTGGCGGCCGCCGGGTTCGCCAATAACGGCGCCGACATCTTCGAGAAGGGTGCTCCGTACCTGGTGCGGTCCATGTCGGACCTGCTGACGACGTCGAACCTGCTCAACAAGTACAGCCCGGAACTGTTCTGCACCCTGCGCAACCTGGCCGACGGCGCCAAGGAAGCCAGCAAGGGTCTCGGCGGCAACGGCTACTCGCTGAACACGATGACGTCGTTCCTGGGTGCGCCGAACCCCTACGTCTACCCGGACAACCTGCCTCGCGTGAACGCCCAGGGCGGTCCCGGTGGGGCTCCCGGCTGCTGGCAGAAGATCACCAAGGACTTCTGGCCGGCCCCGGCGCTGGTCGTCGACGACGGAGCGTCGATCGCGCCTTACAACCACTTTGAGTTCGGTATGCCGATAGCCAACGAGTACGTCTGGGGACGCCAGATCGGGGAGAACACGATCAACCCATGAAAATCACCGGTACAGCAATCAAGCTCGCGATCGTCTCGATCGTTCTGCTGCTCTTCACCGCGATTATCTTCATCGTGTTCGGGCAGTTCCGGTTCGAGTCGACGACGTCCTACACGGCTGAGTTCAGCAACGCCAGTGGACTGAAGGCCGGCCAGTTCGTCCGGGCCGGCGGTGTCGAGGTCGGCAAGATCCAAGACGTCCAGCTCACCGAGGATGGCCGTCGCGCCATCGTCAAGCTCGACGTCGACAAGTCGCTGCCGCTCTATCAGTCGACCACCGCCAGCATCCGCTACCTCGATCTGATCGGTAACCGCTACGTCAACCTGGAGCGCGGCACCGGCGACGACGCCAACACGGTGCTGCCCCCCGGCGGTTTCATCCCGCTGGCCCGCACCAAGCCGGCCCTCGACCTCGATGCGCTGATCGGCGGGTTCAAGCCGCTGTTCAAGTCGCTCGACCCGAAGAAGGTCAACAACATCACCCAGTCCCTGCTGACGGTATTCCAGGGCCAGGGCGGCACGGTCAACTCGATCCTCGAGCAGACCGCGCAGCTGACCTCCACGCTGGCCGACCGCGACCAGGCGATCGGTGAGGTGATCACGAACCTCAACACCACGCTGGGCACGGTCGTCAAGCACCAGAAGGAATTCGACTCCACGGTCGCCAACCTCGAGGTGCTGATCACCGGCCTCAGCCAGAAGGCCGACCCGCTGGCCACCGCGGTCAACCAGATCGCCGAGGGTTCCGGCACGCTCGGCAGCCTGCTGCGCGACGATCGCCCGCAACTCCAGACCAGCATCAAGCAGATCGAAGAACTGCAGCAGCCGCTGGTCGACGGAGCCGCCGGCCTGGAAGACCTCCTGGTCAAGCTGCCCAAGGGCGCCGAGTTGATCGGTCGCATGGGCGGTATCTACGGCGACTTCCTGAACTACTACCTCTGCGATGTCTCGTTGAAGCTCAATGGTCTGCAGCCTGGCGGTCCGACCCGCATCGTCAAGGTCTGGCAGCAGCCGACAGGTAGGTGCACCCCGCAATGAGGACACTCCAAACGCCCAACCGGGTTCGCAACGGCCTGGTGGGCATCATCATCCTGACCTTGGTGGTCATGGTCGGCCAGGCGTTCGCCGGCCTGCCGCAGCTGTTCGCCAAGCCGCGGTACTTCGCGGAGTTCACCGACGCCGCCGGTATCCAGGCGGGCGACAAGGTCCGGATCACCGGTCTCGACGTCGGTAACGTCAGCTCGCTGGACATCAGGGGCGACCACGTCCGCATCGGCTTCACCATGGGCGACCACGTGATCGGCTACGACAGCCGGCTGTCCATCCGGACCGACACGATCCTCGGCAAGCGGGTTATCGAGATCGAGCCTCGGGGAAGCAACATCGTCTACCCCGAGGGCGTGCTGCCGCTCAGCCAGAGCACCACTCCCTACCAGCTGTACGACGCCTTCTCCGACTTGACCAAGACGTCGTCGCAGTGGGATCTCGACACCCTCAAGCGCTCGCTGACGGTGTTGTCCGACACGGTCAACCAGTCGTCGCCGAACCTCGCCTCCGCGCTCGACGGCATCGCACGGTTCTCCGACACGATCGGCAAGCGCGATCAGCAGTTCAAGGATCTGCTCGCGCAGGCCAACAAGGTCGCCGGCGTGCTCGGCAACCGCAGCCAGGAGGTCGACCGGCTGCTGGTGAACGCCCGCGTCCTGGTGAGCACGCTCAACCAGCGCGGTCAGGCGATCGACTACCTGATGGAGAACGTCGCACAGGTCTCCGAGCAGTTCGCCGGGTTCGTCAACGACAACCCGAACCTGACCCACGTGCTGGAGCAGCTCCAGGCTGTCAGCGGCATCCTGGCCAAGCACAAAGAGGACATCTCCGAGACGCTGGTGGAGGGCGCCAAGGTCGCCACCCAGCTCAACGAGACCATCGCCTCGGGCCCGTTCTTCAAGGTCATGGTCGTCAACCTGGTGCCGTACTGGATCCTCCAGCCCTGGGTTGACGCGGCCTTCAAGAAGCGCGGCATCGATCCGCAGGAGTTCTGGCGCAACGCCGGTCTGCCGGCGGCTCAGTTCCCGGATCCGAACGGCACCGGCTTCGCCAACGGCGCGCCGGCGCAGGCTCCGAAGCTGATCGAGGGCACCCCGGACCATCCGGGACCGGCTGTCCAGCCCGGCTCGCCGTGCTCGTACACCCCGCCGGCCGATGGGCTGCCGACTCCGGCCGATCCGCTGCCGTGTGCGCACCTCTCGCAGGGGCCGTACGGATCGGTTCCGGGTGGCTTCGGCCCGCCCGACGTGGCAACGTCCGCGCCGAACCCGAACGGTGTTCCGCTTAACCACGGCGTTCCCGCCGCCTCGGTTCCCGGCCAGCCCGGATCCGTAGTGCCCGGCGCGCCCGGTCCGGCGCCGGTACAGGGTCCGCCCGGTGCCCGTACGGTGCCGGTGCCCGGGGACATCGCACCCATGGATGCAGGGGGTAACTAACCGATGAGTGTCAAGAACATGCCCCTCAAGAAGATGGGTCGCGCTTCGGCGGTCATCGGTGGGCTGGTCGTGGCTCTGGCGCTGGTGGCGGCCTATGTGGGCTACAACCTGTACCAGAAGGCCAACACCAAGTCCGTCACGGCGTACTTCTCCAACGGGCTGGCGCTGTACCCCGGTGACAAAGTCCAGATCATGGGCGTCCAGGTGGGCAAGGTCGAGAAGATCACGCCCGTCGGCGACAAGACCAAGGTGGAGTTCAGCTACCCGAAGAAGTACAACGTGCCGGCCGATGCCATCGCGTCCGTGCTGAACCCGACCGTCGTCGCCTCCCGCGTGGTCCAGTTGGACCCGCCCTACACCGGCGGACCGGTGCTGGCCGACGGAGCGGTCATTCCGATGGAACGCACTCAGACCCCGGTCGAGTGGGACCAGATCCGCGGCAACCTCGACAAGCTCGTCACCGAGCTGGGCCCGACGCCGTCGCAGCCCAAGGGACCGCTGGGTGACCTGGTGTCGTCCCTCGCGGATGGCCTCAACGGTCAGGGCAAGCGGATCAACACCACGCTGAAGGCGCTGACCGATGCGATCTCCGCGGTCAGCGAGGGTCGTGGCGACCTGTTCGGCGTCACCAAGAGCCTGGCGCTCTTCGTCAACACCCTGGCCAAGGACGACAAGCAGTTCACCGCGCTCAACAACGAGCTCGCGACCTTCACGGGCAAGTTCACCAACTCCGACCAGGAAGTCGCCAAGGCGGTGCGGGACATCAACAGCCTGCTCGTCACCGCGCGCAAGTTCACCGACGACAACGGTTCGCTGCTGTCCACCGACATCAACAACCTGGCTGAGGTGACCAACGCGATGCTCCAGCCCGAGCCGCGGGCCGGACTCGAGCAGGTGTTGCACGCCTTCCCGAACGTCGTCGGCAATGCCAACGCGCTCTATCACCCGACGCACGGCGCCATCGTCGGCATCCCGACCATCGCCAGCTTCGCCAACCCGCTGCAGTTCATCTGCAGCTCGATTCAGGCAGGCAGCCGGTTGGGTTACCAGGACTCCGCCGAACTGTGCGCGGAGTACCTGGCGCCGGTCCTCGACGCGATGAAGTTCAACTACCCGCCGTTCGGCCTCAACCAGTTCTCCACAGCCGAGGTCCTGCCGAAGTACGTGGCGTACTCGGAGCCGCGGCTCCAGCCGCCGGTGGGATACAAGGACACGACGGTCCCCGGCGTCTGGGCGCGGGACACGCTGTTCTCCCACGGCAACCATGAGCCGGGCTGGATCGTGGCGCCGGGCATGCAGGGCCTGCAGGTTCAGCCGTTCACCGAGAACATGCTGACCCCCGAGTCGCTCGCCGAACTGATGGGTGGACCGGATCTCACCTCAACTCCTGCGGCAGGTCCGCGAGGCGGCGGTGCTCCGAACGACTACGACGGTTACGGCATCGGCCCCGGCCAGAACAACCCGCTGCCGCCGCCGTGGTACCCGCAGCCGGCTCCGCCGCCCGCACCGGGACCGGACGTCGTGCCGGGTCCGATTTCGCCGGCACAGCAGGTCAGCGCTCCACCGCCGCAGGCTCCGCCGCTCCCCCCGGGCGTTCCGTTGCCGATGGCTCCGCCGGCGGCAGCCCCGGCTCCCATGGCCGCACCGGCCGCGTCACTTCCAGCTGAGACGGGATCAGGACAGTGAAAGGGATAGCGAAGGCCGCGCGCAGCGCGGGTAAGCGCGGGCTCGTGCTGGGCATCGCAGCGGTGACTCTGACGTCATGCGGCTGGAAGGGCATCGCGGCCGTGCCGCTGCCGGTCGGTCCCGGTACCGGCAAGGACCGGCAGATCGTCTATGTCCAGGTTCCGGACACCCTCGCGCTGAATGTCAACAGCCGCGTGCGGGTGGCGGATGTCGGCGTGGGCACGGTCCGGGCGATCGAGCTCAAGAACTGGGTCCCCACGCTGACCGTCGGCCTGGACCCGGGCATCAAGCTGCCGGCCAACGCCACCGCGCGGATCGGCCAGTCGTCCATCCTGGGTACTCAGCACCTGGAGTTGGCTGCGCCGCCGAATCCGTCCTCGGAGCCGTTGAAGGAAGGCGCGACGATCCCGCTGAAGAACTCTTCGGCGTATCCCAGCACTGAGCGCACGCTGGCCAGCCTTGCGATCGTCTTGCGCGGTGGCGGCATCCCGAACCTCGAGGTCATCGCCACCGAGGCCAACAACCTGCTGGAGGGCAACGCACCGCAGATCCGGTCGTTCCTGACGAAGCTGAACACCTTCACCGATCAGCTCAATCAGCAGCGCAACGACATCGCCCACGCGATCGACTCGACCAACGAACTGCTCAAGGTCGTCGCCACCCGCAACGGGACACTCGACCGCCTCCTGGTCGACCTGCCCCCGCTCGCGGCATACCTGGCCGACGCCCAGGGCCGGATCAGCGACGCGGTGATCGCGCTCGGCCGGTTCGCGGACATCACCGGCAAGACGCTGGCTCAGGCTCGCGGTGACCTGACCACCAACCTGCGGGTTCTGCAGCGTCCGCTCAAGCAGCTCGCCCGGGGTTCGCAGTACATCCCGGATGCACTGCGCATCGCCCTGACGTTCCCCTTCCCGATCGACAATCTCCCGAAGGTGATCCGCGGCGACTACCTGAACGTGTCCAGCACGTTCGACTTCACCTTGAGTTCCATCGACAACTCGTTCCTCACAGGTACCGGCGTGTCCGGCATGCTGCGGGCGCTCGAGCAGTCCTGGGGTCGGGATCCGAGCACCATGCTCCCCGACGTCCGATTCACCCCGCATCCCAACATGGCGGATGGCGGACCCTACGTCGAGCGCGGCGAGTGAAGGGAGTAATTGCACCATGTTGATCTCTCGCTTCATTCGCACGCAGCTGTTGATCTTCACCACCCTGACGGTGTTGGCACTGTTGGTATTGGGGATCTACTTCCTGCGGCTGCCCACGGTGTTCGGCCTCGGCCAGTACTACCTGACCGCCGACCTGCCGGCCTCCGGCGGTCTGTACAAAACGTCGAACGTGACCTACCGGGGAACCACCATCGGCAAGGTCACCGACGTGCAGCCCACGGAGAACGGCGTGCGCGCCTCCATGCGGGTCAGCAAGAAGTTCCAGATCCCGGTGGACGCGGTGGCCAACGTGCACTCCGTGACCGCCATCGGTGAGCAGTATCTGGACCTGGTCTCCGAGGGGCACCCGGACCAGTACCTGAAGAACGGTGACACGATCACGAAGGGGACTGTCCCGGCACCTGTCGGCCCGTCCCTCGACAAGGCCAACCGGGCCCTGGGGGCGATCCCGGCCAACAAGATCCCGGAGCTGCTGACGGAGACGTCGCTGGCCGTCGGTGACATCGGACCGACCCTGCAGCGACTGGTGGAGAACACCCAGTCCTTGGTGGGCGAGCTGAAGGATCACACCGGCGAGTTCTCCGACATCATCCGCAATGTCGGACCGATCCTGAACAGCCAGGTAGAGTCCGGCGGCGCGATCCAGCGCTGGGCCGCGAACCTCAACAGCATCTCCGGCCAGATCGCCGGCGAGGACGAAGGCGTGCGCACCGCGATCCAGAACGCGGCTCCCACCGCGGAGGCTCTGAACACGGTATTCAGCGACGTCAAGGATTCGCTCCCGCAGACGCTGGCGAATGTCTCGGTGATCACCGACCTGCTGAAGAGGTACAACAAGGGCCTCGAGCAGGTGCTGGTGATCTTCCCGCAGGGCGCCGCTGCCGGTCAGACCGTCGGTGCTCCCTACGAGGACAGCGGGCAGGCCATCCTGGACTTCGCGCTGACCATCAACCAGCCCCCGCCGTGCCTCACCGGCTTCCTTCCGGCGTCGGAATGGCGGTCGTTTGCCGACACCAGCTCGGCGCCCGTTCCCAAGGGTCTGTACTGCAAGATCCCGCAGCAGACGCCGGCGAACAGCGTGCGCGGCGCGCGCAACTTCCCCTGTGCCGACGTGCCGGGTAAGCGTGCCGCAACGGCGGAGGAGTGCCACGGCACCGAGCCCTACACGCCGCTGGGCACCAACCCGTGGTACGGCGACCCCAACCAGATCGTGAACTGCCCCGCGCCGGGTGCCCGCTGCGACCAGCCGGTCAACCCGGGCACGGTGATCCCCGCGCCGTCGGTGAACACGGGCCTCAACCCGTTGGCGGCCGAGTTCCTGCCCCCGCCGACCCCGCCGATGAGCGATCCGCCGTCGGCCCCCGGGTCGGGTTCGGTGCAGTGCGCCGGGCCGTGGCAGCCGGGTTGGCCGCAGCCGGGCCAGTGCAACTACACTCCGACCTCAGGTCGATCCGCTGTGTACAACGCACAGAGCGGTGAGCTGACCGGGCCGGACGGCACGAAGTACAGCGTGACGAACTCGAGGACTACAGGAGACGACGGATGGAAGGAGATGCTGGCTCCGGCCAGCTGAACCCCACCAACCCGGTGACGACGCCGAGCGCGGCGAGGCGGAGGAGCCGGTGAGTTCCCTGGACATCGTCGACGACGCTGACGTGATCGAAGCGGATGAGCTGACGGAGACTGCGCTGACGGAGGCAGACCTGCCGGCTGACTATGTGCTGGTCGCCAACCCGTGGCTGAAGCGTGCCTGCCTGATCTTGATCGGTGTCAGTGTGCTCGTCGCTCTCGTCGGCGGGTTGGCGCTGTGGGGGCATCTGCGCAACGCCGCCGAGGACCGGGCCGGCGTCGCGGCAGTGGCTGCGGCCAAGGATTGCGTCGCGGCGACGCAGGCCCCGGACGCCAAGGCGATGGCGGCCAGCGCCACCAAGATCATCGAATGTGCCACCGGCGATTTCGCCACCCAGGCGAAGGTGTACAGCGGGATCCTGGTCGACGCTTACCAGACGGCGAACGCCCAGGTCCAGGTCACCGACATGCGTGCGGCCGTTGAGCGGCACAACTCGGACGGGACCATCGACGTCCTCGTCGCGGTGCGGACCAAGGTCACCAACGCCGAGCAGGAGGGTCAGGAGCAGGGTTACCGGCTTCGTGTTCGCATGGCTCTCGACGGCGGAACCTACAAGGTCGCCCGTATGGACCAGGTGAGCCAGTGACGGAACTGGTCGACGAGACCTCCGACGAGACCTCGCACGAGACCTCCGACGAGACTGAAGCCGCCACCCCGACCGAAACCGACGTCACGCCCGCTGAGATCGCGGAATCGCCGTCGGCTACGCCTGCGAGTTGGACCGCGCGGGCGGGTGCCTTCGCAGTGGATGTCCTGCTCGGCGGCGGCGTCGCATTGGTCTTTATGCTGATCGCCTGGTCGGCGCCGGTGTTCGGGTGGCTGTGGTGGCTGTCTGTCGTGGTCGGAACGCTGGTCTTCCTGGCAGTCGCCGTGAACCGTCTGGTTCTGCCGGTGATCACCGGATGGAGCCTGGGGCGTTCGCTGTTCGGGATCGCCGTGGTCCGCAAGGATGGCCGCCCGGTGGATCCCTGGCTGCTCGCTCTGCGCGATCTTGCCCACCTGCTTGACACGATCCCGATGTTGGCCGGTTGGTTCTGGCCGCTGTGGGATTCCCGGGGGCGCACGTTCGCCGACATGATCACCCGTACCGAGGTTGTTCGGGTGGCCGGGTCGCGCACCGACTACCGGCCACTGGCCGCGAAGGCGCTCGCCGGCATCGGGGTTCTCGCTCTGCTGGGCGGCGGGCTGGGCTACTTCGGTGTGTTTCGGCATGAGAATGCCGTCGCCAACGCCCGCACGGAGATCGCCGAGCAGGGACCCAAGATCGTCCCCGACGTGCTGAGCTACAGCGCCGCTTCGCTCGACGATGACTTCGCCAGGGCGCAGGGGCTGGTGACCGACGCCTACCGTCCTCAACTGGTGGCCCAGCAGGATGCCGTGCGCAAGGTGACACCGGTCGTCGACAACGAGTACTGGGTGACCAACAGTGCGGTGCTCTCCGCGACGGCGGACGACGCGCAGATGCTGATGCTCATGCAGGGCCAGCGGGGTGCGAAGCCCAAGCAGCGGTTCATCACGGCCACCGTCCGGGCCTCTTTCGAGAAGTCCTCCAGCGGCCAGTGGCAACTCGCGGATCTGACGGTCATCGCGAAGCCGGCGCCGCAGGGTGGACAGCAGGGCGCCGTGCCGCAGGAGAAGGCCGGACAGCCGACACCTCAGCCGACCGGTGCGCCTCCGGCGCAGTCGAGTTCAGCGCCTCCGGCGCAGTCGAGTTCAGCGCCTCCGGCGCAGCCGAGTCAGCCCAACCCGCCAAAGCAGGGCCGATGAGCCCCCGCCGCCGGATCGACCCCGACAGCCCCGAGATCTTCCGGCTGCCGGAGGAACAGCGTCCCGATCTGCGGCTGCGCCTTGCCGCGGCCGGCGCCGCGCTTGCCGTCATCGGCGCGCTGGCCGTCAGCAGCGTCGCGCTGGTCCACCATCAGGCAACCCGGCGGGAGCAGCTTCGCGAAGTCGCCGTGCTCAGTTCGGTGCGGACGTTCATCACTCAGTACACCTCGCTGGATCCGTTCCACGCCAACGACTATGCCGACAAGGTGATGGCCCAGGCGACCGGTGACTTCAAGAAGATGTACGGCGACAACATGAACAAGATCGTCGTCTCGGTGGCCCGGGCCGAGTTGACGACCGGGACCGTGCAGGATCTCGGGATCGAACGGTGGAACGACGACGGCAGTGCCAATGTCGTTGTCGCAGCGAGCACCAGCACCAAGATGCCTGACGGCAAGGTGGTCGAGGGCGCCAACCGCTGGATGGTGACTGCGACGAAAGAAGGGGAGCAGTGGAAGATCAGCAACCTGGTTCAGGTGATCTGACGGCTGAGGCCGGCGAAGTCGTCGTCGACGACGTGATCGTCGAGGAGTCGGAGAGCGCCTCGGAATCGGACGTCGTCGAGGAGTCCGAGATCGTCGAAGAGTCGGCGATCTTTGGCAACACCGAGCCGAGTGGGCCTTCGGCGGGCCGAAAGTGGTTGTCGGCCAACAAGACCAAAGTTCTGGTGGGATCGGCCGTCGGATCTTTCGTGATGGCGTGCGCGTTCGCGGGCGGAGCCGCCCAGCCCTACCTGGCCGATCGGGCCATGGCGTCGACGAAACTCACGATCGCCCGGACGGCCGTCGACGCCATCACCACGCTGTGGACCTACACCCCCGCCGACATGGACAAGCTGCCCGAGCGGTCGGCGAAGTTCCTTTCCGGGGACTTCAAGGATCAGTACCGCAAGTTCGTCGACGCGATCGCGGCGACCAACAAGCAGGCCGAGGTCAGCAACACCACCCAGGTGGTCGCCGCGGCGGTGGAGTCGGTGCAGGGCAACGACGCCACCGCGCTGGTCTACACCAATACGACGTCGACGTCGCCGAAGAGCAAGATCCCGTCGATGAAGTACCTCTCGTACCGGCTGGACTTCAAGCGCACGGGCACCGAGTGGCTGGTGACCAAGATGTCGACGGTGACCTCTCTGGACCTGACGCCTAAGCTGTAGCCCAAAGCTGTAGGACGGCGGAAGTCAGCCCAGGGCAAGCCAACTCGGCAGAGCGCGGTCGCGGGCGTCGCACAGAATCTCGGTGGTGTCGCACGAGCCGCGGGGGGAATCGGCACCGGCCCACATGCCCCCGGAGTCGCGCCGCACCACCAGTGCCGAGGACCCGCCGCCGTCGAGCAGTACCGCCGTATCGCTGCCCAGTCCGCGGAACAGGTCCTGGATCTGGTCGGGGGTGTAGTTACCGCCCTGGAAGACGTACAACTCGTCTTTGGCGCGGTTGTAGGCCAACGCTGTTCGCGGGGCGCGGGGTCCGGGGTCGTTGAGTTGCGTGGTGTCCCCGGGCGCGAGCAACTTCAGCCCGCTGACTGCCACGAACCGGGTGCCGTTGTCCATCAGCCGGCTGATCTCGGGGGTGGCGGCCTCAAAGTCGTTGGGCCCCTTGGGGGTGATGACATACGGGCTCGAGCCCACCGGCAGTATCAGTGTGCTGAGCGCGGTCCACACCTCGTCGCCGCCGGACAGTCCGGGCTTGCCGGCGTAGGCAGGAGAACCGGTCACCGCCACGTTGGCCCGGCCGAGGTCGCCGGTGTTGTCCACGTACGCGCCCAGGGGAGAGGTGCATCCGGTCAGCTTCCAGGGCCCGAACGTCTGCGGCCGGACGTCGAAGAAGTTGGCGTTGACGGCGATCGTCGGCCGGCCGAGAGCCTGCCAGGCGTCGGCGGGGGTGTAGGTTTCCGCCGCCTGCATCTGACCGTCGCGGGTGCGGGCCCACGGGGTGCCCTCGCAGCGGGCCTGGGCGCCCTGGTGAGTGTCGACGAGCAGGCGGGGCGAGAGTTTCCGGGCGGCTGCCTTGAGCACCATCAGGTGTCCGCCGTCGGCCATCTCGTACGAGTTGCCGGCGGCGTCGAGCATCGGAGCGGGGAAGCCGGGCCCGAAGTTGTACACCAGGTATTTGCCCTGGGTGGTCGAGATCGCCTGGATCAGCTGGTCCCGGCCCGCCGCCAGTGCCGTCGGTGGTGCGGTGCCGGCGGCCAACCCGAGGCAGGCCATCGCCACACCTGTCCGCCGGACCAGACGGTGGGCGGAACGATGGCGTGGCACGGTCGGCCTTTCGGTGCGGAGTCCGGCCCCGGATGCGGAAGCCGAAGCCCGATCAACGATAGCCACATCGGAACCACTGTCAACATTTGTCACAGGAGGATGACTGCCGGAGTGCAGTTCAATCACGAACCGGCCCTGAGCAATTCGGATGTGCGGGATGCGGCGGTGCGCCGTCGGATTCGGAGGCCGGGGAGGTCGGCCGTTAGGCTCGTTGCATGGCAACAACGCGCACTGAGCGAACGTTCGCCGGGCACGGCGGGGTGCCCATCGTCTACGACGTGTGGACCCCGGACACCGCTCCCCGCGGCGTCGTCGTGCTGGCTCACGGCTACGGCGAGCACGCCCGCCGCTACGACCACGTGGCCGAGCACTTCGGCGCGGCCGGGCTGGTGACTTACGCACTGGACCACCGCGGGCACGGCCGGGCCGGCGGAAAGCGGGTCCAGGTTCGGCATATGAAGGAGTTCGTCTCCGACTTCCGTGATCTGGTGGCGACGGCACGCCAGGAGAACCCCGATCTCAAGGTGATCGTTCTGGGCCACAGCATGGGCGGCGGCATCGTGTTCGCCTACGGTGTGCAGCACGCCGACGACTACGACCTGATGGTGCTGTCCGGACCCGCGATCGCCGCGCATACCGGCGTCTCGAAGGCCAAGGCGATCATCGGCAAGGCCATCGGTTCGATCTTCCCGAACCTGCCGATCGAGACCATCGACGCCGACCACGTCTCCCGCGATCCCCAGGTGGTCGCCGACTACAAGGCCGACCCGCTGGTGTACCGCGGCAAGGTGCCGGCCGGTATCGGCAAGGCCCTGCTGGTGGTCGGCGAGAAGATGCACCTGCTGGCGCCGGGCATCACGGCACCGCTGCTGGTGGTGCACGGCGAGGACGACCGGCTGGTGTCCGCCGAGGGCAGCAAGCGCCTTGTGGAGCACGTCGGCTCGCACGACGTCGAACTCAAGGTGTACCCGGAGCTGTTCCACGAGGTGTTCAACGAACCCGAACGCGACCGGGTGCTCAACGACGTCACCGAGTGGATCACGGCGCGGTTGTGATCCGCGCAGTAGGCCGGGGCGCGGTTGGCCTGCTGGCACTGATGCTGGCCCTGCTGCTCGCAGGGTGCGGGCACGGCACCCCCGGAAGCACCTGGGTCGACGACGAGGTCACCTTCGTCGCCGACGGGCTGACCCTGCACGGCACCTACCGGCACGTGGCCGGCGCCGGGCCCGGGCCGGCCGCGCTGCTGATCTCCGAGAGCGGTCAAACCGACCGCAACGGAGACAACAACGTCGCCGGACCGATCGGGAACATGCGCCAGATCGCCGAACTGCTCTCCGACCACGGGGTGGCGTCGCTGCGCTACGACAAGATCGGCACCGGTGCCACCGGGCTCGGCCCGCACGCCGACAAGCCCGCGGATGTCGGCAGTGCGGTCTACACCGCCGGTGCTAAGGCAGCCGTGCGCTTCCTTGCCGGGCAGCCGGGTACCGACGGCACCCGAATCTCGGTCTACGCGCTCGGCGAGGGCACCCTCCACGCCATGGCGCTCGCCGATGACAGCGGCGCCGGGGCCCCGAAGATCCACTCCCTGGGGCTTCTGCAACCGCTGTCTGCGCGCTACCTCGACCTGATCTCCGGGCGGGTGGTCTCCGACCTGGGGTCGGCGGTGCGCGACGGCCGCAAGACCCAGCAGCAGGCCGACCAGGTGCTCGGCGCCTGGCGGGCCGCAGTCCAGCAGGTGCGCGCCACGCAGACGGCGCCCGCCGTACTGCCCGACGGGCTGGGCGCGATCCTCAACCCCGGCAACGTCAAAGCGGTTGCCGAGGCCGACGCGATCGACCCGCTGGACCTGGCCGCCCGGATTCCGGACGGGACGCCGGTGCTGCTCACCTGTTCGGATTCCGATGCCCAGGCGGATTGCGCGGACATGAAGCCGCTCGCCGCCGCGCTCGCCCACACCGCGCTCGATTTCGTCGAGTTGCGCGGCGTCAACCACGTCCTGCGCGACGATCCCACCGACAACGTGACGAACTACGCCAAGAAGGCGCCGCTGTCCGCTCAGCTCACCGCGGCGCTCGACGGGTTCGTCACGCGATGACGCTGTGGATGAATCGGCCTGTGGATGAATCGGCGGGTGGGGACAGCGCGGCCGTTCACACGTCCGGCCGGCCGGAAACGTCGGCGCTGTCTCCTAGCGTGGCGGCATGACTGACGACAAGATGCTGGCCCGCATCGCCGCGCTGCTGCGCCAGGCCGAGGGCACCGACAACGCGCACGAGGCGGAGGCCTTCATGGCCGCCGCCCAGCGCCTGGCCACCGCCACCTCCATCGACCTGGCCGTCGCCAGGGCGCACTCGGCCACCCGCACCGCCGCGCAGGAGCCGACGTCGCGGACGATCACCATCGGTGAGCCGGGATCGCGCGGCCTGCGGACCTATGTGCAGTTGTTCGCTGTGATCGCCAACGCCAACGACGTCCGCTGCGACGTCGCCTCCAACTCCACCTACGTCTATGCCTACGGCTTCCCGGAGGACATCGACTCCACTCATTCGCTCTACGCCAGCCTGGTGGTCCAGATGGTGCGGGCCTGCGACGCCTACCTGTCCACCGGCGCGCACAAGCCGACTCCCACCATCACCGCTCGGCTGAATTTCCAGTTGGCCTTCGGGTCCCGGATCGGCCAGCGGCTGGCCGAAGCCCGCGATGAGGCGAAGCGGGAGGCGACACAGTCCCGCACTGCGAATCCGGGGACCGCAATCGCGTTGCGCAACAAGGAAGTCGAGCTCCGCGACCACTACCGGCAGGCATCCAGGGCGCGGGGTACCTGGCGGGCCACCAGAGCGTCGGCCGGGTACTCCTCGGCGGCGCGGCGCGCCGGCGACCATGCCGGCCGTCAGGCTCGCCTCGGAGCCGCCCCCGAGTTGCCGGGAGCACGGACCCGGCTGCCTCGGTGAGCGTGCGGGACACCCAGCGGTCCCGCGTCTACGCGGCCGAGGAGTTCGTCCGCCTCCTCTTCGCCCGTGCCGCCGAACATCATTCGCGGAGCGTCGACTTCTTCGGCGAACAGATCACCCTGCCCCCGGAAGCGCGGTTCGCCTCGCTGGAGTCGCTCCAGCGCTATCTCGACGACGTGCTGGCGCTGCCCGCGGTGGCCGCCCGCTGGCCGGATACGGGCCCGATCGCCGTCCGGGCTCGCCGTTCGGCGGCCGGCGCGCACTACGAGAACGCCGGCGGACGAGGGGTGATTGCCGTTCCCGACCGCGCTCCACTGGGCTGGGCGATGCGCGAACTGGTGGTGCTGCACGAGACGGCGCATCATCTCTGCGCCACGTCCGGCTCCGAGGAGGGCGCGGCGCACGGGCCGGACTTCACCGCCACGTTCTGTGAGCTCGCCGCTCTGGTGATGGGCCCCGAAGCCGGGCATGTGCTGCGGGTGGTCTATGCCAAAGAGGGCGTGCGCTGAGTCACGTTGTGCGTTAACTCAAAGCGGTTGTGCGCTAAGCGGATACCGCGGTCACCTCGACCGGCACGCCACTGAGCACGGCGGTGCCCGACAGTGGCTCCAGCAGCGAGGAGTCCAGCAGGCTGTTGACGTTGACCCCGGGATGGCGGTGGGCCTCCGCCATTCGGGTGTCCGGATCGGAGTGTCCCCAGCCGTGCGGGAGCGACACCACGCCCGGGAGGATGGCGTCGGTGATCTCTACGGGCACTTCGAGCTTGCCGGCCGGGCCGGTGACGACGGCGAGGTCGGTGATGCCGAGCCGGGCCGCGTCGGAGGGGTGGATCTGCAGCGTGCACCGGTTGGAGCCGCCGGACAGCGCGGGCAGGTTGTGCATCCAGCTGTTGTTCGATCGCAGGTGTCGTCGGCCGATCAGGACGAAGCCGCGCTCCGGGGTGTTGTCCAGCGACGCCCGCAGCCGGGGGAGATCGGCCAGGATCGGCTCCGGGGCCAGTTCCACTGTGCCCGAGGGGGTTCGGAGGATCCCCGGGATGCGGGGGGTGAGCGGGCCGAGGTCGATACCGTGCGGGTTCTCCGTGAGCTTGTGCAGGGTCAGACCGTCGGGCTTTGCGTCGAAGGCGTCTCCGAACGGGCCGAGTCGCAGCATCATGTCCAGTCGCCGCTCGTAGCCCGGAGCGTCGGGCAGCATCGCTGTCAGCTCGTCGGCCGAACGGCCGGCGACCGGCGAATCCGGATCGGCGACCTCTTTGCCGAGGACCACCGAAATGACCTGCTGGTCAACCAGATCGGGGTCGGCGGCGATGCCCATCCCGAGCACGCCCAGGGTCAGCCGGCACAGGATCTCGACCTCATCGGGCCGGCCGTTGGGCAGGGCGAACACCGGAGGTGAGTACCGGGCGGTGGTTCGGACCGCGGTGTTGGACAGTGCGACGTCGAAGTGCGGCGCGTAGGACGGCGGGGGCGGCGGAAGGATCACGTCTGCGTGCCGGGTGGTCTCGTTGAGGTACGGGTCGATCGACACCATGAAGTCGAGCCCGTCGAGGGCGGCGGACAGCCGCTCGCCGTCGGGTGCGGACAGCACCGGGTTGCCGGCGATCGTGACCACCGCACGGACCTGTCCGTCGCCGGGCGTCTCGATCTCCTCGGGCAGCAGCGCAGTGGGCAGTTCGGACGTCACCTCGGGCGCCCCGGAGACCCTGCTGTGCCACCGGCCGATCGAGAAGCCGCGTCCCGGGCGTGCTGGACGGGGCGCCGGGCCGATCGGCGAGGTGGGGAACATCGCCCCTCCCGGCCGGTCGAGGTTGCCGGTCAGGATGTTCACCACGTCGACCAGCCAGCTGGTCAGCGTCCCGAACTTCACGGTGGAGGTGCCGATGCGCCCGTAGAGCGCTGCGCGCGGCGCGGCGGCGATCTCGCGGGCCAGCTCACGGATCTCGCCTGCGGCGATCCCGCAGTGCCCGGCCACGGCGTCCGGGGTGAACTCCTCGACCGAAGCGCGGACCAGGTCGACCCCGGTCACCCGCTCCGCCAGGCCGCCGAGTTCCGGATCGACCAGGTCCTCGTCGAAGAGGACGTTGACGACGGCGAGCAGCAGCGCGGCGTCGGTACCCGGGCGCACCGCGATATGGCGATCGGCCAGTTCCGCGGTGCGGGTACGGACGGGATCGATCACGGTCACGCGACCGCCCCGCTGACGCAGTGCCTTGATCTTGCCGCCGAAATCGGCTGCGGTGGCGACGCTTCCGTTCGACACCAGTGGATTGGCGCCGATGATCACCAGGTGATCGGTGCGGTCGAGATCGGGAACCGTGAAGGCGAACGGGTTCCCGAACAGGTAGCCGCAGGCCACCTGCTTGGGCATCTGGTCCAGCGTGCTCGCGGAGTACACCTGCCGGGTCTGCAACGCGCGCACCAGCTGCGGGGCGTAGAGGGCGCCGGCGACCGTGTGCGCGTTGGGGTTTCCCAGATAGACGGCCACCTGTCCGGAGCCGGACATCACGTCCCGAAGGCCGTCGGCGGCAGCCGTCAGTGCCTCGTCCCAACTGGTCTCGACGAGTTCCCCGTTGCGCCGGACCAGCGGCGCGCGCAGCCGGTCCGGGTCGTTGTCGAGTTCGGCGAAGCTGGCCCCTTTGGGGCAGATGAAGCCGCGGCTGAAGACGTCGTCCCGGTCGCCGCGGGCGGCGACCACCCGGGCCGGGCGCTCGCCGTCGGACTCCTCGATGGTGAGAGTCAACCCGCAGGTGGCTTCACACAGGGGGCAGATACGCAGTGCTGATCGGCTCACGGAGCCAACTGTGCGCCACCCCGGTGCAGCGTGCAAGGGTCCAGGATGTTTCACGTGACACGAGGAGCGTTCTTCAGTTCTGCTCAGGTTGCTGAATCGAGGATTGCGAACAAATCATCTGCATCTTCCGTGAAAAGTGCCGTTTGCCGCGATCCGGATCGGGTGTATCTTTCTGGGTTAACGCTGAGAACGTGGGAGAGGGTGGCGGCACATGGCGCAATCGACGGGTCGGGGCCAGACCGGGTGGGGGCGGACGGTCCGGAAGGGCGCACTGCTGTCGGCAGTCACTGCCACCACCACGGCATTGGCTGTGGGCATGGCGTCCCCCGGGGCTTCGGCACTGACTCTTGACGCGGTGACGACCGGGCCGCTGATGAAACTTCTCGACATCGCCGGCGTCAACACCCTGGATATTCCGAATGTCCCGGTGGTGGGTTCGATCACCGTCAATCTCAACAATGCGCCGATCGACATCGTCGGCTTGGCCGACGCGATCAACGCCTATCCCTTCGGCGGGTTCGTCCCTGTTTTCGCCACGTTCAGTCGGCAACCCGGCGGCAGCCTGGGTACGGCGATCCTCGCCGGGTCCGGCTTGGGCGCGTTCAAGTCAGGTCAGTCCTATGAGGCGCTGCTGTCCAGTGCCGGCGGCACAACCCTGCCCGGCTACACCCCGCTGGTGCCCAGCGGGCGGGTCAATTCAGTCACCGGCGTGCCCTGCACGAGCGGTCTGACCTGTGTTCAGGGGACCAACGTCACCAACCTCGCGGTGATCGAGGTGAACAACCCCGGAACCCCCAACGGCGGCCTGTACTCCCGGTTCAGCCAGATTCGCGACCTGTTCGACCTGCCGTCGGTGAGCGCCGGCGGCACGTCTGCCAGGAGCACAGGGATCGCCCTCAACGCGGCAGTGATCGGAGTCGGGTGGGGATACAACCCCCTGTCGGACTTTCCGGTGACGCTGAACCCGTTCTCGCTCACCAATACCGTGATGGCCTCGCTGTTCCCGACCAACATGCTCGGCGGCACAACCATTCAGGGAGCCTCGGACACCGCGATCGTCACGGCACTGGCACTGCTGGCCAGCGCGAGCACGCCCGCCACCCTGTACAGCACCGTGGTGCCCAACGACCTGGCCATGCTGGAGCCGTTCCGGCTGCCCGCGCGGATCTGCAACGCGATCCTGGGCCGCCTGGGTAGCGACTACCGGTTCGGAAATCCGCTGGCCGACGCCCTTCAGCCGGCCCTGTCGATCCTGGTGAACACCGGCTACACCGACGTGCAGACGCCCACCGACGGTGGGACCTACACCCGCACATTCGACCAGTCCGGGACCACCGTCCCCTTCCTCTCGCAGAAGCCGCTCACGCGGGCCGAGTGGAAGGAGGTCCCCGGCGACGTGACCCGGGCTCTGGTCGTGGGCTTCCAGGACGCGTTCCCGCTGCTGCGCTTCGGCAAGACGGCGCCCATCCTCACCGTGGACGGAAACCATCTGGCCATCACCTATCCGCCGACGGCCGTGCCTGCGTCGGCAGCGGCCAGGGCCGCCGCCGCGACCGTCCCGGTTCAGAGTGCGCCGGCCGCGGTCGACGAATCGGTCACCACGCCGGCGGTATCGGTCGGCAAGGCCCGTGCCGCGTTCACCCCGGCGCGGAATCCCGTCGCCGCGGCGGGCGCAGGCAAGGCGCAATCCGGCGTATCGGCGGCACGGGCGAAGGGCGCGTCCGGCGCCAAGCGCGCGGCTACCCGGGCCGGATCCCAGACGGCCGGCTAGGCCGTCCGGCGTCCCGCCCGCTGGGTCAGTCGCAGACCGCGCCGCGGGCAGCCGATCCAACCAGCTTGCGGTACTTGGCCAGTACCCCGGTGGTGTAGCGGGGTGCCGGCGGAGTGAAACCGATTGCGCGTGCCTCGATTTCAGACGGTTCGACCAGGATGTCGAGCTTTCCGTTGGCCACGTCGAGCCGGATGCGGTCACCGTCGACGATGAACGCGATCGGACCGCCGTCGACGGCCTCCGGTGCGACGTGCCCCACGCACAACCCGGTGGTACCGCCGGAGAACCGGCCGTCGGTGAGCAGTAGCACGTCCTTGCCCAGCCCGGCGCCCTTGATCGCGCCGGTGATGGCCAGCATCTCGCGCATGCCCGGGCCGCCCTTGGGGCCCTCGTAGCGGATCACCACGACGTCGCCGGCGGTGATGGTGCCGTCCTCCAGTGCGTCCATGGCCGCGCGCTCGCCGTCGAAAACCCTTGCGGTTCCCTCGAACACATCGGAGTCGAAGCCTGCCGACTTGACCACCGCGCCCTCCGGCGCCAGCGATCCGTGCAGGATCGTGATGCCTCCGGTCGGATGGATCGGGTTCTTCAGGGCACGAAGCACCTTGCCGTCGGGATCGGGCGGGTTGATCTGAGAAAGGTTCTCCGCCATCGTCTTTCCGGTCACCGTGAGCACGTCACCGTGCAGCAGTCCGGCGTCGAGCAGCGCCTTCATCACGACCGGGACACCGCCGATGCGGTCGACGTCGTTCATGACGTGCGCGCCGAAAGGCTTCACGTCGGCAAGGTGTGGAACCCTTTCGCCGATCCGGGTGAAGTCGGCCAATGACAGCTCGACCTGGGCCTCGTGGGCGATCGCCAGCAGGTGCAGCACGGCATTGGTCGAGCCGCCGAACGCCATCACCACGGCGATCGCGTTCTCGAACGCCTCCTTGGTCAGGATGTCGCGGGCGGTGATACCGCGGCGCAGCAGTTCGACGACGGCGATACCGCTGCTGCGGGCGAAACCGTCGCGGCGGCGGTCGGGAGCCGGGGGAGCGGCGCTGCCCGGCAGCGACATCCCCAGTGCCTCAGCGGCACTGGCCATCGTGTTGGCGGTGTACATCCCGCCGCAGGCGCCCTCGCCCGGGCAGATCGCCCGTTCGATGGCGTCGACGTCATCGCGGGACATCAGCCCACGGGCGCAGGCGCCGACGGCCTCGAAGGCGTCGATGATCGTGACGTCCTTCTCGGTGCCGTCGGACAGCTTGGCCCTGCCCGGCATGATCGATCCGGCGTAGAGGAACACCGCCGCCAGGTCCAGTCGTGCGGCGGCCATCAGCATGCCGGGCAGCGACTTGTCGCAGCCGGCGAGCAGCACCGATCCGTCAAGCCGCTCGGCCATCATGACGGTCTCCACGCTGTCGGCGATGATCTCGCGCGACACCAGCGAGAAGTGCATGCCCTCGTGGCCCATCGAGATGCCGTCCGACACCGAGATGGTGCCGAACTCCAGCGGGTAGCCGCCGGCCTCGAACACGCCCTCCTTGACGGCGTCGGCGAGCCGGTCCAGCGAGAGGTTGCACGGGGTGATCTCGTTCCACGACGACGCCACGCCGATCTGGGGCTTGGCGAAGTCCGCGTCGCCCATGCCGACGGCCCGGAGCATGCCGCGGGCGGCGGCCCTTTCCAGTCCGTCGGTGACGTCACGGCTGCGGGGCTTGAGATCTGGGGATTCGCTCACGCGGACAAGTATGACCTGTGGCCGATTTCGGCGTGGCTGGCTATACCCTGCAGGGGTATCAGATAGACTGGGTGGATGAAACGCACCTGCACCCGTCTGGCGGCCGTCATGGCCGGCGCCGCCATCGCCGTCACCCTCTCGTCCTGCAGCACCGCCACCGAGAAGAAGTCCGACAGCCAGGCGGCGTCGGGGGGCGGCGGGGCCGCCGCCCCCCCCGCCGGCGCCGGGGGGGTGGGGCGCCGGCTGGTTTGG
>CAYTOD010000048.1:0-2487 GCA_964439315.1 uncultured Mycobacterium sp. | reverse complement strand
CCCGGACATTACGGCCGACCGCCCGGGGGGGGGGTGGGGGGCGGTCCAAACGGCCCACGACGAGGACGACGTGATGTTCGCGCAGATGATGATTCCGCACCACCAGCAGGCCGTCGAACTGGGTGCCATGGCGCCCCAGCACACCACCAACGCGGAGTTGATCAAGCTGGCCGGCGAGATCCTGAAGCAACAGCAGCCCGAGATCAACACGATGAAGACGCTGCTCGCGCAGTGGGGAGTGGATCCCGAGGCGGCGCCACACCAGAGCGGCCATGCCGGGATGGTCATGCAGGGCATGGTCAGCGACGACACGATGGTCAAGCTCACCACGCTCAACGGCGCCGACTTCGACAAGCTCTGGCTGCAGTCGATGATCAGCCACCATCAGGGCGCGATAGAGATGGCCAAGACCGAGGCGGCCGACGGCACCAGCCCGGAGATGGTCTCGCTGGCCAAGAGCATCGTCACCGGCCAGCAGGACGAGATCACCCAGATGCAGAAGATGCTGGCCGCGGCTGGCGGCTGATGTCCGCTCAGCCGTCTCCAAGCACCCCCTCTCCGGAATCTGAAGGCGCACAGGGGCATTCGAGAAGCCCGGAGAGCAAGGAGAACTACGCCAGGCGGCTGCGTCGCGTGGAGGGTCAGGTCCGGGGGATCGCCAAGATGATCGACGAGGACAAGTACTGCATCGACGTGCTGACTCAGATCAGCGCGGTGACCAGTGCGCTGCAGTCCGTCGCACTGGGCCTCCTCGACGAACATCTGCACCACTGCGTGAGCGACGCCGTCGCCGAGGGCGGGCCCGAGGCGGACCTCAAGCTCGCCGAGGCGTCCGCGGCGATCGCCCGGCTGGTGCGGTCCTGACGAATCCACGCTCCGGTCCCGAGGCGGGACGTTCGAAAGGGCCCTGGACACCGCGCGTCGCGTCCGCCCTCGCGGTTCTCGCCTCGTCGGCGTTCGTCTATGTGACCGCCGAGATCATGCCGGTGGGCGCGCTTCCCGCCATCGCCGCCGACCTCCGGGTCAGTGAGGCCACCGTAGGAACCCTGCTGGCGACCTACGCCCTGGTGGCGGCGGTGGCGACGGTGCCGCTGGTGCGCTGGACCGCGCACTGGCCGCGTCGGCACACGCTCATCCTCACCCTGGTCAGCCTCGTCGTCTCCCAGGTGCTGTCCGCCCTCGCGCCGGACTTCGGCGTCCTGGCCCTGGGCCGGGTGCTGTGCGCGCTGACCCACGGGTTGATGTGGTCGGTCGTCGCACCGATCGGGATCCGCCTGGTACCGGCCACTCACGCTGCCCGCGCGACCATGGCGATCTACGTCGGCACGGGACTGGCCCTGGTGATCGGCAGTCCGCTGACCGCGGCGATGAGCGCACTGTGGGGATGGCGCGTCGCCGTCGCGGCGATCGCTGTCGCGGCAGCCGCAGTGCTGGTGGCTGCCCGGCTCACCGTGCCGCTGCTGCCCATGGTCACCGACGACGGACGCACCGGCACGCACCGGCTGTGGCACCACCGCAACCGTCTGCTGCTGGCGATGTGCGTGCTGACGCTGGTCGGCGTGACCGGCCACTTCGTGTCCTACACCTTCATCACCGTGATCATCCGCGACGTCGTCGGAGTGCGGGGCGCCAACGTCGCCTGGCTGCTGGCGGCCTACGGGGTCGCCGGACTGACCGCCATGGCGCTGCTGGCGCGGCCCGGCGACCGCCGGCCAAAAGCCGCCGTGGTCGGCTGCCTCACGGCGCTGACGGTGGTGTTCTGCGTCCTGGCCGGGTTGGGATTCGGCGGCCACGGCAGCTCGGCCTCGCTGGCCGTCGGGGTGATCGCGATCGTGAGTTGGGGCGCGGCGGCCACCGCGATGCCCCCGATCCTGCAGTCGGCCGCCATGCGGCACTCCCCGGAGGATCCGGACGGGGCGTCCGGGCTGTACGTCGCCGCCTTCCAGGTGGGCATCATGGCCGGCTCACTGCTCGGTGGCCTGTTCTACGGCCGGGCCGGCGTACCCGCCATGCTCAGCGTCTCGGCCGTGCTGGTGGGTGGCGCACTGGCGTGCGTGGTGGCCAGCCGGGACCTGCTCGCCGGGTCGCCGGCGGGCGTGTCCGCGGGGTCGCCGGCGGCCGGCGGGAAGTAACGCTTGTCACCACCTGGACGATTATCTGCACAGTTCAAGCGCCTGATTGCGGCTTCGGCCGGCATCCGCGCGGGGGGGAGCAGGCCGGATTTGTGTAAGACTGGTTTTTAAGTTGTGAACGATGGAGGAGTTTTGTGATGCGGCTGACAAGCGCTCTGGCGGCCACGCTGTGCGTGGTCGGGGTCGCGGGTCTGGGCACCGGCCCGGCATTTGCCGACCCTGACCAGCCGGTGGATCCGGGCGGCGTCGTCGACGCGCCCGCAGACGCCCCGGTACCGGTCGAACCGCCGCCGTTCCTGTTCCCGCCGCCTCCGCCGCCGGTCCCCGGCGACCTGGCGCCCCCCGGTGTCTTTCC
>CAYTOD010000047.1:34149-34477 GCA_964439315.1 uncultured Mycobacterium sp. | reverse complement strand
GCCGTTGCCCCCGGTCTGCTGGACCAGGGGGCCGGAAATTCCGTCGACACCCGGCTTTGTGCCGGTGCCGCCCTTACCGCCGACACCCGGGGTTCCGACGTTGCCGCCGTTGCCGCCGTTTCCCCCCATGCCCCCCGGTGATAAGGTGGAGGCGGAACCGATGTTGCAAACCATGAACAGTTACAGCAGCGTTTAACTGCGGCTCAGGAAGAACCTGAAGTTGAAGTTGGCGACGATCAACGTGAGGCTTTTGCTGAAGCTGCTAAGGCTGCGCGCCAGGCAGAGGTTGACGCACAGCAGGCCAAGGCGCCAATGGCCGAACTCGCTG
>CAYTOD010000047.1:0-34019 GCA_964439315.1 uncultured Mycobacterium sp. | reverse complement strand
TCCCGCCGTTTCCGAAGAGCTTGAACCTGCCGAGTTCTCCGGAACTGCCGCCGTTTCCGCCCTGCCCGCCGTTCCCGCCCGCCGCACCGACTTCGAAAACGCTGGGGTCGGTCTGCTTGCCGCTGTAGCCGTTTCCGCCGACTCCGCCGTTTCCGCCGCTGCCGATCAAGGCGATGGCGTTGCCGCCGCTGCCGCCATTGCCGCCGTTCGCGACGAGTTTCCCTGCCGAGACTCCGCCGGACGCCCCGGAACCTCCGCTCCCGCCGTTACCGAACAGCTTGGCGCCGTTACCCCCGTCGCCTCCGTTGCCGCCCAATCCGCCGCCGGTGCCGCCCTTTCCGCCGTTGCCGAACTGGCCCGCGGCGTTGCCGCCCGTGCCGCCCGTGCCCCCGTTGCCGGTGCCCCCTCCGCCAGTGCCGCCGACGCCGCCGTCGCCGGAGAGGGTCCCGCCGGATCCGCCGTTGCCGCCCGTCCCGCCCGGGACATCCCTGGATCCGGTGCCGCCCTTGCCGCCGGTCCCGCCGGCCCCGATGAGGCCGGCGTTGCCGCCCGTGCCTCCGGTGCCGGTCACAGACCCGCCGGTGGTGGAGTTCGCGTTCCCGCCTGCTCCGCCGGTGCCGCCTTTTCCGAAGATGCGGGCGTTGCCGCCGGTTCCGCCGTTCGCCCCGAAACCCCCGGCGCCTCCGGGGCCGCCGTTGCCGAACAGGCCGCTGATGCCGCCTCTTCCGCCATCGGCGCCAACCCCGCTGTCGGGGTCCTGGCCACCGAGGCCGCCCCGGCCGCCGTTTCCGGTCAGCAGTCCTCCGGCGCCGCCGGTTCCGCCGACCGCGCTGAGACCGCCGATACCGCCGGTGCCACCTTTACCGAACAGCCCGCCGGTTCCGCCGGTTCCACCGACCACGCCAGCGCCGCTGCTTCCGCCCGTTCCGCCGGTTCCGAACAGCCCGGCGTTGCCGCCGGCGCCGCCCGTTGCGGTGCCGGCGCTGCCGAGAAGTTTGTCGGGGGCCCCTTGGCCGCCTGCGCCGCCGATCCCGGTCAGCATGCCGCCGTTGCCGCCGTTGCCGCCGTTGCCGCCAATCTGTCCGTAGCCGCCGCTACCTCCGATGCCGAGGAGGCCGGCGTTGCCGCCCGTTCCCCCGTTGCACGCCGTGCCGGTGCAGTCGGCAGCGGCGTTGCCGCCACCCCCTGCGATGCCGACCAATAATCCGGCGTTGCCACCGTTGCCGCCGTTGTAGCCCCATCCGCCGTTGCCGCCCAGTAGCCCGGCCTTGCCGCCCGTGCAGCCCGCAGCATTCGTGCAGGTGTCAGCCGTCCAGCTGTAGCCGTTGCCCCACACCAAGCCCGCGTTAGGGTGCTGCGCGGTCCCATCTCCGAAGAGCCCAGGGCCGGCACCGAGCTTCAAATGCGCTGTGGGAGCGGCCTTCAACGCTGCTGTCGCCGTCGCGGCTGCGGAAGAAGCGGCTTTCTTGGGGTTCTTGACGAGGATGCCGAAGAGCGGCTTCTGCAACTGGGTTTTAATGCCCGTTTTGAGGGCCGTAACAACGGCGCTGCGCGCCTGCTGCATCTCTGCTGGGGTCAGCGGATTGACGGAACCGAAAGGTGTCGGGGTATTGGCCTGTACGAGTGTGCGTTGATAGGCCTTGTATCCCCAATCGGCCCACGTCTTCGCTTTGGCCGGGTCTCCGCAATCCGTGGCGCAGTCGTTGAGCTCACCAGGTGTCAACACATCGGTGTAGCCGATGTTCACCAGGATTGTCAGCGCTGGCTGCAGGGCATTGGCGACCGGGGTCCCCAGCAGGAAGGGACTGCCGAATTTCTTCAGGCCCTGGTTGACCACCAAAGCCGGCAACGTCATCGCGGTCGTTATCGGAAGACTGTTCCCGGCGTTGAGGGTCAGGTACGTCTGGGCGGCCGTAACTTCCGGTGCACCGGGAGGGACCGGTCCGAGTATGGCGAGAAGCCCTGCAGCAGTGGTCCCCAATACCGCCAAGGGATCGACCGTCGTAAGGGTTTTTCCGTCTTGGGCCACCTGAACCGCCGCTATTTGACTCAAAATGGCAAGCGGGTTGCTGGTTGCGTCAGCAAGAACAGACAGCGATGGAATAACGGCCAACGCTGAGTTGACGATCGAGAACGGATTCGCGGTGACCGGGAAGTCCGCCAGGGTGTTGTATTCCCAGCTGAAATCGACGAGGCCGCTGTACAGGGTAGTGAGGGAGCTCTCTGCCCCCTTGCCGTAGGCGCCGAACGCAGGGAGGGCGGGATCGAAGCCGAGCTTGGTGGCAATCGTGGGGAAGCGTGCCGCGATTCCGCCGTTCGGCCGCAAGAGGTCGTTCACCGCGATGACGCCGGTGCCGGTGGCTCCCGTTGCAAGGGGATCCTGCCCAGGAGGAACCTGCCCGCCGGGAAGGAACTGTTGGATGAATTGCCCGATTGCCGGGATCGCGCCCAGCGAGCCGAGTCCTGTGGTCACCATCGGCACCACACGGCACAAGGCGGCTTCCGTATCGGACTCGCTGCACGAAACGTTCTGATCGGCGGCGATGACGAAAGGTTGAGCGTTGAGCGTGCGGTACAAGTTGGCCGCCGCCCAGGAGGTGGGTTGCAGGCTGAGGTGGAGCGGGGGGAGAGGGTCCGGGAGCGTTAGGCCGGTGATTCCGAGGGCAGGCAAGAGGTTGGTCAGCGGACCGCCGGTGAGCGTGGTCCAGTTGGCCGGGGGCGCGTCGGCCTCGGCCGGGGCGCTGAGCCCCAGGCCGAGTGCAGTGGTGGTCGCCGCAGCGACGCCCGCCAAGGCGGCTTTCTTGGCTTGCTTGCGAGTGCCTTTGAGGTTGGCGCGGCGGGCTTTGCGGTTGGGTTCGGACATGGTGCCCCTCCTGACTGTCTGGGTGGTTCGGAAAGGGCAATCCGACCTTGGCTGTGTCCGAGTGCAGATTCCGGTTAGCGGAGCCTAAGCGTCAGCCGATGTAATGGGGCCGAAATCGAGCGGAATGTAGGCGCTTGTCAAGTGCTTTCGTTCGGCAATAGTCACGCTGGCAAACGTGTTTGGTTTCACCGGCAAACCGCGGAACCCGCTCTGACAGTTTGTTACCGGCCGGCTGGCGGCGCACTGTCAACCTGGTGGCTAAATTCTTCCGGCGACCCGCGCCGTGGACTTACGACGCGGACTGGTCGGCCTCGGTCGCCGCACCCCACTTGCGCCGCACAGCTTCCCACGGGTTGGCGTAGCGCCCCGGCTGGCCGTAATACGGCGAACGGCGTTTGAGGAACGCCCGCGCCAGTGGCGCGGCCAGCCTGAGGGGGTAGCGCTTCCACCCGGTCTTCTCGGCGGTCTCGGCGAGAAGTTTTGGCCACGAATGGTTTTGGTGCTTGAGGATTTCCTGGGCGGTGGCGGTGTCCATCCAATCGGTGGCGAACCAGCCGTCGTCGTCATCGGGGTCGCCCTTGCGCCCGGGCGGGAGCGCGCGGACAAGGCCCATGGCGGCGGCGGTGGACGCACCCACCTCGCCCTGCACTAGGCGGTGGGAATCGTCTCCTCCGATCAGCAGTGTGCGGCCGGAAACCTCGGCCGTGGTGGCGGCGGCGAAGGCATGGGCGACATCGCGAACGTCGACGGTCTGCAGTCGTCCGTCGGTGGGCAGCAGTGCCTCGAAATAGATCATGTCGGGGTCGATCCCGAGATTCAGGTCGACGGTCAGCACTCCGCCCAGGCGCAGAATCACCCAGTCGAGAGTGGACTTTCGCACGATCGCCTCGGCTTCGACCTTGTGGCCGCCGTAGATGTCATACGGGCGAACGGGGGTATCGGCGGTGAGCACGTCGCTGATGTGATGGGGGTTGCGCGGGCCGTAGACGGCGATGCTGGAGGCTTGGATGAACCGTGGCGGGTCATCTTGTGCCTCAGCGGCTTTCACCAGATTCGCGGTGGCGTCGACGTTGACCTTGCGGGCCAGTGCGGGTTTGGCGTAGCACAGCGGTGGGATGACGGCGGCCAGGTGGATGACGGCTGCGGGCTGGGTGGCGGCCATGAGCGCGGCGACCTGCTCGGGGTCGGTGAGATCGGCCCAGTGGGCGTGGACTCCGGTCGGGAGGATGGCGGCGGCAGTCCGGTTGGCGGGGGTGTCCAGATCGGTGGCGACGACGTGCCGGCCCTGGGCGGCGAGGTGTTTGACGGTGGCTGTGCCGACGAGTCCGAACGCTCCGGTGACGAGTACGGCGTCGGACATCGGGGTTCCCTTCGATCGCGATGCGGGTCGGGCGGAATGACGGCAATTGTGCCCGACGTTATGCACAGTTCCGTGTTCATCCCCAGGGCGGTTCGGGGCGAGTTACTTTGTCGGACTTGGGGTTTACGATTCGAACATGAGTTCTAACCCGGTGTCCGATGCGTTCGCTTTGCTGGAGGCGGGCGTGGAGGCGTTGGGGGCGCTGGACTGGAGCGCGTTGCCGGTGGGTGAGCAGTTGGGGGCGCTGGACCGGTTGGAGACGGTGCGGCGCAAGGCCACCGCGTGTGCGGGGGATCTGGTGCTGGCGGTGGATCGGTGCGGGGACGAGGCGTTGGGGAAGACGGCGTATCGGGTGATCGCCGATGTGATCCGGATCAGCCCTGCCGAGGCGCGCCGGCGGATCCGCGATGCCGCGCAGATGGCCCCGCGCACCACCCTGACCGGGCAGAGCCTGCCGCCGGTGTTCCCGGTGACGGCGAAGGCCTGGCATGCCGGGGTGCTCGATCCCGCGCATCTGCGCACGATCCAGAAGTTCTTCCGGGAGTTGCCCGAGGACATCCACCCCGATGAGGTGGCCGCGGCCGAGGAGTTCCTGGCTGAGCAGTCCGGGGCGCTGCGGACCGATCAGTTGGAGATCGTGGCCGACAAGCTGGCGGTCACGATCAACCCCGACGGGACGTTCACCGACGAGTATCGGGCCGCGCAGCGCGGGTTCAGCTGGAGTCGGCAGCGCCGCGACGGCTTGAGCGAGGCGAAGCTGGTGGCCTCTCCGGAGTTACGCAGCATGCTGGAGGCGTGGCTGGCCAAGTTCGCCGCGCCCGGCATGTGCAACCCCGCCGATGACAGCCCGTGTGTCACCGGGGAGCCCTCCGAGGAACGCGCTGCGGCCGACGCCCGCACGAATGCTCAGCGGCAGCACGATGCGCTGGCCGCCCTGGTCCGCGGCCAGTTGGGTGACCCGAAACTGGGTCAGCATCGCGGGCTGCCGGTCACTGTGGTGGTGTCGGCGACGTTGGAGCAGTTGCAGTCCGGGGCCGGGCATGCGGTCACCGGCGGCGGCACCCTGCTGCCGATGGCCGATCTGATCCGGATGGCCTCGCATGCCTGGCACTACCTGTGCGTCTTCGACAAGCACTCAAGCCGGCCGATTTATCTCGGCAGGTCCAAGCGGATCGCCACTGCCGACCAGCGCGTGGTGCTGCACGCGAAGGATCGCGGCTGCACGGCCCCGGGCTGCACCATGCCGGGCTATCTCACCGAGGTTCACCACACCACGCCTTGGGCGGCCGGGGGCGGCACTGACGCCGACCAGCTCACCTTCGCCTGCAAGCCTCACCACCGCCTGCTGGACAACGGCTGGACCACCCGCACCCGCCCTGGCGGCCGCACCGAATGGCTACCCCCACCCCACCTGCCAATGCCGCCCGGCACCAACGACTTCCACCACCCCGAGCGGTTCCTGCCCCGGGAGTGACGGCGAAAGCTAGTCCTCCTCGGCGCTGGCCAGTGCCGTCTCGATGCGGGCGCGCGCGCCCGCCAGATGTTCCTCGCACCGCTTGGCCAGCGCTTCGCCGCGCTCCCAGAGAGTCAACGACGCGTCGAGGTCCAGGCCACCCTGTTCGAGCACCCGCACCACCTCGACGAGCTCGTCGCGGCACTGCTCGTATCCCAGCTCGCTGACCGGAGTCTGCTTGTCGCTCATGGCTTTCCCTCCTCCTGCCCGGTGCTCACGGCACCGATCGCCCCGTCGGCCAGCCGGATTCGCAAGTGCACACCGGCTGGTGCGTCGGCCGTCGAACGCAGCACCTCCGCGGAACCGTCCACCCGCTGAACCACGGCGTATCCCCGCGCCAGCGTCGCGGCCGGGCCCAGCGTCGACAGCCGGGCGGCCAGGTGTCCGATGCGATCAGACTCCGCGGCCACCAGCCGCCGGATGTCGCGGCGGGCCGCGATCACCGCCTTGGCGACGTCGGCGGCGCGGTCGTCGACCAGGCGCAGCGGGTGTGCCATCACGGGCCGGCTGCGCATCTGCGCCAATGCCCGCTGTTCGCGGCCCACCCAGTTGCGCAACGCGCGGGCGCTGCGCTGCCGAAGATCGGCGACAAGTGCCAACTCGCCGACGGCGTCGGGCACCACCCGCTTGGCCGCATCGGTGGGGGTGGCGGCTCGTAGGTCGGCGACCAGATCGCACAGCGGGGAGTCGGGTTCGTGGCCGACGGCACTGACCACCGGGGTCCGGCAGGCCGCGATCGCCCGGCACAGCGTCTCGTCGGAAAAGGGCAGCAGATCCTCGACGCTCCCGCCGCCGCGGGCGATCACGATGACGTCCACCTCAGGATCGCCGTCGAGTTCGGCCAGCGCCTCGACGATCTGCGCCACCGCGTTGGTGCCCTGTACCGCGGTGTTGCGGACGGCGAAGCGAACCGAGGGCCAGCGGCCGGTGGCCACCGTCAGGACGTCCTTCTCGGCGGCGCTCGCGCGGCCGGTGATCAGACCGATCATGTTCGGCAGGAACGGAAGTGGGCGCTTGAGTCGCACATCGAAGAGGCCCTCGGCGTCCAGCAGCCGGCGCAGCCGGTCGATCCGCGCCAGCAGCTCGCCCAGTCCGACAGCTCGAATTTCGCTGATGCGCAACGAGAACGAGCCACGCCGCGGGTCGAACTGCGGCTTGCCGCACACCACCACCTGCACGCCCTCGGCGAGCCGCACCGGCGCCGAATGCACCAGAGCGCTGCTGCAGTTCACCCGCAGCGACATGTCGGCCGCCGGATCGCGCAGCACCATGTACGCCGTGGCGCCGCGGACGTTGATCTCGGTGAGCTGACCCTCAACCCAGACGACGCCGAGCTTGTCGATCCAGCTCGCGACCCGGATGGCGACCGCGCGAACCGGGAACGGGTTGTCCGCTGTCCCGGGAGCGGGGCCGGCGGCGGCGGTCACTTCGCGGTCGCGCGGGTGATCCTGTTGGCCAGCAACGTCTGGAACGGGGCGCGGGCCTTGACGGCTTCCTCGTAGGCCAGCAGTGCCTGGAGGTCGGCGACGCTGAGCGAGGTCATCCGGGCCCGCAACTGCGCCAGGGTCAGCGACTCGTAGTCCAGCTCCTCGGCGATCGGTGGCACCGGGACCGAGGCCGACTCGTCCTTGGCAGTGGGCTTGGCCTGGGACTTGGCGTCGGAGACGACGGGATCGGTCACCGAGTACAGAGCGAACCGTCCCTCGGTGCGCCGGTCCCCGTTGGCGCTCGGCTCCGGGGTGTGCTCGTCGGTCAGGTCCTCGTCGAAGGTCGCCCACTCGGGCTGCTCGTCCTTGGCCGGGAAGAACGTCTCCAGGGCGGCGTCGCCCCTGATCACCAGACTGGCCAGATCCTGTTGCGCCTTCATGAACATGTGGGCGAAGTTGCTCGCCATGGTCATCGGGTACATCAGGATGGTCTGGGGGAGCTTGCGGGTTTCCTCCAGGGCGGTCACGGCGACGCCCACCAGCAAGCGAATCCCGTACGGTGCGGATGCCATGCGATCAGAGTACGGGCGGCCCGCCCGGACACGTGAGAACGTAGGCTGATTCCATGCCGCCAACCGTCAACATGGGGATTCCGGGCACCTCCGGTTCGGCCGCGAACCGCGGCGCTACCGAGGGCAAGCGGGTGCTGTTGGCCGAACCGCGCGGGTATTGCGCCGGCGTCGACCGGGCCGTCGAGACCGTCGAACGCGCCTTGGAGAAGCACGGCGCCCCCGTCTACGTCCGGCACGAGATCGTGCACAACCGCCACGTCGTCGAGACCCTGGCCAAGCGCGGAGCGATCTTCGTCGACGAGACCGACGAGGTGCCGGAGGGCTCCGTCGTCGTCTTCTCTGCCCATGGCGTCGCCCCGACCGTGCACGAGTCGGCGGCCGCCCGCAACCTCGAGGTGATCGACGCGACCTGCCCGCTGGTGACCAAGGTGCACAACGAGGCCAAGCGTTTCGCCCGCGAGGACTACGACATCCTGCTGATCGGCCATGAGGGGCACGAGGAGGTCGTCGGCACTGCCGGCGAGGCGCCCGACCACGTCCAACTCGTCGACGGTCCCGAGAGCGTCGACAAGGTCACCATCCGCGACCCGGCCAAGGTCATCTGGCTCTCCCAGACCACCCTCAGCGTCGACGAGACCATGGAAACCGTGCAGCGGCTTCGGGAGCGCTTCCCCACGCTGCAGGACCCGCCGAGCGACGACATCTGCTACGCCACCCAGAACCGCCAGGGCGCGGTCAAGGCGATGGCCCCGGAGTGCGATCTGGTGATCGTGGTCGGCTCCCGCAACTCGTCGAACTCGGTGCGACTGGTCGAGGTGGCGCTGGGCGCCGGCTCCGATGCCGCCTACTTGGTCGACTACGCCGAGGACATCGACCCGGCTTGGCTCGACGGCGTGACGACGGTCGGGGTGACCTCGGGTGCCTCGGTGCCGGAGGTCCTGGTGCGTGGGGTGCTCGAGCGGCTGGCCGAATTCGGTTACGACACAGTGCAATCGGTGACGACGGCGAACGAGACGACGGTCTTCGCGCTTCCGCGGGCGATCCGGCCCGCGCGAGCCTGACCTAGCGGCGGCGTTCCCGGGGGTCGGGGCGGTCGGCGTCGAGCCCCGGATCTGAGTCGCCGCGGTAGCGCACCCGTGAGACCGGATGGTGGTCGGGCTCGGGGCGACGGCGGGGCGGGTACGGCCCCTGGGGCGGATACGGCGGGCGTGCGGACCTCGGCGGGTACTGCTCGCGGGGAGCGCTCGGCTCGTAGCGGCCGGTCCGGGGCTGCCGATCTTCCCGGTATTCGCGCGGCTCCCGATATTCGCGGGGCGGGTAAGCGTCCGGGCGGGGCCGCCGGGGCGGGGGAGTCCGCCCGTCGTCGTACCGGGGTGCTTCGCGGCGGGGGCGCCGCTGTGGCTCCATCGGTTCGTCGTACCCGCGTGCGGGATCCCGACGGTGGCGAGGCCGCGGGTCGGCGAAGGCGTCTTCTCGGGACGGCCGGGCGTGCCGGGCTCGACTCGGTGCGGGCCGCTCGCGGAGGCCGCGATCGCGCTCGGGTGCCCGCTCCCGGGCCGGCCGCTTGGCGCCGGACGGGCGCTCCCCATGTCGGGGCTTCGCAGATCGCGCGGTCTTGCCGCTGCTGAAGCTGTTGAAAAGCCGGGCCGCCAGCCCTGCTGGTCCCGTGGAATTCGCCGCCGCCTGCGCGCTATCGACGGCGGCGGGCTGCGACATCGAGAGGTACCAGCGCACCAGCCCGATCAGCAGGACGACGGCGGTGGTGAACAGCATGAGCGGAAACCGCTCGATCAACGGATAGCCGCAGGTGATAAGGCCGTCCTTCAGGCCGTTGAACCCGCCGCTGTGCAACAGGTAGTAGGCCAGCGGAACCGCCACGAACAGCAGCAGTGGTGGCTGGATCACCGCGGTGAACAAGCCGGAGTGCCGGACGGCTAGAACGGCGCCCACGCACCCCAGGGCGAAGAACCAGGCGAAGACCCCGCCGAGCTCGTGGTGGCCGGAGCCCGCCTCGATGGCGAAACCGGCCAGGGTCGCGGCCACCGCGATGACAATGGCGCCCCAGCCCGGCACGCCCGCGAAGCCCGGGAACGCAGATCGGCTGTCGAACGCGGATCGGCTTTCGGAC
Source organism: uncultured Mycobacterium sp. (assembly GCA_964439315.1). GTDB lineage: Bacteria > Actinomycetota > Actinomycetes > Mycobacteriales > Mycobacteriaceae > Mycobacterium. The sequence continues at coordinate 24,156 of CAYTOD010000047.1, read as the reverse complement.
GTGACGTCCGACCTTGATCGCTGCGCTGGCACCCCTAGACCGTACCGGCTGAAGCCGTGGACACCCTGCAGCCCACAGGTCCGATTTCCGCCTCTCTAGACTCTTGAACCTGTGAGCCTGAGCCTCGGAATCGTCGGTCTGCCCAACGTCGGAAAATCGACCCTGTTCAACGCGTTGACGCGGAACAACGTTCTGGCAGCCAACTATCCGTTCGCCACCATCGAGCCCAACGAAGGCGTCGTGCCGTTGCCCGACCCGCGGCTGGCCCGGCTGGCCGAGATGTTCGGTTCCGAGCGGATCCTGCCGGCGCCGGTGACGTTTGTCGACATCGCCGGGATCGTCAAGGGAGCCTCCGAGGGCGCTGGGCTGGGCAACAAGTTCCTGGCCAACATCCGCGAGTGCGACGCGATCTGTCAGGTGGTGCGGGTCTTCGCCGACGACGACGTCGTGCACGTCGACGGCAAGGTCGACCCGCGGTCGGACATCGAGGTGATCGAGACCGAGTTGATCCTGGCCGACATGCAGACCCTGGAGAAGGCCGTGCCGCGGCTGGAGAAGGAAGCCCGGAACAACAAGGAACGCAAACCGGTTCACGAGGCGGCGGTTGCCGCGCAGGCCGTGCTGAATTCCGGGACGACGCTGTTCGCCGCCGGGTCGAAGGTCGACAGCGCGCTGTTGAAGGAACTGAACCTGTTGACCACCAAGCCTTTCCTCTATGTCTTCAACGCCGATGAGTCGGTGCTCGGCGATGAGGCCAAGATCGCCGAACTGCGTGCTGTGGTCGCCCCGGCCGACGCGGTCTTCCTGGACGCCAAGATCGAGTCGGAGTTACAGGAACTCGACGACGAGTCCGCCGCCGAACTGCTGGAGTCCATCGGCCAGACCGAGCGCGGCCTTGATGCGTTGGCGCGCGCAGGTTTCCACACCCTCAAGCTGCAGACCTACCTGACCGCCGGGCCGAAAGAGGCCCGCGCCTGGGTGATCCACCAGGGCGACACCGCCCCCAAGGCCGCCGGGGTGATCCACTCCGACTTCGAGAAGGGCTTCATCAAGGCCGAAGTGGTCTCCTTCGCCGATCTCACCGAAGCCGGATCCATGACTGCTGCCAAGTCGGCCGGCAAGGTGCGCATCGAGGGCAAGGACTACGTCATGCACGACGGCGACGTGGTCGAGTTCCGCTTCAACGTTTAAGGAGTCCTCTGCAATGTCAGATCAGTTGCCGCCGTGCCCGGCGTGTGGCGAGGCGTTCGCCTACGAGCAGGGGGCGCTCCTGGTATGCCCGATGTGCGGTCACGAATGGTCGGCTGATGAGGTATCCGATGTCGATTCGGCGCACGCCGGGGCCGCGGTCAAGGACTCCGTCGGCAACGTCCTCGCTGACGGAGACACTGTGATCGTCGCGACGACCGTCAAGGTCAAGGGCGGCGGAGGCGGGGTCATCAAAGCCGGCACGAAGGTCCGTGGAATCCGGCTCATCTCCGATGGGGTCGGCGATCACGACATCGACGCGAATGTCCCCGGTTTTGGTCGCATGCAGCTCAAGTCGAGCGTGGTCAAGAAGGTCGTTTAGCCCTACTGAACTAGTTTTACCGGTCCTTGCGGCAGGCGTAACCCTCTGCGACCAATCCGTCGGTTCCGAAGATCAACACCTCGTTGCCCGGCTTCACGCTAGAATTCTGTACATGACGACGCTTCCCCTGGCAGAGGTGCGTGCGAACCTCTCCAAGTTGGTGGACGAGGCCGTCCGCACCCACGAGCGCATCGAGGTCACCCGCCAAGGCCGGCGCGCTGCGGTGATCCTCAGTGCCGCCGACTTTGACTCGATCATGGAGACTCTGGCAATTCTCAGCGATCAGGAATTGATGAGCGAGATTCGAGCCGCCGAAGCCGAGGCCGAGGCCGGCGAGGTTTACCCCCTCGATGAAGTCACTGAGGAGATGCGTGCCGCCGGTCGGCTGCCGGGGTGACTTACCGCGTTGAACTGACCGCCGGGGCCAGGAAGGCGCTGACGAATCTGCTGCCGGAGGCTATTGCTGTTGCCTGCTGGGAATTCATTCGAGGTCCGCTGGCGGAGAATCCTTTTCGGGTCGGAAAGCCCCTCCGTGGTCAGTTACAGGGGCGGTTCTCGGCACGCAGGGGTGAGTTCCGCGTGATCTATCAAGTTTTCGACGATCGAGTCGTTGTGCGAGTAATCCACATCGCGCATCGCCGTGATGCTTATCGGTAGAGCGACGGGGTGTGCGCTTAACCTGTTGACTCATGGTTCACCTTCGCCGCCCGGGTCGTCTCTGCGTGCTGCTGTTCACCGCAGCGCTGGCAATCCCGTCCTGCGGCCACCCGGCCACAACGAGCAGTCCTTCCATTTCCGAGGCGCCCGAGTCGGAGACGCCGACCCCGTCGGTTCCCGTCAAGGAGGCGGTCCCCCTCGGGACGGCCGTGGAGGTGTCCACCCCGGCGGGGTCGGCGGTCTACACCGTCGGCAACTGGCGCGCGGTTCCCGTTGAGGCGCAGATCATTCCGGCCACCGGGGCGATGTACTCGGTGGACGTCACCATCGAGGCGAAGTCCGGGACCGTCGTCTACAACGGCTTCTACTTCGCGGCCCGGATCGCCAACGGCGGAAGCGTCGCCCCGTCGGTGGGAGCCGTGCGCCCGGGAATCACCTCCGGTCAGCTGAGCCAGGGACAGTCCGTCAGCGGGCACGTCGCCTTCAACTTCGCGCCCGGCACCGCCGTCAGCGGTGTCAGCCTGCGCGATCCGGCCGGCAAGGTGCTGGCGGTCTGGGCGGTCACCGGGTAGCCGGCGCCGGACCCCTGGTCACGAACGCGACGACGGCCTCGCTGAACGCGTCGTTGTCATCGCCGGCTGCGGTGTGCCCGGCCTGGCTGAGTTCGACGAACTCCGCGTGCGGAACCTTGGCCAGAAAATCCTCGACCCCCTCGGGGCTGACCACGTCCGACAGCTTGCCGCGGATCAGCAGGATCGGGATCTCCAACTCCCCGGTGGCCTGCTCCAACTCGTCCATGTCGACGAACGTCTCCCGATCGGTCGACGGGTCCACCGAGGTGACGAACGCCGGATCCCAGTGCCAGTGCCAGCGGCCCTCCCGGTGGCGGAGGTTCTTGGTCAACCCCTCGGTGCTGCGGGGCCGGGGGCGGTGCGGCAGATAGGCGGCGATCGCGTCGGCGGCCTGCTCCAAGGTCTCGAACCCGTGGACGTGCCGGGTCATGAAGTCCCGAATGCGATGCGTGCCTTCGCTTTCGAAGCGGGGCACCACGTCGACGAGAACCAGTCCGGTGATGAGTTCCGGGCCGGCCTGCCGGGCGGCCAGGATGCCGGTCAGCCCGCCCATACTGGCCCCGACCAGAACGACGGGCAGGCCGATCTGGCCGAGCACGGCCAGCACGTCGCGGGCCAGAGCATGCACGGTGTACTCGGCGGTGGGGGAGCGGTCGCTGTCGCCGTGGCCGCGGGCGTCGAGTGCGATCACCTGAAAACCGCGGTCGGCCAGAATCTGGCCGGTGTTCTTCCAGGAGAACCGGTTCTGGCCGCCGCCGTGCAGCATCAGGATCGCCGGCTTCGCTGGGCCGGAGGCGCCGGAGTCAACCGCGGGGGACCACTGGTCGGCCACCAGCGTGAGCGATCCGTCGCCACGGAACTCCGCCCTGACCGGACCCGTCATGCCAGGGACGTTACCCGCCAGGTCGGCCGGTACCCTCGACGCGGTGAGCGCGGACCGAAAGACCCGGGTGAAGTCGGCCGGCCCGGCCCGGGTGAAATCGGCCGGCCGGGCCCGGCCCCTGGCCGAGACCGCAACCACGGCTGTCTCGGTCACGCTGGGTGTTCTCGTCCTGGCCAACGCCTGGCTGGCCTACGACGACCACCAGGCGCGGAAGGGCGATGACCGGCGCGCCTCGATGGTGCAGGCGGCGCGCGATGGAATCGAGAAACTGACCAATTTCGACCACGCGCACGTCGAGGAGAACGCGCAGAGCATTCTCGACGTATCCACCGGAGAATTCCGCAACGATTTCGTCCTGAAGCAGCAGTCGTTCATCGACTCCACGCGCAAAGCGCAGACGACCTCGGTGGGCACCGTGACCGAGGCCGGCCTGCAGTCGATCGACGGCGACCAGGGCAACGTGCTGATCACGGTGAAGGTGATGACCTCCGACCGCGGTGTGCCCGAGAAGGCGCCCCACAACTGGCGCGCCCGGGTGGGCGTCGTGGAGAACGGTGATTCCTTCAAAGTGGCTGTGGTGGAGTTCATCCGATGACGCCGCGGTTGCGGGCGATGGCCGTCGCGATAGTCGTGCTGATGGCAAGCGGGGTGTGGTTGTACTGGGATTCCACCTCCCGGCGGGACGCGGAGAAGGCCGGGGTCGAGGCGACGAGGGCCGCCAATGAGTCGCTCATCGAGATTCTGAGCTACGAACCCGGCACCGTCGAAAAGGATCTCGACTACGCGCGGGCTCGCCTGACCGGTGCGTTCCTCGACGAATACACCACGCGCATGAAGACCGTCGTGATCCCGGATGCGACGAATCGATTGGTCTCGGTCGTGGCGCAGGTTCCGTCGACCGCGGTGGTCAGCGCCCAGCCGAACCATGTGGTCGTGCTGGCCTTCGTCAACCAGACCACGACCGTGGATACCGAACGCCCGCCGAAGACCACCATCGAGGCCTCCAGCGTGCGGGTGACCTTGGAGCGGGTCGACGACCACTGGCTGATCTCCGCCTTCGAGACCGTTTAGCCGTCGAGGCCGTTTAGCCGTGGAGAGCATCGCACCGTCATGACCGAGCCGCGCTGGATCGACGTCGACGCCCCCGCCGTGACCTTGCGGGTGCTGACCTGGGGTCCCGAGGACGGACCGATTGCCTTGTGCCTGCACGGTTTTCCCGACACCGCCCACGGGTTCCGCAAGCTGGCTCCGCACCTGGTGGCCGCCGGTTACCGGGTGGTCGCGCCGTTCATGCGCGGTTACCTGCCGTCGTCGCTCCCGACCGACCGCGCCTTCCATCTCGGTGCGTTGATGGACGACGCGCTGCGGGTGCGGGCGGCGTGCAACCCCACCGATGCCGACGTGGTGATCGGCCACGATTGGGGAGCCGTCATCGCGACGGGCCTGGCCGCTGTTCCGGACAGCCCGTTCCGCAAGGCGGTGGTCATGTCGGTGCCCCCGGCGGCGACGCTGCGAACCTCGCGCAGCGCCGCGTTGCTGCGGCTGGTGCCGGCGCAACTGCTGCGCAGCTGGTACATCGGCTATTTCCAGCTGCCTGCGCTGCCCGAGCGGTCGACATCGTGGATCGTGCCGCTGCTGTGGCGGCGGTGGTCGCCGGGATATGCGGCCGCCGAGGACCTGCGTCATGTCGACGCCGCGATCGGAGCCCCGGACCGCTGGCGCGCCGCGCTGGGGGTGTATCGGGCGACCATCCGCAATTACCGCCCGCCCAACCGGTATGCGCACCTGCACCGGTGGTGGATGGCACCGCCACGGGTGCCCACGCTGTACCTGCACGGCGCCGACGACGGTTGCATGACAGCCGAATTCACGCCGTTCGTGCGGGGAGCGTTACCCGGCGGCAGTGCGGCGGCCGTCGTCGAGGGGGCCGGCCATTTCCTTCAGCTCGAGCAACCCGACGACGTCGGGCGCCGGATCGTCGAGTTTCTCGGTGCGTAATTCTTCGGGGACTAGATCCCGAGCTTGCTCTTGATCAGGTTGTCCTGGGCCTGAGCCAGTTCGGCGGCCAGGGCAGCCGGCACCGGGTCGTTCAGGGGTCCGGTGAACTCCATCGTCGACGCCGCGTTGCCCTCGGTGAAGGTCACCAGACTGCGCGACTTCGAGCCGTCCGCCGAAGTTCCGGAGATCAGCTGGCCGGCGGTGCCGACCGCGATCGGTTCGGTCGTGGCGTTGGCGATCGTGACCGTCTGCTGCGCCTGGGCGACCGCCGCCACGGCGGCAGGTCCGTCGGCCAGCAGCCACACCGAGTCGGTGATCGTGCGGCCGTCGCGGTGCGAGTAGACGACGGTCGCGCCGGGCAGGCCGCCCGGGTTGGGTGCCGGAACGCTCGCGGTGTAGGCCAGGGTGTCGACGACGACGTTCGGGTCGATCACCCACGACGAGAAGTCATCCGCTGCGGCAGAACCGATTCCGGCGGAAAACAGCGCCAGCGCCAGACCGCCTGATGCGAGGGAACGTGTTGCCAGGTTCATGTTCGAAGTCTCCCGGATTGTCGGCGTATCAGGTCGGCTCAGCAGGGGTAGCAGGACCAGCCGCGCCAGCCGTCGCGCCAGATCCAGCCGGGTCCGCACCCTTGGAGTCCGGTGCCGCCCAGGCAACCCAGCGCGGTGATGATCGGCACCGGCGTGGTGTGCGGCGCGACGGGCGCGGTGTTGGTGTTGCTGACCTGCGCTGCGTTGGCGGCCTGAGCTCCGGCGAGCGAGCCGAAGATCATGCCGGCGGTGGCTAGTGCCATGGTGATTCGTCGCATCGTGGTGTCCTCCATCCGTTCGGGTGCGGGTCGTTCAAGTGCGCTGCGGAGTCACGTTACGCGCGGCGGCCTCGGAAAACCGGGCAATAATTCGGGCATGTCCCACGGGCGATCCATGGCCGCGCCTGATGCGCAGTTGCTGTGGCTGTCGGCTGCGGTTCCCAACGATCAGTTCCTTCTGTATGTGTTCGACGGGACGCCGGACTTCCCGGCGGCGGTCGACGAGATGATGCGCAACGCCGGACAGTGCGACGAACTGAGCCTGCGGGTGGCCGACGAGGTGGTGTGGCGCTATCCCCGGTGGGTACCCGCCGCGGTCGGCCGGGATCAGTTCGTGCTGCACGAGCCCCGTGCCGACTGGCAGAGCTGCCTGGACGCCGTCGCCGACCTGGCCGCCGATCAGCTGGACGTCACTCAGTCGGCATGGCGGGCACACCTTTTCCCGGCCGGACGGCACACCGCCGTGGTGGTTCAGATCGCCCATTCCCTGGGTGATGGAACCCGCTCGGCGGCGTTGGCAGCAGCACTGCTCGGCCGGCGGGCACCGGTTCCCCCGGTCGCGGCACCGGACCGGGGAGTGCTGCCCTGGCGGGCTGTTGTGGCCGCTCGTGCGCACCGCGGCCTGCTCCGCGACATCGACGCCGGATTGTTGCCGCCTCCGCCCGCGTCGCGGCCCGTGTTGAGTGTCAATGCGGCGCCGGGCGGTGCGTCGACGCTTCGGGTGATCCCCGTTCCGCGCCGGCGATTGCCCGGTCCAACCGTGACGGTGGGTGCCCTGGTGGCCATCGCCGAGGCTCTGGGCGGTTATCTGGCCGATCGCGGCGAGGATGTCAGCCGCCTGGGTGCCGAAGTCCCGATGGCGCTGCGCGGCGGAGCGCCGATGGCTCTGGGCGGCGGAGCGCCGATGGCTCTGGGCGGCGGAGCGCCTATGGCGCCGGGCGGCGGAGCGCCGGTCAAGGCGCACAACAACTTCCGCAACGTCAGCGTCGGCCTGTATCCGGAACTGCCCCGGGCGGCCCGCGCGGAGCGGATTGCCGCCGACCTCGCCGACCAACGTCGTCGCAGCGGGCACCCGGCCACTGTGACGTCGGCGGCGGCATTCGCCGCCGTGCCGGCCGCGGTACTGCGCTGGGGCGTGCGTCAATTCGATCCGACGGCACGGTCGTCCACCGTCGCCGGCCACACCGTGGTCTCCAGCGTGAACCGCGGACCGGCCGACCTGTCCATCGGCGGGTGCCCGGTCCTGCTGACCGCGGGGTTTCCTGCGCTCTCGCCGATGATGAGCCTCACCCACGGCGTGCATGGAATCGGTGACACGGTGGCCGTCAGCGTTCACGCCGACGCGGCCAACGTCGATGTCGGCGAGTACGTCGAACGGCTTGCCGCTGCTCTGGACTCAACGGCACTGGACTGAATGGCGCCGCCTCGCCGGTGCGTCCGTGTTGACCAAACGGTTGGTTGGTTGCCAGAATCGGGGGAACCCCCACAACTAAGGAGATCTCGATGGCGGAAGCGGTAATCGTCGAGGCTGTGCGCTCGGCTGTCGGCAAGCGCAACGGCGGACTGTCCGGGGTGCACCCGGCCGAACTGTCGGCGCAGGTGCTCAACGGCCTGGCCGAGCGTGCCGGAATCGACCCGGAGATCGTCGACGACGTCATCTGGGGTTGCGTCATGCAGGCCGGTGAACAGGCCCTCGACATCGCCCGCACCGCGGTGCTGACGGCGGGTTGGCCCGAGACCGTGCCCGGCGTGACCGTGGACCGGCAGTGTGGGTCGAGCCAGCAGTCGGTGCACTTCGCGGCCGCCGGGGTGGTGGCCGGCCACTACGACGTCGTCGTCGCCGGCGGCGTCGAGTCGATGTCGCGCACCCCGATGGGATCATCGCTGGCCAACGGCGGCAAGCCGTACGGGCCGTCGTTCAAGGCCCGCTACGAGCGCACGCCCAACCAGGGCGTCGGTGCCGAGATGATGGCCAAGAAGTGGGGTCTGAGCCGCACCGATCTCGACCAGTTCTCCCTGGACTCGCACGAAAAGGCGGCTGCTGCACAGGATTCGGGAGCCTTCGTCGATCAGATCGTCGGCATCAAGGATCCGGACGGCAACGTCGTCCTCCTTGACGAGGGCATTCGCCGCGGCACCACGCTGGAGAAGATGGGGCAACTCAAGCCGGCGTTCTCGGAGGACGGCGTGATCCACGCGGGCAACTCGTCGCAGATCTCCGACGGTTCGGCCGCGTTGCTGTTCATGTCGGCGGAGAAGGCCAAAGCGTTGGGGCTCAAGCCGATCGCCCGGGTGCACACCGCGACGCTGGCCGGCGCGGATCCGGTGATGATGCTGTCGGCCCCGATCCCGGCCACCCAGAAGGCGCTCAAGCGCTCTGGTCTGAGCCTCTCGGACATCGGGGTGTTCGAGGTCAACGAGGCGTTCGCGCCGGTTCCGATGGCCTGGCTCAAGGAGATCGGCGCCGACGGAAGCAAGCTCAACCCGAACGGCGGAGCCATCGCGCTGGGCCACCCGCTTGGCGGCTCCGGCGCGCGGATCATGACCACGATGCTGTATCACATGCGGGACAACAACATTCGCTACGGTCTGCAGACCATGTGTGAGGGCGGCGGTCAGGCCAACGCGACGATTCTCGAACTGCTGTGAGCGACCCCGCTGTCCTGAACGAACGGCGGGGCAACATCCTCGTCATCACGATCAACCGGCCCGAGGCCCGCAACGCGGTCAACGGTGCGGTCAGCACCGGCGTCGGCGACGCCATGCAGCAGGCCCAGGACGATCCGGAGATCTGGGCCGTCGTGGTCACCGGGGCGGGCGACAAGTCGTTCTGCGCCGGAGCCGATCTCAAGGCGATCTCCAAGGGCGAGAACATCTTCCATCCCGGACACCCGGAGTGGGGGTTCGCCGGCTACGTCCAGCATGTAATCGACAAGCCGGTGATCGCCGCGGTGAACGGCACCGCCCTCGGCGGCGGAACCGAATTGGCGCTCGCCAGTGATCTGGTGGTCGCCGCCGAAAGCGCGCAATTCGGCCTGCCCGAGGTCAAGCGCGGGCTGATCGCCGCGGCCGGCGGGGTTTTCCGCATCGTCGACCAGCTTCCGCGCAAGGTCGCCATGCAACTGCTGCTGACCGGGGATCCCATCAGTGCCGGCGACGCACTGCGCTGGGGTCTGGTCAACCAGGTGGTCGACGATGCATCGGTGGTCGACGCCGCCCTGGCGCTTGCCGAGCGCATCACCGGTAACGCGCCACTGGCGGTGCAGGCCAGCAAGCGGGTCGCGGCCGGTATCGACGACGGCGCCATCACCGACGAGAAGGCGCACTGGGACCGGTCGAACCGGGAGATGCGGACCGTCTTCCGGTCCGAAGACGCCAGAGAGGGCCCGCTGGCTTTCGCGCAGAAGCGGGCCCCCGTCTGGAAGGCGCGTTAGGCGGCCGGTTTGGCCGCCAGGCGGAGTTAGGCCGCCGGCTTCGCTGTCGTCGTGGTCGGCGACGCCGATGCCGTGGTCGCGGACGCCGACTCACTGGCCGACGCCGGCGTGCTCGCGGCCGTCGTCGCCGAGGCCGAGGAGGCAGCCGTCGAGGAAGCGCTCGCCGACGTGCTGGGGGCGGCCGAGGTGCTGGCCGTCTCCGACGCGGAGGTGGCAGCCGAGGTGGTCGCCGACGTCGAGGTTCCCGACGTAGAGGTCCCCGACGTGGTGGCGGTTGTGGACGTGCCCGCCTCGGCGGCCGGCGTCGGCGGCGTCAGCACCGTGTCGATCATGTAGATGTAGGAGCCGCGCGCGGGATAGGCGCAGACGATCTTGGCGTCGTTGACCTTGACGTCGCCGCCCTTGCCGGTCACGACCACCGGACGGCCGTCCTGGGTGGGCATCTTGCCGGCGACGTCGTTGGGGTTCAGGTAGCCCAGGACCAGGTGGTAGAAGAGCACCGGCACCAGCTTCACCGGGTCGGTCTTGAGGGTCTCCATCGTGGCGGGATCCACCTTCGCGAAGGCGGCGTTGGTGGGCGCGAACACCACGTAGGGCCCGCCGTCGATGACGCTCAGGATGTTGACGTCGGGATTGACCTTGCCCGAGATCAGCCCGCTGAAGGTGCTCAGATCGGGGTTGTTGGCGATGGCCTGCGTCGCGGTCTGCGCGGCCATCGCGGCGAACGAGCCCGCCCCGGTGCCGGCCTTGCTGCGGTACTCGCCGCAGCCCGAACCCACCGGGTCGGGCACGTTGGTGGCAGTCGGCACGGGGATCTGCGAGGTCGTCGGCGCTGCCGGGGTGCTCGGGGGAGTCGGATCGGCATAGGCCTGCACGCCAGTCGGCACAGCGACGGCGATTGCGGTGATGGCCGCGGCAAGGCCAAATGTTTTCGTACGGGTGGTCACCAGCATCTCCTGGATCTGTTTTCGGCGGTATTTCCTGCGGCGGTGAGCCGCGCCTTTGAGGAAATCGTAGGCGGGGGCGGGTTCGTTACCCAAAACAGCGCGACGGGGGTCACAGCGCGGTGCGCTTTCAGATCACAGCGCGGTGCGCTTTCAGATCACAGCGCGGTGCGCTTTCAGATCACAGCGCGGAGGGTTCACCGCGACCCAGGCGGAATACGATGACCGGCATGGCTGAGCCCTTGATCGTGCCGCTCCCGGGCCGGGCCCCCGAGGTGCATGCGGAAGCGTGGGTCGCTCCGAACGCGTGCCTCATCGGCGAGGTTCGGCTGGCCGCCCGGGCCAGTGTCTGGTACTCGGCGACCTTGCGCGCCGAGGCCGAGTCGATCGAGGTCGGCGCCGGCACCAATATCCAGGACGGTGTGACGATCCACGTCGACCCCGGCTACCCGGTCCGGATCGGCAGCGGTGTCAGTGTCGGCCACAACGCCGTGCTGCACGGTTGCACGGTGGAGGATGGCTCGCTGATCGGCATGGGGGCGATCGTGTTGAACGGGGCTGTGATCGGAGCTGAGTCATTGGTGGCAGCCGGCGCACTGGTGCCCCAGGGCGTGGTGATCCCGCCCCGCTCACTGGTGGCTGGAGTGCCGGGCAAAGTGCGTCGTGAACTCAGCGACGACGAGCTGGCGCACAACCGGGTCAACGCCGCGGTGTACGAGGGACTTGCGGACCTCCACCGGGAGGCGCACTCGTAACATGGGGGATCACCCGTCGGCGCGTGACGAGATCATGGCAGCGGCCACCAATGTGGCTGTGCCGCAGCAGGAGTGGCCTGCTGTGATCCGCCGTCGGAAAGTGATCGTCGGCATCGTGCTGGTGGCCGGCGCGGCGCTGCTGGCCGTCTCGCTGCGGGTCCGTCCGGGCGACGAGTCCTTCTATTGGCTGACTCTCGCGCTGGCCGCGGTCTGGACGCTCGGCGCGTTCCTGTCCGGACCGTTGCACCTGGGCAGCATCAGCTGGCACGGCCGCAACCAGCGACCGGTGATCACAGGGGCCACGATCGGGCTGGCGATGGGCCTGGCGTTTCTGGCCGGCGGTCTGATCGCCCGGGAGATCCCGCCGGTGGCCGAACGCATCACGCGGGTCCTGCAGTACACCAGTTACGGGCCGCTGCTGCTGATCGTGGTGATCACCCTGGTCAACGGGGTCGCCGAGGAGCTGTTCTTCCGTGGTGCGCTCTACACCGCGCTGGGGCCGTTCCACCCGGTGGCGATCTCGACACTGCTGTACGTCATCGCCACCCTGGCCACCGGAAACCCGATGCTGTGTTTCGCCGCGGTGATCCTCGGCACCGTCTGCGCGCTGGAGAGGCGCGCCACCGGCGGCGTGCTGGCCCCACTGCTGACGCACCTGGTCTGGGGGCTGATCATGGTGCTGGCGCTGCCGCCGATCTTCGGGCTGTAATACCTGCTGCACCATTTGCACCATCTGCACCATGCCGAAGCGGGTAGGTCCTTCCCGATCACGACAGCGCCCGCGATATCAACCGGTCCTGATAGCGCTATTGCTATCGCGCCGGGGAAGCGCACACCGGCAACCCGGAGTTACGGATGTTGCCGGCGGGGCGGGCGTTACTCGTCGGTGAAGTCGGGGTTGCGGCGCTGCTGGAACGCCCGCGTCCCCTCGCGGAAGTCCCGGCTCTTGAGCAGGACCAGCTGTCCTTCGCACTCGCGGTCGATCGCCGCGTCCAATTCGGTCAGAGTCGCCGCGTTGATGGCCTGCTTGGTTCTGCGAAGCGCCACTGCGGGGCCCGCCGCCAGGCGCTCGATCACCGCTTCGGCGGCGCCCGCCAAGCCGTCGGCCGGATAGACCGCGCTCACCAGCCCGTGTTCGAAAGCCTCTGTGGCCGAGAGGCGTTCGGCCAGCAACGCCATCCGCATCGCCCGGACCCGGCCGATCGCCGCCGCCACCAGAGCCGAAGCGCCGCCGTCCGGCATGAGCCCGATCTTGGTGAATGCCAGCAGGAAGAACGCCTTCTCCGAAGCCACGATGACGTCACAGGCCAGTGCCAGCGACACTCCGACCCCGGCCGTCGGCCCGTGCACCACCGCCACCACCGGCTTGGGCAATCCGGTGATCGACCGGACGGCGCGGTTGGCGGCGACGAGAAGGTCGTCGATGGTGGCCGAAGCGGCTTGCGCGGCTTGATCTTCCGCGCTGATCCCCGCACCGGAGCAGAAGCCGCGGCCCGCGCCGGCGAGTCGGACGACCTTCACCTGCGGGTCGACGGCCGCCCGATCCAGGTTGTCCGCCAGTGTGGTGAGCATCTCGGTGGTCAGCGAGTTGAGGCTGTCGGGCCGGTTGAACGTCACCGACAGGACGGGTCCGTCGAGTGAGACGGTGAGGTCGTTGACTCCGCTGTAGGTGGGCACGGTAGAACAGTCTCATGACTGGACCATTGAAGGGTTTGCGGGTCGTCGAACTGGCCGGGATCGGCCCCGGGCCGCACGCCGCGATGATCCTGGGCGATCTCGGCGCCGACGTGGTGCGCGTCGAGCGCCCGAGCAAGGTGCCCAATCCCGCCCCGAGCGGCGACTTTCTGATGCGGAGTCGGCGGTCGGTGACCGCCGATCTCAAGAACCCCGAGGATCGCGACCGCGTGCTGGCGTTGATCGCCAAGGCCGACGTGTTGATCGAGGGCTTCCGGCCCGGCGTGACCGAACGTCTCGGCCTGGGCCCGGAAGACTGCGCGGCGGTCAACGAGCGGCTGATCTACGCCCGCATGACCGGCTGGGGCCAGACCGGCCCGCGCTCCCAGCGGTCCGGGCACGACATCAACTACATCTCGCTCAACGGCGTCCTGCACGCGATCGGCCGCGTCAACGAGCGGCCCGTCCCGCCGCTGAACCTGGCCGGCGACTTCGGCGGCGGCTCGATGTTCCTGCTGGTCGGCGTGCTGGCGGCGCTCTACGAGCGGCAGCACTCCGGTAAGGGCCAGGTGGTCGACGCCGCCATGGTCGACGGTGCCAGCGTGCTCGCCCAGATGATGTTCGCCTTCCGGCACACCGGATTGTGGAGCGACGTACGCGGTACCAACATGCTCGACACCGGAGCGCCCTACTACGACGTCTACGAGTGCGCCGACGGCCGCTACGTGTCCGTCGGGTCGATCGAACCGCAGTTCTACGCCGAACTCATCGAGAAACTGGGCCTCGACCCGGCCACGTTGCCGGCCCAGAACGACGTCACTCGCTGGCCCGAACTGCGCGCGATCTTCACCGACGCCTTCGGCAAGCACGACCGCGACCACTGGGCCCGGGTCTTCGCCGAGAGTGACGCGTGCGTGACACCGGTGCTGAGTTTTGCCGAGATCGAGACCGAACCGCACAACACCGAGCGCGGCGGCTTCTACAAGGTGGGCAAGTCGGTGTTCCCGATGCCCGCCCCACGCTTCTCCCGCACCCAACCCGGCACGCCCACCCCGCCGCGGGCGCCGGGGGAGGACAACGACGCGGTCCTGGACGACTGGGTATAGTTCGCCCCAACCAACCGGTCGGTCAAAGGAGAGGTTTCAGCAGTGGAGATCAAAGACGCCGTCGCCGTCGTCACCGGTGGAGCCTCCGGCCTGGGCCTGGCCACCGCCGAGGCACTGCTTGCCGAGGGCGCCAAGGTCGTCATCCTCGACCTGCCGTCGTCCAAGGGGGAGGACGTCGCCAAGCAACTCGGGGACCGGGCCGCTTTCGCCCCGGCCGACGTGTGCGACGAGGAAGCCGTCACCAAGGCGTTCGACTTGGCCGAGTCGATGGGCCCGGTGCGCATCGTCGTCAACTGCGCCGGCACCGGTGACGCGATCCGCGTGCTCGGCAAGGGCGGCGTCTATCCGCTGGCCAAGTTCGCCCGCATCGTCAACATCAACCTGGTCGGAACCTTCAACGTGCTGCGACTGGGCGCGGAGCGGATGGCCGCAACGGAGTCAATCGGGGGCGAGCGCGGCGTCATCATCAACACCGCATCGGTCGCGGCGTTCGACGGCCAGATCGGGCAGGCCGCCTACTCGGCGTCCAAGGGGGGCGTGGTCGGCATGACCCTGCCGATCGCCCGCGATCTCGCCGACAAGCAGATCCGCGTGGTCACGATCGCCCCGGGCCTGTTCGACACCCCGCTGCTGGCGGGCCTGCCCGAGCCTGCCAAGGCCTCTCTCGGCGCGCAGGTTCCGCACCCGTCCCGGCTGGGCAAGCCCAGCGAGTACGGTGCTCTGGCGGTGCACATCGTCGAGAATCCGATGCTCAACGGCGAAGTGATCCGACTCGACGGCGCCATCCGGATGGCCCCGCGGTAATCCCGGTTACAGGAGGCGACATGACCATCACGACCAAGTTCACCGAAACCTTCGGCGTCGAACATCCGATCGCCCAGGGCGGCATGCAGTGGGTAGGCCGCGCGGAACTCGTTGCGGCCGTTGCCAATGCGGGCGCGCTCGGTTTCCTGACCGCGCTGACCCAGCCCACCCCGGCCGACCTGGCCCGGGAGATTGACCGGACCCGCGAACTCACCGACAAGCCGTTCGGGGTGAACCTGACGATCCTGCCGGCGATCACGCCGCCGCCGTATGACGAGTACCGGCAGGTGATCGTCGAGTCCGGCATCAAGATCGTCGAGACGGCCGGCTCCAACCCGGCCCCGCATCTGCCGATGTTCCACGACCACGGAATCAAGGTGCTGCACAAGTGCACCTCGGTGCGGCACGCCATCAAAGCGCAGAGCCTGGGTGTCGACGGCATCAGCATCGACGGGTTCGAATGCGCCGGCCATCCCGGTGAGGATGACGTGCCCGGCCTGGTCCTCATTCCCGCAGCCGCTGAGAAGATCGAGATCCCGATGATCGCCTCCGGCGGCTTCGGCGACGCCCGCGGACTGGTGGCGGCGCTGGCGCTGGGCGCCGACGGCATCAACATGGGCACCCGCTTCATGTGCACCGCGGAATCGCCGATTCACCAGAACATCAAGCAGGCCATCGTCGACGGAAACGAACTCGGCACCGAACTGATCTTCCGGAGCCTGCACAACACCGCCCGGGTCGCGTCGAACGCCGTCTCGCGGGAGGTCGTCGAGATCCTCAAGGGCGGCGGGCAGTTCGGCGACATCATGGAACTGGTGGCCGGGTCGCGCGGCCGCAAGGTGTTCGAGGACGGCGACCCCGACGCCGGCATCTGGACGGTGGGCACCGTGATGGGCCTGATCAACGACATCCCGACGTGCGGCGAGCTGGTCAGCAGGATCGTCACCGAAGCCGAGGAGATCATCACCGGCCGGCTGGCCGGCATGGTCGGTGCCGCTGCGACCGTGTGAGCCGTTGGCATCTGAGGTCTTCGGGATGCAACAGCGCCCGCCTGGAACCCAGGCGGGCGCTGTTTGCGTCCGGGACGCAGATCGACGACGCGGTGTTACCCGACGTCGGCCGTCTCAGGCGTCGGTCAGCTGGCGTTGGCCAGCGGCGGCATATCCTCGAACTGCTCGGAGGTGTCACCCTCCACGAGAACGTCCCCGTGATACAAAGCGTCGAAGTCGACCTTGATGACGTCGGCACTGGTGTCGTCGATCCACATAACGCAGAGCGTATGGGTCTCTATTAAGGAATCATTGAGTCACGTTTCGGAAAATGGTGGCAATTCCGCCGGGGGCACCGGCGGTGCGCGTGAGTTTGCTGGAACGAGGAGAGGATGGGCGCTGTGCTGCACCGGATAGCCCAGCTGGCCCTTCGCTCTCCCCGATCGATCCTCTCAGTTGCTGCGGTGTTGACGGCCTTTGCGGCCTGGTTCGGGATCCCGGTGGCCAGTCATCTGTCGGCCGGCGGCTTTCAGGATCCGGGTTCGGAGTCGGCGCAGGCCGCCCGACTGCTCAGTGCGAAGTTCAACCAGAGCGATCAGCAGATGCTGATCACCGTCGCAGACCCGACCGGTGCCACCAGCGACCGGGCCCGCGCGGCCGGGTCCGGCATCGTCGACCGCCTGGCCACCTCGCCGAATGTGCTGGGGGTGACCTCGCCGTGGACGTCGCCGCCGTCCGCCGCGGCCGAGTTGCTGAGCACCGACGGCACCGTCGGGCTGATCGTGGCCACCATGGCAGGCGGTGAGAACAAGGCTCAGGAGTACGCCGCCGAACTGGCCGCGCCGGTCGTCGGCGACCGGGACGGGCTCTCTATCCGGGCCGGCGGAACCTCGATCATCTACGGGCAGATCAACACGCAGACCAAGAACGATCTGCTGCTGATGGAGTTCATCGCCGTCCCGCTCAGTTTCGTGGTGTTGGTGTGGGTGTTCGGCGGTCTGGTCGCGGCGTCGCTGCCGATGATGGTCGGGGTGATGTCGATCCTCGGCACGATGTCGGTGCTGCGGTTGATCACCACCTTCACCGAGGTGTCGATCTTCGCGCTCAACATCGCCACGGCGCTGGGCCTGGCGCTGGCGATCGACTACACGCTGCTGATCGTCAGCCGCTACCGGGACGAGATCGCCGGCGGGGCCGATCGCCGCAACGCCCTGCTGCGGACCATGGTGACCGCAGGCCGAACCGTGCTGTTCTCCTCGGTCACAGTGGCGCTGTCGCTGTCGGCGTTGCTGCTGTTCCCGATGTACTTCCTGCGCTCGTTCGCCTACGCGGGCATCGCCACGGTGGCTTTCGCCGCCGCGGCGGCCGTCATCGTGACCCCGGCGGCGATCGCGGTCCTCGGACCCCGGCTGGACGCCCTCGACATCCGCCGTCTGGTGCGGCGTGTGTTCGGCCGGTCCGAGCCGTCGGGCAAGCCCGTCGAACAGCAGTTCTGGTATCGCTCAACGAAGTTCGTCATGCGGCGGGCAGTCCCGATCGGTCTGGCCATCATCGCGCTGCTGGTATTCCTCGGGTTGCCGTTCCTCAAGGTGAAGGTCGGTAACCCGGACGACCGGGTATTGCCCAAGACCGCCTCGGCGCACCAGGTCGGCGATCTGCTGCGCAGCGGGTTCACCAGCGACCTCAACACCGGGGTGAGCATCGTCATCCCGGACGGCGGCGATCTGGGTGAGGGCAGCGGTGCGGCTGAGTTGGACCGGTACGCCGCCCGGCTCTCCAGGGTTCCCAATGTCACTGCGGTGTCCGCGCCGGGCGGAACATTCGCGGGCGGCATCAGGGTCGGGCCCCCCTCGGCCCCGACGGGCATCTCCCAGGGCAGCGTCTTCCTGTCCTTGCGCACCACCGCGCCGCTGTACTCGGCGGCATCGGCCAACCAACTGGAGGCCGTCCACGCCATTCCTACCCCGGGCGGCCGCGAAGTGCTCGTCGGGGGGGTCGCCCAGATCGCCTCCGACATCGTCCACGCCGTCACCTCCCGGATGCCCTTCGTGCTTGCGCTCATCGCCGCGATCACTTTCGTGCTGCTGTTCCTGCTCACCGGAAGCCTGGTGCTGCCGCTGAAAGCATTGGTACTCAACGTGTTATCGCTGTCGGCGGCTTTCGGATCGCTGGTGTGGATATTCCAGGAGGGCCACCTCGGGGCGCTGGGCACCACCTCGACCGGCACGCTGGAGGCCAACATCCCGGTGCTGATGTTCTGCGTGGCGTTCGGGCTGTCGATGGACTACGAGGTGTTTCTGCTCGCCCGGATCAGGGAGTACTGGCTCGACTCGCCGCAGACCAGGGCCGACAGCGACGAGGCCGTCGCCCTGGGCCTGGCCCGTACCGGCCGGGTGGTCACCGCTGCGGCGCTCATCATGGCGATCGCGTTCGCCGCACTGATCGCCGCCCAGGTGTCGTTCATGCGGATCTTCGGCGTCGGGCTGACGCTGGCGGTGCTGGTCGACGCCACCCTGGTGCGGATGGCGCTACTGCCCGCCTTCATGCACGTGATGGGCAAGCGGAACTGGTGGGCACCAAGCAGTTTGACCCGACTGCACCGGAGGATCGGGCTGTCCGAGGGCTAGGCTGACCGGGATGGCCGAAACAACGCTCAGTCACCCCTTCTTCGCCAGGCTCTGGACGGTGATGTCCGCCCACGAGACCCCGTTGCTGCGCAGGCTGCGGACCGAGAATCTGGCCGGTCTGACCGGACGGGTGCTGGAGGTCGGGGCAGGCACGGGAACGAACTTCGCGCACTACCCCGCAACCGTGACCGACGTCATCGCGGTCGAACCGGAGACCCGCCTGGCGCCCCTGGCCAGGGAGGCCGCGGCTAGTGCTCCGGTCCCGGTGACGGTCATCGAGTCGACGATCGAGACGCTCGCCGGGACAGAGCCTTTCGACGCGGTGGTGTGCTCGCTGGTGCT
Organism: uncultured Mycobacterium sp.; assembly: GCA_964439315.1. Taxonomy (GTDB): domain Bacteria; phylum Actinomycetota; class Actinomycetes; order Mycobacteriales; family Mycobacteriaceae; genus Mycobacterium. The sequence continues at coordinate 4,990 of CAYTOD010000047.1, read as the reverse complement.
CTGCTCAGTCGATGATCCGGATGCCGTTCTGCGCCAGCTGTATTCGATGCTCAAGCCGGGGGGCGAACTGCGCTACTTCGAGCATGTTGCCAGTGACGGCTGGCGGGGCGGGTTGCAGCGGTTCGCCGACGCCACGCTGTGGCCCAGGATCTCCGGCAACTGCCACACCCACCGTCGCACGGAGGAGGCGATCGGGCGAGCGGGGTTCGCCGTCGAGACCGCGCGCCACCAGATGACCTTCCCTGCGTGGGTGCCCATGCCGGTCGCCGAGATCACCGTCGGCCGCGCGGTGAAGCGGGCTTAACCCAGCAGTTAGGGACCCAGCAGTTCGGGAAGCCGCTGCAGCAGGTTCGGCAGCGCCGACCCGGCGGTATCCCTGAGCGAGACGGTGACCGAGTCCGACAGCGGTGTCGGCTGGGGGTTGACCTCGATCACCCGCGCGCCATGGGCGAGGGCCACCTCGGGCAGTCCGGCGGCGGGGTAGACCAGGCCTGAGGTCCCGACCACCACCAACAGGTCGGCGGTCGCGGCTGCGCGGATGGCGGCGCTCCACGGTTCGTCGGGCAACTGCTCGCCGAACCACACGATGCCGGGCCGGATCAGCCCGCCGCATTCGCAGTTCAGCGGGGTTTTCTCCAAGATCGGCTCGGGCATGTCCGGAATCGGGCCGTGGTAGAGGGAACTACAGGTGTCGCACCAGAACTCGTTGAGGCTGCCGTGCAGATGGTGCACCGTTCGACTGCCGGCGCGCTCGTGCAGATCGTCGACGTTCTGCGTGATGACGGTGACGTCGGCGTAGTCCTGCCAGGCCGCGACCGCCTGGTGACCGGGATTGGGATCGACTTCCTTGACCAGGTGGTGGCGCCACAGGTACCAGGCCCACACCCGTTCCGGGTGTGCCTGCCATCCCTCGGTGCTGGAGATCTCGTAGGGGTCGTACTTGGCCCACAGACCCATCTCGTCGTCGCGGAAGGTCGGCACCCCGCTTTCGGCGGAGATCCCTGCCCCGCTGAACACCGCGATCTGCACGCCCCCAAGATAGCCGGTATCGGCGGTATTTTAGGACCGTGCAGTGGTTGCGTCTCGACCCCGGATCGGCGCTGCCGCCGTTCGACCAGTTACGGGTCGGGGTGATCGACGCGGTGCGGGACGGACGTCTGGAGCCGGGTACCCGACTGCCGACCGTGCGCGACATGGCTGCCGAACTGGGCCTGGCCCCCAACACCGTCGCTCGCGCGTACCGCGAACTCGAGGGCGCGGGCGTCGTCGAAACCCGGGGCCGGCACGGAACTTTCGTGGCCCGCAGCGACCCGGCCGACGCGGCGATGGCAGCCGCTGCCCATGCCTACGCCGAGACCGCCCGCTCACTGGGGCTGGGGGAGTCGGCGGCGGCGAGATACCTGCACGCTGAGTTCGAGTCCAATCCGGCTGGGGCTCAGCCGAATTCCAAAAGGGCTCAGCCGAATTCCAAGAGGGCTCAGCCGAATTCCAAGAGGGCATAGACACCGCGGTACGGCTTCATCGGGCCGAACCTCCAGAACGCCGGGAACACCTTTCCGAAGATGAAGCCGCGGCCCTCGGGCATCGGGACGTCGTGGACGGCTTTCAGCCCCGGAACGGTGCCCACCAGATCCCGCAACTGGTTGATGGACAGGCTGAACGGCATCGGGGGAACCCGGTAGTGCTTGGACGCGCGAATGCCCTTGGGTGCGACCTTTTTCAAAATGGTCGGGGGGAGGTCGAAGAACATCTGACCGCCGGGGAAACGCTTGGCGCACTGACGAATCAATTCCATCGCCTCGTCGGGCTGCAGGTACATCAGCAGGCCCTCGGCTGTGATGAACACTCCGTTGCCGGCGTCGACCCGGTCAATCCAGCTGTAGTCCAGGGCCGACTGGGCGAGGTCGGTGATCCGTGGCGAACTCGGCAGCAACTCCTCGCGCAGTGCGATCACCGGTGGCAGGTCGACCGACACCCAGCGGAACCGGGGATCGGGCACCGCCTTGTCGAGACGCCAGAAGCTGGTCTGGAAACCCTCGGCCAGCGCGACGACGGTGGCTTCGGGGTGGGCGCGCAGGTAGTCGATGGTGCAACGGTCGACGGCGAGCGAGCGCAGCGCCATCTCCTGGCCGCGGCGGCCGAACTTGGCGTAGTCGACGCCCCGGCGACCCAGTGCGTCGCGCAGTTCGATGGCCATCGGGTCGTCGATGATGGCGGCGGGCATCGCGGCCTGCTCGGCCCGGCCGTTGAGGGTCATCAGGGCTGTTTCGGAAACGCCGGTCAGCATGGCCCCAACGTACCCCGGCGACATCGCGGGCTCAGCGCAGCACCTTCTCCAGCGTGCGCAGATTCCGGGTGGTCGTCGACGACTTGTAACGACGGTTCCCCATCGTCCTGCCGATCGTCGACGTCGTCGTCGCCGACTTGGGCACCTGCCAGTAGATGACGCCGTCACCGGGGGCGATCTTCTCGTCGGGACCGGCGGTGCCGGCGAGCGCGGCCAGTTGGCCGAGGGCAGCGGCATCGCTGACGAAGGTGACGTAGGAGTGGTGGCCGTCGACCTCGGGCTGGAAAGGGTAGGCCGCGACGATCCTTCGAAGCGTCTCGAGTTCGTACACCAGCACCCAGGCGTCGTAGTCGAACTCGCGGCGAAGCATCGACTCGGCTGTAGCGCGGACCGAATCGGCACTGTGGGGGGAGTCGAACACGACGTTGCCGCTGGCGAGCGCGGTCCGCACGGCACCGAATCCGGCGGCGCGGAACGCCTCCGCCACGTCCGCCATGGCGAGGTTCACCCCGCCGACGTTGATGCCCCTCAGAAAGGCCGCATAGCGCGTCACCGAGGAAGGGTACCCACGCCTGCGCTTTAGTAGGCTCGCGCTATGACTCGCCAGGTATTCGACGACAAGCTGCTGGCGCTCATCGCCGACAACTCCCTCGGTGTGCTCGCCACCATCAAGCGCGACGGCCGGCCGCAGCTCTCCCATGTCGTGTACCACTTCGACCCGCGGACGCCGGCCATCGAGGTGTCCATCACCGAACCGCGGGCGAAGACCCGCAACCTGCGGCGTGATCCCCGGGCGTCGCTACTGGTCAGCGCCGAGGACGGCTGGGCCTATGCGGTCGCCGATGGAGACGCCGAACTGACGCCGCCGGCCGCCGACCCGAACGACGCCACCGTCGAGGCGCTGGTGGACCTCTATCGCTCGATCTCCGGTGAACACCCGGACTGGGACGACTACCGCCGCGCCATGGTCGCCGACCGCCGGGTACTGCTGCGGATGCCGATCACCCACGTTTACGGGATGCCGCCGGGCGTGCGCTGACGTTCCGGTGCCAGGGAGCCGTCCGCGGGATACGCTCGCAGCATGGCGACCTCGGATTCCGACCCGGCTGAAGAAACCAAGCGCAAGTTCCGCGAGGCACTCGAGCGCAAGAAAGCGCACGCCGCCGGCGGCACCAGCCACGCCGACGGTGGAAGCAAGCAGTCGAACGCTCACGGTCCGGCCGAACAGCGCCGGAACTTCCGCCGCAAGAGCGGCGGCTAGCCGCCCCGTCCCGGGCTAGTGGTGGGTGGCCTTCTCGGCGCCCACTCCGGTCAGCGAGCGCACCTCCATCTCGGCGGCCAGGATCGGGTCGCTGATCTCCTTCGACGTCAGCGTGCCGACGATGCCGAGGATGAACGCAAGCGGGATCGACACGATGCCCGGGTTGGACAACGGGAACCAGTGGAAGTCCATGCCGGGCATCATGGCGTTCTTCGCGCCCGAGACGGCCGGCGAGAAGACGATCAGCACGATGCAGCTGATCAGCCCGCCGTACATGCTCCACAGTGCGCCGCGGGTGTTGAACCGCTTCCAGTACAGCGAGTAGAGGATCGTCGGCAGATTCGCCGAGGCCGCCACCGCGAACGCCAACGCCACTAGGAACGCCACGTTCTGGCCGTTGGCCAGGATGCCCAACCCGATGGCGGCGACCCCGAGCACCACCACGGTGATGCGGGATACCCGCACCTGCTCGTCCTCGGTCACCTTGTGGTTCTTCATGACGCTGGCGTAGATGTCGTGCGCGAACGACGCCGACGCGGTGATCGCCAGGCCGGCCACCACGGCCAGGATGGTCGCGAAGGCCACCGCCGAGATGACCCCCAGCAGCACCACGCCGCCGAGTTCGAAGGCCAGCAGCGGCGCCGCCGAGTTCTCCTTGCCTGCCGCGGCCAGGATGCGGTCGGGTCCGACCAGGGCCGCCGCGCCGTAGCCGAGGGTCAGGGTGAACAGGTAGAAGGCGCCGATCAGCCCGATCGCCCAGACCACCGACCGGCGGGCTTCCTTGGCGGTGGGCACGGTGTAGAAGCGCATCAGCACATGCGGCAGGCCCGCGGTGCCCAGCACCAGTGCCAGGCCCAGCGACAGCAGGTCGACCTTGGTAACCGTCGTCGCGCCGTACTTGGCGCCCGGCGCCAGCACGTCCCGGCTGGAGACACCCTTGGCGGTGGCATGGTGGACCATGTCCTGGGCCTTGCCGAGCAGCTCGGAGAAGTTCAGCCCGAACTTGGCCAGCACCATCACCGTCATGATGGCCGCGCCGGCGATCAGCAGAACCGCCTTGATGATCTGCACCCAGGTGGTGCCCTTCATGCCACCGATGAGCACGTAGACGATCATCAGCACGCCGACGATGGCGATCACCACCGATTGGGCGGTGCGGCTGTGGATGTCGAGCAGCAGAGCCACCAGGCCGCCGGCGCCGGCCATCTGGGCCAGCAGGTAGAACAGCGAGACGGTCAGCGTCGAGATGGCGGCTGCCAGGCGCACCGGCTTCTGCTTGAGCCGGAAGCTCAGTACGTCGGCCATCGTGAATTTGCCTGTGTTGCGGAGCAATTCGGCGACCAGGAGAAGAGCGACGAGCCACGCCACCAGGAAGCCGATCGAGTACAGGAAGCCGTCGTAGCCGTAGACGGCGATGGCGCCGGCGATGCCGAGGAAGCTGG
>CAYTOD010000046.1:0-36394 GCA_964439315.1 uncultured Mycobacterium sp. | reverse complement strand
CTGGCCGGCGGGTGCGGAAGTGGGCCACTGGCCTGAGCCACCTTCAGTGGCCCGACTGTCCGAGGATCTGACTGTCCGAGGATCACCCCGTCCCGTTCACCACGCGCCGCGGGGGCGATGTTGTTTCCGCCACCCGCCAGGAGGGCCGGCCCCGCGGCCGGCGCGACGGCGGTAACACCGCGGCGGTTAAGCGGGGCCGTCACGAACTCCCTGCGGCGGGCACACTGGATCAGATGCGCCCCGCTCCTCCGCTGCCCGCCGGCCCGATGCTGCCCACCGCCCCGCGCGGTGAGGGCTGGGTCGCCGAAATCAAACACGACGGCGCCCGCGGGATCGCCCGGGTGCACCACGGACAGGTACTGCTGCAGTCCCGGCCCGGCAACACCCTCACCGCCCGATTCCCCGAAGTCACCACCGCCCTGGCCGCCCAGCTCGACGGGCACAGCGCCATCCTCGACGGCGAAATCGTCACCCTCGACGCCGAGCGCCGCCCCGACTTCCACCGACTCCAACGCCGGCTGGCGCTCAACCGGCCCAGCGCGCTGCAGCAGCGGACCATTCCGGCGCGCTACCTCGTCTTCGACGTTCTGCACCTGGACGGAGAGGACCTCACCGCGCAGCCGTGGACCGCCCGCCGCGCGGTCCTCGAACAGCTGCTGCCCGCCCGCAGCGGCGTCGCGCTCGCCCCGCCGGTCTACCGCGACCTCGACCCCACCAGGCGAAGAAACTGCGAACCCAGTCCCCGGCTTTTTCTCGGTTGCTCTGCAGAATTCTTTTCTCCCGCTCAGGCAACACCCTGAAACTCTCGAATACAGCCTGAGCCGCCGCCTCACCCTCTGCCCTGACCACCCCCGACGGGTTGAGCTGGTCGAGAGTAGCCGACTCGATGAGCGATTCGCCTCGCGCCAATTGCCTTATCTGATCTTCGGTGATTGGGGCCCTGACTCCAGCGGCATAGAGGACCGCCTCCCAGTCGGCGTCCGAAATAGACCGCTCACTCATTACGGCGCGACGCTCGCCGTCAGAGGCGGATTGGGGGCCATGAGCTTCACGTAGAACGGTCCACGCCAGCCCCGAATCCATTCAGGTGCAGCCTGATGTTGCCGCAGCAGATCCGGGTTCCCACCAGTAGCCGACTCGACATAAATCGTGATCCACCCAGGGACCAGGTGGGCATCGACTACGCCCGCCCCCTGCACATCACGAGGCAGCGCCGCATTTACATCGGCCGCGGTGACCAACCAATCGGTCTCACCTTCGGGGTCAACATCGAACGCAACATCATTACTCCAGGCTTGGGGCACAAAACGGGCTATCCACCCCGGAACAGCAGCAATTAGTTCATCCATAGAACGGGCGTCCTGATCGTGGCCGGCTTCTCGAGTTCCATGGGTAACCAGTTTCCCCGCAGCCTTCGACTCAACCCCGCGGTGACACGGAGGCCGCACCCACTTTCGTGTACGGCGTGCTCAGTTGTCCCCCCAAACCCCGCTTGCACCAATGTCTTTCAGGTGTTGTGCACCCCGGGCACTGCAGCGTCCGGCCATTTGTTCCTTATCGCGCGTTTGTCCTCATCGGTGAGGTAGGCGCACCAGCTGCGGTCCAGCGGGTTGTAGAAGGGCCGGTCGGTCCTGCTGCGGGAGACGATCGCCCAGCCGCGTCCGATGTTGTCGGAATTGGTGGACACCAGACGAAAGCCCATGCGCCCCAGCTCGTGAACCAGCCGCTCCTCGTCGAGATCGGCCGCGGCCACGGTGAACGGTGCCACGACGAAGGTGTTGGCGTCCAGATCGTCCCAATGCACGACGATCTGCCTGTCCTCCCAAACTCCGGGCTGCCCGTCGAGGCAGATGGTGCAGCGATACAACGACATTGGTCAAACCTTCCTTCCCCTCCGCAGCGCACCACTGACAACTGCCGCCGGCGCGAGCCGCAACAGCGGGTAGCCCCTCAGACCGTTCACTGCTCGTCGTGAGCCCACGCGTCAACCAATTCGCGCCAGTTGACTTCGCTGAGGTCAACCCAGCTCGGCAAGGTGTCAGCCAGCAGGCGACGGGTTTCTACGGCCTCCCGCAGTTGGTCTGCGGAACGATCTACGTCACCCTGCCGGGCAACCGCAACGACGTCACGCAGAACCCCCTGAAACCGCTCAGTATTGTCACACGCCCCCGCGACACCCCAAGTGCTGTCATTAGTCCATCCATGTGAACTCGTCGTCGGTGAACTCATGTCCGCAACGTATCAGCGCTGCCCGCTGCCGATAGCGGTCGCCACGTTCCGAGGCAGCCCCGTTTAACTCCGCGGCGATGGGATTCAACCTCGCCCCCCGCACTCACATCGCCTCCCCCGAGCCAGCCCTGCCCGAGGCGGCCCCGGCGGGGTTTGACCGAGATCGCCCCCAGCTCACGCGCTGGCCTTCTGGTGTCACGTCCTTGACTCCCTGCGGGTCCCGCTTAGCTCAGGACACTCGTCACAACGAACGATCTCGGTGGCAACAGTCACGTCACCGACGTTTTCGTATCCCCCGAAAGCCAGTTCGTGTCGTTCTCGCCAGATCCTCAGTGCGTCCATGCGATCTGCAACTGGGCCGGTGACCCAGTTCTCGCTCTGTTCGCCGAACCCGACGATGCTGGTCGTCACCTTCAGCTCAATTGACATGTAACTCCCTTTGCCGCAATGTCATTGCCCGCTGTGGCGGGATCAACGGGCAGGTAGGCCAGCATGGACGTCACGTCGTTCGCCGGTCGCGTGCCACTTGGTTGTTCAGTTCCACAGCCTTCTCCCGGGGGGCGCATCTCGGCTCACCGAACCGTTTCACCGGTGCTGCGCCTCGCGCTTGGCCGTGCAGTCCTCGCAGCGGCAGTGCATGTCCCCACAGTCGTCACCGCCGGCGTGGGCTTTGATCCACTGATCGGCGGCGGGGGCGTAGCCCAGGTCCCGCAACAGGGCGGCCAGAGCCTCCACTTCCGAGCAGCAGAGCTTCTCGCCGATATCGCCGGCCAGGTAACCCGTGGCAAAGGCGTTGATGAACGACTCGACAACATCGGTGCTGACTGCCTGCGTGCGGCTCATCGGATACTCCCGCCACTTCCGCTGCCCTCGATGCTGTCTGTCCCACTGGCGACGACCGCGAAGGCCGCAGGACCGGCGGGCGGCGCCGCCATCATGCCCGACCCGATCTGCGCGCACGCTAACAGCGAGTCCGCCTGCGCCGCGGCGGCGCCACACCGCGCCCACACGTTTCTCCGGTGATCGCGAAAGTCCGCGGTCGGTGTTCGCGTCGGACGCCGCAACAGCACCGGCCCTACCGCGCGAACCCCTGCCGGACAACCGGCTTCAGCCCCAGCGATCGTCATCTGTAAGCCGAGGGAATCGGCTGCCCTGTGTGCGCATCGATCAGGTCTGGATCCTCATAATTGACCTGGTAGCCGACGAGAAACCACTGCCGATCGCTGGGATCGGTGAAGTCCACCTCGCCGATCTGATCGACGACGGTGTCGATGTGGAGACATCCACCGTCAGCGGTGACAAAGAAAACGTAGTTCTCGTAACCCCCACTGTTCGCGCCGTACCGAATTTTCACCACGGAGCCGTCCCGCTCGAGGATGCCGCCGAGCCCGCCGGTCTGCATGCGCGCGGCGAGATTCTTCTCGATCAGGTCCACCCGACCCCTCCCCATGCCCCGGTCCGTCAACTCACCACCTCCTCAACGATGTGCGCTTCGAGCCGACCAACGCGTTCGCGGAGGTACTCGTTGGTTCTCCGCCGGCGACCCAGGCAGCGCTTCGATCACCATGGCTTCCAATTCGTCTGCTACAACACTCATGTCACTCCTCTCGTAGTCCCCCACGTCACACCGAACTGTTCCTTCGCCTTTCAGCTACGGGTCAACTCACAGACGCCAGTTCCCCGCCACCACTGATCGGGCGCCCGACTCCGGGTGGCCCTGCCTAACCAGCACCGGACAAGCTTTCGATCTCATGACGCGCTTCGGCGATGAGGCTGACCTCAGCGGTGTTGCAGGTGTCGTAGCTGGAAATGCAGTCGTCGTCGGGTCCGATGATCTCCACAGTGTCGGAGGACTCGTGGTCGCCGTAGTCTTCGACCTCAAGGTGATAGCGCAGCCCTTTGTGTTCAAATGCCATCGTTCTCAACATCATTCGCCTTTTCGGTCACAGCGCGCACTCAACCGGAGCTGTAGCTCACAGCACTCTCGGTGCACCTTCACCCCTTCCTAGCGCACCGGTTGACCCTCTCCGCCCTGCGACACAAACCCCCCGGCGCCTTTTCGGCCAGGCGAGCCCGTTCTGCTTCTACCGCCGCCTCACGCCTGACTTACCTCCGCGAGGGGGCGATGCCTGCGGCCTCTGCTTGCGTGCTGGTGCAACCACGGAAGGGCTGGACTTCGGCGACTCCTCGACGTCCTAACGATGCAGAGCCCGTCGACTGGGCGCGGGGCGTGCAGTCCGAGGTAATGTAGCCCGAATGGCCTGCCCCACTGATGATCAATTGGCACCCCGGGCGTGCGCCGCCATCACCGTTCCGATGTCGTAGCGGTCGGCGGGCGTCACCTTCATGCGCGCGCAGGGCGGGCGCTTACCGAGGTGGACAGTAATCACCATCAGAGCGCCACCGATCGTAGTTCTCACGCCCCAAGTAGTGGTTCAGATCAGCCATGATCACCTCCACGCCATCCCGCCGTGTCGGCACACCTCCGGCGGAAGGCTCGCGATCGCGGCATCGAGTTCTGCAGAACTACCAACACGCCGCTCGGGCTCGCACGGCACACACGCCAAACCGTGAGACAAAATCCAATCCCGCACTGTGACAACAGCCTTTACGCTTCCCCGATCAACCACCCTGACCAACCCCCACCAGATACGGTGACCGCCGACATCGCGGCGCACTGACACAGATAGCGTGTCCGGTAGCCCCCAAGCATCCCGCCGCCGACACGATTCAGACAGCCCCTTTCCGGGGCCGGACCGCCACTCACAGCCAGTCCGCCGACCATGACGATGGGGCTGGCCGACCCCCTACTGAAGTCCCAGGCTTGCCTCCGGGAATTCGATCACCGCATCCGCCGGGGCCGGCAGGAAGACTTCGATCACCCTCAAAGAGATTGGTCAAACACGTTCGATGACATGGCTATACAGCATGCAAGCGCCGGCTCCTTTGTAGGGTCCAGCGTCGCATCGCAGCACTAACTCGTCGCCCCATGGACCCGACTTCCTGACCACGGTTCCGTAATTCCACATGCTGCCATCACTGTCTACCCCGGGGGCTAGAAGACCGCCCAGTGAACCACCCCGGCTTTCGTGCACACCTTCTTTTGTGGGAAGGATGGCACGATGCCAAGCAAGTACACCCCGGAGATCAGGGCCAAGGCGGTCCGGCTGGTCCGGGAGCATCGCGAGGAGTACGACACGGAGTGGGCGGCGATCGGGGCGATCTCAACCCGGTTGGGGATGAGCTCGGAGACGCTGCGTAAATGGATCCGGCAGGCCGAGATCGACGGCGGCCAGGCCCCCGGGGTCTCCTCTGTGGAGAGCAAGGAGTTGCGCGAGCTCCGGAAGAAGAATCGCGAGCTTGAGGAGACCATCGAGATCCTCAAGGCGGCAACAAGTTTCTTCGTGCGGGAGAGCGACCCGCGACACCGTTGATCTGCCGGTTCATCGACGAGCACCGCGCTCGTTTCGGAGTCGCTCCGATCTGCCGCACCCTGTCTGATCATGGGTGTGCGATCGCTCCGAGAACCTATTACGCCTGGCTGAGCCGAGCCCCGTCGAAGCGGGAATTGTGGGACACCGCGATCACCGAGATCCTGGCCGGCTTCTACGAGCCCGACGAACACGGCCGCCGCAAGCCCGAGTCGCTCTACGGCGCCACGAAGATGTGGGCCCACCTGCACCGGCAGGGTGTTGAGGTGGCCCGCTGCACCGTGGAGCGCCTCATGCGGGCCAACGGCTGGCACGGGGTCACCCGACGGCGCAAGATCCGCACCACGGTCCCCGACCCGGATGCGGTGCGCCCGCCGGATCTGGTCGACCGCCAGTTCCGGGTGCCTGCCCCGAACATGCTGGTGGTAGCCGACTTCACCTACGTGCGCCTGACCGATGGCAGCTTCGTCTACACCGCGTTCGTCATCGACGCCTTCGCCGGGCGGATCGTGGGCTGGGAATGCTCCACCAGCAAGCACACCCGCTTCGTGGAGTCCGCGGTGCGCCAGGCAGCCATGGTGCGGGAGCGCGAAGGAAAACCATTGACGGGCAACACTATTCACCACGCGGATGCGGGGTCGCAATACACCGCTGTGCGCTTCGGCGAGACCCTCATGCTGGCCGGGATGAAGCCCTCGATCGGCTCGGTCGGGGACGCCTACGATAACGCCCTGGCCGAGACCACCATCGGCCTCTATAAGACCGAGGCCGTGCGTGCGGACTCCCCGTTTCGGCGGGGTCCGCTCAACCGGCTGGCCGACGTCGAGCTGCTCACCGCCGACTGGGTCCACTGGTACAACACCAGCCGGCTCATGCACCGCCTCGACCGCACACCCCCCGTGGAGTTCGAGGCCCACCACTACACTCAGCAAGCGGCCACCATGACGGAGGCACACCAGTAACCGAGTGTGCACGAAAGCCGGGGCGGTTCACAGAGCCTGGTGATATCTGACGCGATCCCCTTCGGACACTGGCGAGCCGTCCGTATACGTTGGAACGTCCATTTGCTCATTCCTGATCGGTCTGCGACATCTCGTTCAACGCGTCGGCAACCCCGACACCGCGCGCGGCGCACTCATAGCGCTAGCGTGACCGGCAGCCCGCACCCACCCGGCAGTCGACACGATTCGGAAGGGCCTTTCTGGACCCCACCACGGTCCGCAGCCCCCACCTTGCTCCCGCACTCCAACGACGTCGCCTCGCCGGCCGTAGGGCTCCGCTGCGGGGAGCGCGACGCATGCGCCCGAGGGCCTTCAATCGTTAACCGCGAGATGTTTCCCCGGGTCGGGCGGTGCACATCATCTCGCGCGTTTCGGCGGGGAAATTAGATCCGCTCCGCGAGCCCTGTGTCGTGCGCATGCGCGGCGAGGACTTCGGCCCGGGCGAGAAACACGGCCTCGCCGACGTCATCTGATGCGATACGGATGGCGTCGCCTGCGGGCGCTGGGCCTTGGCGCACCAGGCTGAGGTGCACATCGCCGTTACCGTCGACCGAGTGCACCCGAAACAGTGTGTGCACGCCGCGCTCAGCGTTGTCGCGAAGCTCGACGATGTCGCCGGCAACACGCTGGTGGCCGATCTCGCCGCCCTTCCAGGAACCCATGGGGGTGACGGTACGCCCCTGCCTGGCCCCCCGCGGGGGACGGGGTGGCGGCACGCCGGAGCTGCTGGCCCCCGTGCGTTGGGGTTCACCCGTCACATGTCCGACTGTCAGTTCAGGTACCGGCGCGTGGTCAGGTGCCGGCGCGGCGGTTCTGCGCTTGCGGGTGGCGCGACAGATCCGTAGCGGTGTCGGCGAACACCGCCAACGACACGAGCGATCCGCATGGATAGATGCGGGTCTCCGGGCTGTTCCGGCGCTCCTCATCGACCTCGGGGTCGTCCGGTAGTGGGGTGTACACCGCGGCGTGGACGTGCGTGCCGAAGATCCGCACCCGAAGAACGTCCTGGCCGTCGTCGGTGGACACTCCCTCCCGCAGCTCGTCAGCCGGCAATTCATAGAACACCGTAATCACGTTCTCCCCCTGACTCTTTCGTCGTCACTGTTTCTTCCGCACCGTCGCATGCCTGCATCAGCAGGGCACACCTTCTACCCAGACAGGCATAGTCCGCCGCGCAGCGCGTCCGCTTGCGCTACGAACCTGGCGTCCGGTTCTGCCGCTTGGGCTACCGCGATGTAGGCATATCTGCCGCCCTCGGGGGCCACGACGAGGCCCAGTCCCGACCGGGGCGGCGCCCCGGGACCGCCCGCTTGCAGGCCCGAGAAGTCAATCCGGTACCCGGCCCGGGCGCACACCTGCTCTGGCGTGACGACGGCAGGGCTGACCGACAACTTCGAGATCGTTGCCGCCAACCGCTCGGCATATCGCTGTGCCGTGTCTCGCACAACATCGACACTGACAATGACCGTGGCAGCCTTTCCCAGCTCTGACGCTCTTCCCAGAACCAGGATCGTGCGATCGGACGGATATCCGGGGGCCGGGACACCCATCTCGAACTGGCCCCATCCCGGCACCACCGGAACCCGCACGGTGAGTTCATCGGACTGGGCTTTCGGCACGATCACGAAGCCCTGGGCCGCCATCGCGCTGCCGCTGACAGTCCTCACCCCAAGCCCGGACCCCGCCCCGGCTAGCACCAGACTTGCTGCCGCACCGAGGCAGATCCCAGCGCCCACCCGCCGGCCTCGCTGACGCGCTGTCCCGGACCCTGCCATCACAGCCCGAAGCCCAAGCGCGCAGCCCTCATCACCACACCGCTCCATCGCACTCGACCGACCAGTCGGGGTCCGACGCCATCGACTCCAATAGCGACCCTGCCCATTGCGCCACCGGCATTCCACGGATTAGATGTCCCAGGGGGCACAACACCAGCACATGGGTGCTGTTCTGCCGCAACACAAGTCGCCCCGAATGCGCCATTTCAGATCAGATCCCCTCGCGTAGTTGTTGTTCGGCAGGCAAACCGCGGTCACCCGTCACGGCAACAACGGCAGGTCCCTGCCGTGGGCGTCCCGGTAGTGCCGTTGGGTCTCCACGACATGCGCGCCGGGCGCAGCGGCAACGATCAACTCCGAGCACTCCGAGCACTCCGAGCACTCCGACGCACACGGGCCGTCGACGTCGAACCGCTCGCCATGCTTGCCGCGTAACACGGTCACTGCGCCGGCCCGAACGGCCCGGATGGTCGCGTTGCCGTCCCAGTCTTCGCCCCACACGGCCAGGACACCGTCGGGCACCGCCACGCCGTCCAAATCGGCGGCGGCTACCACGAAACCCGTCGCGCCGCTTCCCGGGTCCACCGTCATCGCGGTTCTACTGATCGCTCTGCGTCGAACACGGGGCAAACCGATCACCGTTCCACTCGATCGCGTCGGCGATGAGCAGGTGGTCCGGACTTTCGGTCACCACGTAGCGAGCAAGTTCGATCAGGGCCCCGCCATCAATCCCGACATCAACACGCTCGAGCAGACCAAGCTGGGGGCCTGCCACAACGCTGGCGCGGCCCGGTTGCAGCAGTATCGCGACATCATCGGGCAGGCGGGCGAGCTCGTCGTGGGACAGACGGCCTATCGGATGATCGTCGTCAAGGCCCTGCTCGTCGTAGAAGACATTGTATTTTCGGGCGAATTGCTCCGTGGCCGTGAGGATTTGATCGGTTACGTCATCCCACGTCCCGCGGAAACCGTGTTCGTCGCCGTCGTCGCGGAAGCTATCCAGGAACTGATAGCTGTGAAACGTGATCGTCCACTGTTCGCCTAACCTCGCAATGCGAAATCCTGGCTCCCAGCTCTTGCCGTGGCCCTGTGCGCGGTGCGAGGCATTGTTGAGCTCGGCAAGCCGGCGCATCGCATAAATGAGTTGCGGCCCTGGCGCTTGACGTCCAGAGTGCGGCGCCGGTACCGGCAGCGCCGTCGCTCCGTCGATAACCCCGTCCAAACGCTGCGACGCCGCAATGTCCAACGCCGGCGACACGGCGCTGACGCGAGCATGGATCTCGCGCAGGCCATCGATGATGCCGGCGATCCGCTGAACCGTGCAATGGGTGACATAGCATCCGCCGGCCAGGGTGAAGGCGGGCTCCTCGAGGAGTTCCAGGATCGCGTGCGACAAATCCGATTCTTTGCAGCGCAACGATTCCACGTCGAGGTGGACTACCTTCAGCGCGATGCCCTGCGTCTCCTCACCCTCCCCGAGTATCGTCGCGTCCTCGACATAGGTGCCATCGTCGATGTATGTGCCGTCTTCATCGACGGGCGCCCAGGCCAGAATCGCATCTCGATCCGCAGACACCTTCTCCAGCAGGCTGCGTAATGCTCCCGGATGGATTCGATACAGCACCTGACTCATCAACACTTCTCCTCACCCCGCGATCACCTGCAGTCGCGCTGCCCGCCATCGTGGCCCGTCCGCGGCGTTAGCACACTGCGAGACACGTTAAGGAGAGACAATTCTGTCCAGGCCCCTGCCGCAGGATGTCGTCACCGTCTGCCCGGCAGCGCCGGCCAGACCGCACCATGAGTGTGTTAACGCCGATAGTTGACGTTCATGAAGTGAACCGTGCGCACCCCGGCCTCCTCGGTGATCTTCGCCGGCACCCACTCGCCGTTGTCGATGACAGTGGTCATCAGTAAGGGCTCCAAGGACTCGAACCGGTCCCGGTCGCGATCCATCAGGGACCGGTATCTCCCGATCACCCGAACATGCCCCACGTCACCATCCACCACGTCACGACCCGCCGGCGGCAGCTCAGCCGACAACGCCAGACCACGCTCGGAAAGCCACCCATCGAGTTCTTCGCGCGACTTGAACGCCGTGTGCGCCACCGCGCCATTCTCCACCGCGTACCAGTAGCCGGCCGTGCGCTCGTGCATCTCACGGGTCAGCGCTGAAGCCCACAGATTGTCGTATTCTCTGACGTAGGCGTTCTCCATCTCAAGTGACTCCTTTCCCACCAGTTACATTCCTACGGCCTCACCGGCCCCAGTCCTGCCCGGCCCGGTAGCACCGCATCCGAATCGGGACATCGACCGTGTCTAGATTTAGCCGAATCCGCCCCCCTTACCGCCGGCCAGTTACGTTCCTAACGACGCCTCGGTCGCGACGTGCAACATAATTCCGCGCTATGCCTCACGCTCGGTGATAGCGAACACCTGGACCGACAGTTCGTGGTATCCGTACTGTTCCAGTACCACTGCCGCCTCGTGCAAGGCCCCCAGATCACTGTCCTCCATGGGCACCCGATGAAGTCGAATCACGTTGTCGCCCAATGGTTGATCGCTGCCATCAGCCATTGCGAAGATCCCATTCGTTGGCGATCACCTCGTTGTGCCGCTCGATGACCTGGTAGACAGCATCGGAGGTTTGCCCGAATCTCCGCAGTTCCGTGAGGAACTCGACAGCAAGCTGCTCGTCAGTCATCGCTGCGTATTCCGCTGCCCTTCCGGAATCGCTGGATCCGTCTGGCCTTTCGGCCATGAAGTCGATGACGTCGGCGCGACTGAAGTCGTTCCGGTATCTCACGGTCTCGGTGAGCATCACGCGGATCGTTCTTGCGCTCATTTACATATTCCCTTCCCGGTTGCGGGTCCTGTCATAATGGTCAGCGTCGCGCCCCGCTCGGCACGGCGGTGCGAGCCGGGGCATGCTGCGCAACTGGAGGGCGACTCATCGATTCCGGTGCTGCGCGACAACCCAGTCCCAATAGCCGAGGTTGGTGTCGTCGTTTTGCACCTCGGATTTCCAGTCGCCGCGGGGGAAGTCCTCGCACTCACCCCAGAGTCCGAGGTCGTCGATCAACCGCTCTTTGAGACCCACTGCTACACAGCTCCTTTGCAATCTGCACCTACGCGGACCGCCTTTGAACCGCAGTGGAGTGCTTCCGCAACTCGTCTGTCGTTCGACGAGGTAGCCGCCAAGGTCGCGGAGAAGATCCGGCCGCACATCATGGCGAACTCATCGAGGGTTGACGATCCACGATCTGTTGGCCGGCGGCGGGGCCGGGCTTATTCACGGAGGCGGTCACGTCGAGCTCGCGACGGGGCTCGTGTTGGAGAAGTGTTCGCCGCAGGTTCCGATTCGGATCACCCGGCCGTTCTCGATGATCACCTTGATTCCCATGCTCGCGTAGGACACCGGGCACTTGCACCAGTGGCACAGGTATCGACCATGCTCGTCTACCTCCAACGCATTCACGCGTTCCTTGCTACCGGCACAGCCCCGACTGCACGGCGGGGGACACGAACCCCGGCGGCGGTTTTCCGCGCCGCAGTCGTTCATAGAGCCTCGGTCGCCGCCCCGCGGCGATTTCCACGCACGACACAACTGTCACCGCCCGCGTGAACGTCGTTGCGGTGCGACTATTCCCACCGCAGGGCCTCGTCACATGACTACCCTCCCGGCAACACAGGAAGCTGCGATGAACGCCACGACCCGCACAACCATCACCCAGGCGGCCACCACCACACGCCCCCCTGACGGCACGCCGGCGCGCCGCGCAGCTCGCGGGCTGGAAAACGCCCCACGCGGCCTCATCCGCGCGGTGGCCGGCGGCGGTCGACCCGACGGCGTGCGCCACGGCGGCCGGCCGGCTGGTGCGGGGTCGCGGCGATGACCTACAACGGGCGCGACACCATTGCGGCCGTCGCCGAAACCAACGGCTGGACAATCGTTCCCGGCACCGAATTCCATGGCGGTGTGCGGCCCGACGGCAACGAGATCGTGGCCTACGAGCGGTTCGGGACGCAGATCCTCATTGAGTGGACCCCGCAGAACACCGCGGTTCTGATAGTCAAGAACTTCGCGAACCCCGACGAGGTCCGAGTCCACGGCCCCACCGGACTGCTGACAGCCCGCGGCTGGCTCGCAGAACCGATGTACTAGCGCGGGCCACCACGCCGCGCACCGCGCGGCACCACGATTGCCCCCCTGCTGCACCCATTCAGCGAAGGAGCGCACCCCGAATGCGTTGGTATGTAATAGATCACATCGACAGCGAACACTGGTGCGACCAGAACGCCGACACCAATCTGGTGCCGCACGGATACTGGTCGCTGTCGTTGGCCGAAAATCGCCGGCAATGGCACCTGCGACTCTGGGAACAGAACGCCGACCTCGACGAGATTGTCGCCGAGCCCTACAACAACCGGTTTGCGAGCGAGGCCGAAGCCAAGCAGTTCGCGCAGACGTGCGAAGCCCGCGGCGCTCTCCCGCGTGACACCCGATCACCATCGGGGCCTGGGGCGCCCTCGCCTGGGCGCGGGGCCGGCTTCTAGCAGGCACGCCATGGACTACGTCGTGGCCGATCTCCACCTCGCGCATACCAAACTCGCGGTTCTGCGGGGCTTTCCCACAGCCGCCGCACATGACGCGGCCGTCATGGCGCCGCTGTACAGCCTCGACCCCGCCGCCGACCGATTGTGGGTGCTCGGCGACATCTGCAGCGGCGGGGTGGCCAGCATGCACAGCTCCCTGGAGCAATTGGCGGCGCTTCCGGTGCCCGTGCACCTGATCACGGGCAACCACGACCCGTGCCATCCGATGCACCGCAATGCACAGCGACACTTCTCGGCTTTCGCCGCGGTCTTCGCCAGTGTCCAGCAGGCGGGGCGGATCACGCTCGGCGGCGAATCGGTGCTGCTGTCGCACTTTCCCTACGCGGGCACCCCGGACCGGTTTTCCCGCGTGAGCCTGGCGCAGTGGCAGCTTCCCGACCTCGGCGAGTGGCTGTTGCACGGTCACACCCACAGCGCCGTCCGCCGTTCAGGGCGGAGGTCGATCTGCGTGTCGCTTGAGGCCTGGGAACTCCGGCCGTCATCGGCGGCCGAGCTGATCGCCGAGATGGGCGCCGGGCCCGTCACCCACTAGCAGGAACCCCTCGGGGTCGCCAGACCGGCCGTAGAAACGCCCGATTGGCCGCAGCCCCGCCGCGCTCACTCGGTGCTGCGCAGATCGATGCGGTTGTGCAGCGCGGACACATCCGCCTTGATTGCGGCTTCCCAGTCGCTGCGCAGCACCGGCAGCGGGTCCTGTCCGCAGGCGGTGAAGTCGGCACTTCCGCCCCCCACGTGCCGAGAGCCATCGGCACGACAGGGGCACAGGCATCGGGCGCAGATGTAGTCGCACTCCGGTGGCCGTTTGCGCGCCATCACCGCCACCATTGGTTGAGCAGTCGCAGGGTGGTTCGCCAGTTGGCGAGCACCGCGGCGGTGTGCAGGTAGGTCCCCGGGACCGCGGTGACGCGCAGCTCGCTGAGTCGCGCTTCGACCAAGTCCTTGTCGGGGATTCGATGGTCGATGAGGCCGTTCTGCCGGGCCCAGGCCACGGTGGCGTTGGCGACGATCTCGGCCGCCTCGGTACGGGTCATTGCTGTTGCGGACATTTCCGGGTCACCGCCTCTCATGCCGAGGGGGTCAGCGGTTGGGGATCCCCGCTGACGAACCGGTCGGTGACCTCGTAGCGGCCGAGGGCATCTTCCTCCACGGTGTCCCCGATCGCCGCCTTGCGCACCGCGCTGTCACCGTCCTCGGCGTCAACGACGTAGCGCACGTCGGCGGCCCGCATCTCAGTCACCACAACTTCGTAGAGCACGATGTCGGTCTCCCATCTCGATGGCTTCCGCTGCGAAATTGATGCTGGCACCGGTTGTCTGGCCGCAACCGGGTCAACACGAATCAGCACGCATCATTCGGATCCCCCTGGTCCCCGGCACCACTGATGACGGGTTGCCTGTCCTCCACCGAATTTGCCGGTCGCCTCGCGTGCGCCACGGTGGGCGTCGCCCCCCGCGGCCCATACCCTGAATGGGTGGTGCCACGTTGAGCCACGTCCCGCCGCGGGGCGGGCAGACCGCACCGCCATGTTCACCGGCACCGAAAGGGGGCCCCGCGATGGGACACGCTCGACTGCTCTCACCCGGCGAGATCGACGCATTGTTAAGCGGGGCAACCGTTTACAGGTCGGCGGTGAGCGTGACAGCGACGCCAGCAGAGCAGTCCATGACGTGGACAACTCCCCGGGGGGACATCTTGAGCGCCGATGCGGGGGACATGATCGTCTCCGACGGTGTCGATTCGTGGACTGTGGACGCCGGCGTTTTCGCCGACACCTACACCCGGGTCACCGGCGATCGGTACCGAAAGACCGCGCTGATCACCGCGGTGCGGATCCTGGATGCGTTCGCGGTGAGCACCCTCGAGGGTCTCGCCACGGGCGCCGGCGGTGACTGGCTGGCACGCAATCCGGGCGGTGAGTGCTGGCCGATCACCAATGAGCAATTCCGCCGGCGCTACGTCGCCACCTGATCCCGACGAGGCGGCACCCCTCAGTCCTGCGCCCGTTGTCCCCTGATCAGATCCCCGGTGCAATCTCCGCTTCTGTGGTGGGCGCGGTGAGGAAGGTCTTCCAGTGGCGGGGATCCGCGGACGCATCGGGGCGGTGATGGGCGCACCATGCGCTGTATTCGCGATCCCATTTCCACGGTTTTTCGAAGAAGCAGATGACGTCGGAGGGTGAGTCGAGCCGGCCGGTCGCCACGAGCACGTGGGCGAAGCTCAGCACGGTGTCGCGGTCGGCCGACCAGGGCTGGGAGGCGACGAACACTCCGCGGCCGGGCTCGGAGGTCACTAAGCCGGTGTGCCGCAACTCTTGAATAGCTTGGCGGACAGTCATCCTGGCCACGCCGAGTTGCTCGATCAATTCGGCCTCGGATGGCAGGCGGTCTCCGGGCCGGGGTCCTCGCGGGGCGGCGATCCATTGCGCCAGCGCGTCGGCGATCTGCCGGAATACGGCGCGGTCGGCGGTGCGGTCGATGGTGATCTCGAGCGGCTCCACAACAAAACCCCCGTTCCTCTAGTCGTCTAGACATATCGTAGCGTCGCTCGGACCGGGCGTGCTGTTTATCGGCCGTCCAGGTTGACCTGTCGACAGCCGGGATCACCCGCGGGGGTCAACGTGACATACCCGCACGGGCAGCAATGAGTCCGGTGAAACCGTTGCGCGCACGAGCACTGCTGGCTGCCGACGATCACCTTGCCCGGCACAAACGCCGCCCCGCAGGAGACGCACCGCGGGGGTGGGACTTCCTCATAGCCTCGTCGGGTTTTGCGCAACTCGGCCATCGCCGTCGCCCCCTCGCGGCATCGTGGGTAGGTCGTTCCACAGTCTGCCGTCCAACTCGCGGCCAGATGTTCTGGGGGTGCGTCCGCCCCACTGTTTGAAGAAGAACGGTACGTCGGCGGCGCTGCACGCGTCGCGGATTCCCCGCACCCACGCCCCGTGCATCGGCCGGCAGCCGGGCCCGGATTCCCCGCCGGCGATGACCCATCCCACGCCCGTGAGGTCGATGCCGTCCAGGGGGCCTAAAAGCGGCTCGCACGACAGGAACCGGACAGCGGCCGGGACCTCGCGCAGATGATCGACGCGGGGGAGCGCAGCGGCATTCTCCACCGAGACACCCATCCACAGATTGTCCGGCCAGTCGAGTTTGTCCGCGAGCCGCCGCATACGAATGCTGCGCTTGGTGAGCACTTGGTAGGTGTGCTGCGGGGTGGCGCGGCAGACATCGAACACGTCACGGATGAAGTCGAGTGGCACCCGCGCATGGAAGAGGTCCGACATCGAGTTCACGAACACCACGCGGGGGCGCTTCCAGCGCAGCGGTTCGCCGAGTGCCTGCTGGTGCACCGTCACTCCGAAGCCCGGCCCGGAGGTCCGGGGATCTCCGTCAGCGGCGTACTTGACCGCACCCATGGCTTTGAGCCGCTTGGCCATCGTCAGTGCATAGCAGTGCTCGCAGCCCGCGGAGACGCGATCGCACCCCGTGACGGGGTTCCACGTCGCCTCGGTCCACTCGATCCCTGATCGCACACCCATCGCGCGACCGGGGCCCTACCGGACGTGCCGCGGATACATGGCCAGGACTTCCGGATACGGGGCCACCAGATCCGGATCGTCGAGAGCCACCCAGGTATCCAGGCCGCCATACTCGTCGCTGTCATCGCGGAGTTGTCCCAGCACCGCCTCCCCTTCAACGATTTCCCGGATCCGGAACAAACTCGGGTTCCCGATCTGCTTGTACTCGGAGTCG
This sequence comes from uncultured Mycobacterium sp., assembly GCA_964439315.1. GTDB lineage: Bacteria > Actinomycetota > Actinomycetes > Mycobacteriales > Mycobacteriaceae > Mycobacterium. Next base: position 19,589 of record CAYTOD010000046.1, on the reverse strand, counting down.
AGTTGGACAAGATCCCCCACCTGAAAACGCTCCGACGTTCGCCCCATTACGTCTCCCCTGTTCTTGTGCCGATGTTTGACCTTCTCCCGCGACTGAAGTCGCGGGATTCCGCTATGCCGCTTGCGCGTCATCGGGTCTTCTCGCTTGCGCGAGCACACCCGCGGGTGCGGGTGTTGCCTCCGGTCCGGAGGTGAGCGCGGGCGCGGTGGCCCGGGCCAGGATAGTGTTCGCCGCCTGGATGTCCGCGTGGTCTTGGTGGCCACAGTTCACGCATTGGAATTCCGCTTGGCTCTTGCGGTTTTCCTTCACGCTGTGGCCGCAATTGCGGCACTCCAGGCTGCTGAACGCGGCGGGCACGTAGACAACTGTCGTGCCCGACGCGAACGTCTTGTGATCGAGTCGCTGAGCTATCACACCCCAGCAGTTCGCGTAGATGCCTTTGTTCAAAACAGCTTTCGCGGCTCTCCCGTTGGGCAGGTAGTGGCCCTCATTCTCGGGATCGGGTTTAGGTTTGGGCGCCCGCACCATGTTGCGCACAGGCAGTTTCTCGACCGCGACCACACCGTAGGTAGCCGCGATCCGCGTCGTGGTTTTCTCGATCCAGTCTTTGCGCCGATCGGCCACCCGGGCATGCAGTGTCGCGATCCGGGCCTTCACCTTCCCGCGCCGGATGCTGCCTTTGCGGCAACGGGCGAGCTGACGCTGCAACCGGGCGAGTTTCTTTTGCTCACCGCGGCGCATGATCGGCGCACGCAGCATCGTGCCGTCCGACAACGCCAACGTGGTCTTCACACCGCGGTCGATGCCGACCGCCCGCCCATCTCGGCCCGTTGCGGCAGCCACCGGCGGTTGCGGGGCGGGGAACGCCACATGCCAGCGGCCCGCCTTGCACGAGATCCGGGCCATGCCCAGCTTCCCCGAAGGCAGCGGCCGCGACAACCGGAACTTCACCACCCCCAGCTTGGGCACAAACACCTGCGCCCACTTGTGGTTGACGATCTCCACGCGGGAATCGCGGACACAGAATCCCTCATCGAGAAACTTCCGCCGCCACGTCGGCCGCCGATGCGTGCCGCCGAAGAACGCCGCGACAGCCCGGTCGAAGTCCCGCAACGCCTGCTGCTGCACCGACGACGACCCGGCTGCCAGCCAGTCGAACGCTTGCCGGGCCTCGGCGAGTTGTCTCTGCCGCTGCGCCGGCCCCGGAGCTGATCGGCCCAACCGGCCCCAATTGAACTGCTCGACAGCCAGATTCCACAAATAACGGGCATCAGCACAATGCCGCTCCAGCATGAACACCGACTGCTCACTGGTCGGATACAACCGGTAGCGGAGCGCCACCGCTACGCCACCTTCCCGCGGCGTGCAGCGGCGACGTGGCACTTAGCCGAACACACCGACTTCCGTGTCGACCGGTACTGCATGCGGCTCACGATAAGCCTCGGCCACGACAGAAACGGTCCGCGGCGCGGACCCCACAACGGGATCGGCTATCCCTCGACTGAAGTCGGGGGCTTGCGCCGAAGAAAGTTTCGGTCATGCCGGACGCCGTCCGGCGTCGCGGGCCGCCGCCGACCACAACCGCAGTGTTTCGCTGATCAGCTGCGGCAGGTCGTCGAACTCAGCGTCGGGGGCCGTGACCTGGTGCCGGCATCCCTCGACGCTGGCGGGAACATCGGTGCCCCCGGCGCGTTCGTTGTCGTAGACGCCGACATACCAGCCGCAGGATCGCTGGTGTTCGCGTTCATAGGCCAGCCGCTCGGCGGCCGTGGCACTGAGAAAATCGTCAGCCTCGGCCACGACAACCCAATGCCCGGACTCAAGCCGCCCCTGCGCGACGTAGCAGCCGCCGCCGGTGTTGACCACGCTCAACACCAACCCGCAGTGGCCTCGCACCGCAGCGAACAGCGCCTCGTAACTATCCACTCTTGCCCCCTTGCTGACGACGCCACCCACGGTCCCGCAATCCCGGTGCACACGTCGCTGACGCCGCACATCGCGGCCCCCACCCGACGACGCTCCGCCGGCCGAGGTGTTGTCTGCCAACGTAAGTAGCCCGATCGCCCGCCGGCGACCCGACACGATACGACTGCCCCGGTTTTCCACCGGCGGGCTGTTCGCGTGTGGACGAGGGTGCACATCGGCGTCGAACGTCGAGTACAGGGCAGGGGCGGCCCGGCGAATGTCGTTGGCGCGGCCCCGCACCCGGCTGGTGCTGGGTCACCGCTCCTCCACCCGTCCGTTCGGATAGCAGATGGACACGGGAACGCCCCTTTCGAGCGAGTAGTCGACCGTGTACCAGGTGCGCGAACCCGCACGCGGTGGACCGTCCGGCGTCGCGATCAGCCACTCCACGGCATCGACGATGTCGCGGTCGCGGTCGAAGTCCGGCTTGTCCTCAAGCCACACGGCGTTGGGATCATGCGGCATGCGCAAAGTGGGAATAGCCGGCGGATGAACCGTGACGAAGTGCCCGGCCGAGCGCGCTATGCAGTGGAAATCTTCATCGGCGCCGACGCAGCCGCCGTGGTGAATCATCGAACCCGGCGGCAATTGCGCCACCAGGTTTTGCACCCACCGGTCCTGCTGCCGACTCATTTCGCGGCCGGTGAATCCGATCGACAATGCCACGTCCGGGTTCCTCCTTACTCTGTCTGTCCTCAACACCGGCCCAGGGCCGACACACGGTTCGGGTCAGAGTTGTTGTCTACCAATGCAAGTAGCCCTGGATCTCTCGCGCTGCGCGGTGTCGGCGCGCCCAGATTGTGTGACGTTTCACGCGTCTCGCCGCCCGTCACGCGGCGTCGCGACGGGTCACCCCACCGCCGGCCCGCTTAACTGGACTGGCACTGCGGCGCACCGCCCCCTCAGGGTGGGCAGAGACCGACCCCGCGGCCGCGCTGGACTGCGCGTTCAGTGTGCGAACAGGATGAGCCTCACCCACCTGCGCGACAGCGCGGGCTTGGGACCGCGCGTAGACCGGCGGCGCGGGCGTTGGGACCGGGTCGTTGCGCACATACCCGGCGTCGACGATGGGCCGCAAGACCTGGTCGATGCGGTCGACCATTTTCTCGGTTGCCCCAAGGGCCAGCAGCGGCTGGGTCAGGGGAAGGTACGGGCATGGCACCAGGAAGGTCGTCGTTGTGGCGCCCAGGGAGTTCACCATGGTGGTGATGTTTTGGGCGGGAACCGTTTCCAGATCAACCGAACCTGTCTGACCGTGGCGGTAATACAGTCCGGCGATGGCGTTGGCGGTCGCCAGCAGGTTCCATGGCCGGTCCGGGAAGTCGGCGAAGCCGTCGTACTGCGAGGTGACCACCACGGTGTTGTATTGGCTGTCGAGCGCAGGGGTCCGCATCGTGGTGGGTGTGTGCAGCAGACCAGAGAGAATCGCGTCGGGCAGCATGCGCAGCACTCCCGATCCCGCGGCGGCCGGATCAGCCACCCGCACGAAGGTCACCGCCGATGCCGGGGGTGCAGCAGGATCTGCGGCCAGGGCGATTTGGGCCTGGTTCAAGACGAGCGCCCCTTGACTGATGCCCCACACGATCAGATGCTCCCCGGCCGAATAGGTAGTCCCAAGCAGCCCCAGCAGGCTGGTGACCCCCGCCGCGACCGAGACACCCAGGGACTCGTCGCCGGCCCGGGTGATCGGCCCCAGCTGCGCGGGATAGGGGACCGAGATCAGGGCGGGGGATGCCCCGCCGGACAGGCCCAGGCCCGCGTTCCAGGCCGGCCATATCTGCGCCATCTCATCGGCGCTGACCGTCGGGAAGCTGGTGCCGCCGACGATCAACGCCGCCGCGACCGGGGTGGTGATGCGGGCCGCGGACAGGGCGCCCACGTCGGCTGGCGCGGTGGCGGCCAGTGCGGTGGTGGGGATGCCGGCGGCCATGAATGCGGCCACCAGCGGGGCGGCGAGCAGGCTCCTGGGGGAGATCGGCATGGGGGGTCCTCCTGTGAGTCGCGGGGGTGTGGTGCGCTTGCGGCGGATTCAGACCGCTCTATGTGGCGGCTTTGGGGCCGGTCCGCCTCGTTGTTCACCAAGCGTTGTCGGCGTATTGGTGCGGGTGATGTGTTGTGCCCTAGTGCGATTCGGTGATCCGGATGGTGGTACGCGCGGGCTGGTGATCGGCCCCGGAGACACCGGCGATCCGGGCCATGTCGGCGGCGATGTCCGCGGATATTCCACGGCCCAGCAACAATTCGACGGCGATTCGCTCGGCTTGCTGCCGGGTCGGTGCTTGCTCGCGCCGCAACGTGGTGTCCGGCTCACCACGATGGCCGATCTGGCCCAGTTCTACGATCCACATGGGATGGAGTCTCCCTGCGTGTTGTCGCCGCATCGGCTGGCGACACAACACGGGCGCTCTCTTTTTTGTTGCGCTACCGGTGCGCCGAAACCATCAGTCGCGGAATGTGTTTCGCCTTGACAAGGCGCACCGTGAAGCCGCGCTGTCATCGTTGTGGGCAACGGAGGCGACGGTAAGGGGTCGTTGTATCTGTTGTGCGGCACCGTATTTACCGCGCGGCGGTCAGCATCGCCCGGCATCCCGCCCGCGTCTGTCGCCTTGTGGTGCCCGCAAACGGCTTCCGGTAGCGTTCCTGGCCTGTTCCGCGCCACTGCTTTTCGCGGCCCCGCAGGTCACGCCTGCCCGGTACACCGACCCTTCTGCAGGGCTTGAGGTCAGCCGTAGACGACTTCTCCGAACAGTCCGAATTGGACGATCATGTCGGCGACCTCGGCGTCGTAGTCGCCGTCATCGCCGTTGGTCCGGTTCGCGGCCACGAACTGATGGAAGTAGTGATCCGGGCCGAAGACGGGCGGGGTTCCCATCCATTTCACGAACAGGCCGATGCCCTTGCTGATGACGTCGATGTCGACGACCTGGGCGTCGAAGTCGTCGGGCTCCGCGGGATTCAGCGTGGCCGAGAAGGCGCCATCGTTGTCGTGGCCTTTGCAGCGGTAGTCGCTGACCCGCGCCCAGTAATTCACCCCGCCCTCAATTGCCGTCACGAACACGTCGAACAGGAATTCGTTCCGCTTTGCGCTACGAGCCGCCATCGCGTGAGTGCCCCTCCAAAATCATGTTTGCCACCCGATGAAATGCCAGGCGGCACAGGCGTTCTTACCTTGCATGGATTGTGTCGCGCACAGGCCGCCCGTTCCCAGGCCGCCACGAACTAGGGGCACGGAATTTCACTGTGACCGGATTGCCGCGCCGCCTCCGGGAGAGCGCCATCCAGGTAGTGCAGCGGGCCGCCCGCCGGCGGGCCTTGGAACTCCTGGCAGCCTCAGCGGCGGGGCGGCTGGGTCTGCAGAAATGCCACCACGCCTTGGACCACCGCCGCGGCATATATCTGCCGGCCATCAGCGCTTTCCATCAACGCCGCGTCTGTCGGGTTTTTCATGTTGCCCAACTCGACCAGGATCGACGGATACTGCGCCAGATTAAGCCCTGCGATGTCCGAACGCGGGTTGAGCCCGTCAGCGCCGATGTAGTTCGACGGCGGGATCCCCGCAGCGGCCAACTGATCACGCATGATCCGTGCGAACTGCACCGCCGGGCCGGCCTGCGCAGCGTTGAGCGGCGGGCTGGAGTACAGCACGTGGAACCCGCGGCCCGGCACCGGGCCGCCGTCGCCGTGGATCGACACTACGGCGTTGGGCTGCAGGGCGTTGGCCGCCGCGGCGCGCTGATCGACACAAGACCCGAGCTGGTCGTCGTCGCCGCGCGACATCGCGGTGCGCACTCCCAGTTGGGTTAGGGCCGCCCGGATCCGCAGCACCGTGTCCCAGTTGAAGGTGTGTTCGGGGAATCCGTCGGCCGTGCTGGTCCCCGATGTCTGACAGTCCTTGGTGCCGCCGCGGCCAGTGGGTACCTGTCGCTGAATCGACGCATCGTTGGCCCCGTTGTGACCCGGGTCCAGCACAACGATCATCCCGACAATTCCGGAGGGCGCCGCGTTCACCGCGGCGACCGGAGCGACCACTGTCAGTGAAGCCACCAGCGAGGCCACGACAAGCCGCTCTGCCGGCCGGCGGACACCGATGTTCATGCCCGCAGTTCAGCGATGCGGGCGCGGACGTCGTCCAGGTCCCACTCGGCCTGCTCCCGCTCCCCGTCGGACAAACTCACGTCCTCGACAGCCTCAACGAGGCGCCACTGCATCTCCACCAGCACTGCTTCTTCATCGATATCCGCCACATACATCTGAGTTGCCTCCCTATTTCGTTTCCCACGCTCGCCGCTCGGCATCCCCCCGCCCCACGCTGATCGCTCTACAGGATCGAACGCCGTTCTAACGCAACAGGACTGGTATCGGCCCGCACATAGAGCGGATGGCGCGGAGCGCCGCTCTTGGTGTGGCCAAGAGCCGGCAGCCGGCGTCGGCCACACCGGTCACCCGCGCGGTGCGCTGCCATCAGGAGCGCCGATACAGCGGCGGTGCGTTCTCGTGGCGCATTGGCCCCCCACGCCGCCACCACCGTGGTGCCGGCGGCAGCGGCGGCTGCAATGATGCTGTCGGTCAGCGCGCCGATCGGATCGGGTTGCCGCCACACAGCGCTGCAGGGTTGGTAGCCCGAAGCGCTTAGAGGTTCACCACGACCAGACCGCTGAACACGCCTTGGTGAAGCCGCCGCATCGGCGGATCTTCGGTAGCCGCGTCGGCAGTCGTCGACGACGACGGGCGGAGGATTCAGCATCACCCAGTTGACCTTCTCCCACGACTGACGTGGCGGGATTCCGTTATGCCGCATGCGCGTCATCGGGTTTTCTCGCTTGCGCGAGCACGCCCGCGGGTGCGGGTGTTGCCTCCGGTCCGGAGGTGAGCGCGGGTAGGTTGGCCCGGGCCAGGATGGTGGTCGCCGCCTGAAGGTCCGCGTGGTCTTCGTGGCCACAGTTCACGCATTGGAATTCCGCTTGGCTCTTGCGGTTTTCCTTCACGCTGTGGCCGCAGTTGCGGCACTCCAGACTGCTGAACGCGGCCGGCACACCAATGAGGGTTGTGCCGGACGCGGACATCTTGTGGTCGAGCCGCTGGACGATCAAACCCCAGCAGTTCGCGTAAATCCCCTTGTTCAAGCCTGCTTTCGCGGCTTTCCCGTTGGGCAGATAATGCCCCTCGTTATCGGGGTCTGGTCTAGGTTTGGGCGCCTTCACCATGTTGCGGGTCGCGAGTTTCTCCACCGCCACCACCGAATAGTCGGCCGCGATCCGGGTGGTGGTCTTCTCGATCCAGTCCCGCCGGCGATCAGCCACCCGAGCGTGCAGTGTCGCGATCCGCGACTTCACCTTCCCGCGGCGGACACTTCCCTTGCGGCAGCAGGCGAGCTGACGCTGAAGGCGCACCAGCTTCTTCTGCTCACCGCGGCGCATGACCGGCGCCCGCAGCATCGCGCCGTCCGACAACGCCAACGTGGTCTTCACACCGCGGTCGATACCCACCGCCCGCCCTTCTCGGCCCGGCGCGGCTGCTACCGCCGGCTGCGGGGCCGGGAACGCCACATGCCAGCGCCCCGCCTTACAGGTGATCCGGGCCATGCCCAGCTTCCCTGCCGGCAGCGGCCGCGACAGCCGAAACTTCACCAGCCCAAGCTTGGGCACAAACAGCTGCCCCCACTTGCGGTTAACGATCTCCACGCGGGAATCGCGGACACAGAATCCCTCATCGAGAAACTTCCGGCGCCACGTCGGCCGCCGATGGGTGCCAGCGAAAAACGCCGCGGCTGCTCGGTCGAAGTCCCGCAACGCCTGCTGCTGGACCGACGACGATCCGGCTGCCAGCCACCCAAACTCCTGGCGGGCTTCGGCGAGTTGTCTCTGCCGCTGCGCCGGACCTGGAGCTGATCGGACCGCCCGAGCCCAATTGAACTGCTCGACAGCCAGATTCCACACATAACGGGCATCAGCACAATGCCGCTCCAGCATGAATGCCGACTGCGCGCTGGTCGGATACAACCGGTAGCGGTGCGCCATTGCTACACCACCTTCCCGTACTGTGCACCGGCGACGTGGTGGTACTTCGCCGAAAACACCGACTTCCGTGTCGACCGGTACTGCATGCGGCTGACGCTAAGCCTCGACTACGACAAGCATGGTCCGCGGCGCCTGGTGCGGATACACCACCTCTGCGGCGGACCCAACCGGGACCCGGTGCTGCCGCGCCGGCCGGGACTTCGACTGGCCGCGAGCAGGTGCCGCCCTGCTCAGCGCTACGGAGACAGGCATTGCCGATGCGCCGAATTCAGCATTCCGTCCGGCCGCTCCCGAAACCAGACGCCGTCGGAAGCGATGGTGATGTGCGGCGAACACCGACGATTTGGGCCGACGCACACATATCCGGTCGCGTAGTCCTTCGCCGTGAATTCCGCGGCCAGTTCGGCGGCCATCAGTTGCCTGTGCCGCGCGGGCGAGCCCGACGGTCGGCAGCCCTGAGCATGTCGTAGCCGCGGTACATTCCTTCGCGGCTGAACTCCCGCACTGCTGCCAGGATCAGCTCGCGGCTCGCCGCGCCCCGCCCGTACACCTCGAGAAGGTCGTCGTGGTCGGCCGGGCTGACATTGCGCTCCCGGTAAAGCTGCCACTGCTCCTCAGTGACCTGCCCGTAGTCGTCGGTATAGACAGTCTCATCGCCGTTCACTGAGCCCCCGCCTCCCTGTTCTGATTAGTGATCCTCATCGTTGCCCCCCCATGCTGCACCACCGGCCCGGCCAGCCGACGCCGCGTAGGCGGCGTGCGGGTCATCTGCTGCACAGTCACGATCACACGCCCTCCCAATTGTTGATCTACGTCACCGACGGGGCCGTGAGCGCGGCGGGAACCCGGGACTGCAGGGCCGGCATCCGCGGCAGGTGACTCCACGTCATCGGATGCACGGTCAGCTTCGCCATTTCCCGGCTGATCGCATCAGTGAGGCCGGCCCACATCGGTCTCGGCGTCGCCGGGTCGGACAGCTGAGCGACCAGTCCACGCACTCGGCGCAGCGCTGCGCGCTCTCCCGGTGAGCAGTCCGAGATCCCCACCGCGGCGGCGTGGGCGTTCGCCTCTGCCCAGGCCGTCTTCGCGGCGCCGGCGGCGCGCTCTGCCAGAGCGACGTCGTTCGGTGTTGACGACTCCATCAGGGATTCCGCATGGGTACGAAGCTCGTCCAATGCTGACATGTACGCGGCGGTCTGCGGCACTTCCGGATCCCGCAACAGCGGCTTGGTCAAGAAGAACGCCTCCAGGTCCATTTCGTAGGCCAGCCATTCGCTGTCCAGCGCCCTCAGTGTCGCCTTCACATCGGCGATTTTCTGCGCGCGCGACTCCTGCACGTTGGCTAGGCCGTCGCATGCGTCCTCGCCATTGCAGATGGCGTCGGCGTTCTCCACGAGACCGATGGTGGTCAGTACCCGGTCGCCTCGCCGGCCCGCCGGGCGAATTGCCCGGCGCACGAGATGCGCGACGCCGCCGGTCAGCACGACGTCGCCCAGCGTGACCGGGCTGCCGGTTCCAAGGATCGCCGTGAGCGCAGCGCGGGCAGGCTCGCGGATCAGTGCCGCGCCGTCGCGGATCAGCGCCGCCGCGTGTCCGTCGTTGGGGTTGTCGTGGGTCACTGCGTCAACTGCCCTACCCGCAGGGGTGAAAACTGTGTCGATCGCGGCGCCGAGGAGGTAAGCGATGCACAGCGCGACGACTGCGCCGAGTGCGAATCGAATGAAGGTGCGCATGCGTGATCCGTTTTCCTTGGTCTGGGCCGCCGCGTCTGGCTTCCCATGCGCCCATCTCTACCAGCGGGCTGTGTGTCGAATTCCGTTTGACACGTGAGCTGCCCCTCCTTTTCGTGCACTGCACCCGACCTCGCGAAATCACCGGCTCCCAGACGTGTCGTCCCGGCTGTCGCTTTCGCGCTCTCCTTACCGTGACATGGGCAACCCCGAAGCAGCAGGCTGGCCCGGTTCGTAAGGCGGGCCATCGCCACTACCGCGCACTGTCCCACATCCACGTGCCGCTAAAAGGAGCACACCGGCCCCCATGTCCGAACCTTCGTTGCTCGCCGTCACGCTGGTATGCCTACCTCGGCGCGACGACGTCGTTGACACCGTGCTCACCGCCCACGGATCGGTCAGCTTCGTCGGATCGCCCGTGGCCTGCACGACCGACGAGGCCCGCGTCGCGCTGGCACTGCTGCACGGAATGGTCACCCGGGCCGAGCGTGATTACGCCCGATTGCAGGGTGTCACCTTCCACGCCCGCGGGTCGTACGCCCCGTGCTGGACAGTCACCTTCGATATGTCCGATTACCTCGACGCCCTCGCCCGCCTCTAAAGGAAACGCCAAGGTATACAGCCCACTCCCGCCCGGTGTGTGGTCGGACGGCGAGATACGTTGCCCGGAAGTCTGTTCACCACGTCCCGCCGACGGTCACCGAACCGTTCACGCAGGGCGGCCCGTGTGCGCTCAGGCCACTTCGCGGCTGAACGGATGACGCGTCGAGACCCTGTCGTGGGACTGCAAGACGCCGCGATCGCCGGGCTTGTCGTCGCGAATGACACGGAACCACAGCACGTACCGCAACTCCCCGCCGTGCCACTCAAACTCGGCGTCGCCCAGGTCGATGAATCCGGCTTCCAAATCGTTGGTCCACACACGTAGACCATCGGTGATCTCCACACGGTCAGCCGTTAGAACCCGTTCTCCCGCATAGTCTTTGCGGTATTCCTCGTTCGGCGGATCGCCCATCGCTTCCATGTCCTCTCGGCTCAGCGTTTCCGATTCACGGCCTTCGGACGCCCCGTCGGCATGCTCTTCCGCACCGCACTCGCAAGGTCACACAGCGCGTTGTCGCGACGAAGGTCCGGCCCCTATCGTCGGAGAACACCTCGACAGCGGCGGCCTGCGACACAACGAGACGTACCGTTTTTTCCGGCGGCCCCGTCGAGGAGCTACGGTCCCGCTTTCAGGTCGGTATAGGCAATCATGACGACGTCGTGCCGCTCACCGGCGAGCCCGCTCCCGCACACCGAGCAGTCAACGCGCGAGAAGGTGTCCCGGGCGCAGTCGCAGTCCTCTTCGCATTCCCTGCCGCTGTGATAGCACCCCGTCGAGGCAAAGGGTCCAGTGTGCAGGTGCCCCAGGACAATTTGGTATTTCGACACCGCCGCATTGGCTTCCCGGGCCCGCGTCGCGGTCCAATCGGCGTCGCCGGTGGGCCACTGACCGTATTCCACGCCGAACAGGCAGTCGGTGCACACGGTCCCGTCCACGAATTCTCCAGCGTTGAGAAGATCGCCAAACCGACCCATTTCGACCCCTCCCTAGTGCTTTCCTGTCGGCGCAGGCCGCGCGTGCTGCGGGTCTGCGTATTCCCGCACCCCAGCTGTCGGCGTGCCATAGCCGGCAACCGCCCGCGGTCTCGATTCTGTAGTGCCGCAACGCTTCTACCCTGCTGTCTGCAGCACCGTCAACGCCAGGGCGGCGTGCGCCGGGACCAGCTTGTGGTCGGCGGTCAACTCGGCTTCGCCGGCGAGGATCATCTCGGTCACGGCCCTACTGGTCGCCGGCAGCGGCAGCCCCGCCAGCGTCATCTCCCGCAGAACGACATCGATCGAAACACCCTCGGCGCCGAGCACATCGATGAGCACCGATCGCGGGTCAGCCGTTTCCCGTTGGCGCATCAGCCCTCCCCCTGGTCCTTAGTCGACTCCTAGTCAACGGTGGCACCATCGGGGCTCCCGGCGCGCGTGTGACACGTTGGGGCGCAGCGTTTTTTAGGGCAGGCCGATTTAGCCGAGTTTGCGAAGAACGTCGTGGGCCAGGGCGACGAGCTGCTCACGGGTGCCGAGCAGTACAACGTCCGGGTAGTCGCATCCGATGCCGACGATCCAACGCCCGCCGGGGTCGGGGACACCGTATAGCTCGGCGTCGGCGGGGTAGTCCGGGTCGCCGGGAACGAGAACGCTGACCGAGGCGCCGGCCACGTCCAGTGCGCTGTTGTTGATCCTGTTAGCCATTCGCAGGCACCTCTCGCGGTCGGTGAAAACGCATCAGTTCTCGGTAGGTTTCAGCCGGCTACTCGGGCGCCGAGGTGTTGACGCTCCACTCGCGGACCCACTGGGCGGCCATCTCGTCGGTGACACTCTCGTTGAAGAAGTCCCGCCCGGGCCGTAGCGCGCACATCTTCGGTGCGCATGGCACCCCAACGGCGGGCCCTCCCTCGCAGAAGAACTCCGCGAGGCGGTAGCGGCCCTTGCTCTGCCAGTGCGCGTGGTGGTCGCAGAGTTCGAATCTGCTGTGCTGGCGCGTCGACGCTCCGGAGGCGGCGGCTGTCACCGCAGGTGCCTCGAATACAGAGCGAGCAGTTCCGGGTAGGGGGCAATCAGGTCAGGGTTGTCCAATTCCAGCGTGGTGTCGGGCCCGATATAGCCATCGCTGTTATGGGCAAGCCGCCCCAGAACCGCGGTGCCGGCGGTGATCGCACGGATCCGAAACATGTTGTGGTGGCCCAATCTGAGGTATTCGGCTTTCCGTTGCACCAGGTCGCCCACCCGGAACCGTCCCTCGCGGCGACCGTGTTGGTCGCAGGGATTCACTATGTCCCCCAGTCGAATTCACGTCCGACCAGTTCGGGTCGGTCTGGGCACGCGGTGATCTCGGCCCAATATCCGGCCTCGCCGTCTGGGCGGCCCGAGCCGGTCCGCGGGTAGAGGTGCTCGTCGGCCCAGTCCGTCAAGTCGTCATCGTCCACGCTGGGCTCGGGGACGTCGAAGGATTCGGTGCGCGGGTATTCGGCGCCCTCGTAAACATCGGTGAACAGAACCGTCAACTGCATCCCGAATCGGACCTCTCCTGGATCGGCAACTTCGGTCTCATCGTCGGTGAGCATCCCGGTGGCTCGCCTTCCCGACACGAACGCAGGGGTGCCTTTCACGACGCGGCCCCGGGCGGCCTGCCAGGGGTCGTCGCGACGTGTCGTCTCAGCTCGTCGGACTGGCTGCTGCACGGGTGACGGCTAGCCTGTGACGGTGACGCATCAGATCCGGACCACCATCACCTCGACCGATTTCTACCGGACGAACAAGGATGGCAATCCCCAGTTCACAGTGCACACCACCGCAGGGAGCTGGAAGACCGTTGACGGCGGTTCCGTCGGTTACGGAATAGAGAATGCCGAATTTCAGGGCGAGGTCATTCTCACGATCGACCGCGACAAAGTCGTCGGCGTCAGCACCGTTGACGGCGAACGTTTCGCCGGCCGCCAATCCTGACCACCGCCCACGCCTCGCTGTGGTGTCTCAATACGTTGGTGGCGCCACGACCGGACACTTCCCCGCAGCTTCCCATCGACAGATTCGGTCGCCCTCACTATTCAACCGCTTGGTCAGTGCGCCTTCCCGTCCGCACACCGGGCAGCGTCGCGCTTCGGCAGACCGCTTACCGGCGGCGTGGTTGATGGCCACGCTGGTATGCCGCCGGGCTGGCCTCATCGGCGTGGAGCGCGAGTTCTCGGGCGACACGGTTCTCTCCTCCAATGCCGGTGCGGCGAATATCGTTCGAAACTAGCCGTCGATCTCCCGCAGCGCCTCGGCGATCAGGGCCCGGTTCCCGCTCAAGCATGTGTCATAGCTGGACAGCAGTGTTCCGTCGGGCCCGTAGAGCGAGATGGTGTCGGACGATTCGCTGTCGCCGTAGTCGTCGACTTCCAGCTCGTAGCGTTGGCCGCGGTGCTCAAACGACAGCGTTCTCATCTCCACAACTCCTTGCAATTCGGCGGGCATGTCTTCCAACAACGCGGCGCGGGGGGCGGGGGTTGGGTGTTGTGTCGCCCCGGGGGGGCCGTTTTCCTCACCCGTCGGCCCAGCAGCGTTCCAGTTCAGCGATTTCCTGCAACGCTGCCGCGTCTGGTTCCACGGTCCAGGGTTCCGCCTGGCTGGCCTGCCGGTTGTGCCCCAGCTGAATCACTTCGCCCGCTCGAGCCAGGGCGACCAGATGTCGATGGATGTCGGCCGGCCGGCGGGGGCGGCGGATCACATGCCGGTTGGGGTGGCACTCGAGGATCCGGCATTCACCGGTCCAGGCGTCGGCGCGTTCGCATCCCACGCTGCGGCAATCGCAATGGATGCTGGCGACGACGGGAGGCAGCTGGTCGGCCAGTTCACGCGTCGTGAGCGCCCGCGGATAGGCGCCGTGCAATGCCGCGACGATCTGGCCGCGCACCGCCGCCGAGGCGGGGCGTTGTCTGCTCATTGGCCGCGGCCCCCGTGGCGCACGTTCAATGCCTTCATGTCCTCCAGCGTTAACCCGATGTCGGCGGCCACCACCGCGCACTGCGCCCACCCCAGCCACCGGCCGAGTTTCGCTTCCGAGAATTCCGAGCCGTGTGCGGTCGCCAGCATCGCACGCAGGTGATCCAGGCCCAGGCCGCTGCCCGCAGTGGTCGGCATCCCGTGGAGCTCGGCCATTCTGACCGTTTCACGCAGTGCCTCAACCTGATTCATCGGCCTTCACCTCCGACCCCTCCACTCCCGGCGCACGGCCATCCCGCTGATCGTCTCCCGCGCCGCACTGCCGCCTGCGGCCCGACACGACGAGACGCCGCTGTATTTCCCGAACCCGACAGCGCTGGCCGCTGCCACCAAAATTTCCCACCGACACAACGGCCACCGCGTGTCGCCGAAGCGCCGCGATGCCACCATCACAGCAAGCGGGGGCCCGGATCCCGGCCCAGCGCAACGAAACACCCGTCCAGGGGTTTGGCGATGACGACATGGCAGCACGGCTTTGTGACAGCCGGCGACGGAACGCGGCTGGCGGTGTCGACAACCGGTCCCGCCGACGCGCCCGTGCGGATCGTGTTCTCCCACGGACTGGCTCTGTCCCAACAGGTTTGGGCTCCCCAATGTCGACACCTGACCCACACACTGGGACGCAGCGCCCAGCTGGTGATCTACGACCAGCGCGGCCACGGCCACTCCCAGGAGCCGGCAGACACCGCCCTGGGCTACAGCATCGCCACCCTCGGCGCCGACCTCGCCGCCGTGATCGCACACACCTGCCCCGGCGATAGCCCGATCATGGTCGTCGGCCACTCGCTGGGAGGAATGGCGATCCTCGCCCTGGCCCACCACCATCCCCAGGTCGCCGCCCGCCTCACCGCGGCAGCCTTGATTTCCACCGCAGCCCACCGCCTGTCCGAAGCCGGAATTGGTCGCGCCCTCAACAGCCCCGCCGTCGCCGTCCTAGAACGTTTCGCCACCCACAGCCCACGTCTGACCCACCACGCATGGAGGCTCGCCCGCACCACGCTCGGACCGCTGCTGGGCATCCCCGTGACCCGTGGGGAGCCCGCCACGGACATGGCGTCGATCCGCGCCGTGGCGGGGCTGCTGGCCGCGCTGCGCACCCACGACGAGAGCGCCGGCCTGCGTGCCCTGCGAAGCCTCCCGTCCTGCCTGGTCGCCTGCGGCGACGCCGATCCCGTCACCCCTCTGCGCCATTCCCTGCGGCTGTGCCAAGAACTCCCGCAGGCACGGCTTCTCACCGCCGTCCGGGCCGGGCACATGCTGCCCCTGGACCGCCCCCGGCTGATCAGCGACGCGCTCGCAACCTTGGCCGCCGCCGCCGTGGCGCCCGCAAGGGCGACGGCCTGCTGACCCCCGGCCCGTCCGCACATTCGCTGCAGCGACTTCGTGTCATCGCCGCCGGCGCCGGGCTGGGCGACCCACAATCTCTGCCACCGAGCAGTCCGCGAATCACCGTTGGAGAAAGGCCATCCCCATGTACCCCGGCGTCACCCTCATCCCGGTGCTCTACCGCGACGCGGCGAACTACAAGGCCCACGGTGCGATATCGCTGACCGGCATGATCACCGACAGTCAGATCGCCACCCTGCGGCAGTGCCTGCGAGCCGGAACATACTATGTGCCAGCGCAACTCGGACTGGCGCACCTGGCCGACGACACCTGGTATGACGATGACGACAACTGGCATGAAATGCTCACCGACGCCATCACCACCAGCACCGAGGAACGGGAGCCCGCGTGGGACACCCAGCACTTCGGCACCGTCGAGGACTTCATCACCGAACTGACGGCCATCGCCGCCGGACCCGGATGGGATCCCAACTTCACGTAACGCACCACTACAAGGAACGGAGCGATCCCATGGCCGCTGCACTGAGCGCCGAGCGGGCACGCGAACTGCTGGCCCAGCACATCACCGCATCCCTTCCCGCCCCGTCGTTGCGGGCGTTCATCGCCGGCAGCCGCGTCAGTTATGAACGGTTCACCACCGAATTGGAGCTCCTGTTCACCGAAGCCGGCTTCGAGGCCTACGACGACCTCACCGCCGTCCGCGAATACGCCGGCGGAACAGCCGATCCGGTGTGGACCGACCTCGACACCGGCCGCTGGGACTAAAACACCCGACACCGGAGCCGGTGTCGGTATCGCCCGGCCAGCCGGCACTATGCGACGGCGTGGTCCCGAGAGGAGAGGAGATTACTGAGATGTTCGGACGACTGAAAAACAACGTGTGGCTCGCCCACGTCAGCCCCGGATCGATCGAACGGCCGGAAGGTGTCGCGTCCGACTTGATCATGTACGTCTCCGACGGCTCCGTGTGGGTGGTGTACGACCCGCATCCCAGCGCACCTAACCGGCCGCCTTGGACGGTCCACTACGACGGGCTGTGGAGCAATCGGCCTCTCCCGGAGCGATATTCCAGTAGGGACGACGCTGTCCTGGACGCCGAACAATACCTGCCGAACCGGACACCGTTCTGACCCGCATTGCCGTCTCACCGAGGCCCGAGTCCTTACGCCGTGACCGCTGTCAGCGGCCCACGATTTGATCGAATTCTGCCTGCTCGGCGGCCAGCAACGTCTCCATTTCCCCGGCGTACAGCCAGGGCAGATCTGCACGCAGCTGCGAGCGGCGTGACAGGTCGCGCAGCAGCACACTGGCCGCCCATTCCTCGCCGCGCTCCTCGATCAACCGTAGGGCCCTGCTGGCCGCGGTGGGGTCGACGAACGGTGACGCCGCCGCGGCGGCCCGGCCCTGCTGGGCCAGTTGCCCGAGTAGCTCGGTGGACAGGCAGGTCTTCACCGGGACCGAGTGCTCACGCCGACTCTCGGCAGTCCGTGGCGGGTAGTTGCCCGGCGCGGCGCAGAACGGCCAAAGCCAGCTGTTTGCTTTGGGCGCGGCTGGCGGCGGCGTCGGCCGGTTTCGCGCCGAGCAGGTCGGTGGCCCCGGTCAACTTCTTGGCCTCGGTGGCTTTGATGTTGAGGGTGTCGAGCATCAGAGGATCGGACCCCTCGGCGCTGGTCAGGAAGTACGCCCGCACTGCGCGGCGCTGCCCCGGGCGTTTGAGCCGCCCAATGCACTGCCGGTGGACCCCCGGTGACCAGTCCAGTTCCCCGAACGCCAGCGTGGACGCGACTTCCTGCAGGCCGTCGACCCCGGCGCCGGAACGCAGCGACATGATCAGCACCCGGGAATCGCCGGCCATGAACTTGCGCAGCGACTCCGCTTTGCCTGCAACGCTTTCCGACCCGGTGTAGAGGACCGGATCGAATTCGGCCAGCCGTTCCATCCAGATGTCGTAGACGGCGCGGTGCCAGCCGAACAGCACCACTTTTTCCTCACTGGCCAAGGCCATCTTCATGAAGTCCGCCACGAACGGGGCCTTGGCGATGCCGGTGGCCTGGCGCAGCCGCCAGTCCAGTTCCGCTGCGGTGCGCCACTTCTCGGAGTTCGACGCGTCCTGGGACAGGATCAGTTTCGCCATCTCCACAGCGTTGCCGGAAAGCTGTTCGAACTTCGCGGTGTCTGAGGGAACCATCTGTTCGATCATCATCGCCGAAGGGATCTCGATGCCCATATCCTCGAGGGTGCGACGGATGTACATGCCCCGCCCCTGCAGGTGCGCCCGCAACGCCTCGGGATTGTCCACCCGAACCTTGGCCATCGTCCCCGCATCGGGGCCGTATTGGCTGGTGCTGCCGCACCATTCCCGCATGAATTCGCTGCGGTGCCCCAGACTGCCGCGGTCCAGCCCGTCCATGACGGCGAAGATTTCCCCACCGAAGTTGTAGATCGGGGTTCCCGACAGGCCGACCCGCACTGAGGCCTCCGAGGCGATGTGGGCGGCGGCTTCGTACTTCAACGACTCCGGTCGGCGCAGTTCCTGCACCTCATCGAAGATGACCGAACGCACCTTGCCCGCAAGGTGATACCGCCATGAGGCCAGCTTCGCATAGTTCATCACGATCAAGTCGTAGCCGATCTGGCCGTCCGGTCCACACAGCGCCGCGAATTCTGCGTCGGCCTTGGTCGACTTGATTTCATAGCCGTGCAGCTCCGGATAAAACTTCTTCAGTTCGCGAAGCCACTGCCCACCCAGACCGGTCAGGACCACCGCGAGTGCGGGCCGGGCGCCCGGATCCTCCAGGACCGCCAACGACATCGCCGTTTTGCCGCCGCCGAGCTCGTCACCGATCACCAATGCCTTGGAGGCGGCGGCCAGATCCGCGGCGACCCGCTGGTAGCGGCGTAACGGGATTTGAGGACTCAGCCAGTCACGACCGCGGCTCACCGCGGCACTGCCCGCGACCAGACCCGCGACCAGCTCCTCGCGCGACCGATCATCGCCGGCCCGGCGCGCCAACAGCCGGCGGTCGGCCTCAGACATCTCGAAGCTCCACCGTGAGGTGATCCACTCCAGCTCGCGGCCGATCTGTTCGGTGTCGGAGACGAACAGGGTGTGCGAGCGTTCGGTGCGGACCGACGGCAGAATCCGTTTGATGCGGATCACCACGTCCGGGTCGGCGGTGATCGCCCACGCCCCGACAGTGTGGCCGGCGCCGGGCCACCGGCCGGTGACATGCTTGATGGCGCCCACGACCCTCTCCGTCACAGGCCACCGGCCAGCAACGCAACAGCGACGGGCTTTCCGTGGATCATCGCCGGCATGCCGGCCAACAAGGACCGCCTACCTGAGGCGAGCACGACGGCGCCGACTTCCCGATGCGCAGCGTAGCGACCTAATTGCCGCAACACCGCGGTGCGAGATCCGTTGACCTTGACCTCCACCGCCACACCGAAACCTGTTGTCTCGACGAGGAAGTCAGGCCGATCCCGACCCGGCAGCGCCCGTTCCCGGCATACGGCGTAGCGCTGGCCAAGCCGGTCGGCGACCGCGTCTTGCAGATCCCGTTCCGCGGTCCACTCGTACAGACAGGAACTCAGGTGCGCGGCCAGATCGCGGGCCGCCACCCAGACCGGGGCCGGGTCACGGAGACCGGCACTGCTGTCGACCAACGGATCGTCCTCACCTCAAAACGGTTGCTGCACCACCGTTTCTACCGACGGCGCGCATCACCGACCCGGGTGACACGATCCCGGCGAACAGTTTTGCGTCCGGCAGGGGCGAATCCGCGCCGGACGCCGGGTGCGGTGGCCCGCCCTCAAAACGCGATCTGATCCCCGCACCGTGATCGGCGGCGGGGATCAGGTCGCATCGTGTGGCCTGTTGCAGCCTGTCCGGCTACCCGGCGGGCACGGGCACGACCGTTGTGGTCGGCGCGGTCAGCGGGGTGCCCTGGTT
>CAYTOD010000045.1:0-36741 GCA_964439315.1 uncultured Mycobacterium sp. | reverse complement strand
CCGGCTACATCGTGCAACTTCCGCTGCCGCGTCACCTCGACGAGAACGCCGCCCTGGAGCGCATCGACCCGGCCAAGGACGCCGACGGATTGCATCCGACCAACCTGGGCCGGCTGGTGCTCAACGAGCCCGCACCGCTGCCGTGCACTCCCCGCGGCATCGTGGCCCTGCTGCGCCGCTTCGACGTCCCGATCGATGGTGCGCACGTGGTGGTGATCGGCCGCGGTGTGACCGTGGGCCGGCCGCTCGGGCTGCTGCTGACCCGTCGTTCGGAGAACGCGACAGTCACGCTGTGCCACACCGGAACTCGTGATCTGCCGTCGTTGACCCGCCAGGCCGACATCATCGTCGCCGCGGTCGGCGTGCCGCACATGGTGACGGCCGACATGGTCAAGCCCGGAGCTGCCGTGATGGACGTGGGGGTGAGCCGGGTCGACGGCAAGCTCACCGGCGACGTCGCGCCCGATGTCTGGGACGTGGCCGGGAAGGTGTCGCCGAACCCCGGCGGCGTCGGGCCGCTCACGCGGGCGTTCCTGCTGACCAACGTCGTGGAGTTGGCCGAAGCGGAGTTGGCTGGAGCGGAGTCGGCCGAAGCGGAGTCGGCTGAAGCCAGGGGATGACGGTCCGTAGAAAGGTTGGGGCCAAGCGGTACTGGCGGGCGGTCTTCCGGCGCCAGTGGCCCGTGCTGACCGTCGCCGCCATCGGACTGGTCGCGCTGTTCCTGGTCGCGGCCGGTTTCTGGAGACGCGGCGCTCTGCTGATCGGTATCGGCGTCGGGGTGGCGGCGGCGTTGCGCCTGCTGCTGCCCGAGGATCGGCTCGGAATCCTGGTGGTGCGTTCCAGGGCTGTCGATGTCGCGACGATGGCGACGTTCTGCGCGAGCGTGGTCTACATCGCGTGGACCATCGATCCGCTCGGGACCAGTTAGGCAGGCGTCCGCTCGGGACCAGTTATGCCGGCGTCCGCTCGGGACCAGTTATGCCAGCGTCGCCCGGACGCAGACGGTGACGTAGGGCAGGGCGATCCCGCTGGCGTTGGCCAGCGACGGGTGGGTGGCCAGCAAGTTCCGCACCTCGTCGAGGGTCTTGGTCCGTGCCTCGGCCGGAGAGGTGATGCAGTAGCTGCGCGAGGCGACGTAGTCGATCAGCGCCTGGGGGGTGATGTAGTTGGTCCACTCCACCTGGTGCTTGCGCACATCGGTGAACGGCGCCGGCAGGACGACGGTGGCGTTGGCCCAGTCGTGCTCCAGCCCGACGATCCGGCCGAAATCCTTGACCCAGCCCAGTCTTTCGTCGCGAACGTTCCACAGCAGGCCTAGTCGGCCGCCCGGCCGGAGCACGCGCGCGACTTCGGCCAGCGCGCGCTCGGGGTCGAACCAGTGCCAGGCCTGCGCCACCAGCACAGCGTCAACGCTGTTGTCCGGCAACGGGATCTGTTCGGCTGTGCCCAGTAGGGCGGGGATGTCCGGGAGTGCGCCGCGAAGCACGTCGAGGAGTTCGGCAATCGGGTCCACGGCCACCACGTTCAGCCCGCGTTCGACCAGCCTGCTGGTCAGCTTGCCGGTGCCGGCGCCGAGATCGAGGACGTCGCGGGCGTCCGGCGGCAGCAGCCAGTCGATCGCCTCCGGCGGGTAGGAAGGGCGGCCGCGCTCGTAGGCGGCGGCCTGCGAACCGAAGGACAGTGACCGTTCCTTGCGGCCGCTCACCGGTGCCCGTCCCGGTCGGCCAAGGCCAGAGTCTGGCGCACCAACTGGCCCACAGCCTCGGTCTCGACCAGGAAACCGTCGTGACCGTAGATGGACTCGACCACGTTGAGGCCGGTGCTGTGGGGGAGTAGATCGGCCAGCTCCTGCTGCAAACGCAACGGGTAGAGGCGATCCGAGGTGATGCCCCCGATCACCGTCGGCACCGGGCAGGACCGCAGCGCCGCGGCAACGCCGCCGCGCCCGCGCCCGACGTCATGGTTGGACAGCGTCTCGGTCAGCGCCACATAGCTGCCGGCGTCGAAACGGCGGACAAGCTTGGCGCCCTGGTATTCCAGGTAGCTCTGCACGGCGTACCGGCCGCCGGTCAACGGATCTTCGTCGGTCTGGGCCTCATTGGCGAACCGGGTGTCCAGTTCGACCTCGCCGCGATAGGTCAGGTGTGCGAACCGGCGGGCCAGTTGCATGCCGCTGTCCGGGGTCCGGCCGGTGCCGTAGTAGTCCCCGCCCTGCCAGTCCGGATCGGAGGTGATCGCCGCGATCTGGGTGCTCTGGGTACCGATCTGGTCGGCGGTCGCCCGTGCCCCGACCGCCAGCACCAGGCCTGCGCGCACCCGGTCGGGATAGCCGATCATCCATTCCAGCGCCCGGGCCCCGCCCATCGAGCCGCCCACGACGGCCGCCACCTCGGTGATCCCCAGGGCGGCCAGCGCGGCCACGTCGGCATTGACTTGGTCGCGAACGGTGATACGGGGAAACCTTGAGCCCCAGGGCTTTCCGTCGCGGGACAGCGAACTGGGGCCGGTCGAGCCGCGACAGCCGCCCAGGACGTTGGTGGCCACCGCGCACCATCGGTCGGTGTCGATCGGCGCGCCGGGGCCGGCGATCCCGTCCCACCAGCCAGGGGTGGGATGGCCGGGACCGGCCGGTCCGGTGATGTGCGAATCCCCGGTGAGCGCGTGCAACACGACGACCACGTTGTCCCGGGCCGGGGAGAGTTCCCCCCAACGCTGGACCGCGATCGACACGTCGTCGACGACTGCGCCGTTCTCCAAGGTCAGCGGGCCGATGTCGACCACACCGATCTGACCCTCCGGGGGAAGGGTCTCGATGCGCTGATACGAGAGAGTCATGTCCGGATCCCTCAATGGGCCGCCACGGCGTGCGAGTCCGACGCCGATCTGGCGGCGGCGAACCCGCGTTGCAGATCGGCCAGGATGTCGTCGATGCCCTCCAGGCCCACGGCCAGCCGGACCAGGCCGGGGGTGACGCCGGTGCTCAGCTGCTCCGCCGGGGTGAGCTGCTGGTGGGTGGTCGACGCCGGGTGGATGACCAGCGAGCGCACGTCTCCGATGTTGGCGACGTGGCTGTGCAGTTCCAGGGCGTCGACGAAGGCCTTACCGGCCGCGACCCCGCCCTTCAGTTCGAAGGACAGCACGCCACCGGTTCCCTTGGGCGCCAGTGCCTTCGCCCGTTCATGCCACGGCGAGGTGGGCAGCCCGGCGTAGTTGACCGCGACCACGTCGTCGTGTCCCTGCAGGAACTCCGCCACCCGCTGTGCGTTCGCCACATGGCGTTCGATGCGCAGGCTCAGTGTTTCCAGACCTTGAGCGATCAGGAAGGCGTTGAACGGGGCCGGCGCCGAACCCAGGTCGCGCAGCAATTGCACGCGGGCCTTCAGCGCGAACGCCGGTGCGCCGAGGTCGGCGAACACCGCGCCGTGATAGCTCGGATCCGGGGTGGTGAAACCGGGGAACTTCCCGGAGCGCCAGTCAAAGGTGCCGCCGTCGACGATCACCCCGGCTATAGCCGTCCCGTGCCCGCCGAGGTACTTGGTGGCCGAGTGCACCACGATGTCCGCGCCGTGGGCGAGAGGCTGGATCAGGTACGGCGTCGCGATGGTGTTGTCGACGATCAGCGGCACCCCGTTGGCATGCGCGACTCCGGCCACCCCCGGGATGTCGAGGACGTCGATCTTCGGGTTGGAGATCGTCTCGCCGAAGAAGGCCTTGGTGTTGGGCCGAACCGCCGCCTGCCAGGAGTCCAGATCGTCGGGGTCCTCGACGAATGTGGTCTCGATACCCAGCTTGGGCAGGCTGTAGTGGAGAAGGTTGTAGGTGCCGCCGTATAGGCGGGGGCTGGACACGATGTGGTCTCCGGCGCCGGCCAGATTGAGGATCGCGAACGTCTCGGCGGCCTGCCCGGAAGACAGCAGCAGCGCCGCCACGCCGCCTTCGAGGGCGGCGATGCGCTGCTCGACGACGTCGGTGGTGGGGTTCATCAGCCGGGTGTAGATGTTGCCCGGTTCGGCCAGCCCGAACAGCGCGGCGGCGTGATCGGTGCTGTCGAAGGTGTACGAGGTGGTCTGGTAGATCGGCAGTGCCCGGGCGTTGGTGGTCGGGTCCGAGGTCTGGCCGGCGTGGATCTGTTTGGTCTCGAAGGACCAGGTGCTGGTCCCGTCTGAATCAGTACTCATGTGGGTAAGGCTCCTAATGTCACTGGGCTGGGGGTTTGCTTACGCGACGCGGCCCATCAGTGGCCTGACGGGAGTTGCGGCGGGGGCGGGGTCAGCGACAGTGACACATATATGGATTCCGCATCAGGTTCCCTGTCTCCTCGGGGGCCCGTCATGGCGGACCCGCGCTTGCCGTGCGGCCGAAAGTCGGCCGCTCAACCTGGTCATCACCCGGGGCACCCCACCGCGGTTGGAGGGTTGCCGGCCAGCAAGCCGGGGCTTGATGCTGGCACTCATGACCGATTCGCATGTTAACCCATATCGGCTCGAGGTGACCAGCCCGTTGAACCCCGCGCAGGCGGGCCCGTCCTTGTAATGTTGGCCTCGCGGGCATTCGCCCGCCGGGTGCAGGAGGTTGACGACTCAGATGTCGAGCGGACACAAGATCAAGGTGAAGGGCACCATTGCCGAGCTCGACGGCGACGAGATGACACGAATCATCTGGAAGCTCATCAAGGACACCCTGATCCTGCCGCACCTCGACGTCGACCTGGACTACTACGACCTGGGCATCGAGAACCGCGACGCCACCGACGACCAGGTCACCATCGACTCCGCCAACGCCATCCTCAAGCACGGCGTCGGCGTCAAATGCGCCACCATCACCCCCGACGAGGCCCGCGTCAAAGAGTTCAACCTCAAGAAGATGTGGCTCTCGCCCAACGGGACCATCCGGAACATTCTGGGCGGCACCATCTTCCGGGCCCCGATCGTCATCTCCAACATCCCGCGCCTGGTGCCCGGCTGGACCAAGCCGATCATCATCGGCCGGCACGCCTTCGGCGATCAGTACCGCGCCACCAACTTCAAGGTCGACCGCCCAGGCACCGTGACTCTGACCTTCACCCCCGACGACGGCAGTGAGCCGATGGTGCACGAGGTGGTGCACATTCCCGAGGACGGCGGTGTCGTCATGGGGATGTACAACTTCAAGAAGTCGATCCAGGACTTCGCGCGATCGACGTTCAGCTATGCGCTGCAGCAGAACTATCCGGTGTACCTGTCGACGAAGAACACCATCCTCAAGGCCTACGACGGCATGTTCAAGGACGAGTTCCAGCGCATCTTCGACGAGGACTTCAAGGAGAAATTCGACGCCCGCGGACTCACCTACGAGCATCGCCTCATCGACGACATGGTGGCCTCCTGCCTGAAGTGGGAGGGCGGCTACGTCTGGGCCTGCAAGAACTACGACGGCGACGTCGAATCCGACATCGTGGCCCAGGGCTACGGGTCGCTGGGCCTGATGACCTCGGTACTGATGACCCCGGACGGCAAGACGGTCGAGGCCGAGGCCGCGCACGGCACGGTCACCCGGCACTACCGGCAGTACCAGCAGGGCAAGTCCACCTCGACCAACCCGATCGCGTCGATCTACGCGTGGACCCGCGGGCTCGAGCACCGCGGCAAGCTGGACGGCACGCCCGAGGTCATCGAGTTCGCCCGCACCCTCGAAGAGGTGGTCGTCCACACCGTCGAGGGCGGCGACATGACCAAGGACCTGGCCATCCTGATCAGCCCCGATCAGCCCTACCAGACCAGCGAGCAGTTCCTGGCCACGCTCGCCGAGAACCTGGACGAGGCTCTCAGCGGGAGCTAGCCGGCGGGCGCCTGGCGCAGTGGCGGGCGGTGCTCGTCGACCCAGGCGACGATCAGGTCGGCGATGAGTTGCGGCGCCTCGAACATCGGGATGTGCCCGACGCTGTCGAGCACGGTCACCTTGCTGATGTCGGGGATGTGCTGAAGGAAGTGGTTGGTGAAGCGTGGGTGCGGCAGCACCCGGTCCTTCTCGCAGATCACCAGGTGGGTGGGGATGTCAGTCTCGGCCAGTTCCATCAGCCCGGGCAGCAACAGAGCCTTGAGCAGCAGTTGGTAGTAGGCGCGGCAGTGAGTGACGTCGTCGATGACCTCGCGCATGTCCTCGTCGGACAGCGCCCTCGGGGTGGCGCTGATCGGCACGCTGGCCGCGGCCTTGGCGCCCGGCAGTTTCATCGCGTACCGGCGCAACGCCAGTGCGGTCAGCCACACCGGCAGCCCTGCGACGAACTTCCCGACGATCTCGTATTTCACCGGCGACCAGCGGTGCCAGCCACCGGCCGGGGCGATCGC
Source organism: uncultured Mycobacterium sp. (assembly GCA_964439315.1). Taxonomy (GTDB): domain Bacteria; phylum Actinomycetota; class Actinomycetes; order Mycobacteriales; family Mycobacteriaceae; genus Mycobacterium. Next base: position 30,415 of record CAYTOD010000045.1, on the reverse strand, counting down.
GGTCAGCGTCCGGGCACGCCCGCGCCGCTCGAGTTCGAAGGCCACCCACCCGCCCAGCGAGTTGCCGACGATATGCGCGGTGTCCCAGCCCAGTTCGTCGAGCTGCGCCTCGACGTGGTCGGCCAGCGTCGCGGTGTCCAGGAACCAGGACCGGGTGCGGGGGCCGCCGTTGTGGCCGGCCATCGTGGGCGCGAACACCTCGAAACGGCCGGTTCGGGCGAGGGCGGGCGCTACGTCGTGCCACACGTAGGACGACATCATGAACGGGTGCAACAGCAGGACCGGCTCGCCCGAACCGAGGTGGATCGGCATCCGCAAGGACATGCGCCCGACCCTAAGGCGGTACCGGCGGTATCACAAGGATGGCGGCGACGAGCATGTCGCGCCCAGAAGGAGATCTCAGGGTGGATCTCGGAAAGGATCTCAGACGGGATGATGCCCAGATGATCATCACCACCATCAACGTCAACGGTGTACGGGCGGCGGTTCGGCAACGCTCCGAGGAGAACCTCGGGCTGCTGGACTGGCTGGCGCGGACACCGGCCGACGTCGTCTGTCTTCAGGAGACCCGCGCCGACGACGACCAGCTCGCCGAAGCGCTCGCGCCGGCGACGGACAGCGGCTGGCACCTGGCCCACGCGCAGCCCCACCTCAAGGGTCGCAGCGGAGTTGCGGTACTCAGCCGGTTCCCGTTCGCGGCAGTCCGGATCGGTTTGGCGGCAACCGAGTTCGAGGATCATGGCCGCTATCTCGAAGCCGACCTGCCCGACGGGACGACGGTCGGCAGCGTCTACGTACACACCGGCGAGGCCGGCACCGACAAGCAGGCGGAGAAGGAGCGGTTCATGGCCGCGCTGGCCGCGCGGATGGCCGAGCTCGCCGCCGACGGTCGCGCCGCGGTGCTGTGCGGCGACTGGAACATCGCTCACACCGAGAACGACATCAAGGCGTGGAAGGCCAACGTCAAGAAGTCCGGCTTCCTGCCCGGCGAACGACAGTGGCTCACCGAACTGATGGACTCGGGCTGGGTCGACGTCGTCCGCCGGCTCCACCCCGACCGGCCAGGCCCGTACAGCTGGTGGTCCTGGCGGGGAAAGGCTTTCGACAACGACGCCGGCTGGCGGATCGACTACCACCTGGCCACCGAGTCACTGGCGGCGCGGTCCCGGGCCGCCCGGGTGGAGAAGCCGCCGGCCTACGCGCTGCGCTGGTCCGACCACGCGCCGGTGACCGTCGAATTCGGTTAGGTCACGCGGCCGATGAGACGACGCGGCCGATGAGACGACGCGGCCGATGAGACCGCGGGCCGGTCAGACCGCCGCCGCTCCGTCCAGAACCGTCAGGTTCTTCCCCAAGGGGTTGCCCAGCGCCACCATGCTCTGGAAGTACTCGATCACCTTGGTGTCCGCCACCTGCAGGGCCGGCCACTGAGGCCAGTCCCAGGTGTCGTTCATGAACGGCCGCATCTGATCGTGGCTCAGCACGGTGAGGTGGTTGACGTCGTGGGCGGTCGCCGCGCCGTCGATCAGCAGGCGGCCGTTCGCGCGATCGTGCATCCACCCCGCGTAGTGCGGTTCCATCTTCAGCGTGTCGACGAAGGCGGTCTGATAGCCGTTGTCCATCAGGTACTGGGCGAATCCGGGATGGCCGTATTTCGCCACCATCGCCATCACCGCGTCCGGGGAGCCGGTTCTGGCCGTCCGCTCGATGTCCGCCACGATCTGGGGGTTGTACTTGTCGTCGGCGATCCACCCGACCTTGGCGCCCTGCATCGCGTAGTAGAGGCCGACGCCCTGCAGATCATTGCCCCACGCCTGCGCGTTGTTGGTGAGGTTGTTGGCGAACGCCCACTTTCCGACGTCGGTCAGGCTGGACGTCGGCAGGCCGGCGAACCGGCGAAGGTCGTTGTAGGCGACCAGTGCCTCGGTGGTGATCGCCGTCCGCCCGCCCTCCATGGCGTCCATCCCGGTGTGGCTGCTGCCGTTGAACATGCCGAACGTCATCAGATCGACGTAGTTCCCGGCCGACGGTGACGTCGGCATCCCGGACGGCGGGGACGTCGGCATTCCGGACGGCGGAGACGTCGTTGTGCCGGACGGCGGGGACGTCGGCATGCCGGTCCCGGTGCCCGTCATCGCGGCGGGGCGGTCGATGATCGTCCCCACACCCGTCGCGTCGGTGAGGGTGGCTCCACTCGGGTTCGACAGCATGACGGTGAAAGTCTCGTTGCTCTCGGTGATCGAGTCCGGCTTCACGGCAACGGAGATGGTCTTCCGGCTCTCGCCCGGCGCGAAGGTGACGGTTCCCGAAGCGGCGGTGTAATCCGCTGCCGCGGTGGCGGTTCCGGGCGACGTCGAGTACTGGACGGTCACTGTTTGGGCAGCCGGCGTGTTCAGGCTCACGGTGAACGAGGCCAGCGACGTCGCACTGCCGCCGGTGAACTCGATCGGGGTCAGGTACGCCATCTTGTTCTGGTTGATCGTCGTCCAGTCATCGGCCAGGATCCCCCCGGTGTCGCCGGAGTTCGGGTTCCATGACCAGTAGGTCCAGCTCATGTCCTCGGTCCCGGCCGGGATGTCGATGGTGCCGTTGTTGTCGAAATCGCCGGAGAGGTAGGAGGTGATCGCCTCGAACCACACCGAATCCTTGGGGTCGGTCAACTTCGTCCCGAACTCGCCCAGGTAGATCGGCGCGATGTTGTTCTCGTAGATGTAGCCCCACTCCTGACGGAACTCGGCCGGCAGGCCCGCTCCGAAATTCGTGCCTTGGAACCACGGCTGCGGGTACACCGAATTCGGATAGTCGTGTGGTGAATAGACCAGGTGGTTCGCCACATTCAGGACGATCGGCCGGTCTTTGACGCCCTTCAGCTCGCCGCCCCACCAGTAGCTGTCGCCCTGGTAGGAACCGACTCCCTCGACGAAGACCAGCAGATCCGGATTGACGGCCAGGACGGCGTTGCCGGCCCGCTCGGCGGCGCGGGCCCAGTCGTTCGCGCCACCGCCGCCCCACGTCCCGTTGTAGGGCTCGTTGTGCAGATCGAATCCGATCACCGTCGGGTTGTTCTTGTACCGGGTGGCGAGCATCTGCCAGTCCGAAACCCACTGATCCTCGGTGTACTGGGCGTTGTACCAGAGACCGTTCTCGCTGGTTCCCGCGCCGGCGGTGCTGCGGTGGTGATCGAGGATCACCCGCATCCCGTCCTGGCCGGCGTAGTTGACGATCTGGTCCAGTACCTGAAGTCCGGACAGGCCTTGCAGATCGGGGTTCGCGGCGTAGTTGATGCCGGACGGCGCCGAGCTGGTGTGCAGCATCTGGCTCGAGTACGGGATGCGAATGGTGTTGAAGCCCTGAGCCGACATCTGGTCGATCATGTCCTTGTAGTTCCGCGTCCACAGGCCGTCGGGGACGCCGTTCGAGCCTTCGGCGCCGAACCAGTTGACTCCGGAGATCTGCACCGGCTTGCCCTGGGAGTCGAGGATCTGATTGCCCGAGGTGTGGAGATAGCCGGCTGCCATCCCGCCCGAACCGGGCTCGGTCGCGGTGGCATCGGAAATGCTCAATCCGGGTGCCGTGCCCGGTGTCGTGGCCTTGTCGTCGTTGGTGATGGTGGCGGTGGCGGTGGGGCGGGTCAGGGTTGCCCCGGTGGGGTTGGACAGGGCGAGGGTGAAGGTTTCGTCGGGTTCGACGGTGGTGTCGCCGAGGACTTTGACGGCGATGGTTTGGGTGGTGGTGCCGGGGGCGAAGGTCAGCGTGCCGGTTCCGGCGGTGTAGTCGGTTCCGGCGGTGGCGGTGCCGTTGGCGGTGGTGTAGCCGACGGTGACCGGTGTGGTGGCGGCCTTGGAGAGGCTGACGGTGAAGTTGGCGTTGGTGGTGGCGGTGTTGCCTTCGGCGACGGTGAGGTCGGCGACGGAGAGGGTGGGGGTGGTGGCCGGTGGGGTGGTTGGCGGTGGGGTGGTGGTGGCGACGGCGATGCCGTTGACCTTGATGTTGGTGGGTGCCGATCCGATGGCGCCGGGGGTGGCCTGGTAGCCGAAGGAGGTGCTGCCGCCGGCGGGGATCTGGCTGTTGTAGGCCATGTTGGTGATGACGTAGTGGGTTCCGACGTGGCTGTTGATCTGGCCGTTCCAGATGCTGGTGATCGTTGCGGGGGAGTCGAATTCGACTGTCCAGCCGTTGAGTGCGGACTGGCCCGCGGTCAGGGTGAGGGCGGCGGTGTGGCCGGTGCCCCAGTCGCTGGCCACGCTGTAGTTCACCGCGTTCGCACTCGGCGACGGTGTGGTCGCCTTGTCGTCGTTGGTGATGGTGGCGGTGGCGGTGGGGCGGGTCAGGGTTGCCCCGGTGGGGTTGGACAGGGCGAGGGTGAAGGTTTCGTCGGGTTCGACGGTGGTGTCGCCGAGGACTTTGACGGCGATGGTTTGGGTGGTGGTGCCGGGGGCGAAGGTCAGCGTGCCGGTTCCGGCGGTGTAGTCGGTTCCGGCGGTGGCGGTGCCGTTGGCGGTGGTGTAGCCGACGGTGACCGGTGTGGTGGCGGCCTTGGAGAGGCTGACGGTGAAGTTGGCGTTGGTGGTGGCGGTGTTGCCTTCGGCGACGGTGAGGTCGGCGACGGAGAGGGTGGGGGTGGTGGCCGGTGGGGTGGTTGGCGGTGGGGTGGTGGTGGCGACGGCGATGCCGTTGACCTTGATGTTGGTGGGTGCCGATCCGATGGCGCCGGGGGTGGCCTGGTAGCCGAAGGAGGTGCTGCCGCCGGCGGGGATCTGGCTGTTGTAGGCCATGTTGGTGATGACGTAGTGGGTTCCGACGTGGCTGTTGATCTGGCCGTTCCAGATGCTGGTGATCGTTGCGGGGGAGTCGAATTCGACTGTCCAGCCGTTGAGTGCGGACTGGCCCGCGGTCAGGGTGAGGGCGGCGGTGTGGCCGGTGCCCCAGTCGCTGGCCACGCTGTAGCTCACCGTGTTGCCCGAGGTGGCTGCCGAGGCCGCGCTCATCCCGGGCTGCGATCCGTTGCGGCGGAACAATCCCCAGAGCAGGTCCCTGAGCGGTTGGCCGGCCGGTGCCGTGGGACTGGTGGGCAGGAGTCCCAGAGCCCCCAGGACGTTCTGAAGGGGACGCAGGACCTGAGGCGGCGTGCGCAGGGCTGCCGCCGGCGGCGTCGAGGTGACTGCGGCATCGGCGACCGGCGCGCCGAGAGAGGCGACGGGCGCCACCGCCGCCGCTGCGGGCGGGGCCGATGTGACGTCCTGCCGCAGAGGTGCGGGGGAGGCGGCTGCGGCCGCGTGCGGTTCCCGCCGCATGACTGCCGGGGGGTTTGCCCGCGGAGGCAGCGGCTTCGCCGTTCGAGCGGCCTGCGGGCTGTCTGACCGCGCGACGGGGGCGGGGCGGTCAGGCTTGCTCGCCGCCAGTCGCGGGAGGCCCGATCGCCGACTCGGGGATCCGTGTGTCCTGGAGGGCCCGGCCGCACCGCTGGATGGCGGAGCCGAGGCCGCGGATCGGGATGCGGAGGCGTCCTCTGATCCGGTGTCGGCATTGGCAAACCCGTGTCCGGTCACCAGGGCGGCGCCGACACCCAGGCTCAACGCACCGGTGCCCAGCCAGGCGAAGGGGTGTCTCGAGGGTCTGCGCGCCCGATCCGCCGAGTCGTCTTTTTCCCAGCTAAATGCGCTATCACTGCCGATCTCAGTGCTCATTGCCAATCCCTCCGGTTAGTTGTGGACCGCTGTGGTGGCCAAGATCCCCGGGTGCTTGTCGGCGGCATCTGTCAGCAAATCGCAGGTTGACCGATCGCGTCAACCATTGGCGTCGCGGCGGTCCGGTAGGCCGGCTCATCAGATCCACGAACACCTCCTCGCGAACATCCGATTCAAACTGGCTACGGGTGTGTCCAAAAGTAGCACACCCCGCGCGGATATCCTTGTCGGATGCCGCGCAGTTCGAGATGGACCGGGCTGTCCCGGAACGACCGGCACGCCGAACGCAGACGTTTGCTGGTCGAGGCCGCCTACGAACTCTTCGGCGAGGGCGGCGAAGCGGCGGTCACGGTCAGGTCGGTGTGCCGCCGTAGCGAGTTGCACTCCCGCTACTTCTACGAGAGCTTCGCCGACACCGATGAACTGCTGGGCGCCGTGTACGACCGGGTCGCCGCCGAACTGCTCGCCACCCTCGACGGGGCGGACTCCGGAATGGCCGACGCCCGTGCCCGTTTGGCGGCGGGCATCCGCACGGTGCTCGACTTCAGTTCCCGAGATCCTCGCCGCGGCAAGGTTCTGTTCACCGAAGCTCGCACGAATCCCGTTCTCGCCCAGAGACGCTCGGCCGCCGAGCAGTACGTTCGGGAGTCTGTTCTCGACAACGACGGGACCCAGCAGGCCGACGCCCGCCTTGCCGCTCTAGTCGGAGCCGCAATGTATGCCGGCGCAATGGCAGAACTGGCCCAGCAGTGGCTGGCCGGCAGCCTCGGTCCCGACCTCGAGCCGGTCGTGGACGCGGCGGTCCGGATGCTGATGCCGGCCGACGCCGGCCGCTAGATCGTCAGCAGCCTTCCCGGTTCGGGCTCTCCATCGCCTTCGGTGCGTCCTGGATGGCCTTGTCGAGCACGTCGAGCACCTGCGGATCCCACGTCAGCGCCGTCTTCCAGTCCATCCCGGCCTGGTTGGACACGTAGATGCTGTGGGTGTCGTCGAACTTGTGGCACTGCCGGTGCGGGAGGACCGGGTCGCCGATCCCGGTGGCCAGAGCGCTCTCCTCGGCGACGATCCCGTCATTGGGCCACACCGACGGGTTGGCCGGGCCGGGGAGCTTGAACTTGTCGCCCGCGATGAGCACCACGGGAATCTTGTCCAGCACCCCGGACTGGAATTCGTTCCAGCCGTTCTTGCCCATCAGGAACGCCTTGTTGACTTCGCGGCCGGATCCCGACATGTTCTGCAGCACAACGGGTCTGAAGTCCTTCATTGCCGTCTCGCAGAACTTGTCGCCCTTGCACTCGGCCATCGGGATCAGATCGTTGGCGTAGTCGGACAGGTATGACCCCTGCCACGGCGTGCCGATGGTGGTCAGTGAGCGCACCTTGACCGGGGCGTTGGTGCTGGCCAGCACCCGGATCGCGGCCCGCGAATACAGGCCGCCCATCGAGTGGCCGATGAAGTCGACCTCGGTGACGCCCTTCTCGCTGTGCAGCCAGTTGACGAACCGGGCCAGATGCTCGCCGGCGGTGTCGATGCTGCCGATGGAGTTCACCGTCATGTTTTCCGGCAGAGTCACCGGGCACACCCCGAACGCGCCGAAGCCGGTCTGGTCGACCACCTGGCCGCGGCCGTTCATCGCCGGTGCGGTGTACACCTGGTACTTCTTCGAGATCAGGAACTCGCGGATCGCGGTGTCGGTGTTCCCGGCCGCCAGACCGGTGGCGCAGGCCTGGTCGTTGGTGGTGAAGGGGCTGACGGCATCGCCTCCCGAGACCACCACCACCGCGGCGCCGACGGGTCGCTTCTCGCCGCCGTCGCTTCCCTTGGAACATCCGGACAGCATGGTCGTGGCCGCCAGTAACGCCGCCGAGGCCGCGGCCATGGCCGCTGTGAATTTCCGCATGACAGGATTGTCCCACCATGAACCAGCAATCCCGTGTCGTTTTCTCCGGTGTGCAGCCGACTTCCGATTCGCTCCATCTGGGCAACGCCCTGGGCGCGGTGAAGCAGTGGGTCGATCTCCAGGATGACTACGAGACGTTCTTCTGCGTCGTCGACCTGCACGCCATCACGGTGCCGCAGGATCCGGCGGTGCTGCGCCGGCGCACACTGGTGACGGCCGCACAGTATCTGGCGCTGGGTATCGACCCGGCCCGGGCGACCATCTTCGTGCAGAGCCACGTGCCGGCGCACACCGAATTGGCTTGGGTGCTGGGCTGTTTCACCGGTTTCGGGCAGGCATCGCGGATGACGCAGTTCAAGGACAAGTCGCAGAAGCAGGGTGCGGACTCCACCACGGTGGGCCTGTTCACCTATCCGGTGCTGCAGGCCGCCGATGTGCTGCTCTACGACTCCAATCTGGTTCCGGTGGGGGAGGACCAGCGTCAGCACCTCGAACTCGCCCGCGACGTCGCACAGCGCGTCAACTCCCGGTTCCCGGACACCTTCGTGGTGCCGGAGGTGATGATCGCCAAGCAGACCGCCAAGATCTACGACCTGGCCGAGCCGACCGCGAAGATGAGCAAGTCGGCGGCCACCGACGCGGGGCTGATCAACCTGCTCGACGATCCGAAGGTCTCGGCCAAGAAGATCCGCTCGGCGGTCACCGACAGCGAGCGGGAGATCCGGTTCGATCCCGAGGCCAAGCCCGGCGTCTCCAATCTGTTGTCCATCCAGTCGGCGGTCACCGGAACCCCGGTCGACGTGCTGGTGGCCGGTTACGCCGGCCGTGGCTACGGCGATCTGAAGTCCGAGACTGCCGAGGCCGTCATCTCCTACGTCACTCCGATCAAGGCCCGGGTGGACGAACTGCTGGCCGATCCGGCGGAGTTGCAGGCCATCCTCGCAAAGGGGGCGCAGCGCGCCCGGGAGGTCTCGGCCCGGACCCTCGGGCGGGTGTACGAGCGCCTGGGATTTCTGCCGGAACTCTGATGGGTGTGGCGGAGCGGATCGATCGGTTGCGGGCCCGCCTGCCCTGGCTGGACCACGTCATCCGGGCCCAGCAGCGCTATGACCTGGCCAAGGGTGATTTCTGCGCGGCCGCGGTCACCTACTACACGATTTTCGCGCTCTTCCCGCTGCTGATGGTCGGTTTCGCGGTGGTCGGCTTCATGCTCGCCAGCCGTCCAGAATTGTTGGCTGAGATCGACAAGCGGGTGAAGTCGGCCGTGACCGGCGACTTCGCCAACCAGTTGCTGGGCCTGATGGATGCGGCGATCGACTCCCGGACGTCGGTCGGGCTGATCGGTCTGGGCACGGCGCTGTGGGCCGGCTTGACCTGGATGAACCATCTGCGGGGTGCGCTGACGCAGATGTGGAGCCCCGACACCCCGTCCACCCAGGATTTCGTGGCCGGCAAGATCTCGGACCTGAGCGCTCTGGTGTCGACGTTCATCGCCACGGTGCTCACCTTCGGGCTTACCTGGCTGGCCAGCGGGCCGCTGAACGTCGCCGGCGCGCTGCGCGGAGCCTCGGTGGTGATGTCGATCCTGGTGGCCTGGCTGATGTTCACCTGGATGATGGCCCGGTTGCCGCGCGAGCCGGTCAGCATGCGTCGCGCGGCGGCCGCCGGACTGCTTGCGGCGGTGGTGTTCGAGGCCTTCAAGCAGGTGGCCTCGATCTATCTCAGGGTGGTGATGCACGGTCCGGCCGGCACCACCTTCGGGCCGGTGTTCGGCCTGATGGTGTTCGCCTACCTCACCGCGCGGTTGGTGCTGTTCGCCACTGCCTGGGCCGCGACGATGCCCGTCAGCGCGCCCGTTCCCGCAGGTTGACCGACCGGGCGCCGAGCATCAACGCGAACACGATGATCGATCCGATCACCGCGACGCCCACCCGCACTGGCAGCGCATTCGCCGAGAGTATCGGTGGCGCAGCGACATTGGTGGTGTCTGGCCGCGCCGGGACGACCGACGGGTCCGGCTCGATCAGGGATCCGACCTTCGTCCCGAGCGGGGTGGCGAAGCCGTAGTCGAGGAGATGCGCGGCCTGTTCCCAGGGCGCGATCGGTTCGCGGCTGCCCTTCAGTAGCACGCTGACCAGACGGCGGCCGTCATGGTTGGCGGCGCCCACGAAAGTCTGCCCGGCGTCGTCGGTGTATCCGGTCTTTCCGCCCAGGGCGCCCGGATAGTTGAGCAGCAGCTTGTTGTCGTTCTCCAACTCGTAGCCCGGGTGGTCGCCGTCCTCGCCGGGTTTGGCCGGGTGACCGGGGAAGTTGTAGGTGCGGGTGCCGACGATCTCGCTGAAGGTCGGGTTGGCGTAGGCGTACCGGTAGAACAACCCGATGTCGTAGGCCGACGTGCTCATGCCCGGTCCGTCCAGCCCCGACGGGGTGGCCACCCGGGTGTCGTGACCGCCGAGCTTGTTCGCCAGCGTGTTGATCTTGGCCATGGCCACATCCATGGCCATTCCCGGGTCGCTGCGCTCCTGCCCTCCGGAGGCCATTCCCGGGTCGCTGCGCTCCTGCCCTCCGGAGCCGCCGATCGCCATCGCCAGCGCGTGGGCGGCGTCGTTGCCGGAGTGCATGAGCAAGCCGTGCAGCAGGTCGTTGACGGTGTAGCGGCCCCCTACGTCGACGCCCACCTTGGTTCCCTCGGCGTCGGCGTCGGCCTGGGTGCCCTCGATCACCCTGTTCAGCGGGAGTTCGTTGATGGCCTGCATCGCCAGCAGAACCTTGATGATGCTGGCCGGGCGGTGGCGGCCGTGCGGGTCGCGGGCCGCGATCACGTCGCCGGTGTCGAGGTCGGCGACCAGCCAGGCCTCAGCCGACACGTCGCCGGGCACCGGCGGCGTTCCGGGCGCGGCGACCACCCCGCATCCGCCGAGGGCGTCGCCGCCCAGCGGCGTGGTCGGGACGGCCAGCGGCTGGGGCGGGTCACCGGCGGTGGGGACCTCCGAGGAGTCCACCGCGGGCGGCGTCGACACCTTGTACGGGCACGGGTTGGCCTCCGGGGGCGCGCTCGGCTCCGCCGAGGCCAGGGCGGGGCCGGCCGCCAGGCACAGCGCCGCCACCAGGGCAGACGTACGCCCAGCGATCCGAGTGGTGCCCATGGATTGGCAGGCTAGGCGATCGCGCCCCGGAAATGACGGAGCCGCGCTGTGACTGGTGGGGTTATTGTGGCTTTTGTTGCGAACTGGCCGGTCAGGCCCAGGCGCTGCCGCGGGTCTGCAGGTGATCCCACGCCTGGGTGAGAACGCGGCGCAGAATTCCCTCGATCTCGTCGAACACCGCCTGGTCGCTGATCAGCGGCGGGGCCAATTGGATCACCGAGTCGCCGCGGTCGTCGGCGCGGCAGTACAGCCCGGACTCGAACAGCTCCACGGACAGGAAGCTGCGCAGCAGCCACTCGGACAGCTCGTCGTCGAGCACCTCCTTGGTCTCTTTGTCCTTGACCAGTTCGATCCCGTAGAAGAAGCCCTCGCCGCGCACGTCGCCGACGATCGGCAGATCGTGCAGCCGCTCCAGGGTGGCCCGGAATGCCGGGGCGGTGTTCTTGACGTGGTCGTTCAGGCCCTCGCGCTCGAAGATGTCGAGGTTGGCCAGTGCGACCGCTGCGGAAACCGGATGGCCGCCGAAGGTGTAGCCGTGGGCGAACGCGGTGACGCCGTCGTTGAACGGTTCGAAGAGCCGGTCGGAGGCGATCATCGCGCCGATCGGGGAGTACCCCGAACTCATGCCCTTCGCGGTGGTGATGATGTCCGGGACGTAGTTGAAGTCGTTACAGGCGAACATCGAACCGATCCGGCCGAACGCGCAGATCGTCTCGTCGGAGACCATCAGAACGTCGTAGTGGTCGCAGATCTCGCGGACGCGTTCGAAGTACCCGGGCGGCGGCGGGAAGCACCCGCCGGCGTTCTGCACCGGCTCGAGGAAGACCGCGGCCACCGAATCGGGGCCTTCGAACTCGATTGCCTCGGCGATGCGGTTCGCCGCCCACTGGCCGAATTCCTTGATGTCGGTGTTGTGCCCCTCGGGGGCCCGGTACCAGTTGGTGTTGGGCACCCGGAAGCCGCCGGGGGTGATGGGCTCGAACGGAACCTTGAAGGTGGGCAGACCGGTGATGGCCAGCGCGCCGTGCGGCGTGCCGTGATAGGCGATGGATCGGGAAATGACCTTGTACTTCCCGGGTTTCCCGGTCAGCTTGAAGAACTGCTTGGCCAGTTTCCAGGCGCTCTCGACGGCCTCTCCGCCGCCGGTGGTGAAGAAGACCTTGTTCAGATCGCCGGGGGCGTATCCCGCCAGGCGCTCGGCGAGTTCGATCGCGGTCGGGGTCGCGTAGGACCACAGAGGGAAGAACTCAAGCGTCTCAGCCTGTTTCGCGGCGGCCTCGGCCAGTTCGGTGCGGCCGTGGCCGACCTGGCAGGTGAACAGTCCGGAGAGGCCGTCGAGGTAGCGCTTGCCGGTGCTGTCCCAGATGTACACGCCGTCGCCACGGGTGATGATAGGCGGAGTGATGCCCTTGCCGTGCCGGGCGAAGTGACCCCAGAGGTGCCGGTCGGCCTTTTCGGAAAGCCCGTTCTCGGATGTCATCGTGTACCCCAATTGTATTGTTGTTTAACGAGTTTCAAATAGACGAGTGTCTCGGTGGCCGTCACGCCCGGTACCGCACGGATCTTGGTGTTGAGCAGGTTGAGCAGCTCGGCGTCGTCTTCGCAGACCACCTCGATGATCGCATCGTAGGTTCCGGCGGTCAGCACCACGTAGGCGACGGCGTCGATCTCGGCGAGGCGTTCGGCGACTTCGGACGTGTCCCCCTGGCACCGGATGCCGACCATGGCCTGGCGGGTGAAGCCCAGCTGCATCGGATCGGTGACCGCGACGATCTGCATCACCCCGGAGTCCACCAGGCGCTGCACCCGCTGCCGAACCGCCGCCTCGGACAGCCCGACCGACTTGCCGATCGCGGCGTAGGACCGGCGGCCGTCCTGCTGCAACTTCTCGATGATGGCCTTGGAGGTGTCGTCGAGCTGGACCGACGATCCCACGGTGCGCATGGGGAACCGGCCGGCCGGTGCACCTGATTCGCGCATGCGTCTGATTGTGCACGGATTCCGTTGTTTCGGGTAATCGAATCGACGGAATGCGTAGCATTTTGGGCCATGATTGCGAGCAGCTGGATCGACGGCGTACCTGTCACGACCGACGGCGCACGCCACCGGGTGATCAACCCCGCTACCGGAGCCACAGTCGCCGAGTTGGCGCTGGCCACGCCGGTCGACGTCGACGCCGCGGTGGCCTCGGCCCGCGGTGCGCTGCCGGGATGGTCGACCGCTACCCCGGCGGAGCGGTCGGGTGTGTTGTTCTCTCTCGCCGAACTTCTCGATACCCACGCCGCCGACGTCATCGCCGAAGAGGTCAGCCAGACCGGAAAGCCGGTGCGACTGGCTACCGAGTTCGACGTCCCCGGCAGCATCGACAACATCGCCTTCTTCGCCGGTGCGGCGCGCCATCTGGAGGGCAAGGCCACCGCGGAGTACTCCGCCGACCACACCTCCTCGATCCGGCGCGAGGCCGTCGGTGTCGTCGCCACCATCGCCCCGTGGAACTACCCGCTGCAGATGGCGGTGTGGAAGGTCATTCCGGCGTTGGCCGCGGGCTGCACCGTGGTGATCAAACCGGCTGAACTGACCCCGCTGACCACGCTCACGCTGGCCCGGCTCGCCAAGGAGGCCGGCCTGCCCGACGGAGCGCTCAACGTGGTCACCGGCGCGGGCTCCGACGTCGGGTCGGCGCTCGCCGGCCACGCGGACGTCGACGTCGTCACCTTCACCGGATCCACGGCAGTGGGCCGGAAAGTCATGGCGGCGGCCGCCGTTCACGGTCACCGCACCCAACTCGAACTCGGCGGCAAGGCACCCTTCGTCGTGTTCGACGATGCCGACCTCGACGCGGCGGTGCAGGGGGCGGTGGCCGCGGCCCTGATCAACTCCGGACAGGACTGTACGGCCGCCACCCGGGCCATCGTGGCGGCCAACCTCTACGACGACTTCGTCGCCGGGGTGGCCGAGGTGATGGGCAAGGTTGTCGTCGGCGATCCCCGGGACCCCGACACCGACCTCGGTCCTCTGATTTCGGTGGCGCACCGCGAGAAGGTCGCTGCCATGGTCGCCCGGGCACCGGGGCAGGGTGGGCGCATCGTCGCCGGCGGCAAGGCACCGGACCTGCCCGGCGCCTTCTATCTTCCGACCCTGATCGCCGACGTCGCCGAGGACTCCGAGGTCTACCGCGACGAGATCTTCGGGCCGGTGCTGACCGTGCGCCGTCACGCCGGGGATGATGACGCCCTGCGCCAGGCCAACGACACCGACTATGGGCTGGCCGCCTCGGCCTGGACCCGCGACGTGTATCGCGCCCAGCGTGCGTCGCGTGAGATCAAGGCCGGTTGCGTGTGGATCAACGACCACATCCCGATCATCAGCGAGATGCCGCACGGCGGGCTGGGGGCCTCCGGGTTCGGCAAGGACATGTCGGACTACTCCTTCGAGGAGTACCTGACCATCAAGCATGTGATGAGCGACATCACCGGTGTAGCCGAAAAGGGTTGGCACCGGACGATATTCACGCTCCGCTAGTACCAGCCCGGGGGAAGGGCGCCGCCCGGGAAGCACTCACCCCCCAAGCCGCATGGCGGCCATGCCGATGGGGGTGGTGGCGGTGGCGGGTAGGGCTGGCCGGGTGGCGGCGGTGGCGGTGCCGGGCATGGCGAGAACCGGGTACCCCCCAAACCGGGTGGCGGCCATGGATTTCCGAAGACCGGAGCCTCCTCGCCGGGCGGCGGAGGCGGCAGCCTTGGCGGCCAGCAGCGCGGTGAGCACGGCCCGCCCCGACCGCCCGGCGGCCACTGCGACGGCGGTGTGGGCGGCGCGTCGTCGTGGGCCCGGGCGATCCCGGCGCCGAGGACGGCCGACACCGCCCACAGCGCGACCAGCAGTCTGCGCATCTACTGCTTGGTGAATTCCTCGCCGGTCTCCGGGTTGATCGCGGTCTCGCCCGGCGGCAGGTTGGACAGGTCCGGAGCGATCACCGTGGGCACGTCCCCGGAGTCGGGCAGACCCAGGGTCGGCTCGAAGTCGCCGGTCGGCTCCAGGATCAGGTCGGCGCTGGACCGCCGGGACAGGGTGAGGCCGTGGAAGAAGGGCGGCGAGGTGACCCACCAGATGGCCATCACCACCAGGCCGAGCGCCAGCGCCCCGACGCCCACCACGGCGACGGCGCCGTACCCGAAGATCGTGACGTTGTTGCCGTCGTCGTCGGTGAGCCAGTCGGGCTTGGCGTACTGGATCAGGCCGTAGACGAACACCGCGGTGAGGATGAGCGCGCCGAGCAGGGGAACCACGCCGCGCATCATCAGATCGCGGGCGGACTTGGTCAGGTCCTTGCGGTAGAACCACACGCAGGCGAACCCGGTCAGTCCGTAGTAGAACGCGATCATCAGGCCCACCGAACCGATCAGCGCGGTCAGCAGGTTCGGGCTGACCAGGGTGAACAGCAGGTAGAACAGGATCGACACCGCACCCATGGCGATCGTCGAGGTGGTGGGCGTCAGGTACTTGCGGTGGATCTTGGCGAACGAGCTCGGCAGCGCCTTGTAGACGCCCATCGACAGGGTGGTCCGGGCCGTCGGCAGGATCGTGGTCTGGGTGGATGCCGAGGCCGACGTGAGGATCGACGCGGCCAGCAGCATCAGCCCGATCTTGCCCAGGACGCTGTCGCCGAACAGATCGTGGCCGACCGCGGCGAACACGTCGTCGGCGTTGTCCTGGTTGCCCAGGCCGACGCCTTCGTCGCCGACGCCGGCGAAGGCGATGGTCGCCACCGACACCGTGGCGTAGGTGGCCAGCAGCAGGAAGGTCGAGATGACGGCGGCGCGGCCCGGGGTGGTGCCGGGATCGTCGGACTCCTCGTTGCAGGCCACCGCGGTGTCCCAGCCCCAGTAGATGAACAGCGCGGTCAGCAGGGCCGGGGCGATCACGGTGGAGAAGTCCAGTCCGGCCGGCCAGAACCAGTCGATGGACGGCTTGAGGGAGTAGGACTCGGCCTGGTTGGTGTAGACCTTGAACAGCGCGACCGCGGCGAAGGCGATCAGCACGACGAGCTCGATGCCCAGCAGGGCGTACTGCAAGCGGGCGGACACCTCGATGCCGCGATAACAGATGTAGGTCATCACGATGATCCAGATGACGCCGGCCACCGTGGACCAGAACGTGCTCTCGGCTAGATCCGATGCGCCGACGAGGGTGAACGAGTACGAGCCGGCGATCTGGGCCAGGTTGGCCATCACGATCACGTCGGCGGCGATGATGCCCCAGCCGCCCATCCAGCCGACGATCGGACCGAAAGCCCTTGAGGCCCAGGTGAATGTCGTGCCGCAGTCCGGTTCGGCCTTGTTGAGTTCCTGGTAGGCGACCGCGATCATCCACATCGGGATGAACGCCATCAGGATGATCGCCGGCGCTTTGACACCGGCGAGCAGCGCGCCGCCGCTGGCGACGATCAGTCCGAGGCTGGCGGCCAGAGAGTAGGCCGGGGCGGTGGAGGCCATGCCGACCACCACACTGGAGAGCAGTCCCAGCGCGCCGCCCTTGAGGCCTTTGCTGTCCACGCCTCCCGAGGGCTTCTCGACGGTGAGTTCACCTTTGCTCATGGCCGCTCCTTGACCGTTGACCGCACGGACTCGCGCTTGGGCGCAAGTCTGTGACGAGCGTACGGTTCCTTAAGGATTTACGCCTTTCAACGCCCCGATTGGATGTCCGGGTTGAACGTCACCACGGTGTAGGTGCCGACGGCGAGCACCGTGAGCATCGAGATTGCCAGCAACGTGGTCAGTGCCACGCGGGTGGACTTCCTACGGGCGTAGTCGTCGATGATCGTGCGCATGCCGTTGCCGCCGTGCAGCTGTGCCAGCCAGAGCAGCGCCAGGTCCCAGGTTCGCCACATCGGCGACGCCCAGCGCTGTGCGATGTAATTGAAGTCGATCCGGTCGACGCCGCCCTGCCACAGCAGCCCGACGAACAGGTGGCCGAGTGCCAGGACGATCAGGATCGCTCCGGAGATGGGCATGAACAGCCACGCGTACTGCTCGGCGTTGATCCCTTCCGCCCGACGGCGCGGGGCGCGCGGATTCTCGATCACCGGAGTCGCTCGACGATGTGCGTGCCGATCACGACGGCGACCGGCGCCATCGCCACCAGCCAGAGCGAAGCGACCGCCCACAGCATCGGCCGCTGGTAGCGCGGGCCCTGCCACCACAGGTCGATCAGCATGACCCGCACCCCGTTGAGCGCGTGGAAGAGCACGCAGGCCACCAGCACCAGATCGAGCACCCCGACCAGCGGGGTCTTGTACAGCTCGACCACCTGGTTGTAGGCCTGCGGGCTGACCCGGACCAGGGCGGTGTTCAGGACGTGGACGAACAGGAAGAAGAAGACGGCCGCGCCGGTGATGCGGTGCAGAACCCACGACCAGGTGCCGGGATCGCCGCGGTGGGTCCCCCGGCGTCGCGCCGGCGCCGCTGAGTTCATCAAGCCTCCCTCGGATTTCAGCCGTGACTCTAAAGCGTGCCGCCCCGGAGCGGCAGAATGGACCCGATGACGACACCGCTGAACCCGGAGACGATCCGCCGGGCGCCGAAGGCGTTGCTGCACGATCACCTCGACGGCGGACTGCGGCCGTCGACGGTGATCGACATCGCCGGCCAGATCGGCTACGAAGGTCTGCCGAGTACCGATCCGGCCGGGCTCGCGGAGTGGTTCCGCAAAGCCGCGCACAGCGGTTCACTGGTGCGCTACCTGGAACCGTTCGCCCACACCGTCGCGGTGATGCAGACACC
This sequence comes from uncultured Mycobacterium sp., assembly GCA_964439315.1. Lineage (GTDB taxonomy): Bacteria > Actinomycetota > Actinomycetes > Mycobacteriales > Mycobacteriaceae > Mycobacterium. The sequence goes on along the minus strand of CAYTOD010000045.1, from coordinate 12,903 downwards.
CGAGGCGCTGCACCGGGTGGCGCTGGAATGCGTGGAGGACCTCGCCGCCGACAACGTCGTGTACGCCGAGGTGCGCTTCGCGCCCGAACTGCACCTCTCCGGCGGCCTGTCGATGGACGACGTGGTCGACGCCGTGCTGGCCGGTTTCGCCGACGGGGAGGCGGCCGCGGCAGCCCGGGGGCGCGCCATCGTGGTGCGCTGCCTGGTGACGGCCATGCGCCATGCGGCGCGCTCGCGGGACATCGCCGAATTGGCGATCCGGTTCCGCGACTCCGGTGTTGTCGGGTTCGACATCGCCGGCGCGGAGGCCGGTAACCCGCCGTCGCGGCACCTCGACGCGTTCGAATACATGCGAGCCAACAACGCCCGCTTCACCATCCACGCCGGGGAGGCGTTCGGATTGCCGTCCATCCACGAGGCGCTGGCCTTCTGCGGCGCCGATCGGCTGGGCCATGGCGTCCGCATCGTCGACGACATCGAGGAGCTTCCCGACGGCTCGTACGAACTGGGGCGGGTGGCGGCGATCGTCCGGGACAAGCGGATCCCGCTGGAGATGTGCCCGACGTCCAACATCCAGACCGGCGCGGTGCCCAGCATCGACAAGCACCCCTTCGACCTGTTGGCACGCTTGCGTTTCCGGGTGACGGTCAACACCGACAACCGGCTGATGAGCGACACCACCATGACCCGGGAGATGGCGCAGCTGGTCGAGACGTTCGGCTACGGGTGGAGCGATCTGGAGCGGTTCACGGTCAACGCGATGAAGTCGGCGTTCATCCACTTCGACGAACGGCTGGCGATCATCGACGAGGTCATCAAACCGCGTTACGCGGTGCTCGTCGGGTAAGCCGCCGGGCCGGCGTGGTTGTTCAGGTTCAGGTCGGCACTCAGGCAGTCGGCGGCGGCCAGTCCGGACAGCGCGACCATCGGCAGCCCGCCTCCGGGGTGGGCGCTTCCCGAGGCGAGGTAGAGCCCGGGGATCCCGCGTACCCGGTTGGGTGGCCGCTTGAAGGCCGCCAGCGGGTCATTGCTGGCCGCGCCGTAGATGGCGCCGCGGCTCCCGGGGAATTCGGCGGCCAGTTCGGTCGGGGTGCGCCGCCACATCAGGGAGTCCCCGTCTGCCCACAGTTCTGCGTCTCGAAGCCGTTGCTGCACAACTGTTTCCAGGGTTCCCCAGGTCTCCGGTGCGCTCGTTCCGGCCGCGGGTTCGGCGGGCGCGTTGGTCATCACGAACACCGGTTCGGCGTCCGCCCATCCGGTGATGCCGTGACAGCGCTCCTGGGCGCACAGGTACACCGTCGGTTCCGCGGGTGGGCGGTCGCGGTCGACGATGTCGGCGAACTCGGCGTCGTAGTCGGCCGGGAACAGCACCTCGTGCGGGAACCGGTCGACTCGGCGGGCGGCCCGCAGTACGCCGGTCCACCCCGACATCGACGGCGTCGCCGCCGCCGGCAGGTGCCGCGCGGCCTCCGGCAGGGCGCCGTCGCGCAACCATCCCACGTCGGCGTTCACCACCACCGCGCGGCCCCTCCGCTGACCGCCGCCAGCCAGTGCGACACCGACCGCGGTGCCCGACTCCACCAGCACGCGCTCGACCGCCGTGCCGCACTCGATCACCCCGCCGCGGGAACCGATGGCCTCGACCAGCGCATCCACCAGAGCATGGATGCCGCCCTCGATGCCGAAGCCGCCGAGCGCCAGTTCGACGTGGGCGATGCAGTTGAGGGTGGCGGGCGCGCGCCGGGGGTCGCTGCCGTTGTAGGTGGCATAGCGGCGCAGCAGCGTTCGCAGGTGGGGCTCGCGGATATGGCGGTCGATCCCGCCGGCCATCCGGCGCATCGGGTCGACGGCCAGCAGCGCGCGCGGCCGGCGCAGCGCCAGTCCCGCCATCGCCGCCCAGGTCGGTGCCGGGCCCAGCACGAAATTGGGAGCGGCCGCGTCCCAGATCCGGCGGCTGTAGTCCAGGAACGAGGCCAGTTCGGCTTCGGCCCGGGGGCCCAGCGTCGAGCGGACCCGGGCCAGCGTGTCCTGCGGGTCGTGCGCGACCTCGATCACGCACCCGTCGGGGTAGCGGTACCGGAAGCCCGGGTCCAGGGCGCGCAGGCCGACCATGTCCTCGAAACGCAGACCCGCCCGGGCGAACAGCCGGCCGAAGACCTCCGGGAGGGTGAGCACGCTGGGACCGGTGTCGACGACGACGCCGTCCAGTTCGACGACACCGGCCTTGCCGCCGGGCCGCGGGCCGGCCTCGAGCACCCGCACCGGCAACCCGCGCGCGGCCAGTGCCAGTGCGGCGGCCAGCCCGCCGATGCCGGCGCCGACCACCAGGACTTCGGCGGGGCGGTCAGTCGCCACGAGGTCCCCGGTGGTGAGCGCCGAACAACCCACCCGGGCGGACGAGGGGGACGAAGCCGGGCAGCGGATCGTCGGGGTGGTGCCGGGCGCGCCCGCCGTCGGTGGCCGCGATGGCCGCGACGTCGATGGCGGCCAGCCCGTCCAGGAGTGCCTGCTCGACGGCGGGCAGCAGGGTGCCGGTATCGACGGAGGCCGCGGGGATCGGCGCGGAGAACCGCACCACCGCGGCCGGCCGGTCGGTTTCGAGGAACACGTAGTCGAGACTCACCGCCACCACGTCGACGGGGTTGTGCGCGTGCAGGGTCACCAGACCGGGTTTGAGGTCGAGCGGACGCAGATGGGCGGGCCGCTGGCGACCCTGGGGAAACATCCACAGCGCCCGGCCGGGGCGGTCCAGCAGATCGGCGCAGGCGCGCAGGCACTCCCGGGCCCCCTCCGGGCTGCTGCGGTCCAGTGGCAGCGCGCCGATCCAGCCCAGGAAGGGCAGCTTCTGAAGATTCCGGGCATCCATGGCCGCCCAGCTCACGCCGCCGAGGGCCTGGTCGAGCATCACCAGCAGCAGGGTGTCCCACCAGGCGACGTGGTTGGGCGCGAAGATCAGCGGACGGTCGGCCAGTGCGGCCCGCGCCTCGTCGAGCCCGGCCACCCAGAGCCCGTCCAGGGACCGCGCGACCCGGTGGCGCGTGTAGCGGCGGGCCAGTCGCAGGACCGCGGGCCGGCGGGCGTCCCCGGCCCGGGCCAGAGCCGCCCGATCGCTCACACCGCCTCCCGTTCGGCGCGAGCGGGGTAGGAGCGCCCCCGCCAGCGGATGTCGCCGCGGCGGCTCCACCGGAAGCTGTCCAGCAGCACCCCCATCATCGCCAGCACGGCCACTGGATGCAGCAGCACGCTGAGCGGGGTGTGCCGGTAGCGGACCGCCATGATCGTGCGCAGGGCGACGTTCGCGCCGACCCCGACGGCGGCCGCGGCGGCCACGCGGGTGGCGCCGAGCAGCACGGCGATCGGCAGGGCCACATACGGCACGACGAAGAACAGCAGGTGCAAGGCCAGCACGACGGCCAGCGCCAGAGGCCGTCCGCCGATGCCCTCGTAGAAGTTCTTGGCGAACCCGCGCCACAGTGCGGCGCCGTCGGGATACATGCGGCACTCGGCCATCTGGTCGCCGTCGGCGAAGACCACCCGTCGTCCGCTCTGTTTGACCGCGCGGCACAGCGCCATGTCGTCGACCAGTGCCGTGCGCACGTGTGCCCAGCCGCCCACGGCCTCCAGCGCCGAACGGCGAACCATCAGCAGCTGACCGTTGGCCGCCAGTACCCGGGGGTCGCGGGTCCGGTGGATCAGCGGCATCGGCAGCCAGGCGACGTAGGACAGGTGCAGCAGCGGGATCATCAGCCGCTCGGCGAGCCCCCCGGTGCGTTGCCGCGGTACCGCGGTCACCACGGCGGCAGCCAGCCCTCCCGGCACCTCGGCCGGGGTGCCGAGCAGTGAGAGCAACCGCAGCACTCCGTCGGGACCCAGCGTGACGTCGGCGTCGATGTTGAGCAGAACCTCGCCGGACGCCGCGGCGGTGAGCCGGTCCAGCGCATGGGCCTTGCCGACCCAGCCCGCGGGCAGATCGCCGCCGCGCAGGACCGTCAGCCGGGGGAGTTCGGCATGCAGTCGCTCGAGAACCTCGGCGGTGCCGTCGGTGGAACCGTCGTCGTAGACGATGATCTCGACGATCGGGCCGCGGGCGGCGTCGGCCGCCCGAACGCAGCGCTCGATGTTGTCGGCCTCGTCGCGCGCCGGGATCAGCACGCTGACACCGCCGGGTGCGGCGCGCCCGGCGTCGGGCAGGGCGCGGCCCCTCGTCCAGAACAGCGCGTTGAACGCGACCAGGCTCAGTGGGATCAGGGCGGGTACGGCAAGCAGTGCGAACGGCGCTCTCACGCTCGCACTTCCCCGGGCAGGCCCAGCAGTCGGCGCAACCGTCCTTCGCTGTCGCCGGAGAACAGCGGCAACCACATCGAGTTCGGCCCCTCGGTCCGGTGGACCCGCATCCGCACCAGGGGGCGCAACAGGCCGGTGTCCACCCGGTCGGGCACCAGATTCTCGCCGAGTCCGTACCCGGTTTCCCCGCCGACTCGGCCCTGCAGGAGGTAGCGCTGGTAGAACGGCCCGTTGTCGAGCACGGCGCTGACCTCGACCACGGCCGGGCGGCCGTCCGGATCGGTGAAGGTGACCCGGCTCGGCCAGCGCAGTCCCCAGGTGTTGCGACGCACCCGATCGACCCGCAGTCCGGCGTCCTCGCGGACTCGGCACGCCCCGTCGGCGGTCATCTCGACGACGAGGTCGCGTGTCGCTGCCCCGGGCGCCGAGGGGACGAGACGGTAGAAGATCAGGTCCCGGCCCGGAAGTGCGAGGCGGCCCCACCACCAGCTGTCGATCCCTAGCTGGTCCAGCGGCTGCTCGGCGCTGTTGCGGTCGTGGTAGGCGCGTCCGTCGACCCTCAGCTCGCCGGCGGGTGTCTGCAGTTCGAAAGTTCCGCGAGTGGCGGCGACCAGCGGTGACCACACGTGCGTGCACGCCGCGTCGGCCGCGGACTCGTCCCGATGCCCGGCCGGGTCCCGGCGCAGCGGCCCCGCGAGGCGCAACTGACCGACGGCCCGTCCGCCGGTGGGCAGCGCCAGATCGAGGTCGGCCTCCAGTGTGCGGGTCGGTGCGCGACCCGCGCTGTCGGTCCAGGTGAAAGTGCTGTCGCCGAGGCGCCAGGAGCGACCGTCGTCGCCCCACGCGCACTGGTCCGGGGCCAACTCGGAGAGCAGGTAGAACCGCTCGCGGCCGCCGCCGTACACCACGACGTTGACGCTGGGGCGGTCGATGGGAAGTTCCGGCCGTCCGGTGCGGGCAGCGTTGGCGTAGCCCGGCAGGAACGGCAGCCCCCACGACCAGATGATGGTTGCGCCGCCGCCGCGATCGTCGACGAGATCGACGTAGAACCAGCTGAATCCGCCCGGACTGCGCAGAACGGAGCGGTCCGGCGCACGGTGTGCAGAGCACAGCGCGATCATGTACCCCCCTGTGGGCCGGCTACTCGCGCCGGAGCCGGGACTCGACGAACCGCTCGATCTCCTCCCACTCCTTGACGGCCGAGGCGTACGGGCCGTTGGGGCGGCTGGTGGAGTCGGGTTCGAGCACATAGTCCGCCAGCCCGCCGATCGCGGTGTCGTCGGCCAGCAGCCGGTCGACGGTGTCCTCCTCCGAGTACACCCCGACGTCGCGGACGAACTCCACCGCTAGCGCCAGCTGGTCGCGGTCGATGCCCTCGGGTCCGTCGGCGACATCGTCGACCAGGCCGTTGAGCACGTAGATGTTGTCGTCGGTCACGGAGATCCGTAGTGACCCGTCGGTCGCGGCGGTGCGGATGTCCTCGTAGGAGCTCAGATCGGACAGGTCGTGGTCGTGCTCGTCGGCCAGGTAGCGGGCCAGCGTGCGCTCCGAGGGGAACACACTGATCCGGCCATTGCGGCCGAGGAAGACGGGCTTGTCGTCCAAGTAGCAGCGCAGCGTGTATAACGTGCTGCCGCCGACCATCACCCGGACCGGGTCGATGCCGACGTTCTCCCAGAAGTCCGCATCGCCGCCGAGGGTCACGGAGTCGCCGGCGGCCCGGGCGCCCGCGGCTGCGACCACCGTCTCGCCGTCCTCGTCCTCGTCGGCCGCGAGCAGCTCGTCGTCCAGCAGATCCTCCTCGTCGTCCTCGAACGGCTCGTCGAGTTCGGCGGTGGCGAGTGCGGAGGCCTTGGCGTCGACCTCCGGGGTGGTGACGATGTCGTCGACGGCCGAGATCACACCGTCCCAGCCGCGGCTGACGATCTCGCCGATGGTCTCCCAGCGTTTACGTCCGGCGCGGCCGCTGAACTGTTCGACGCCGCCGGTCACCCAGCCGAGGTTGGGGTTGCCGTTGAAGAACCTGGTGATCGTGGGCAACTCGCAGACCTGGCCGATCGACGAAACCACGGCCAGCGTGTTCGCCAGCGCGTCGACGGACTCCTCGGTGGGCTTGTCGGCCAGCAGGGCTTCGAGCCCGACCAGGTCTGCCTGCCCGATGTCGGCGGGTTCGAGCTTGTGGGCGTTGGCCTTGGTCAATTTGGCCCAGGCCGGATGGTCGGCGAGGTCGTTGTCGGTGTCGGTCCGGACGAAGGCGGCCAGGTCGGCCACCGACTCGAAGGCGAAGAGATCGTCGTCCTTGCCGAGGAATCCCTCCCACTCGTCGCCGGCATCGCGCCAGCGCGGCGCCCAGAGGGTGTAGACGTCGCCGTTGGTGAGACTCAGTCGGACCGGTACGAGCTGTGCAGCCATGGCGGACAGCCTAACGACCTACAGTTTGTGCTCATGGATGTGCATGTCGTCGATCACCCGCTGGCCGCCGCCCGGTTGACCACCCTGCGCGACGAACGCACCGACAACGCGGGATTCCGCGCGGCGCTGCGCGACCTCACCCACATGCTCGTCTACGAGGCCACCCGGGACGCGCCGAGCGAACCGATCAGGGTCCGCACCCCGCTGATGGACACCATCGGCAGCAGGCTGGCCAAGCCGCCGTTGCTGGTCCCGGTGCTGCGCGCCGGGCTGGGCATGGTCGACCAGGCGCACGCGCTGATCCCGGAGGCGCGGGTCGGGTTCGTCGGCGTCGCGCGCAACGAGGACACCCGCGAGCCGGTGCCTTACCTGGAGTCGCTGCCCGCCGACTTGCGCACCTGGCCGGTGATGGTGCTCGATCCGATGCTGGCGACCGGTGGGTCGATGGCGTACACCATCGAACTGCTGTGCAATCGCGGTGCCGTCGACATCACCGTCGTCTGTGTGGTGTGTGCGCCGGAAGGCATTGCCGCCCTGGAGAAAGCCGCTCCCGAGATCCGGTTGTTCACCGCCACCATCGACGACGGGCTCAACGAGGACGCCTACATCGTGCCCGGGCTCGGAGACGCGGGGGACCGCCAATTCGGGCCGCGCTAGCGCCCGGTGAGATACTGACCCGATGCCGTTGGCCGACACCGCCGAGTCGTGGCTGGCCGCCCACTTCGACGACCTCGTCGCCTGGCGGCGCCACATCCACCGCCACCCCGAGTTGGGGCGGCAGGAGTTCGCGACGACGCAGTTCGTCGCCGATCGGCTGGTGGACGCGGGACTGAACCCGAAGGCTCTGCCCGGTGGCACCGGCCTGGTCTGCGATCTGGGACCGCAGCATGCGCCGCGCATCGCGTTGCGTGCCGACATGGATGCGCTGCCGATGGCCGAGCGGACCGGCGCTCCGTACGCCTCGACCGTTCCCGGTGTCGCCCACGCCTGCGGCCACGACGCGCACACCGCGATGCTGCTCGGCGCCGCAACGGCATTGGCGAGGGTGCCCGAACTGCCGCTGGCGGTTCGGCTGATCTTCCAGCCCGCCGAGGAGTTGATGCCCGGTGGTGCGCTGGATGCGATCGCCGCCGGTGCGTTGACCGGGGTGTCGCGGATCTTCGCCCTGCACTGCGATCCTCGATTGGAGGTCGGCCGGATCGCGATCATCGCCGGGCCGATCACCTCGGCGGCCGACTCCATCGAGATCACCCTGCACTCGGCCGGTGGGCACACCTCGCGCCCGCACCTGACCTCCGATCTGGTCTACGGCATGGGTGCCGTCATCACCGGGCTGCCCGGTGTCCTGTCTCGTCGCATCGACCCTCGCGACTGCACGGTGATGGTGTGGGGCGCGGCGAACGCCGGGGTCGCCGCCAACGCCATTCCGCAGATCGGCACGCTGTCCGGAACCGTGCGCACCGCCAGCAGGCAGGCCTGGCTGGGGATGGAAAGTCTTGTCCGCGAGACAGTTTCGGGTCTGCTGGCGCCGCTGGGTATCGAGCACTCGCTGCAGTACCACCGGGGTGTTCCGCCGGTGGTCAACGAGGAGCGCTCAACCCAGATCATGACCCATGCCATCGAGGAGGTCGGTCCGGAGGCACTCGCCGAGACGAGGCAGTCCGGTGGCGGCGAGGATTTCTCCTGGTATCTCGAGGACGTTCCGGGGGCGATGGCCCGACTCGGCGTCTGGGACGGGGTGGGCCCGCAACTGGACCTGCATCAGCCGACGTTCGACCTCGACGAGCGCGCGCTGGCCATCGGGGTGCGGGTACTGGTCAACGCCGTCGCACATTCGGTGGAGTTCGCGTGAAACTGATGGTGACCGGCGGGGCCGGTTACGTCGGCAGCGTCTGCGCGAAAGTGCTTCTGCAGCAGGGTCATCAGGTGACCGTCGTCGACGACCTGTCGACCGGTAACGCCGATGCGGTACCCGAGGGAGCCGACTTCGTCGAGGCCGACATCGCCGACGCCGCCCGTAGGCTGCTGCCCGACGGCGCCTTCGACGGGGTGCTGCACTTCGCCGCCAAGTCACTGGTCGGCGAGTCGGTGGAGGATCCCCAGCTGTACTGGTACGGCAACGTGGTCAAAACCCTGAATCTGCTCCAGGCGATGCTGGAAGCCGGCACGCCACGGCTGGTGTTCTCCTCGACGGCGGCCGTCTACGGCGAACCCGAGACGGTGCCCATCACCGAGGGTGCGCCCACCCGGCCGACAAACGCCTACGGGGCAACGAAACTCGCGATCGACCACGCGATCACGTCCTATGCGCGTGCCTACGGCCTGGCCGCCACCAGCCTGCGCTACTTCAACGTGGCCGGTGCGTATGACGGGCTCGGCGAACGGCATGCGGTCGAGACCCATCTCATTCCGCTGGTGCTGCAGGTGGCCGCCGGCCGGCGCGACGAGATCCTGGTTTTCGGCGACGACTGGCCGACCGCCGACGGCACCTGCGTTCGGGACTACATCCACGTCCGCGACCTCGCCGACGCGCACCTGCTGGCGCTGGAACACTCTGCGCCCGGTGTGCACTCGATCTACAACCTGGGCAATGGAACCGGATTCAGCGTGCTGGAGGTCATCGACGCGTGCCGACGGGTGACCGGCCGTCCGATCGCCGTCCGCACGGTGGCGCGGCGGCCCGGCGACCCGGCCGTGCTGATCGCTTCCAGCGAGCTCTCGGTCCGCGATCTCGGATGGCAGCCCGTCCGGACCGGAATCGATGAGATCGTCTCCGACGCTTGGGAATTCGCTCAGCGCACTCGCTGACGTCCCCCGTCGCTGTCCTACAGGTTGAGGACGGCGGGTCATCAGTAAGAAGGCCTTTTACGCCGACAGAATCACCCTCCGCAGTGCGGCAATGTCGGGTCAGCACCGGAAAAGCCGGTCCCTGACAAGGAGGTACACATCATGACCAGTTCTGCTCTTGCCCGATTCCGTCAGCGCACAGTTCGTGCGTTCGTGGCCACCGGCCTCGCGGTGGGTGGCGCGCTCGGGATGGCGGCGCCCAGCGCTGCGATGCCGGCCCCGGCGCCCGCGCCGTACGACGTGTTCGTGCCGATCCCGGCCGCCAATTGGTGTCCCGGTGGCGGTACGTCCAACCAGTGGGGCGGCTACTGCGAGGGCGCAAGCTATGGCGACGGCACACGCTGGAACGTGGCCTGGATCAACGCCCCCTTCGCCGGCATGGTTTACCAGCCGATGAAGTGTGTGGTCCACACCGGCAGTCCGATGCCCCCCATCGCCGGTCCCAGCGGCTGCGGCAGGGTGATCGGCGGAGGTGGGCCGATCGGGGCTGTCGGCGCCAGCGAGTAAGACGAACTATTCGCCCGGGCCCGGCCCGATGTTTCGGGCCGGCCTGGTGCGGATGTCGTGCACGTAGTCGGCGGGCGCCCCGGCGACCTCGGCGGCGTCGGACATCACCCCCAGATAGCGGGCCGACGGCAGTCCGCCCTCCCAGGCGTCGACGACGTACAGCCAGGCCAGCACCGGATCGGTGGTGGTGTCCGAGGACTCCCGCACGATGCGGCAACGGATCTTCTTGTGCAGGCCGAGCTCGGAGCCCTCCCAGCGGTCCATGATCTCTTCGTCCGCGGACGTCACGTCGTAGAGCACCACAAAGACCCGGGAGGTGACGTCCTCCACGAGGGTGGCCAGCGCCCCCTCCCAGCCGATGTCCTCGCCGGCGAAAGTCAGCCGCCAGCCGTAGAGCCAGCCGGTGCCGGCCATCGGGGAATGCGGCGCCCGCTGAAGCATCTGCTCGGGATCCATGTTCGACCCGTAGGCGGCGTAGAGCGGCACTGGGCAAGCGTAGAGGTTCGGCTCTTTCCCGGCCTGCCGACCTGTGAGTTTTGCGCTTAGATTGAGCGCGTGGCGCCCCCCAACATCAAGCGGATCGTGATCATCGGCGGAGGTCCGGCCGGATACGAGGCGGCGCTGGTCGCGGCCGCCCGCGGTGCCGAAGTGACGGTGGTGGACAGCGACGGCATCGGCGGCGGATGTGTGTTGTTCGACTGCGTGCCGTCCAAGGCGTTCATCGCCTCCACCGCCGTCCGCACGGAACTGCGACGGGCCGAGGGCCTGGGATTCTCGATCGCCGTCGACGACGCGAAGATCTCGCTGTCGCAGATCAACAACCGCGCCAAGACGCTGGGGCGCTCACAATCCGCCGACATCGGCGCGCAGTTGCTCGCCCACAAAGTCGCCGTGATGGCCGGCCGCGGCACCCTGATCGACAGCATGCCGGGGATGGCCCACCATCGCGTCGAGGTGACCAGCCCGGACGGCGCCAAACGGACGATCGAGGCCGATGTAGTCCTGATCGCCACCGGGGCGAGCCCGCGGGTGCTTCCCGGCGCCGAACCGGACGGCGAGCGAATCCTGAACTGGCGGCAGGTCTACGACCTCACCGAACTGCCGAAGCATCTGGTGATCGTCGGCTCCGGGGTGACCGGGGCGGAGTTCTGCAACGCCTACACCGAACTCGGCGTGCCGGTGACGGTGGTGGCCAGCCGCGACCAGATCCTGCCGCACGAGGACAGCGACGCCGCCGCGGTGCTCGAGGAGGTGTTCGCCGAGCGCGGTGTGACCCTGGTGAAGAACGCCCGCGCGCAGTCGGTGCAGCGCACCGGCTCCGGGGTGCGGGTCACGATGGCCGACGGGCGCACGGTGGACGGCAGCCACGCACTGATGACGGTGGGCTCGGTGCCCAACACCGCGGGCCTCGGGTTGGAGCGGGTCGGCGTCGAGTTGAACCCGGGTGGCTACATCCCGGTGGACCGGGTGTCGCGGACGCCGGCGCCGGGCATCTACGCGGCGGGGGACTGCACGGGCCTGCTACCGCTGGCGTCGGTGGCGGCCATGCAGGGCCGAATCGCCATGTATCACGCACTGGGCGAGGGAGTCGCCCCGATCCGGTTGCGGACCGTCGCCTCGGCCACCTTCACCCGCCCGGAGATCGGCGCCGTCGGGGTGCCGCAGTCGGCGATCGACAGCGGCGCGGTCCCGGCCCGCACCCTGACGCTGCCGTTGAGCACCAACGCCCGCGCCAAGATGCTGTTGCTGCGCAAGGGCTTCGTGAAGATCTTCTGCCGGCCGGCCACCGGTGTGGTGATCGGCGGGGTGGTCGTGGCGCCCATCGCCTCCGAACTGATCTTGCCGATCGCGCTGGCGGTGCAGAATCGGATCTCGGTCACCGACCTGGCCCAGACCCTGTCGGTGTACCCGTCGCTGTCCGGTTCCATCGTCGAGGCGGCCCGCCGGTTAATGGCGCATGACGACCTGGATTGACGAGTAGCCTCTCGACCATGTCTGTGAACGACCCCATACTGCGGCCCCCCGCCGGGCAAACCTTCCTGGGACCCGACCAGCGCGCCGAGGCCTGGGAGCGGCTGGGCAGCGAGCAGTTCGACGTCGTGGTGATCGGGGGCGGTGTGGTGGGCGCCGGCGCCGCGCTGGACGCGGCCACCCGGGGGTTGAGCGTCGCCCTGGTCGAGGCCCGCGACTTCGCCTCCGGAACGTCCAGTCGCAGCTCGAAGATGTTCCACGGCGGCCTGCGCTATCTCGAGCAGCTGGAGTTCGGCCTGGTCCGCGAGGCGCTGCACGAGCGCGAGCTCTCGCTGACCACCCTGGCCCCGCATCTGGTCAAGCCGCTGCCGTTCCTGTTTCCGCTGACCCACCGGGTGTGGGAGCGGCCCTACATCGCCGCGGGCATCTTCCTCTACGACCAGTTGGGCGGCGCGAAATCCGTTCCCGCCCAGAAGCATCTGACCCGCTCGGCCGCACTGCGCCTGGCCCCCGGCCTCAAGCGCAACTCCCTCATCGGCGGCATCCGCTACTACGACACCGTGGTCGACGACGCCCGCCACACCATGACCGTCGCCCGGACGGCGGCGCACTACGGCGCGGTGGTGCGCAACTCCACCCAGGTGGTCTCGATGCTGACCGAGGGCGACCGGGTGGTCGGTGTGACGGTGCGTGATTCGGAGAACGGCGAGACCACCGAGGTGCGCGGCCACGTCGTCATCAATGCCACCGGAGTCTGGACCGACGAGATCCAGGCGCTCTCCCGCCAGCGCGGCCGGTTCCGGGTGCGCGCGTCCAAGGGTGTGCACATCGTGGTGCCGCGCGATCGCATCGTCAGCGAGGTGGCGATCATCCTGCGCACCG
>CAYTOD010000044.1:11328-38547 GCA_964439315.1 uncultured Mycobacterium sp. | reverse complement strand
TCTTCAACAACTACCGTCCGCAGTTCTACTTCCGCACCACCGACGTGACCGGCGTTGTCACTCTGCCGGAGGGTACGGAGATGGTCATGCCCGGCGACAACACCGACATCTCGGTGAAGCTGATCCAGCCGGTCGCCATGGACGAGGGCCTGCGGTTCGCCATCCGTGAGGGTGGCCGCACCGTCGGCGCCGGCCGCGTGACCAAGATCATCAAGTAGGACGATCATCACGTAAGTTGGGTCTTCGACCTGCTGCCAAAGGCGGCGCCCGTCACTCGGCGGGCGCCGCTTTTGCGTTTCCCGTGGGTTGGAAAACCAGTGCTAGAGTCAGTTTTCGTGGCCGGTTCGGAGACGTGGTGAACGCTCGGCGGCGAGCCTGGCTCGTCGGGACGACGGCCCTGGTCGCCGCGTCGGTGGCTGGCGCGCTGATCGTCACCCATTCCGGTGGCTCCCAGCGCAACGGCGCGCTCGCCCCGATTCAGCCGTCGAGCCAGTCTCCGTCACCCGAACCCAGCCCGCTGTCGACGTCGGCTCAGTCGGCTTCCCCGTCGCTGCCCAAGGGGCTCACCGCCGAATTGTTCGGCGGTACATCGGCCAGGCCGAACTCGGCGGTCCTTCCCAACCGGTCGGCCGGCGCGGTGCCCGCCTTCGTCCCCGGATCGGTTCCCGGCTTCCCGACCTTCGCGCCGCCGGCCATCGACTGGGCCGCGTTGTTGTCGCCGCTGATGGCCGGTCAGGCCAACCCCCAAGTGCCCAACCTGCTCGGGTCCCTCGGCGACCAGGTGCCCGGTGCGGTCTCCAGCGCCCTGGAGTCCGCTGCGGCGTGGGCGGGCGACATGGCCATGTATTCCGCGTACTCCGACAACGGCCGGGAAACCCTGGATCAGCTGAGGGATTCCATCAACGCCCTGCCCACGGACGCCGAAGGCCAGCCGCAATGGCCGGCGCCCGACATGTCCGGGCTGCCTACGCTGGGCCAGACGCTGTCGGACCAGTTCATGGCCCTCGGCCAGCTCGATCCGGGGCAGCTTCCACCGCCGCTCACCCCTGCGCAGGTGCTGGCGTTGAGCGCGGCGGTGCGCGCCATCCCCGGCGGGCTCGTCCCGCCCGCCTCGATCGGCCTGCCGGAATTCCCCGCACCGCCGGACATGTCCTACCAGCCGGCGCCACCGCCGGTGGTGGACCTGCCGTCGATGGGCAGCCCCGTCCGCGCCGGATACTGACGATGCTGGGCCGCTATCTCAGAGCGCAAGGTTCGGTGTTGCTCTTCGGCGGACTGGTCGGACCGATCTTCCTGATCGTCTATTTCGCCCTCGGTCCGATGGCGCGGCCCTACATCCAATGGATGTTCTGGGTCGGGCTGTTCGTGACGGCCGCCGACGTGCTGGCCGCACTGTGGCTGGCCAACGCCGGAGCCAAGGCAGAAGTCAGGCACCAGCGTCTCACCGAGCAGGGAGTGCTGGTGGCGGCCCGGGTCACCGGGATCTCCGACACCCCGGTGTTCGTCAACGATCAGCAGATGATCAAGGTGAATCTGCACATCGAGGTCCCCGGCTTTCCGGGTTTCGACACCCAGCAGACCATGACGGCCAGCCCCACCCGGATGCAGATCCTCAACGCGCACAAACTGGTCGCTCTGGTCGAGCCCGGCACACAGAAGTACGAGATCGACTGGAATGCAAGCGCATTGGTCGCCGGCGTGGTTCCGGCCGAGTTCACCCTCGACTCCGACAACCGGACGTACGACCTGACGGGTAAGGCCGGCCCCCTGATGGACATCCTGATGGTGCTGCATGCCAACCGCATCCCGATCAGCGGTGCCATCGACATCCGGTCGAATCCTGTTGTGCGCCAGCAGATCATGGATATCGTCCGGCGGGCGGGGGCCGACGCGGGCGCGGGAGCCGCGCCGGCGCCGGCGTCACCGCCGCCGGTCATGCCGCTGGTTTCGCCGGCCCCGACCGTCTCGCAGCGATTGCAGGAACTCGAGACCCTGCGTGCCACCGGTGCGGTCACCGAGGCCGAGTACGCCACCAAGCGTCAGCAGATCCTCGCCGACCTCTAGGCAGACTGAAACAGGTTCCAGTTTTCCTGCTAGCCTTGCGTCGGCTTGGGGAAAGGACGTGGCATGGGCCGATCGGGCGGCGCACTGAACGGACGAGTCGCATTCGTCACCGGAGCTGCTCGCGGCCAGGGCCGCGCCTACGCGGTGCGGCTGGCACGCGAGGGCGCCGACGTCGTCGTCAGTGATATCTGTGCGCGGGTATCCGACAGCGTCCCGTACGCGGCGGCCACCCCGGAGGACCTTCAGGAGACGGTACGGCTGGTCGAAGCCGAGGGCGCCGAGGTGCTGGCCCGCGAGGTCGATACCCGCGACGACGCGGCGGTTCGGCAACTCGTCGCCGACACGATCGCGCGGTTCGGCCGGCTCGACATCCTGGTGGCCAATGCCGGCGTCCTGAGTTGGGGCCGGCTGTGGGAGCTCACCGACGAGCAGTGGAACTCCGTGATCGACGTGAATCTCACCGGTACCTGGCGGACCCTCCGGGCCGCCATCCCGGCGATGATCGACGCGGGCCACGGCGGATCCATCATCATCGTGAGCTCGTCGGCCGGATTGAAGGCCACCCCCGGCAACGGGCATTACGCGGCCGCCAAACACGGGCTGACGTCGATGACCAACACGCTCGCGCTCGAGTTGGGGGAGTACGGCATCCGGGTCAACTCGATCCACCCCTATTCGATCGCCACCCCGATGATCCTCAACGAGGCCATGCTCGGCGTTCTCGGGGCGCACCCGAGTTATCTGCACAGCTTCGCGCCGATGCCCTATCAACCGGTGAAGCAGGGCTCGACTGCCCATGAGGAAGCCAAGCTCACCGACTTCATGTCCGCCGAGCAGGCCGCCGACGTCGTCGCGTGGCTGGCCGGAGACGGTTCGGGGTTGATCTCCGGATCCCAGATCGCCATCGACCGCGGCGTGATGAAGTACTGAGCCGCTAACCCGGGAGCACCAGAACCGGCACCGGGCTCACCCGCAGGATCTTCGTCCCCCGGGAGCCCAGGAAGACCCTGGCGAGGTTCCCGGCGGGTGAGGTTCCCAGCGCGAGGATCTCGCCGTCCCGCCACTCCGCGTCGTCGAGCGCCTGGTCCCAGCCGTTGCCGCTCACCACCTGCAGTTCGACGTCCTCGCCGACCACGGCGTCGGCGCGCAACTGGTGCAGCATGGCCTGCGCCTGGTGCTCCCAGGCCGCCAGGATCGAATCCTCGGCGTGCAGTCCGATCTCGGGCGGGTACATGGTGCGCCCGCGGACGGCGAAGGTGATGACCCGCAGCGGGACCCGGAGTTCCTGCGCGAGAGCCGCGACCCGGCGAACGACGTCCGCCGCCTCCGGGGTGCCGGGATAGCCGCAGGTGATCTTTGTCAGCAGGCCGGTGCGGGTACCGCGGTAGCCGCGTGGGGAAAGCGCAACCGGCACCGGTGCGGAGTGCAGCAACCGGTCGGCCGTCGACCCCACCACGACCTGCCCCAGCTGGCCGTTGGACGAGGAACCCAGCACCAGCATCTGGGCGCCGAGTTCCTCGACGACGGCGATCAGCCCGCCGGAGACCGACCGGTGCGCGTGGCTGTGATAGTTGACCTCGATCTCGTAGGGCAGCGCTGCCAGGTATCGCTGGGCTTCCCGGGCGGAGTCCGCGGCGAGTTGGTCGGCCCACTGCGCGTACTCGGCGTCGATCCGGGCCGGCGACGGCGTGGTCCAGGGTTTGGGGACGACGGTGGCCACCGTCATCGAGGTCTCCATGGATCGGGCGATCTCGATCGCGAGGTGCAGCGGTGCCGCACCGCTTTTGCCTGCCAGGTAACCGACGACGATGGTCATGACGGGTCCGCCGGCGGATGGATGATCGTGACGTCGTCGAGATTCGCGGCCGCCGAGGCGCTCGGCATTCGGCCGTTGAGGGCGCTGTTGTGGCGGCCCCAGACGAAGTAGAACGTCAGGAACACCGACACCCAGGCTCCGAAGGCCAACCAGGTGTACCAGTGCAGGCTGTACAGGATGTACAGGCACGCGATGACCGACAGCACCGGCGTCACCGGATAGCCGGGGACCTTGAAGCCGCGGGGCAGATCGGGTTCCCGTCTGCGCAGGATCACCACCCCGATCGACACCACGATGAACGCCACCAGGGTCCCGATCGACACCATGTCGGCCAGGTAGTCCAGGGGGATCACACCGGCAAGGAACGCCACCACGCACGCGACGATGATGGTGTTGGTCACCGGCGTCATCGACGTTGGATTGACCCTCGCGAACGCTGCAGGGAGCAGGCCGTCGCGGCCCATTGCGAACAGGATGCGGGTCTGGCCGTACAGCGTTACCAGGGTGACCGAGAAGATCGAGATCACCGCGCCCGCCGCCAGTACGGTGCCCCAGTAGTGGGCCCCGGTCACGTTGTCCAGAATCATTGCCAAGCCTGCTTTCTGGCCCTTGAAGTCGCCCCAGGCCTGGGCGCCGAGGGCCGCGACCGCCACCAGCAGATAGACGGCGGTGACGGTGATCAGTGCCGCGATCAGGGCTCGCGGCATGGTCTTCTGCGGATCCTTCACCTCGTCGCCCGCGGTCGACACCGCATCCAGTCCAATGTAGGAGAAGAAGATCGTGGCGGCACCAGAGCCGATTCCGGCGACGCCGAACGGGGCGAAGTCGGCGAACCTGTCGGCGTCGAAGGCGGTGAACGCGATGACGGCGAACATCACCAAGACACTGAGTTTGATGATCACCATGACCGCGTTGACCTTCGCCGACTCACTGGCGCCGCGGATCAGCAGGAAAGCGCACAGGAAGACCAGCACCACGGCGGGCAGGTTGACGATGCCCGGCTCCTCGTCCCAGGGCGCGGCCGACAGCGCCTGCGGGATGCTGTGCCCGAAGAAGTTGTCCAGCAGTTTGTTGACGTACTGGCTCCAGCCCACGGCGACCGCCGCGGTGGAGACGCCGTACTCCAGCAGCAGGCAGGCAGCCACACCCATCGCGACGACTTCGCCGAGAGTGGTGTAGGCGTAGGAGTAGGTCGAGCCGGAAACCGGTACCGCAGAGGCTAATTCGGCATAGCAGATCGCTGCCAGGCCGGCGGCCAGTCCGGCGATCAGGAACGAGATGATGACGCTCGGTCCGGTCTCGGGCACCGCCTGCGAGAGGACGAAGAAGATGCCGGTGCCGACGGTGGCGCCGACGCCGAACATGGTCAGCTGGAAGGTGCCGATCGAGCGCTCGAGGTGGTCCGAGGCGCCGTGGGCCACGGGCGCGCCGATGACCGGGCGCCTTCGCAGCATCTGCTCGGTGAGGGTGGGTACCGACGGTGGTGCGGTCATCGATGAATTATCGGCCCGCTGCTGCCGGCGCGCTCGCGAACCGATCAACCGCCCCGTCGAACCGCACGGCGACGATCGTGTATGAACACCTCGTGAGTACCCACGGTGTGGTGATCGTCGGCGGCGGCCTGGCCGCCACCCGGACTGCCGAGCAGTTGCGTAAGGCCGGTTTCGGCGGACCGGTGACCATCGTCGGCGACGAGGTGCACCTGCCCTACGATCGTCCGCCGCTGTCCAAGGACGTGCTGCAGGACAGCGCGAAGGGTATCCACGACGTGCTGCTGAGGCCCGCGGAGTTCTACGCCGACAACGACATCGCGCTGCGATTGGGCGTGCCGGCCGCCGCCCTGGACACCGAGGCCCGGACCGTCACGCTGGCCGACGGGGCCGTGCTGGGCTACGACGATCTGGTGATCGCCACCGGCCTCGTGCCCAGGCGTCTTCCAGCGCTGCCCGAACTGCCCGGAGTGGGGGCGTTGCGTTCAGCCGACGAGGCGCTGGCGCTGCGCCGGCAGGCCGCCACCGCGCACCGGGCGGTAATCGTCGGCGCCGGCTTCATCGGGTGCGAGGTGGCGGCCAGCCTGCGCGCCCTCGGTGTCGAGGTGGTGCTGGTCGAACCCCAGCCGGCCCCATTGGCCGGCGTGCTCGGGGAGCGCATCGGCGAACTCGTCGCACGTCTGCACCGCGCCGAGGGCGTCGACCTCCGCACCGGCACCGGGCTGGCCGAGGTGCGAGGTTCCGACCGGGTGGAGGCGGTGGTGTTGAGCGACGGCGGCATCGTCGATGCCGATCTGGTGGTGATCGGCATCGGGTCGCGTCCGGCCACCGATTGGCTGGAGAGCAGCGGTGTCGCTCTCGACAACGGGGTGCGTTGCGACGAGGTGGGCCGCACCAGTGCGCCACACGTCTGGGCGCTGGGCGACGTGGCGTCGTGGCGGGATCACGCCGGCCGCCAGGTTCGCGCCGAGCACTGGAGCAACGTCGCCGAACAGGCCAGGGTGCTGGTGCCGGCGCTGCTCGGGCAGGAGCCCCCGGCATCGGCGCCGGTGGCATATTTCTGGAGCGACCAGTACGACGTCAAGATCCAGTGCCTCGGCGAACCCCACGCCACCGATGTCGTTCATCTCGTGGAGGACGACGGCCGGAAGTTCCTGGCCTACTACGAACGCGACGGCGTTCTGGTCGGCGTGGTGGGCGGCGGTATGCCGGGCAAGGTGATGAAGGCCCGCGCCAAAATCGCCGCGGGCGCGCCGATCGGCGAGGTGCTCTAACCCGACGGCGGGTTCAGGGCAGGCCGTCGGCCACGGCGTCGAACGCGTCGCCGAGTGCACGGCGCAGCGGCACGCCCTCGTGGGAGAGCCAGTGTTCGTAGGCGGACAGCGCGACACCGAGCATCAGCCAGGCCACCGTCTGCGGCATCAGGTCGCCGGCCTCGGTGCCGCTGCGCCGGGCGACGAAGTCCGCCACCACGTTTCGCCAGCCCGCGTACATCGTCATCGAATACGCCTGGAGTTCCTCGGTCTGCAGGATCACCCGCATCCGCTGCCGGTGCCTGGGCGCCTCGGCGTCGTCGAAGGTATTGAAGTCCAATAGGGCCGCGCGCAGTGCCGTCCGCAGCGGGACCGCGGGGTCGCTGTCGTCGAGCAGGTCCGCGAAATGCCGTAGGTGGGCATCGAAGTCTCCCCACGGGATCGCGTTCTTGGAGGCGTAGTAGCGGAACAGGGTGCGGCGAGCGATTCCGGCCGCCAGCGCGACGTCGTCCACGCTCACTTCCCCGAACCCGTAGGTGGAGAACAGATCGAGCGCGACGTCGGCGATGTGGTCGCAGTTGGTCGATCGCCGGCGTCCGACCCGAGCCTCACCGGCTTGACTGATCGACATCGGCATTCCTCTTCTTTTTCGGCACTCAATGCCATATTCTGACGGTCCTGGGGCCCGGGTGCGGGCGAATCGTCGAAACGAAGGGCGACAGTCATGGAGAACGAGAACACCGTCGCGGACGGGGCCGCCGAGTTGGTCACCGAGACACTGGTCGAAGAGGTGTCCATCGACGGTATGTGCGGGGTCTACTGACCGTGCCCGCCCGCGCTGCCGCAGGGTCCGATTTCGACCCGGCGCTGCGCTGGCGTCTTCATCCGCAGGTATCGATTCGGCCTGAGCCGTTCGGTGCGTTGCTCTACCACTTCGGCACCCGCCGGCTGTCGTTCCTGAAGAACAGGACCATTCTGACCGTGGTGGAATCGCTGGCCGACCATCCCGATGCGCGCTCGGCGCTGGCCTCCGCCGGGGTGGAACCCGGCGGCGAGGCACCGTACCTGCACGCCCTGGGTGTGCTGGCCGCCTCGAACATGCTGATCCCAGGAGCTTGCGGATGACCGCCGTTGCGCCCGTACCCAGCCTCGTCGAGCAGTTCGAACGCGGCTTGGATGCTCCGATCTGTCTGACCTGGGAGTTGACCTACGCCTGCAACCTGGCGTGCGTGCACTGCCTGTCCTCGTCGGGCAGACGCGACCCGCGCGAGCTGTCCACCGAGCAGTGCAAGGGCATCATCGACGAACTCGAGCGGATGCAGGTCTTCTACGTCAACATCGGCGGCGGCGAGCCCACCGTGCGCCCCGACTTCTGGGAACTGGTCGACTACGCCACCGCTCACCATGTTGGAGTCAAGTTCTCCACCAACGGGATTCGGATCACGCCCGAGGTTGCCGCGAGGCTGGCCGGCAGTGATTACGTCGACGTCCAGATCTCGCTGGACGGAGCGACGGCCGAGGTCAACGACGCGGTCCGCGGACCGGGTTCGTTCGCCATGGCTGTGCGCGCGTTGGAAAACCTCGCTGCCGCAGGCTTTTCCGGGCCGAAAATCTCGGTGGTGGTGACGCGCCACAACGTCACCCAACTCGACGACTTCGCGGCCCTGGCCGATCGCTACGGAGCCACGCTGAGAATCACCCGGTTGCGGCCCTCGGGCCGTGGTGCCGATGTCTGGGACGAGCTGCATCCCACCGCCGAGCAGCAGGTCGGGCTCTACCACTGGCTCGTCGACCACGGCGAGCGGGTGCTCACCGGTGACTCGTTCTTCCATCTGTCCGGACTCGGTGCGCCCGGTGCGCTGGCCGGGCTGAATCTCTGCGGCGCCGGTCGGGTGGTCTGCCTGATCGATCCTGTGGGCGATGTCTATGCGTGCCCCTTCGCGATCCACGATCGGTTCCTGGCCGGAAACGTGCTGTCCGGAAGGGGTTTTGGGGCGGTGTGGCGCGACTCGGCGCTGTTCGCCGAACTGCGTAGCCCGCAGTCGGCGGGGGCGTGCTCGGGATGCTCTCATTACGACGCCTGCCGCGGTGGTTGCATGGCCGCCAAGTTCTTCACCGGTCTTCCCATCGACGGACCCGATCCGGAGTGCGTGGTGGGGCACGGCGCCCCGGCCCTGGCCGCACACCGCGACAAACCGCGCCCCCGCGTCGACCACTCCCGCGCCGTTCCACTGACTCTGGCCCGGCCACCCGCCCTGACTCCCGCCCGACCACCCGCCAAGCCCTGCAACGAAAGCCCGATCTAGATGGCCCGTGACACCTGGTTCGAAACCGTCGCCGTGGCGCAGCAGCGCGCCAAGAAGCGGCTGCCCAAAGGCGTGTACGCCGCGCTGCTGGCAGGCAGCGAGAAGGGGGTCACCTACTCCGACAACGTCGAGGCGTTCGGCGAGATCGGATTCGCGCCGCACGTGATCGGTGCGACCGACAAGCGGGACCTGGCCACCACGGTGATGGGACAGGACATCTCGATGCCGGTCCTCATCTCTCCGACCGGCGTACAGGCCGTGCATCCCGACGGCGAGGTAGCCGTCGCGCGGGCGGCCGCCGCCCGCGGCATCGCGATGGGGCTGTCGTCGATGGCCAGCAAGCCGATTGAAGAGGTCGTCGCCGTCAATCCCAAGACGTTCTTCCAGATCTACTGGCTGGGCGGGCGCGACGCCATCGCCGCCCGGGCCGAACGCGCCCGCGCCGCAGGTGCGGTCGGCCTCATCGTCACCACCGACTGGAGTTTCTCGCACGGCAGGGACTGGGGCAGTCCGAAGATCCCCCAGAAGATGGACATGCTGACCGCGATCAAGATGTCTCCCCAGGGCATCGTCAGGCCGTCCTGGTTCCTTCAGTGGGCCAAGACCTTTCGCCCCCCGGCCCTCACCGTCCCCAATCAGGCCGGCCGCGGCGATGCGGGGCCGCCCTTCTTCGAGGCTTACGGCGAGTGGATGGGCACCCCGGCACCCACCTGGGAAGACATCGCGTGGCTGCGCGAGCTCTGGGGAGGGCCGTTCATGCTCAAGGGCGTGATGCGGGTGGACGACGCCAAACGTGCTGTGGACGCAGGTGTTTCGGCGATCTCGGTATCGAACCACGGCGGCAACAACCTGGACAGCACACCGGCGACCATCCGGGCGTTGCCGGCCATCGCCCAAGCGGTGGGGGATGAGATCGAGGTGCTCCTCGACGGCGGGGTCCGGCGGGGCAGCGACGTCGTCAAGGCTCTCGCTCTGGGCGCCCGCGCCGTGATGATCGGCCGGGCGTACCTGTGGGGGCTCGCGGCCGCGGGGCAGGCCGGCGTGGAGAACGTCCTCGACATCATGCAGGGTGGAATCGACTCGGCGCTGCGCGGTCTGGCCAAATCCTCGGTGCACGAACTGGGCCCGGAGGATGTTCTGGTGCCGCCCGGCTTCACCCGGGCACTCGGCGTTCCCGGCTGACCGGCCGAGCCTGTGATGGCGGAGGCCGGCTTAGGCGAACTGGGAGAGTGCGCGTCCGGCGATCTTGTCGAGCAGTTGCGCACACTGCTGGTCCCGGTAGGTTCCACCGAGCAGCACGGCCCGCACCTTCCGTTGGACACCGACACCAGGATCGCCACCGCCGTCGCCCGTGCGATGGCCGCCACGAACCCCGACACCTTCCTGGTGGCGCCTGCGATCCCGTACGGCGCCTCCGGCGAGCATCAGGACTTTCCGGGCACGGTCTCCATCGGCACGACGGCCTTGACGGCCGTGCTGGTGGAATACGGGCGGTCGGCCTGTCACTGGGCCGACCGTGTGGTGTTCGTCAACGGCCACGGCGGCAATCTGGACGCGCTGCGGGCGGCGGTCGCCCTGCTGCGCTCTGAAGGCCGCGATACGGCGTGGTGTTCATGCTCGGTAGCAGGCTCCGACGCCCACGCCGGTCACACCGAAACCTCGGTACTACTGCATCTTTCTCCGCATCTGGTGAGGAATGAACTGCTGGGCTCGGGGAATGTCGCACCGTTGCGGGAGTTGATGCCCCTGCTTCGCAGTGGCGGGATCAGGGCGGTCAGCGCGGTCGGAGTCCTCGGCGATCCGACGACGGCGAGCCGGGAGGAGGGCGCCCGCATCGTCGCGGAAATGGTCACCGGGTGCCGGCAGCGCATCGGGCGGTGGAACCCCGCAGCCGACGGGATGCTCGTGTGAGCGCTCCTGTGCTGCCCGACGGCTTCGCTGTTCAGATCGACCGGAGCGTCAAGATCCTGGATTCCGGGGCAGCCCTTCTGGGGGGGTCGCCGCGGCGCATTCTGCGACTGTCTCCGACCGCGCAGCGGCTCCTCGCCGTCCCGGGAGGCAGACTCGAGGTGCGTGACGCCACGACCGCGCAGCTGGCTCGCACCCTGCTCGACGCTACCGTCGCGCACCCGCGCCCAGCCGGCGGGCCGTCCCACCGGGATGTCACCGTCGTTATTCCGGTGCGGGACAACGCCCCCGGGCTCGGCCGGCTGGTGGCGTCCCTGCGCGGGTTGCGGGTCGTCGTGGTCGACGACGGGTCGGCGATCCCGGTCGACGCCGGCCGGCTGGCGGGCGCACCAGACGAGGTGACGGTGCACCGTCACGATGTCAGCCGGGGACCCGCGGCGGCCCGTAACACCGGGTTGGCTTCGTGTGACACCGATTTCGTCGCGTTCCTGGATTCCGACGTCGTGCCGCGGCGCGGCTGGCTCGAGGCGCTGCTGGGCCACTTCTGCGACCCGGCCGTGGGGTTGGTGGCTCCGCGGATCGTCGCTCTGCCTGGGCCGGACGGCCTGGTACATCGCTATGAGGCGTCGCATTCGTCGCTGGACCTCGGGCAGCGCGAAGCTCCGGTGGTGCCCTACGGCATGGTGTCCTACGTGCCCAGTGCGGCGATCGTCTGCCGCCGCAGAGCGATTCGCGAAGTCGGGGGCTTCGACGAAAAACTCTCCGCCGGAGAGGATGTCGACCTCTGCTGGCGGCTCGCGGACGCGGGCTTCCGGCTGCGGTACGAGCCGGTCGCGCAGGTCGCTCACGAGCACCGCAGCAGGCCGATGGAATGGCTCTCCCGGCGCTGCTTCTACGGCACCTCCGCAGCACCCCTGGCGCTTCGGCATCCCGACAAGACGGCGGCACTGGTGATGCCGCGGTGGAGCCTGCTGGCATGGCTGGCAGCGGCCTCGGGCACCCGCGCGGGTTTGCTGGTCGGCCTGGTCTGCGCCGGGCAGTACGGTCGCAGGGTGGTCCGGTCGGCGCGTGCCGGAAAGGTCGGCGATCCGGGGCCGGCAGAAGTGACGCGGCTGGTGCTGGGCGGTCTCGGCGCCGGCGCAGTTCAGTTGTCGTCCACGCTGTGTCGCAGCTACTGGCCGGCCGCGCTCGGTGGCGCGCTGGCGTCGCGGCGCTTGCGCCGTGCCGTTCTGGCCGCCGCCGCGGTTGACGCCGTCCACGGCTGGAGCGGTCGCACAGCTGCGGGCGACTCCCAGGCCGGACCGATCGGGCCGCTCGGGTACCTGCTTCTCAAGCGCCTCGACGATCTCGCCTACGGAACCGGGCTGTGGGCTGGCGCCCTGAGACAGCGGACGCTGCTGCCGTTACGACCCGACATCAGGCCGTGACCGCCGGCTGCGACATTCTCATCGTCGGCGCGGGCAGCGCCGGATCGATCCTGGCCGAGCGACTCTCGGCAGATCAGGCTTGTCGGGTCACGGTGGTGGAATCGGGTCCGGGCCTTGACCTTCCGGCGATCCGGTCGCTGACCGCCGACGGTCTACGGCTGCCGATCGGTCCGGACAGCCCGGTGGTCCGCCGCTACCGGA
Source organism: uncultured Mycobacterium sp. (assembly GCA_964439315.1). Lineage (GTDB taxonomy): Bacteria > Actinomycetota > Actinomycetes > Mycobacteriales > Mycobacteriaceae > Mycobacterium. Next base: position 26,082 of record CAYTOD010000044.1, on the reverse strand, counting down.
CCGCCCTGACATCCCACCCGCACCGCACGGCCGAGGTGGTTCGTGGCTCGTGTCTGGGCGGTTCCGGCGCGGTGAACGGCGGCTATTTCTGCCGGGCGTTGCCGGCGGACTTCGAGGCGCCGGCCGTCCCCGGATGGTCCTGGGCCGAGGTAGTCGAGCACTACCGTGCCGTCGAGGACCGGATCGACGTCCGGCGGACCACCGAGTTCGGCAGCGGTACAACGACATTTCTCGAATCGGCCGGCATTGCCGGATACCGCTGGCTGCCCGACCTCAACGCCGAACCCGTCGGCGTCAATGCCCCGCCCGGGGTGGCGGCCGTCCCGTTGAACATCATCGACGGGTTTCGTAACGGTCCCGGCGCTGCCTTCCTCGAACCCGCACTCGGTCGTCCCAACCTCAGCGTGCTCACCGGCACCCGCGTCACCGGCCTCGCCATCGCGCGTGGTCAAGCGGTCGGGGTCGACGCCGTCGGCCCGAGCGGTCGGGTTCGGCTCCACGCCGACCGCGTGGTGCTGTCCGCCGGTGCGATCGGATCGGCCCACCTGCTGATGCTTTCCGGTGTCGGTCCCGCCGACGACCTGCGCGCCAACGGAATCCCTGTTGTCGTTGATCTTCCGGTGGGGCAGCGGTGCCGGGACCACCCGGAGTGGCTGATGCATACCGACTGGCAATCCGAGGTCGGACGGCCCGTGCTGGAAGCGGTACTGGTCACCGGCGATCTCGAAATCCGGCCTTACACAACCGGGTTCGGAGGTGGCCCACCGGCGGTCGGCGTGGCGCTGATGCGGCCCCTCGCGCACGGCCGGGTGTCGCTGACCTCAGCTGATCCGGCGCGGGCGCCCTTGATCGAGCACCGATATGACAGCGAACCCACCGACGTCGCCGTGCTGCGCGCCGGCTGCGACGGCGTCGTCGAGATGCTCGGTGGCACAACCGTGTTGAGTCCACCGGCGTGGTCGACGTCGCAGCATCTGTGCGGCACGGCGCCGATAGGGGGCGACTCCGACGAACACGCTGTCGTCGATCCTCGCTGCGAGGTTCGCGGTGTGCGGGGACTCTCGGTGGTGGACGGTTCGGTGCTTCCCCGGATTCCCGGCCGCGGACCGCACGCCACCATCGCGATGCTCGCGCACCGCGCCGCTGAGTTCTTCCGAGGCTAGGCGATCAGTCCTTCAACTCCACCCGGATCGGCAGGTGCTTGAGTCCGCCGACGAACGTCGTCGCCATCAATTGCGGCTCCCCGGCGAGTTCGATCGTCTTGATGCGCGGGATCAGCTCGGAGAAGAAGCTGTTCATCTCCATTCGGGCCAGCGATGCGCCGAGGCAGAAGTGAACGCCGTAGCCGAAGGACAGGTGCTTGTTGGGGTCGCGGCTCACATCGAACGTGTTGGGGTCGGCGAACACGTCCTCGTCGCGGTTGGCGGAGACATACGAGAGGTAGACGGCCTCGCCCTTCGCAATCTTGACCCCGCGAACCTCGGTGTCGGCCTGCGCGGTTCGCATGAATTCCTTGACCGGCACCACCCAGCGAATCATCTCCTCGACGGCCGTGCCCATCAGGGACATGTCGTTTTGGAGGCGGGCCAACTGGTCGGGGTGCTCGAGCAGCGCCCGCATCCCGCCCGCGATGCCGGCACTGGTGGTGTCGTGACCGGCGCTGGCGACGATCACGTAGTAGGACAGCGTGTCCATCGGGCTCAGCGGCTCGCCGTTGATGGTGGCGTTGGCGATCGCCGAGGCCAGGTCCTCGGTGGGGTTCTCGCGGCGGGAGTTGGTCAGGGCGGTGAAGTAGTTGAAGAAGTCCATCAGTACCGCGAGCATGTCGTTGACGTCGCCGCCGCGCTGGAACTCCTCGTCGTTGCCGCCGAACATCTCTTGGGTGAGTTTGAGCATCCGCGGGAAGTCCGAGTCCGGAAGGCCCAGCATCGTCAGGATGATGTAGAGCGGGTAGTTGACCGCGATCTCGGTCATGAAGTCCAGTTCGGGACCCTTCTCGGCCATTTTGTCGACCCAGATCTTGGCCAGCTCGTCGCAGCGGGCCTTCAACTGGCGCAACACCTTCGGCCGGAACCAGTCCGCGCCGATCTTGCGGACGTCGCGGTGGTGCGGGTCGTCCATGTGGATCAGGGTGCGCAGACCCGTTCCGGCCTCGATGTCGCGCATCAGCGCCTCGTCGGCCTCGGTGATTGCCAGCAGTGGACGCGGGTAGTTGGTGAACAGGTCGTTCTGCCGCTCGATGTCCATGATGTCGGCGTGCTTGGTGACGGCCCAGAACGGCCGGTAGCCGTCGACGTCCACCCACGACACCGGGGCGTTCTTGCGAAGGTGAGCCAGCTTGGCGTGCAGTGCCGTCTCGTCGGTGTAGGCCTGTGGGTCGGCCAGCGCGCGCGCGGCGGGATCGGTGATCCGGTGGTCGGTGGTTGCGCTCATCGGCTCTCCTGGGACTGCGGGTGGGTGGCGGACCCCGAACTTGACGGGTGTCCAATTTCCAGTGTGCGCAATGATCGTAGGAAAGAAAGGGCAATAAGTCATCGACTCCCACCGCCTAAGCTGCCTTCCCATGCCGAGCCGCCGTCCCGTCCCGCGGCGCGTCACCTCAATCGCCTGCTGGATGACGGCGTTGTTCACGGCCGGCGTTCTCGTCGCCTGTGGAGTTGCCCCCACAGCGCCCGCCGATGCGGCGGTGGTGGCGACGACGGCCGGCCCGGTGCACGGCCGGGTGTTTCCAGGGCTTCGGCTCTTCCAGGGAATTCCCTACGCGGCCGCGCCGGTCGGCCCCCTTCGGTGGCAGCCCCCGCAGTCGCCCATCCCGTGGACGTCCGTGCGCGACGCCACCAAACCCGGACCGCGCTGCATCCAGGACACCCGTTCCGACCCGGACTTCGGGCTTCCGGCCAGCGAGGACTGTCTGAATCTCACGGTGTGGACGCCCGAGGGCGCGACCCCGCGCACACCCCGCCCGGTAATGGTGTGGATCCATGGCGGTGGCTTCCTGAACGGCAGTTCCGACATCTACAACTCGAGGTGGCTGGCCACCCGCGGTGACATCGTCGTCGTCACCATCAACTACCGGCTGGGGGCGCTGGGCTTCCTGGCGCACCCGGCACTCGCCGGCCGGAACGGCTCGGTCGACGACCCGGGCAACTACGGACTTGCCGATCAGCAGGCGGCGTTGCGCTGGGTTCGCGACAACGTCTCCGCCTTCGGCGGCGACCCCGCCAAGGTGACCATCGCGGGGGAGTCGGCCGGCGCGATGTCGGTCTGCGACCACCTCGTCGCTCCGGAGTCCGCCGGGCTCTTCCGGGCGGCCATCATGCAGAGCGGTCCGTGCCAGGCCCAAACCGACCTGCCGGCCGCCGAGCGAGTCAGCCTCGCCTACGCCGCCAGGGTGGGCTGCCGCGACCCCGGCAAGGCGCTGCAGTGCCTGCTGGACCTGCCTCCCGCCCGGCTTCAGGACGGCCCGCACTACGTCCACATCGGCGCCAATCTGCTCAGCGGTCCGGTGACCGGTACCGGCCGGCTGCCCGTCGGGCCTGCCACGGTGGCGGCCAGCGGACCCATCGCCCGGGTACCGGTGCTTGTCGGCAGTAACGCCGACGAGTTCACCCTGTTCGTGGCGCTGGCCTATCTGCGCCAGCACCGGTTGGCGCCGTACCGCTCATTGCTGTCGCAGACGTTCGGTGTTCAGGCGCCCGCCGTCGCCGCCCGCTACCCGCTGTCGCGCTACGACGGAAACGTCGGACTGGCCTACTCGGCCGCGGTGACCGACGGGGTGTTCGCGTGTCCGATCGACGCGGTCGCGGCCGGCCTGGCGCAGCACGCACCGGTGTATGCCTACGAGTTCGATGACCAGCACGCGCCCGCACCGGAACCGCTGCGGCATGCCCCGTTCGCGGTGGGGGCGAGCCACGCGCTGGAGTTGCGCTACCTGTTCGACCTCGGCGGCGCCCCGCCGTTGAGTGCGGTTCAGCGGGTGCTGTCGGAGCAGATGATCGACTACTGGACCCGATTCGTCACGACCGGCTCTCCCGACGTCGCCGGCTTGCAGGAATGGCCTGCAATGGATACCGAGCGCCCTGAACGGCTGTCGTTGCGGCCGGACGCGGTCGTCGTGAGTGGGGACTTCGCCGATCGGCATCAGTGCGGATTCTGGCAGTCCCTGGGCTGACGCGCGGATCTCGTCACTACGGGGGATCCCCGGCGGTCACGGAATCCGAAGTCGCACCACGGTGCAGTCGTCCTCGAACAGCCCGGTCGCCGAGATGGCCAGGAGTGCGGCGATCAGCTCGTCGAGCGACCAGTGCGCTGATCCGGCCAGGTGGGTGCACAGTTTCACGAAATTCGGCAACGACCACGGCCTGCCGTCGCGCTGGGTCAACTCGTAGGCGCCGTCGCTGAACAGCAGCAGTTCGGTGTCCCGCGGAACGGTGTAGCTGGCGGTTATGTACTCGGTGTCGTCGAAAATACCGATCGGCATCGCCGGGGTGTGCAGCGGGATGGCCGCTTTATCCCCGGAGCCCACGATGAAAGCCAACGCCGGTGGGTGCCCCGCGGAGGCGAACCGGAGTTCGCGGGTCGAGGCCTGGTAGATCCCGTACCAGGCGGTGAAGTAGTTGCCGTCGTGCTGTTCCATCGGGAACAGCCGGTTGAGCTCGGCCAGGACGCGAGCCGGGTGCAGCAGGGTCTCCCGGGGCAGCGATCCGGAGCGGAGCAGGTTGTGCACGGACACCGAGACCATCGACGGGCCGACGCCATGACCGGATACGTCGAGCAGGTAGACGATCAGATGGTCGTGGTCGATCCACCGGTAGTCGTGGATGTCCCCGCCGAGTTCTCGTGAGGGCACGTAGCGGGAGGCGACTTCAACGCGGCCGTTCAGATCACCGGGCAGGATTGCGCGGACGTACCGCGCGGCGGTGTTGAGTTCGGACATCAGGCGCCCGGTCTGCTCCTGGAGTCGCCTGGTCAGGCTCCGGTTCTGGGCGTCCCGGCGGGCGATCTCGGAGTTGGCGTGCTCCTCGGCGGCCACCTCGTCGTCGATCACCCGGAACGACGCGACGAGTCCGTCGGGGGTGTCGTCGGAACCGTAGAACGGTTTGACGTGCAGGTGCACCCAATGCAGGGATCCCTCGGCATCGCGAATCCGGGTGCGGCCGATGTAGGTTCTGCCGCGCCCGAGTCCTGCCATCGTGGCGCCGAAGGAGTCCAGGCGGTCCGGGGCGACGAGATCGTGGACGGGCCGTCCGACCCAGTGCCGCACCGGCGCGCCGAGGGCATCCTCGACGGAGTTCGAGATCCAGTCGATCCGGCCGTCCCGGATTCGCAGGACGACGTCGGCCATGTTCTCGGCGAGCAGCCGGAAACGTTCCTCGGACACCGCGATCTGCTGGGACAACTCGACGCGGTCGGTCACGTCGCGCCATGTCAGAGCGATCAGGCCGGGACTCACCTGAGTGGCCCGCACGTCGTAGTAGCGCCCGCCCTCGAACTCCTCGCCGTGGTATTCGACGGCGTCGAGAATGACGGGCTCGCCCGTCACCGCGCAGCGCATGTAGTGCTCTTTCAGGACCGATGCGCGGACGGTGCGGCCGATGAGCTCTGCCCGGCGTTCGCCGAAGTACGCGCAGGCGGCCTCGTTGGCGTCGCGGTAGACCAGATCGGCCACCGCGCCGTCGTCGCGCCGGACGGCCTCGAGGATCACCTGGGGATCCAGCATCGAATCGCTGCTCGCCCGGATCAGCACACCGGCCTGTTCGGCGGCGTCGATCGCCTGTGCGATGAACGAGTTGTCGTAGAAGGCCCACAACCTTCCGTTGGCGTTGGGGGACGGCGCGGGTTTGGCGACCACTCCGAGATGGGTGGGTGCGTCGGCGAACACCCAGGTGGACTTGAATTCGCCGATTGATTCCAGGTCGCGGATCGCGGAGGTGACTTCGGCCTGGTTCAGCGCCCGGGCGATCAGGTCTTCCACCACGCGCTCGAAGTCGGCGGCCGTGGTGTTTCCGGCCCGGATCCCCAGCAACGCTGCGGCTGACCGGTTGACGTTCGCCAACCCTTCACCGGGCTCCACCGCCACCAGTCCGACGTTCAATTCATCGAACACCGAGCCAAGGGTCGCGATGGTGCTCGCGTCGACCTGCTCGATCATCTGTAAATCCTTGCCCGGAATCCGGCCGCTCAAGGCGTCCAACGAGGGATTTGACGGTCAGGCGCCGCTTCTGGACTAGGCCGGCCGGAGGGCCGATGGCCAATTTCTCTGACCTTTTTCAGACCATGAGTCTACGTCAGTGGGTCGGTGTTTTCAGGCTTAGCTGATGGACAGCCGGACCAGTGTGCAGTCGTCGTCGAAGAGGTCGGAGCTGGACCGCTCCCGGAGTTTTCCGACGAGGTCGTCGAGGGTCCATCCCGGCGAGGTCGCGGTGCGGGCGCACAGTTCGACGAAAGCCTCGAGGTTCCATGGCCGGCCGTCGAGGAGGGGCAGATCGAAGGCGCCGTCGCTGAAGATCAGGAGTGCGGTATCCGGGTGCAGGCGGTGGCTATGGGTGCCGAAGTCGGTGTCCTCGAGGACTCCGATCGGGATTGACTCCGAGGGCAGTTGCACCGGTTCGGAGCCGTCTGCGGTCAGTATCAACGCCGGCGGGTGGCCGGCCCCGGCGTAGCGCAGGGTGTGGGTGGAGGGCTGGTAGACGCCGTACCAGATGGTGAAGTAGTTGTCGTCCTGCTGGTCCATCTGGAAGAGGCGGTTGAGTTCGGTGAGTACCCGGCCGGGATCTCGCAGGGTGGCGTGGTCTAGGGTTCCCGAGCGAAGCAGGTTGTGCACCGAGACCGAAACCATGGCCGGGGCGATGCCGTGACCGGAGACGTCGACGAGGTAGGCGATGAGGTGGTCGTCGTCGATCCAGCGGTGGTCGAAGCTGTCGCCACCGAGCTCTTGCGAGGGCACATACCGGGCGGAGACCGGCACCGGTGCGTCGACGTCGCGGGGCAGGATCGAGGTGACGTACCGGGCGGCACTGCCGAGTTCGGACATCAGCCGACGGGCCATTGAGTCCATGCCGGACAGGACCAGAAGGAACGCCTCGAGCAGGAACGTCACTGCCAGGGCCGCCAGCAGCAGGATTGCCGTGACGCCGGCGCGACTGTCCGTGAGCGCCGCGGTCGTGGAGCGCACCCTCAGGTCCCAGGCTCGTCCGTAGACGTCGAGTCGCGAGGTGGTCGTCGTCGGTGTGGCACCGGTCTGCTCCCCGCCGTGCCGGGCGGGGAGGTCGGCGATGCTGATCGGATTCGCGGGGTCGGTGACGTCGGTGAGCGCAATGTCGACGTCGTCCCAGGTTCCGCCGCGGAACGTTTCGGCCAGCAAGTCCTTGAGGCGGTAAACGCCTACGGCGAAGCCGCGCAACGCGGCGCGTCGGGACGGGGCGCTTCCCGGATCGGTCCCGCCCTGGTAAACGGGCATCAGGGCGAGCATGCCTTTTTGGGTGCCGGACTCTTGGACGAGATCGATGGGGGCGGTTGCGGTGGGCCGCCCGGTGTCGCGTGCCGTCTCGATGGCGACTGCCCGCGCCGGATTCGAGGAGATGTCGAAGCCGAGGGCGCTGCGATTAGTCGCGATCGGCTCGATGTAGGCCACGACGATGTACTCGGGTCGAGGTGAGACGGGGCGGGGTTTGCCATCGGCGCCGCGCTCGGTGACCGTGAAGTTCGCCAGACCCGGCTGGGCGCGCTGACTTGCCTGGAACCTGGCCAGGTCGGCCTCGGTGACCACGGGGTTCCAGGACAAGGCCTGCAGGTTCGACAAGCGGATCAGTGCATCGCTGGTGTAGATCGCGAACTCTTCCGCGGTGACGTTCGCGGACGCATCGATGAACCCGCGGAGACCTTCGAGCACCTCCTGATGGAGGCCGACGTTCCGGAGCAGGTCCGAGGTGGCCTCTTTGCCCAATTGCTCCGCAGCGGCGGCGATCCGGTCCCGCTCGCGGGCGGCGTTCTGGACGATGGCGGCCAACAGGATGCCGACGATCAGCAGGGACGGAACGGCGATCTTCCAGCGACGCCCCGTCCAGTACCGGGCCTGGGAGGGCAACGCCATGAGCGTCAGGGGCGCGAAGACGATGACGCCGATCGCGTCGCCGACCCACCAGGTCAGCCAGCCGATCGCCGCCTGGTCGGTGCTCAGGAGTCCAGTCCAGAGTTGGACCGCGACACCGATGGTAGGAGCGATCGTGGTGGCCAGCAGGCCGCCCAGGGCGAGGGTGAGTAACACCTCTCGCAGGGTGTCGAGGCGGCGGATGGGGCCGACGAAGCGATCGACCAGGGCGGCGCCGGCGGCAGCCCCGAGAGCCGGACCGATACCGATCGTCGTGGAGATTGACCAGGCATTCGCAGTGAGTCCGCCGGCGAGCATCAGTGAAACCAGGTTGGCCGCGGACGACCCGATGAAGACTCCCGGCAGTGCCCGCCATCGCCAGTGCAGCGCGGCGGCGAAGGCGACGCCGGCCGACGGCCATAACGGGGCGGCGAGGCCCGTCATCTGTGCCACGCGGAGGGTGAGCAGCCCCAGCGCGGCATAGATGACCGCGACGCCGGCCGAGATTACGACGGCAGATCGCCCGGACCGATCGGACGTCCATCCCGAGCGATTCGACCGTCGGCCCGCCGATCCGCGCGCGGGCGCGGTCGTCGACTCGTTCCGGTCGAGTTGGTAGGTCACGTCTGGAAGCGCCTCTCGGGGACAACCAGGCGAGGCGGGAAAGTTTGCCGGCACGGCTGCTGCACGTTTTTATGGATCTTGACATTCTTGATCGTCACGCAATGGGCGACTGCGTTTTTCAAGATTACACGGAATCGTCCCGTGAAACAGGCCATCTGCCTGTTTTTCCGGGTGATCCAGCCGACTCCGGCGGGATTTGGATCGCGCAGCGGTCTCAGGCATACTGTTCAGGTTGTCTTGACCAGAGGCCGCATCCCGAACCGGGGCGCGGATCGCGCAAGGCAAACGACCAGCGCCGACAACGGCGCGTCCGGTCCCCACCTCGGTAGCGAGACGGTTTCGTCCGAGGTTGCGTGCGGGTGACACACCCGACCGCGGGGGCCGGTGGACCAGGACAGGTAAACAGCGGCGGCGGAAGCCAGCGCCCACGACTTCGTCGCGGGCGCAGCAGCAGGAGTGAAGGTAGGAGAAGCGTGGCGGGACAAAAGATCCGCATCAGGCTCAAGGCCTACGACCATGAGGCCATTGACGCCTCGGCGCGCAAGATCGTGGAGACGGTTACCCGAACCGGTGCGAGCGTGGTCGGCCCTGTGCCGCTGCCCACCGAGAAGAACGTGTACTGCGTCATCCGGTCCCCGCACAAGTACAAGGACTCGCGGGAGCACTTCGAGATGCGCACTCACAAGCGGCTCATCGACATCCTCGACCCGACGCCGAAGACGGTCGACGCGCTGATGCGCATCGACCTGCCGGCCAGCGTCGACGTGAACATCCAGTAGGGGACTGAATACTGATGGCACGCAAAGGAATTCTGGGTACGAAGCTGGGCATGACCCAGGTCTTCGACGAGAACAACCGCGTCGTTCCGGTGACGGTCGTGAAGGCCGGCCCGAACGTCGTGACCCGCATCCGCACCCCCGAGAAGGACGGCTACAGCGCTGTGCAGCTCGCCTATGGCGAGATCAGCCCGCGCAAGGTCATCAAGCCGGTCACCGGGCAGTTCGCCGCCGCCGGGATCAACCCGCGCCGGCACCTGGCCGAGCTGCGCTTGGATGACGAGTCCGCGGCAGCGACCTACGAGGTCGGCCAGGAGCTGACCGCCGAGATCTTCGAGGCGGGCAACTACGTCGACGTCACCGGCACCTCGAAGGGCAAGGGTTACGCCGGCACCATGAAGCGCCACGGTTTCCGCGGCCAGGGTGCGGCTCACGGTGCGCAGGCAGTGCACCGCCGCCCCGGCTCGATCGGCGGCTGCTCCACGCCCGGCCGAGTGTTCAAGGGCACCCGCATGTCGGGCCGGATGGGCAACGAGCGTGTCACCACGCAGAACCTGGTGGTGCACAAGGTTGACGCCGAAAACGGCGTCCTGTTGATCAAGGGTGCGATCCCCGGTCGCACCGGCGGCCTGGTGATGGTTCGCACCGCGGTCAAACGAGGTGAGAAGTAATGACGAGTCTGAAGATTGACGTTCGCACTCCGGACGGCAAGAAGAGCGGCACGGTTGAACTTCCGGCTGCCCTGTTCGACGTGGAGCCGAACATCGCGCTCATGCACCAGGTGGTCAACGCGCAGTTGGCGGCCAAGCGGCAGGGCACCCACGCCACCAAGACGCGTGCCATGGTCTCCGGCGGCGGCCGGAAGCCGTATCGCCAGAAGGGCACCGGCCGGGCTCGCCAGGGCTCGACCCGCGCGCCGCAGTTCACCGGCGGTGGCACCGTGCACGGCCCGCAGCCGCGTGACTACAGCCAGCGCACCCCGAAGAAGATGATCGTGGCGGCTCTGCGCGGCGCCCTGACCGACCGGGCCCGCAACGAGCGGATTCATGCGGTCACCGAGTTGGTCGCGGGCCAGATCCCGTCGACCAAGAGCGCACGGGCGTTCCTGGGTTCGATCACCGATCGTCGCCAGGTGCTGGTGGTTATCGGCCGCGCCGACGAGGTGGGTGCCAAGAGCGTGCGCAACCTGCCCGGCGTGCACGTGATCTCGCCGGATCAGCTGAACACCTACGACGTGCTCAAAGCGGACGACGTGGTGTTCTCCGTGGAGGCCCTCAACGCCTACATCAACCACCACACCAAAGCTCAGGAGGTGTCGGCCTGATGGCGACAGTGACTGATCCCCGCGACATCATCATCGCGCCGGTGATCTCGGAGAAGTCCTACGGGCTGATCGAGGACAACGTCTATACGTTCATCGTCCACCCGGACTCGAACAAGACCCAGATCAAGATCGCGATCGAGAAGATCTTCGCGGTCAAGGTCGACTCGGTGAACACCGCCAACCGGCAGGGCAAGCGCAAGCGCACCCGCACCGGGTTCGGTAAGCGCAAGAACACCAAGCGCGCGATCGTGACCCTGGCTGCTGACAGCAAGCCGATCGACATCTTCGGAGCGCCGGCCTAGGCCGGGTCGTTCTAGAGAGCCAAAGAGGAAACAGACATGGGAATTCGCAAGTACAAGCCGACGACTCCGGGTCGCCGCGGTGCCAGCGTCTCCGATTTCGCTGAAATCACCCGCTCGACGCCGGAGAAGTCGCTGCTGCGTCCGTTGCACAGCACCGGTGGCCGCAACGCACACGGCCGGATCACCACCCGGCACAAGGGCGGTGGCCACAAGCGCGCCTACCGCGTGATCGACTTCCGTCGCAACGACAAGGACGGCGTGAACGCCAAGGTCGCTCACATCGAGTACGACCCCAACCGCACCGCGAACATCGCGCTGCTGCACTTCCTGGACGGTGACAAGCGCTACATCATCGCCCCGCAGGGTCTCAAGCAGGGCGATGTCATCGAGTCCGGTCCGAATGCCGACATCAAGCCCGGCAACAACCTGCCGATGCGTAACATCCCGGCCGGCACCCTGATCCACGCCGTCGAGTTGCGGCCCGGCGGTGGAGCTAAGCTGGCCCGCTCGGCCGGCTCCAGCATCCAGTTGTTGGGCAAGGAAGGTGCCTACGCCTCGCTGCGTATGCCGTCCGGTGAAATCCGCCGCGTCGACGTGCGCTGCCGCGCCACCGTCGGCGAGGTGGGTAACGCCGAACAGTCCAACATCAACTGGGGCAAGGCCGGCCGCATGCGGTGGAAGGGCAAGCGCCCCACCGTCCGTGGCGTGGTGATGAACCCCGTCGACCACCCGCACGGCGGTGGTGAGGGCAAGACCTCCGGCGGCCGGCACCCGGTCAGCCCGTGGGGTAAACCCGAAGGCCGTACCCGCAAGCCGAAGAAGGCTAGCGACAAGCTCATCGTCCGACGCCGTCGTACCGGCAAGAAGCGCTAGGCCGGGAAGGAGTAGCAGCGAATGCCTCGTAGCCTCAAAAAGGGTCCGTTCGTCGACGACCATCTGCTCAAGAAGGTCGACGTTCAGAACGAGAAGAACACCAAACAGGTCATCAAGACCTGGTCGCGTCGTTCGACCATCATCCCCGATTTCATCGGTCACACGTTTGCGGTCCATGACGGACGCAAGCATGTGCCGGTGTTCGTCACCGAAGCGATGGTCGGTCACAAGCTGGGCGAGTTCGCCCCGACGCGAACGTTCAAGGGTCACATCAAGGACGACCGGAAAGCGAAGCGTCGGTAGAGATGACTACAGCTACTGAATACCCCTCCGCCTCCGCGGTGGCGCGCTATGTGCACATCTCGGCGAGCAAGGCACGCCGGGTGATCAACCTGGTCCGCGGCAAGTCTGTCGAGGAAGCCCTCGACATTCTGCGCTGGGCGCCGCAGGCGGCCAGCGAGCCGGTGGCCAAGGTGATCGCCAGCGCGGCGGCCAACGCCCAGAACAACAGCGGTCTGGACCCGCGCACCCTGGTGGTCGCCACCGTCTATGCCGACGAGGGCCCCACCGCCAAGCGCATCCGTCCCCGCGCGCAAGGCCGCGCCTACCGGATTCGCAAGCGGACCAGCCACATCACCGTGATCGTGGAGAGCCGTCCGCCCCGCGGTGCGCGGGTGGCCGAGTCCAGCCGTTCGCGCCGTGCGCAGGGCAGCAAGGCCGCCGCGGGAACCGGACCGGCTCCCGCCAAGGCCCCCACCAAGAAGGCGCCGGCCAAGAAGGCGTCGGCATCGAGCGCAGCCACTAAGGCCGGCGCTGAGAAGGCTTCCGCCAAGAAGGCGGCGGCGAAGAAGGCCGCGCCTGCCAAGAAGGCTTCGGACGAGTCGAAGGGAGGCTCGGAGTAGTGGGCCAGAAAATCAACCCGCACGGTTTCCGGCTCGGCATCACCACCGACTGGAAGTCCCGGTGGTTTGCCGACAAGCAGTACGCCGACTACGTCAAGGAAGACGTGGCCATCCGGCGTCTGCTGGCGTCCGGCCTTGAGCGCGCCGGCATCGCCGACGTCGAGATCGAGCGCACCCGCGACCGGGTCCGCGTGGACATTCACACCGCCCGTCCGGGCATCGTGATCGGCCGCCGCGGCACCGAGGCCGATCGGATCCGTGCCGACCTGGAGAAGCTCACCGGCAAGCAGGTGCAGCTGAACATCCTCGAGGTGAAGAACCCCGAGTCGCAGGCGCAACTGGTGGCCCAGGGCGTGGCTGAGCAGCTGAGCAACCGCGTGGCTTTCCGCCGGGCAATGCGCAAGGCCATCCAGTCGGCCATGCGTCAGCCCAACGTCAAGGGCATCCGGGTGCAGTGCTCGGGCCGTCTCGGCGGCGCCGAGATGAGCCGCTCGGAGTTCTACCGCGAAGGTCGGGTGCCGCTGCACACGCTGCGCGCCGACATCGACTACGGCCTCTACGAGGCCAAGACCACCTTCGGTCGTATCGGTGTGAAGGTCTGGATCTACAAGGGCGACGTGGTCGGTGGAAAGCGTGAGCTGACTGCTGTTGCGCCGTCCGCAGACCGCCCCCGCCGCGAGCGCCCGTCGGCGGCCACCCGGCCGCGTCGTAGTGGCGCGTCGGGCACCACCGCGACCAGCACGGAAGCCGGTCGCGCCGCTGAGGAATCCGCTGAGGCCGCTGCTGTTGAAGCCCCGGTCGTGGTTGACGCCCCCGCGGCTGAGAGCACGGAGAGCTGAAACCATGTTGATTCCCCGTAAGGTCAAGCACCGCAAGCAGCACCACCCCCAACAGCGTGGCATCGCGAGCGGTGGTACCTCTGTGACGTTCGGTGACTACGGCATTCAGGCCCTCGAGCACGCCTACATCACCAACCGGCAGATCGAGTCCGCCCGTATCGCCATCAACCGCCACATCAAGCGTGGTGGCAAGGTCTGGATCAACATCTTCCCGGACCGTCCGCTGACCAAGAAGCCGGCCGAAACCCGCATGGGCTCTGGCAAGGGCTCGCCGGAATGGTGGGTCGCCAACGTCAAGCCCGGCCGGGTGCTCTTCGAGCTGAGCTACCCCAATGAGGAGATCGCGCGTGCCGCACTGACCCGCGCGATCCACAAGCTGCCGATCAAGGCACGCATCGTGACACGAGAGGAGCAGTTCTGATGGCAGTGGGCACCAGTGCCGGTGATCTGCGTGAGCTCGCCGACGCCGACCTGACCGACAAGCTGCGCGAGTTCAAGGAAGAGCTCTTCAACCTGCGCTTCCAGATGGCCACCGGACAGTTGGCCAACAACCGCCGGCTTCGCACCGTGCGGCAGGAGATCGCACGCATCTACACGGTGCTGCGGGAACGTGAACTGGGTCTGGCCGCTGGACCCGGTGGTGAGGATTCGTAATGGCTGAAAAGACAACGGGGACCGCGGGTCCCAAGCACACCCCGGCCACCGAGAAGCCGCGCGGCCGCCGCAAGACCGTCATCGGCTACGTGGTCAGCGACAAGATGGAGAAGACCATCGTTGTCGAACTCGAGTCGCGCGTGCAGCACCCCAAGTACGGCAAGATCATCCGCACGACCAAGAAGGTCAAGGCGCATGACGAGGCCGGCACCGCCGGTATCGGCGACCGCGTGTCGCTGATGGAGACCCGTCCCCTGTCGGCCACCAAGCGGTGGCGGCTGGTCGAGGTTCTCGAGCGGGCCAAGTAGTGTTAACGGCCCTCATTGGCAGGGCTTTCGCAGAAGCGCCCATCCCGTCAGCGGTGGGCGTGT
>CAYTOD010000044.1:0-11318 GCA_964439315.1 uncultured Mycobacterium sp. | reverse complement strand
GGTGGTGGGGCTGGGGGGGGCCTTTTTTTTTTGTATGGCTTCCGCCGCCCCGCCCCCCGCGTTGGGGGGGGGGGGCGTCTCGTATTGAAGCAGTTGGTTAGAACGTCACCTGCACCAGGGAGCAGTCGTCGTCGAACAGTCCGTCGGCGGTCAGAGACTTGAGCTCGGCAATGAGGTCCTCGAGGGTCCACTCCGGGTCGAGGGCGAGTTCGGCACACAGTTCGACGAATTCGGGCAGGGACCAGTGCCCCTTCGGCAGGGGCAGTTCGAAGGTTCCGTCGCTGTAGATCAACAGCTGGGCGCCTGTCGGCACTTCATAGTTCTCGGAATGGTATTCGGCGTCCTCGAACATGCCGAGTGGAAGACCGCCGGTCGAGAGCCTGGTCGTCGTCACCTGCCCGTCGGATGTGGTGAACACCAGCGCAGGGGGGTGGCCGGCACTGGAGTATCGCAATGTCCGCGTTGACTTCTCGTAGACGCCGTACCAGATGGTGAAGTAGTTGTCGCCGTGCTGATCCATCTGGAACGTCGAGTTCAGCTCTGACAGAACCCTATCCGGAGCCAGCAGGGTCGAGTTGGGGACTCGTCCGGACCGCAGCAGGTTGTAGACCGAGATGCACAGCAGCGCCGGCGCGACGCCGTGGCCGGAGACGTCGATCAGGTAGACCAGCATATGGTCGTCGTCGATCCAGGTGTGGTCGAAGCAGTCGCCGCCGAGTTCCTGCGATGGCACATAGCGTGACACCACCCGCACCGGCTCGGTCAGGTCGCGCGGCAGAATCGATCTGACGTACTTGGCGGCGCTGTTCAGTTCCGACTTCAATCGGTCGGTCTGGGCCTGCAGGCGGTGCGTCAGAGCACGGTTCTGCTGATCGCGTTGGGCGATCCGGCGACGGCCTTCCATCTCGGCGGTGATGTCGATGACCTGGGAGACGAAGTACTCCACCTGTCCGTTGGCGTCGCGCAGGCAACTGACCGAGAGGTCGCCCCAAATGAGGTGGCCGTCGGCGTGGATGTACTGCTTCGTCACGCGATAGAAGTCGATCCGTCCGGCCAGGAGGTCGTCGGCGTTCTGCAGGTCACGGTCCAGGGTGGCGCCGGTGGTCAACTGCTGCCACGACATCCGGGTCAGGGTCTGCGCGTCGTATCCCAGGAAGTCGCACAGCGCCTGGTTCACCGTGTCGTACCGGCCGTCGGGGGTCACCATGCACATGCCCACGGCGGCGTTGTCCATCAGCCGGCGGTAGCGGGCGTCGGCCTCTGCCTGCTGCCGACGGGCCTCCTCGGCCTCGTCCATGATGCGGACTTCGTCGTCGATGACCCTGAAGGCGATAGCGAGGCCGTCCAGGTTTCCGTCGGCGTCGTAGAAACGCCTGCCGTGCAGGTGAATCCAATGCGGCGTGCCATCCTTGGCTATTACCCTGCTGCGGGCGATCGCTTCGCCCTCGGACTGGATCCGCGCGACGATGGCCGCCTGGTTGGCAAGCTCGTCGAGTGGGACAGTCTCCTGCATTTTCCGGCCGACCCAATACTCGGGCGGGGCTCCCAGGACGGCTTCGACCGAGGGTGACACCCAGGTGATCAGCCCGTCGCGGATATGGGCCACCACGTCCACCGCGTTGGCAGCCAGCAGACGGTACTGCTCCTCGGAGGCTGCGATCCGGGCGACTGCCTCGGAGCGTTCGGTGACGTCGCGCCAGGTGAGCGTGATGAAGTCGCCGATCACGTGGTTTCCGCGGATGTCGTAGTAGCGCGAGTCGGCCAGGATCTCGTTGTCGTAGCAGACGTTGTCGAGGATCATCGGTTCGTGGGTGACGGCGCACTCGACGTACTTCGTCAGCAGGCCGGAGGGCCCGAGGTTCGGCATGGTCTCCAGAAGCGTGCGTCCTACCAGTTCATCGCGGGGCATTCCGAGGTAGGCGCAGGTGGCGTTGTTGACATCCCGGTAGATGAAGTCGACGATCTCGCCGTCCGGGCTTCGGACACCTTGCAGGAGTGCCTGGGGGTCGAGCATTCCGTCGGCTGAGGCCTGAAGAATGACCCGTGTTCGTTCGCTGGATTCCAGCGCCTGGGATAACGCTGATTCGTCGTAGAAGACCCACACCCGCCCGTCGAAGCCTGCTTGGCGAATCGCGGTGGATGTCACCACCAGGTGCGTGGGGTTTTCGGTGAACCGCAGGGTGCAGCTGATTTCGGCCCCCGGATCGGCACCGAGCTGATCGACGGCGGCGAGAAGTTCGGTGCCGTTGAGCGCTCGATCAGCCAGTCCGGCCAGTGCGGTGGTGAACGCGGACATCGGATTGACGCCCCGGGCCAGCCCCAAGATGTGAGCGGCGGTTTTGTTGGCATTGGCATGATTTCGAACGGTGTCGACCGCGACCACCGCTTCGCGCAGCTCGTCGACGACAGCGCGCAGGCGTTCCCACTCGCCCTGAACGAACTGAGTGTCAGACATCAGCGCGCTCTTTCGTAAAATCATTGTTTATCGCCCCCGAACGCTAGCAGGCTGTCGGTCGAATCCCAGCCGGAGCGATTAAGCCACGACTGTCCTGGTGCTTCGCGGGGTCGACCCCGGATCCCTCGCGTAACATAAGGTCGCCCGCAGCCCGCGGGAGTTGCGATGTGAAGGGAACGTGTGATGGCTGACTGCCCGACGAGGACGACCGGTTCCGGCGTGGTGGTTGTCTGTCCGGAGGGCCGGCTGAACATGATGGCCGCGCCCGGTCTGCGCGAGCAGTTGCACAACCTGGTTCGCGAGGGCAATGACCGTCTCGTGGTCGACCTGTCGGGGGTGGACACCATCGACTCGTCCGGGTTGGGTGCGCTGATCTCCGGCCTCAAAGCGGCTCGGCAGAGCGGCGGCGATCTGCGAATCGCCGCCCCCGGCGAGCAGGCACTGGCGGTTTTGGAGTTGACCAACCTGAACAGGGTCCTCAAGTCCTACGCATCGGCGGACGCAGCGTTCGATGACGCAACCTGAGTCTCAGGTATTCGAGACGAGCGCCGGCCCGCAGACGCTGGACGAGATCGCCGACGTTCTCGAGCGAACCTGGGCCGTCCACGGCAGGGTCCCCGGTCCCATCCGAATGCAGATGGGTATCGCCACCGCGGAAATCGGTTCCAACATCATCGAGCACTCCGGGCAGGGCACACCGGTCTGGATCCGCATGGAGGTCCAGGTGCTGCCCAATGCCGTGCAGGTCGAGTTCCGTGACGACGGGATTCCGGCCCGG
Source organism: uncultured Mycobacterium sp. (assembly GCA_964439315.1). Lineage (GTDB taxonomy): Bacteria > Actinomycetota > Actinomycetes > Mycobacteriales > Mycobacteriaceae > Mycobacterium. The sequence goes on along the minus strand of CAYTOD010000044.1, from coordinate 8,085 downwards.
CTGGACCTGACGGCGGTGAGTCTGCCGGACGACATGTCAGAGCGGGGGCGTGGGCTCGCGCTCGCACAGGCGGTTCTGCAGTCGCTGTCGTACCGCCGAAGTTCGCTCAATCACTGGTTGCTGGTCAGCAAGCCGTTCGGCTGAACCGGATCTAGTTCCCGGATCGCTCCGACGGCCCATTGGCTGGTGGAGGACGTTTGACGGAGCATGCTCTCATGAGTCGCGTCTCCACGCCTGCCGGCGCGCCGGGGACACAGTCCGTCCGGGGCCATCGGCCGACTTCGCCGCAGCCTTCAGTCGCTCGGGATTCCGGAGTCCTCGACACTGTCACCGGGTCGACGACTCTGGACGAGATCGGGGCCGTCATCGACCGGACGTGGTCGGCGCACGGCCACGTGCCCGAGAAAGTGCGCACCCAGGTCGCCATCGCCGTCGACGAGATCGGCGCCAATATCCTTGAGCACGCTGCCCGCGGGCGGCCGGTCCGATTGCGGATGGTGGTCCTGGTGCTGCCCGACGAGGTTCGGGTCAATTTCATCGACGACGGCTCACCCGTTGAGGTCGAACTCGATTCCGCCGCGATGCCCGGCGAGATGGCGGAGAGCGGCCGCGGTCTGGCATTGGCCCGTGCGGTTCTGGATCGGTTGCACTACCGCCGTCACATGGTGAACCACTGGACGCTCAGCAAGCGGTTCGCCTAGCCGCCTCGGTTGGCGTACTTGCTGGCGCGAAAGACGGTCACCGCTTCGGTGCGGGAACCGACACCGAGTTTCGTGAGCAGACTGTGAACGTGGTTCTTGACTGTGTGCAGTGTGACTGACAGCCGCGAGGCGATCTGCTGGTTGGTCAGGCCTTGTTCGAGCAGCTCGAGGATTTCGGTCTCCCGCGCGGTCAATGAATCGGTGGACGAGTCCGGATTGCTCTGGGCGGCAAAGGCGTACACCCGTCGCAGAAGAATCGCCGATACCTCCGAGGAGCACTGCGCCTGGCCGGTTCTGGCGTTGCGGATCAGGCTCAGCAGATGCTCGAAGGACTCAGTGCGCAGGTGCAAACCTGCGACGCCCGCCTCGGCCGAGGCGACGATCTCCGACTGGCGATCCATGGACAGCCCGTAGACGATGACCTTTGTGCGGGGGTCGATGTCGAGGCTGACTTGGAGCAACGTGCTGCTGTCGGGGGTGGTGGCGTTCAGTAGGACCACGGCCGGCGCCTCGGCGTTCACGTGGGTGAGCAACGAAGGCAGGTCCCATGCGACGTCCGTGTCGACGCCATGCAGCGCCAACTGGGCAGAGAGGCATTCCCGGTTGAGCATCCCGTCGTCGACGACGACGACACGGCCCGTCGGCGTCTCAGCCGCCATAGCGGTTTTCCAGGATCACGCCAGAATCGTAGTCCGACCTCGGGTACCGGGCCCACTCCGCCACGAAAGGTCTGGGTCCCGATTGGATCCATGGATCTATGGGAGCGCCGAATCGAACGGAGAACGATTGGGAAGCGTCTAGTCGGCGCCGACCGTCCGAGCCGGGACGCTTCGGGGGCAGGCTTCGCTATTTTTTGAAAGGCAGCCTGCCATGGCGCACCGTGCTGATCGGTCGGATGAGGCCACTCTGCCGCGTCTCGTACCGGCGCCCGCGGCGACTGCCGAACCCTCTGTCACCGAGATGTTTCGGCAGATGCAGTCGTCGATGGGCGGGGGCGCTGATCCGCGGATCGCCCGCCGGCATCGGGACCGGATCGTGGCCAGGTGTCTCCCGCTTGCCGACGACATCGCCCGCCGATTCGACGGCCGCGGCGAGCCGCACGACGACCTGGTCCAGGTCGCGCGAGTCGGTCTGGTCAAGGCCGTGATCCGGTTCGATATTGAGAACGGTTCGGATTTCTACTCATTTGCGGTCCCGACGATCACCGGTGAAATCCGCCGGCACTTCCGGGACAACAGTTGGGCGGTCAAGGTACCGCGCCGTCTGAAGGACCTGCACCTTCAGGTGGGTACGGCCACTGCGGAGTTGTCGCAGGTGCTCGGGCGCGCTCCGACAGCGTCGGAGCTGGCCGCCGAACTCGGTTTGCCCCGCGCTGAGGTGGTCGAGGTGCTGGTGGCCAGCAGCTGCTACCGCAGCCTTTCCCTGCACGGCACCGGGAGCGACGAGGCTCCGTCCATCGCCGACACCGTCGGCGACATCGATCTCGGCCTCGACCACGTCGAGTGCCGCGAAACGTTGCGCCCGTTGCTGGCCGCTCTCCCGGAGCGTGAGCGTACGGTCCTGATGCTGAGGTTCTTCGACTCGCTGACTCAGATTCAGATCGCGGAGCGGGTGGGTGTTTCCCAGGTTCACGTCTCGCGGCTGCTGGCCAAGGCGTTGCACCGGCTGCGGGAGATGTCGAAGCCCATGATCGCCTGCGCGGAAGCGGTTTAGGTCGCCGCGGTTGCGGCTGGCCCGGTGGCTCCGAGAACCCGCCGGGCGAGTTGGAAAGCCTGCTCGTTGCTGACCAGAAGTTCGGCCAGTTGTCGTGCCTGAACGCTACTCACCAACAATCGCGTGAGATTCCGGGCTTGTTCGCTGCGAAGGTCCATGTCCGATGAATGCCCCTTCGGCGGGGCAGCCAAACTGATCAGGAGCTGGTAACTGCCTGTGGAGCGCAGACCGCCCTGACGAATTCGGCGACCAGATGCTCGGGAAGATTCCGTGCGATATCCGCCTCGCTGACGATCCCGACCATGCGGCGGTGCTTGTCGACGACCGGTAATCGCCGAACCTGGTGCTGCTCCATGAGGGCAAGCATGTCCTCGACGCTGGTTCCGAGGTCCACGTGGTAGGTGACGTTCTGTGCCAGCTTGCCCGCCGTGACGCTTCGCGGGTCAAGCCCCGCGGCAACGCATTTGACGACGATGTCGCGGTCGGTGAGCATGCCGTGCAAGCGGTTGTCGTCCCCGCATATCGGCAGCGCACCGACCCCCAGTTCGCGCATGTGAAGGGCGGCGTCGGCCAAGGTTTCATGGGCGCCGACACACACCGCGTTGGCGTGCATGATCTCTGCGGCGGTCGTCATTTCGGGCTTCCTCTCACTCGGGAGGCAATTTTCGGCTCAGCCTCCTTCTGGGCTACCCCTGCCTCAGGAGCCCGAAACATCGAGTTGCCGGGGTACTGGCCGACGTTGACGCACAACAGCATTCGAGTTCTCCATCATCGCTCCTGGCGACCGGAGATCTTATGGACCCCAGATCAGCAGGTCCTGCATGCCGTTATTCATGGTGATCGTGGTGGGCGGCGGGCCGGTGACGTCGAAGTGGATCTTTCCGCTGGATTGCGCGCCCTGTGGGATGGTCGCCCCGCTGATGTTGGTGGGGCTGGCCACCTGCCAGAGCACCCGATAGGCGGCCTGATCCGGGGCGACGGCGTTGAATTGCGAGATGGCCGGCGTCACGCTGCCCCTGATGGCCCGGAGGGTTGCGGTGGCTTCCCAGACCTTCCCAGCGACGGGGTAGCCGGGCATCACGTCGGAACTGGGCTGCAGATTGCTGACCCGCCAGCTCAAAACGACCTGCCCGACGGTGTCGGTCATGGTCAACTCGGTGCCGAGCCTCCCGACGATCGGGTAGGCGGCCGAGGCGCTGGGCGCGGTCGCGATCGCGAGGGCGGTGAGTGCCGCTGCGGCCCTTGCGGCGTAGCCGGTCCGATGCGATGCCGCGTAGCCGGTCCGGTCAGATCGTGTGGTCATGATTACTCCTGACGTGAAGTGCACTCGCTGTGGGGGAAGCCTTTCGCTGCGGGCATAGCCTTTCTGTTCGAGTCCTAAACCCGGGCTGTGCCCTAACCGGTAACGTCGCCTGACGTGGCAGCTGACTTCAACGGCAAGATCGCCCTCGACATCCGTGATTCCGAGCCCGACTGGGGGCCGTTCGCCGCGCCGACCGCCCCGGAGAATGCACCCAACGTTCTCTACGTCGTCTGGGACGACGTGGGTATCGCCACGTGGGACTGCTTCGGGGGTTTGGTCGAGATGCCGGCCATGACCCGGATTGCGGAGCGAGGGGTCAAGCTGACCCAGTTCCACACCACCGCGTTGTGTTCGCCGACGCGGGCCGCACTTCTGACGGGGCGCAACCCCACCAGTGTCGGGATGGCCACCGTCGAGGAGTTCACCGACGGTTTTCCCAACTGCAGTGGCCGAATCCCCGCCGACGCCGCTCTGGTATCGGAGGTGCTATCGGAGCGCGGCTGGAACACCTACTGCGTGGGCAAGTGGCACCTGACTCCGCTTGAAGAGACCAATCTTGCTGCCACCAAACGGCATTGGCCTCTGGCGAGCGGGTTTGAACGCTTCTACGGATTTCTGGGCGGCGAGACCGACCAGTGGTATCCGGATCTGGTGTACGACAATCACCCGGTCGAGCCCCCCGGGACGCCGGAAAGCGGTTACCACCTGTCGGCGGATCTGGCCGACAAGGCGATCGAATTCATTCGAGACGCCAAGGTGATTGCCCCAACCAAGCCTTGGTTCACCTACCTGTGCCCGGGAGCGGGCCATGCACCGCACCACGTCTTCAAGGAATGGGCCGACAAATATGCCGGCCGTTTCGACGAGGGCTACGAGCGCTACCGCGAGATCGTGCTGGAGAATCAGAAGAAACTCGGCATCGTCCCGGCTGACACCGAATTGTCCCCGGTGAACCCGTATCTCGACGTCAAGGGCCCCGGCGGCCAGCCGTGGCCGGCGCAGGACACGGTGCGCCCGTGGGATTCGCTGAACGACGAGGAGAAGCGCCTGTTCTCCCGGATGGCCGAGGTGTTCGCCGGCTTCCTCTCCTACACAGACGCTCAGATCGGTCGGGTGCTGGACTACCTCGAGGAGTCCGGCCAACTCGACAACACGATCATCGTGGTGATCTCCGACAACGGTGCCAGCGGTGAGGGCGGTCCCAACGGGTCGGTCAACGAGGTGAAGTTCTTCAACGGGTACATCGACACCGTCGAAGAGAGCCTGCGGCTCTACGACGAACTCGGTGGACCGTCGACCTACAACCACTACCCGATCGGCTGGGCGATGGCTTTCAACACGCCCTACAAGCTGTTCAAGCGCTACGCCTCGCACGAGGGCGGTATCGCCGACACCGCGATCATCTCCTGGCCGGCCGGGATCAAGGCGCACGGCGAGGTGCGTGACAACTACGTCAATGTCGCCGATGTCACCCCGACGGTCTATGAATTGCTGGGAATCACCCCGCCCGACGGGCTGGAGGGCGTGAGTTTCACAGCGGCGCTTGATGATCCGAAGGCCGATACCGAGAAGACCACGCAGTTCTACGCGATGCTGGGTACCCGGGGCATCTGGCACGACGGGTGGTTCGCCAACACCCTGCATGCCGCGAGTCCGGCAGGGTGGGGTCACTTCGAGGACGACCGCTGGGAACTGTTCAACATCGCCGAGGACCGAAGCCAGTGTCATGATCTGGCCCAGCAGAACCCGGAGAAGCTCGAAGAACTCAAGGCTCTGTGGTTCAGCGAGGCCGGCAAGTACAACGGCCTGCCGCTGGGCGACCTCAACGTGTTCGAGACGCTGACCCGGTTCCGGCCCACCCTGTCGGCCGGCGTGACCACGGCCACCTACTACCCGGGTACCGCCCCGGTCGGTCTGGGCGCCATGCTCGAACCGCGCGGGCAGTCCTTCTCGATCCTGGCAGAGGTGACCGTCGACGCCGAGTCGGCTGAGGGCGTCCTCTTCAAGCAGGGCGCCGGGCACGGTGGGCATGTGCTGTTCGTGAAAGACGGGCGTCTGCACTACGTCTACAACTTCATGGGCGAGGACGAACAGACCCTGAGTTCTCCGGATCGAATTCCATTGGGGAACCATATTTTCGGAGTCCGCTACGAGCGCACCGGTGTCGTGGACGGTAGTCACACGCCGCTCGGCAACGCATCCCTCTACGTCGACGACGCCGTTGTTGCGACCCTGGACGACGTTCGCACCCATCCGATCACGTTCGGATTATCCGGCGGGGGAGTGCAGGTCGGCCGCAACAGCGGGCAACCGGTCTGCGGCGCGTATCAAGCCCCGTACCCGTTCAGCGGCGGAACGATCGCCAAAGCGGTGCTCGACATCTCCGGTGTGCCCTACATCGACAAGGAGCGTGAGATCGCTCTGGCATTCGCGAAGGACTGACGTTGTGCTGACCGAGTTGGTAGAGGTCCCCGGGGGCTCGTTCCGGATGGGATCGACGAGCTTCTACCCCGAGGAAGCGCCTATCCACACCGCCACCGTGGACGGGTTCGCCATCGAACGGCACCCGGTGACCAACGCGCAGTTCGCCGCCTTCGTCGCCGACACCGGGTACATCACCGTCGCCGAGCGACCACTGGATCCGGCGCTGTATCCCGGTGTGGCCGAGGAGGACCTGCGGCCCGGTGCGCTGATCTTCCGTGGCACCCCCGGGCCGGTGAAACTCGACGACTGGCGGCAGTGGTGGGACTGGGCACCCGGTGCGCACTGGCGCACCCCGTTCGGGGTCGGCAGCGGCATCGACGGCAGGGACGACCACCCCGTCGTTCAGATCGCCTATCCCGACGCCGGGGCCTACGCCGCATGGGCCGGCCGGCGGCTGCCGACCGAGGCCGAATGGGAATACGCCGCTCGGGCCGGGGCAACGACCACCTATGCCTGGGGGGAGGAACCGCGCGTCGACGGCCGGCTGATGGCCAACACCTGGCAGGGCCGATTTCCCTACCGCAACGACGGTGCTGAGGGCTGGGTGGGGACCTCGCCGGTGGGCGTCTTCCCGCCGAACGGGTTCGGGTTGTCCGACATGATCGGCAACGTCTGGGAATGGACCACCACCAAGTACTCCGAGCATCACGCGCTCGATAAGCCCGCCAAGTCGTGCTGCCCCGACCCAAGGAACCCGTCGGCCGAGCCGGACCCCGGGCTGATCCAGACCCTCAAGGGCGGTTCTCACCTGTGTGCCCCGGAGTACTGCCACCGGTTCCGGCCGGCGGCCCGCTCGCCGCAGTCCCAGGACAGCTCGACGACGCACATCGGCTTTCGCTGCGTGGCGGACTGAGGTCCGACTAGCGCGGATTTGGCCCCTGCCGCGCCGTCACCTAGTATCTAGGGGTTGCCTCGGGCAGACCTCGGCCGGCTTGTGACGTGAAAATCCAAGTCAGCCCTGCGTGCCCTGAAGCGACAAAGACCACGCACGTCGGGTTTCTTCTGCTTGCGCAGAAGGTTTTCCCGCGCGTGCACAACCGAGGGAGATCTGGTGATTCAGCAGGAATCGCGGCTCAAGGTTGCCGACAACACCGGTGCCAAGGAGATCTTGTGCATCCGCGTGCTGGGCGGTTCGTCGCGGCGCTACGCCGGTATCGGCGACATCATCGTGGCGACCGTCAAGGACGCCATCCCGGGTGGCAACGTCAAGCGCGGCGATGTGGTCAAGGCCGTGGTGGTGCGCACCGTCAAGGAGCGTCGCCGCCCGGACGGCAGCTACATCAAGTTCGATGAGAACGCCGCGGTCATCATCAAGAACGACAACGATCCGCGCGGCACCCGCATCTTCGGCCCGGTGGGCCGCGAGCTGCGCGAGAAGCGCTTCATGAAGATCGTTTCGCTGGCCCCGGAGGTGCTGTAGATGAAGGTCCACAAGGGCGACACCGTTCTGGTCATCGCTGGCAAGGACAAGGGTGCCAAGGGCAAGGTCCTGGAGGCCTTCCCCACTCGCAATCGGGTGCTCGTCGAGGGTGTCAACCGGATCAAGAAGCACACCGCGAACTCGGCAGGTGAGCGTGGCGCGTCGTCCGGCGGCATCGTCACCCAGGAAGCCGCGATTCACGTCTCCAACGTGATGGTCGTCGACTCCGACGGCAAGCCCACCCGCATCGGCTACCGCGTCGATGAGGAGACGGGCAAGCGCGTCCGCATTTCCAAGCGCAACGGCAAGGACATCAAGAAGTCATGACAACGGCAGAAAAGGTTCAGCCGCGTCTCAAGCAGCGCTACCGCAGCGAGATTCGCGACGCATTGGACAAAGAGTTCAACTACGCCAACGTGATGCAGATCCCGGGCGTGGTCAAGGTCGTCGTGAACATGGGCGTC
>CAYTOD010000043.1:0-39053 GCA_964439315.1 uncultured Mycobacterium sp. | reverse complement strand
CTTTCGCTTATCTACACCCCGCCACGCACAACATTTCGCGAAAAATCCGGGCTAGTGGCCGCGACGATCTTTTCGGCCAGCTTGCGGCCAACCTCATCCACGGCAACAAAGGTGTGCGTGCGCTTGTGTACATCGGCTCCAACAACAACCATGGTGGTTGCCTCCTTCAGTGTGAGGTGACGGTTGGGCCGGTCGGCGGACACATCTCAGTGGGGGCGGTGCCACGCTCCTATCAAGTCACGCCGGCCGGTCCTTCACACCTGATGCCGACAAAACGCATGCACGCCAACCCGAAGGCGGCACCGACGGTACGAGCCAGACACCAGGTGCAAGGATCCAACCACCGCAACATGCGGCGACCTCACCCTGACACTGAGTTGACGGTAGATCCTTCCCGGTGCAACGCTGGTGATGCGGTGATTCGTTCGCCGCGCGGAGCAAGCGATGCCGGTTCCCTTCGCGTGGACTTGAGTTTCGCGGTCGTCACGTACCGCTGGCCGCACCCACACATCTGATCCGCGATAGACCTCGGCTATCCCGACCTAGGAGTTCCGGTCACCCGCGTGGTTGATTCCTTCAGTTGTCGGTGGAGACGTCCTGATCGTCGGCGTGTTGTGCGCCGGGACACTTGAATACGACACAGGCCCGAACAACCGCTGTCGGGCACCGCACTGGGTTGCCGGAACGGCAACGGGGGATCGGTCCCAGACGTCCCTGAGCGGTCTCTTCGGGGGATTTATCGCCCTGCTCGCGCCGCGCGGCCTGTGAGTGCGCGCCGTGAGCCGTACAGAAGCGCACCGAGTGCGATGACTGCGGCCCCACTGATGACCGAGACCGGTGGTAGGGCGAACGCGAGTACCACACACCCGGCCAGGCCCATGACCGGCACGATCCGCGGTGGGCGCCCCTGTGCCGTCGTCAGGGTCCAGGCTGCGGCGTTGGCGATTGCGTAGTACAGCAGGACCCCGAAAGAGGAAAACCCGATCGCCCCGCGAACATCGACGGTGGCGGTGACCACGACGACTACCGCCCCGACGGCCAGCTCGGCGCGATGGGGGACCTGGAACCGCGGGTGTACCGCCGCGAGCTGGTGGGGCAGGTGGTGATCGCGGGCCATCGCCAACGTGGTGCGCGATACCCCCAAGACCAGCGCCAGCAGCGATCCCAGTGCGGCGATCGCCGCCCCGAACTGCACCACCGGAACCATGCCCGATGCGCCGGCGGCGCGGACCGCATCCACCAGGGGGGCCGCTGAGCTCCCCAAGCCGGTAGGTCCCAGCACGACCAGGGCGGAGATGGCCACGGCGGCGTAGACGACCAGCGTGATCCCCAGCGCCAGCGGGATCGCACGGGGAAGGGTGCGCGTGGGGTCGCGGACCTCCTCGCCGAGCGTGGCGATGCGGGCGTAGCCGGCGAAGGCGAAGAACAGTAGCCCACCGGCCTGCAGGATTCCTCCCGCGGTGGCTCCGGCGCCGATATCCAGGCGGGTGATGTCGGCCGCGTCCGAGAACAGGCACGTCACCACTACCGCCGCCAGCACTGCCAGGACCACCGCCACGATCACCCGGGTCAACAGCGCGGACTTCTGAACCCCCCGATAGTTCACCGCGGTCAACGCCAACACCGCGGCGACCGCCATCGCACTGGCGTGCGCCGGCCAGACATAGGCCCCGACCGTCAACGCCATCGCCGCGCATGAAGCGGTCTTGCCGACGACGAACGACCACCCGGCTAAATACCCCCAGAATTCGCCCAGCCGTTCCCGCCCATACACATAGGTCCCGCCGGAATGCGGGTACTGGGCCGCTAGCCGAGCCGACGAGGTCGCGTTGCAGTAAGCCACCACCGCTGCCACGGCAAGCCCGACCAGCAGGCCCGACCCCGCCGCTGCGGCAGCGGGCCCCAACGCGGCGAAGATGCCCGCCCCGATCATCGACCCCAGGCCGATTACGACCGCGTCACCGACACCGAGCCGACGTTGCAGCAGCGGCCGCTGCGATTGGGAATCCATCGCTTCCCGCCCCTCAAATCACGTAGGTTAGAGACGATATCCGATATCGGCTACCGTAATCGAGTCCCGCGGGGGAGTGGCCGCAACGTGCATTCAGTGGTGATCCGCCGCCAGATGGCAGGCCCCGGCGAGGCCGCCGTTGGTTGACGATTCCAGGGGTAGCATCGGTTGCCGATATCGGGTTCGTCACTGAGTCGGACGGTGGTCGGTGATGCGGGAGTTTCAGCGGGGTGCAGTGCGCCTGCACATACTCCACCATGCCGCTGAGATGGAGATTCACGGCGCGTGGATGACTGAGGAACTTGCCCGTCACGGCTACAAGATCAGCCCGGGCACGTTGTATCCGACGCTGCACCGGATGGAGGCTGACGGGCTGTTGACCTCGACGCAGCGGGTGGTCGATGGTCGCGCGCGGCGGGTGTATCGAGCCACCCGGGCGGGCAAGGCCGCACTGGCGCAAGACCGCATCGCCCTGGCCGAACTCGCCGGCGAGATCCTCGGTTACCCCGCGGCCGACACCGCCCTCTCGCCCCACCGGACCAGGCGCGCGTCGAAGCACTAGACACCCGCGCGGACCGCGAACAGGAACGCACTGCGGCATACTTGCTTGAGGTTGCGGCGCGCTTCGTACGTAAAGTCAGCCCGCCCGTACTCATGGGTAGCCAGCGCGGCCTTGACCCGGAAAATCGGGGTTTCGGTGATCAAGAGCACGCCAAACATGTTGCCGGACAGCGGGATTACGGCCCCGTCGGGTAGATAGTCCCCACGCCGTGCCGAAGTTTTCCACTCGGGTTCGGGTTAGTCGCAGCATCCCTTGGCGCCGCAGGCATCGGCGACATCGTCAGAGTGCCCTGATGGTGCTTGATCATCCCCGTCAGGAACAGCTTGCTGGCCTCCACACCGGAGGCGTTGTTCAGCGCATCCATCTGCGCCACCGACATCATCCTGTCCATCCCGGACATGCCCCCCATACCCGGCATCGTCGAACCGCTCGGCATCATCGAACCACTGGGCATCATCGCCTGTAACCTGCATCTGCTGATGCACAGCACTGATACCCCATCGCCGGAAGGCGCACATCACCAATGTCGGCCCACCTCACGTATGTCGAAGCGATCATCGTCGGCCTGTTTCAAGGGGTCACCGAACTGTTCCCCGTCTCCAGCCTCGGCCACTCGGTGCTCGTGCCGGCCCTCGTGGGAGGACGCTGGGCGGCCGACCTCAACGTCTCCGCCCCCGAATCCCCCTACCTGACGTTCATCGTCGGACTGCACGTCGCGACCGCGTTCGCGCTGCTGGTGTTCTTCTGGCGCGACTGGGTCGTGATCATCGGCGGATTCTTCTCCTCACTGCGTCACCGCCGGATCACCACCGCCGCAGAACGGCTGGCCTGGCTGATCATCGCCGCCACCATCCCCGTCGGGCTTGCCGGGCTCGCCCTGGAACACCTGTTCCGCACCACCCTGGGCAAACCGATCCCCGCCGCGGTGTTCCTGATCCTCAACGGCGTCCTGCTCTACGCCGGAGAACGCTTGCGGCGCAACGCTGTTCCCCTGTCAGAGTCGGCGGCAAGCGGTACCGGGCCAACGCCTCCCGGCTCGCTGGGCAACCAGATCGACGACCGTCTCGCCGCACAGTCCCTGCCCCAAGGCGTGCTCATCGGCGGCGCCCAGATCCTCGCCCTGCTGCCCGGCATCAGCCGCTCCGGGATCGCCATGGTCGCCGGACTGTGGCGTGGACTCTCGCATGAAGAAGCCGCCCGCTTCTCCTTCCTGCTGGCCACCCCGATCATCCTGGCCGCTGGACTCTTCAAAATCCCCGACCTCTTCGGCCCCCTCGGCAACGGGATCGGCGGCCAGGTCCTCGCCGGCAGCCTCGCCTCCTTCGTCGCCGCCTACCTCGCCGTTCGATTCCTCACCCGCTACTTCGAAACCAGAACCCTCACGCCCTTCGCCATCTACTGCATCCTCGTCGGCGGCCTGAGCCTGGCCTGGCTCACGGCTCGTTGATGCGTCTCAATCAGTTCGCCGTCGATCTCGTTCAGATCCACCCTGATCAGTCGGCCGGCGTGACCTACTCGATCGCCGTTGAGTCCGCCGTCACGGATGAACCGGCGAACTGTGTGCGCGCTAATCTCAAGGTCATCTGCAGCCTCCGCGATGGTGATGGACCCTCATGCCACACGATTCTCGCCACCTCACGTCCCCCGACTGCAGCAGCGAATCGCGATCGACACGAATTCCGGACCCGCCATGGACGGGGTCTTGGCGTTGAAGGGTGGTCGTTCGGGCGGCTTGCCAGCAGCGATACTGGCTCGTTTCTCGCTTCATCACCATCAATCGACGTAGGGCCATCCGACCCGCTTCGTATCCGGTGAGTCCTCGTGAGGTAAGACTTTCTCGTGACCGGTGCCAACACCTCGACGGAAGCGGAGATTGCTCGGCGGGCGCTCGAGGAGGTGTGTTCCAGCCGCAACGAAGCCGGATTCGACGAACTCTATAGTGAGAATTTCATCGACCACGTCAATCAGTCCGTCTACCACGGCCGCAATGGAGCGCGGCAATCAGTGGCGGGCTATCGCCGGATCTTCGGCGACGACTATCGGTTCACGGTCCACGAGCAGATCGTCGACGGCAATCGTGTCTGCTCACGTTTCTCCCTCTCGGGAACCTACCGTGGCCGCGATGTCGAATTCTGGGGGCTGGTGACCAGTCGCATCGAGAATGGTCAGATCGTCGAGGACTGGGCAGCCACCGACACTTTGGCGATCGCCCGCCAGCTTGGGCTGTGGCGTACGGGCGTGCTGGCTATCCGCGAATTCAGGAAAATCGTCGCCGCGCACTGAGCTCAGTGGCGCCGGGTGGGCCGTACAAGTAAGTGTGGAGGTGGTCGGCGGTGGGTGCTGGTGGCGAGTTGGCCGCGCATTGGGACGATGCGTATGGCCAAGGTGAGACGACGCGCGGCTGGTTTGAACCCGAGCCGGTGATGTCTCTGCGGATGCTCGACGCCGCCGGCGTCACCGCTGATGCCGGCGTGGTCGACGTGGGAGGCGGGACGGCACGGCTGGTCGATGCTCTGCTGGCCCGCGGTCACCGCGATCTCACGGTGGTAGATCTTTCGGAGACGGCCCTGCGCATCGCGCAGGATCGCTTGGGTCCCGCTGGCGCGCAGGTGAATTGGATCCATGGCGATGTCTGCTCATGGTCGCCCGGTCGGGTGTTCGACGTCTGGCACGATCGCGCGGTGCTGCATTTCCTCACCTCGACAGCCGACCAGGACCGCTACCGGTACACGCTGAACGGTGCGAGCCGGCCCGGCACGGTCGCGGTGTTCGGGTGTTTCGCCTCCGACGGGCCCACGCAATGTTCGGGGTTGCCGGTGGTGCGACGCGACCCGGCCGAGATTGCGGAATTCCTTGGTGCCGGGTGGAGTTTGGTCGCCCAGGACCGGGAGATGCACCCCACCCCGGCCGGCGGGCGGCAGTCGTTCACCTGGGCGGCGTTCCTCCGGGAAAGCTAGGAACGCGCGGGGGCGGGCAGGGCCGCCGCAGCGACGCGGCGGACAACGGCCAGCGCGTCGAGCGCCCCGTTATGCGCGCCCTTTTCGAAGTCGTCGCCGGCCACGGCCATGGTGTTGGTGATGTGGGCCAGGCAGATCATCGCGTGTCCACGCGCGGCTGCGTAGGCGTACAGCGCGGCGGCTTCCATTTCGACACAGGCGATTCCGGCTGTGCGGGCGGCCTCGATGGCCGCCGTGGTCTCGCGGTAGGGCGCGTCGGTGGTCCACGATGTTCCGGCGTGAACGGCGATCCCGCCAGCCTGCGGCTCGGTGAGCAGGTCGTCGAGCCGGCCGCGCAGGGCGGGGTCGATGCGGCTCCACCGCCCGGGCGGGGCGTAGTGCGCGCTGGTATCCTCATCGCGCAGCGCCTGCTCGATGAGCACGAAGCACGGCAACTGCTCCTGAGGAGTGATTTGGCCGGCCGAGGTGATGCTGATGACCAGCCTCGCGCCCGAGGCGGCCAGTTGTTCGGCCACCAGCACCGCAAACGGTGCGCCGACGGCCATCCCGACCACCCCGACCTCGATACCGTCGAGATCGGTCACCCACATGGCGGTGTGGTAGCAGGCCCACCCCGGGTGGCGCCGGCCGGTGCCGGAGGTTTGCAGGTGCCCGACGATGTCGCCGTCGGGGTCGAGCAGGCAGACCTCGGGAACCGGAATATCCGGGAGATTGCGCTGGCGGCGGGCTTCCCGCAGCAGGTTCTCCGCCTGGAACTCCGAGGGCTCGGTGTAAGCCTTATTCCCCGGAAGCGGCCAATCTGTCCCGTCCAGCATCGGGCTCATCCTTCCCTCGGCACGTCGGTGATCCAGCGTGCGGCCAACACCCCGGAGATTGCGGTGAGTACCCCGGCGGCGGCGACGGCGGCGTTCAATCCGAAGCGGTCGGCGATGACGCCGGCCACCAGGGCCCCGGCGGCGTAGCCGAAGTCGCGCCAGAACCGGTAGGTCCCCAACGCATTCGGCCGCCAGGTGGGGTGGGCGTGGTCGGAGACCACGGCGATCAGCGTGGGATAGACCATGGCGGTGCCGATGCCCAGTGCTACCGCGGAGGTGACGCCGGCCAGCATCGGCCGGCCCAGCAACGCGAGCGCGAGGGCGAATCCTGCTGCCTGGACGAACATTCCGGTCACGATGAGGGGTTTGCGTCCGATCCGGTCGGCGAGGTGCCCGGTGTAGATCTGGCCGAACCCCCACAGCAGCGGGTAGAGCCCTTTGATCACCCCGACGGCCAGCAGGCCCAGTCCGTGGCTGGTGAACAGCAGGGGGAACACGCCCCAGGTGAGTCCGTCGTTGAGGTTGTTGACCAGACCGGCCTGGCTGGCGCCACGCAGGCTGCGATCGCCCCAGGTGGTGCGCGCGAACACGGTGCGCAGGCCCGAGCCTTCGGCGGGTGCGGGTTTGGGGTGCCGGGACAGTTCCAGGGCGACGTGGTCGGCGGTGTCCCCAACCACCAGAGACAGGGCCAGCCCGGTGACGACGAACACCACGCCGATCAGTTCGGGCATCGGGCGCAGGCCGTAAGCGGTGCCCAGGTAGCCGGTCAACAAGGCGGTGGCACCGACGGCGGCGTAGCCGGCGGCCTCGTTGAGTCCGGTGGCCAGGCCGCGCTGACGCGGCCCGACGAGGTCGATCTTCATGTTGACCGTCATCGACCAGGCCAGGCCCTGGTTGAGGCCGAGCAGGACGTTGGCGGCCACGATCCACCACCACGACGGACCCCAGGCCAGCATGAACGGCACCGGCACCCCGACGGTCCACCCGGCGAGCAGCAGCTGCTTGCGGGTGAAGCGCGCGGTGAGTGCGCCGGCAGCCAGGTTGGTCAGCGCCTTGGTGACGCCGAAGGCGATGATGAACGAGAACACCGCCAGATCGCTGGTGATGCCGAACACCTCGGGGCCGATGAGCGGGACGGTGGTGCGTTCCAGACCGACCAGGCCGCCGACGCAGACGTTGACGATCACCAGCAGGGTGAACTGCAGCCAGTTCTCCCGCAGGCCGAGTTCGATTGCCCGCGAACCGGTTCCGGTCATGCTGTCGGTCATGGCGGTCAGAGTCCTGTCCGGATGTCGCGGTGATGGGCAGCCGCGTAGTCACTGGGACTGCCGTCGAGGACGGCCAGGCCGGTCCGTCCGGCCCGCTGCAGCAGGCTCGCGGCGGTCATGGCCCGCTCGCCGTGCCCGCAGCCGATGACCACCCCGTCGGGGATGTCGGAGAGGTGAGCGGCCAGAGCACCGAGTTCCACGTGAAGCGCACCGCCGACATGACCGGCGGCGAACTCCGACTCCTGGCGCACATCAAGGTAGGGCCGGTCGGGCAGGTCGGCGCCGGGGGCGAACTCCAGGTGCTGAACCGGCCCGTCGGCGGCCCGCAATGCCGGCATTCCTCCGGCGAGAACACCGGCCAGCCGCTCGTAGCCGATCTTGCTGGCCTGCCAATAGATCTCGGACAGATCCTGACCGTCCTCGGCGACGAAGACCAGCGGGGTGGTGTCGTCGAGCAGCCAGCCCAACCAGGTGGCGAACTGGCCGCGCAGCGGGATCGACAGCGCACCGGGGATGTGCTCGTGGGCGAACGCCGCGGCGGGGCGGACATCGACGATCGCCGCGCCGTCGGTCAGCAGGCGCCCGACCTGATCGACGTCGAGCGCCGCCAGTTCAGGGCTCTGTGGCAGCAGGCCCGGGCCCTGGCGGTTGCGCTGCGGCAGGCGGGCGAAGTAGGTGGGATAGCTGCCCAGGCTGTCCATCAACATGGTGGTGAACGCGTCGACGTCTGGTGCGGCCAGCAGCGGGTTGGAAACCTTCTGTGCGCCAACGGTGCTCACCCGCTCGGCCCCCGGCGGGGCCGAGCAGAACGACCCGGCGCCGTGGGTGGGCCAGACCGCCACGTCATCGGGCAGGGCCGCCAGCCGGTGCAGCGACTGGTACTGGGCGTGGGCGAGTTCGACGGTGCGATCCGGGCCGAGCAGGTCGGTGCGGGCGGCCGAGCCGACGATCATCGAACCGCCGGTGAAGACGCCGACCTCGCGGCCGTCCTCGGTGATCAGAAAGGCGATGTGCTCGTCGGTGTGCCCGGGGGTCGCCATCGCCTGCAGGCGCAACCCGCCCAGGTCGATCTCATCGCCGTCGTGCAACCCGACGTGGTCGAAGACGCGCCCCCCGGCCGCCGAGGCCAGGATCGTCGCACCGGTGTCGTGGTGCAACTGCACCGCCCCGGACAGGAAGTCGGCATGCAGGTGGGTGTCGGCGGCGAACGCCACCGCCAACCCGCGACGCGACGCCGCCTCACGCAGCGCCCGCAGATCACGGCTGGCATCGACCGCCAAGGCGCGGCCGTCACCGAGGTCCACCAGATAGGAACTGTTGCCCAGCCCCTCATCGACGAGGGGAATCAGATCGGACCCCGAAAAACCCATGATTCCTCCCATGCTCGCCGCCGCTCGAAACCTATCGTACAATAATCCATATAATGATGGAACATGGGGGTGACGTGCACCGATCGGCGGCGAAGACACGGCTGTATGAGCAGTTCGCGGCGTGCGGAAAGGCGCTGGCGCACGCCAGTCGCCTGGAGTTGCTCGACCTGCTCAGCCAGGGGGAGCGCAGCGTGGAATCGTTGGCCCGGACGGCCGGGCTGAATCTCACCACCGCGTCGGCGCACCTCCAGGTGCTCAAACAGGCGGGCCTGGTCGACACCCGCCGCGACGGGGTCCGGATCTTCTACCGCCTCGCCGGCGAGGACGTGGCCGCACTGTTCGCGTTGCTACGCCGGGTCGCCGACCACCACCGCGCCGAGGTCGGCGCCGCCCGCGAGGCCTACCTCGGCCCCGTCGGCGACGAAACCATGGACCCGCGGCGGTTGCACGACCGGCTCGGCAGCGCCGATCTCGTCGTCCTCGACGTGCGGCCCACCGAGGAATACCAGTCCGGCCACATTCCCGGCGCGGTGTCGATCCCGGTGGCCGAACTTGCCGACCGCATCACCGAATTGCCCGAGGACACCGACATCGTCGTCTACTGCCGCGGCGAATACTGCGTCTTCGCCCACGACGCGGTCGCCACCCTGACCGCCCACGGCCGCCGGGCCATCCGGCTCAATGACGGCATGCTCGAATGGCGCCTAGCCGGCCGCCCGGTCGGCGTCGGCGGATCAGCTTGACTTGACAGGCCGCCTACCGGAACAAGCACCTCCTACTATCTATGCATGAATGCAGACAGTGAGGTGTGCCGGCGGCGGCTGGCCGACGACCAGGTCGGCTTGATCGTCGAGGTCTTCCGCATGCTCTCCGATGCCACCCGGGTGCAGCTGTTGTGGGCCCTGGTGGACCGGGAGTTGTCGGTCACCGAACTGGCCGACACGGTGGGCAAACCGGCCGCGTCGGTGTCCCAGCATCTGGCGAAGCTCCGGATGGCCCGACTGGTGGGAACCCGCCGTGAAGGGACCAACGTCTACTACAGCATCGAGAACAGCCACGTCGCCCAACTGGTCACCGACGCGGTGTTCAACGCCGAGCATGCGGGCCCGGGCATCCCCGGCCACCACCGCGGGCAGGGACAATTGGCCGACCTGCACGAGGACGTCCCGGCCAAGGCCACCGCCCGATGAACCCGTCCGCCGATCACTCCCACGATCCCGGCGCTCACCGGCCCGCGGGCCATGACCACACACACCACGGCGACCACCACCACGACCACCACCACCGTGACCGGCCAGGTGGTCTGCTGGGTGCCGTGCGCGACGTGATCGCCCCCCACAGCCACGACCACGCCGACAGCGTCGATGACGCGCTGGCCTCCAGCGACCAGGGCATCCGGGCGGTCAAGATCAGCCTGCTCGCCCTGGGAGTGACGGCGATCGTCCAGCTGGTGATCGTCGGGTTCTCCGGGTCGATCGCCCTGGCGGCCGACACGATCCACAACTTCTCCGACGCGTTGACCGCCATCCCGCTGTGGATCGCCTTCGCCCTGGGCCGCCGGCCCGCCACCACACGCTTCACCTACGGTCTGGGACGCACCGAAGACCTCGCGGGACTGTTCGTTCTGACGATGATCGCCCTGTCCGCGGCGGTCGCCGGATACGAGGCGGTGCGACGGCTGCTGCACCCGGTCGCCATCGAGCACCTCGGCTGGGTGGCCGCCGCCGGCGTCATCGGCTTCCTGGGCAACGAACTGGTGGCCCTCTACCGCATCCGGGTCGGCCGCCGCATCGGCTCGGCGGCACTGGTCGCCGACGGACTACACGCCCGCACCGATGGTCTGACCTCGCTGGCGGTCGTGGTGGGTGCCCTCGGTGTCTGGCTGGGCTTCCCCCTGGCCGACCCGCTGATCGGGCTGGTGATCACCGCGGCGATCCTGGTGGTGCTGCGCACCGCAGCACGTGATGTCTTCACCCGCCTGCTCGACGGCGTGGACCCCCACCTGGTCCAGGCGGCCGAGCAGGCGCTGACCGGCGCGCCCGGAGTCACCAGGATCCGCCGGCTCAGGATGCGCTGGATCGGCCACCAACTGCACGCCGAGGCCGACATCGACATCGACCCGGGCCTCACACTCGATCAGGCCCAGCAGCTGGCCCATCAAGCCCAACACGCGCTCACCCACGCGGTGCCGCGGGTGTCGAGCGCCGTCGTCCATCCCTATCCGGCACACCGGTGACGCCGGCGCGAGGCTTGGTTCCGTGATGACCGATCGTGAGGGATCCGCACCGCCGAGTGTGTGGGTGGTGCTGGCCGAGTGGGGACGCATCGGATGCCTCGGCTTCGGCGGCCCCCCCACACACATCAAGCTGTTGCGGGATCTGTGCGTCGAACGCCGCCGGTGGCTGAGCGCCGTGGAGTTCGAAGACGCCGTCGCCGCATGCAACCTGCTGCCCGGTCCGTCCTCGACCCAGTTGGCGATCTTCTGCGCCTGGCGGGTGCGGGGACGCATCGGCGCTCTCGTGGGCGGGGCAGCGTTCATCGTTCCGGGACTGATCCTCATCCTGGCTCTGGCGGGGCTGTTCATCCAGGCCTCCCCGCCGCGGGCGGTCCTGGCCGCCGGTGCCGGGGCGGGATCGGCGGTGGCCGCCGTGGCGGCCCACGCCGCGGCTGGCCTGCTGCCGGCCAGCCGGGCCCGGGCCCGCGAGGCCGGGCGGGCTCAGGCGCTGCGCTGGTGGGGCTACGTGGTGGCCGGCCTGGTGGCTGCGGCAGCCGTCGGCCCGTGGCTGGTGGTGGTCCTGCTGGCCTGTGGTGTCCTCGAGATCGGTGCCCGCCGCCAACCGAACCCGCAATCCCCAACCATCACCGTGCCGCTGCTGCTGGCAGCGGGGCCCTTGAGTCTGGGAACCGCGGGGGCGCTGGCCGGGGTGGCGTTGAAGGTCGGTGCGCTGTCCTACGGGGGCGGATTCGTCATCGTGCCGCTCATGCAGAACGACGCCGTCCACGTCCACGGATGGATGAGCGGTAGCCAGTTCCTCAACGCCGTCGCGCTCGGGCAGATCACCCCGGGACCGGTGCTGCAGACCATCGCCGTCGTCGGATACGCCGCCGCCGGAACCCTCGGCGGGCTACTGGCCGCCGCGGTCGCGTTCAGCCCGTCGTTTGCCCTCGTCCTACTCGGCGCCCGCCATTTCGATCGGCTCCGCAGCAACGCCCATGTCCGCGGATTCCTCGACGGCGCCGGCCCAGCTGCGGTCGGTGCCATCCTCGGCTCAGCCATTACCCTGGCCCGAACCCTCTCCCAGCCGTGGCAATTCGTCATCCTCGCCGCTGCCGCCGCGGCGCTACTCCTGCTACGCCGCGGCGTGGTCACGACCCTGCTCGCCGCGGCAGCCGCCGGGATCGTCCTCGTCACCGCCGGTCTCCCGCTGCCGACGTAAATCTGACCGGGCGGACTATCGGGCAGGGGTGACGTCGAGTTCGGTGTACATCCCGGAGCCGTAGTGACCGGAGATGTTGCACAGCAATTCATACCGTCCCGGCTCCAGGGTGAGTGAGGGTCGTCCATCCCATGGCCCCCGGAGCGATCCCGTCGCCCTCGCCGGGGCCGCAGGTTCGGGCGGCTTCACCGAGGCTGCCGCTTTCGTCGACCTCCCCGTTCGCGCCGACGGGTCGCTGGCCGGGAGCCTGGCCGGGGCCCAGGGGCATGACGACGACTTCGTGGGCGAGCATGCCGGTGTTGCTCACCCGCAGGGATACCTGTCCGGCGGGCACGGAGATCGGGTTCGCGCTGAGGCGCATCATGCCCATTCCCATGCCGCCGTTCATCATTCCGGGACCCATCATCCCGGGCCCCATCATTCCCGGGCCCATCATGGGTCCGCCGTTCATGCCGGGGCCCATCATCGCGCCCATGTCGGAGACGGTGACGTCGACGACCGCTCCGGCCAGTGCGGGCGGAGCACACGGTGCGGGTTGGGCGGGGATGGGCCCGCGGTAGCCGGGTGGCCCGGCCATCGGGGCGACGGCGGGCTGAACTCCGGCGCCGGCCAGTGCGGCGGTGGTCCCGATCCCGAGGACCAACGAGGCCGCGCCGATCAGCAGGCCGGTCCGCAGGTGCGCGCTCACTGGTGCTCCCGCAGCAGTGCGACCCTGCGCCGGTAGTCCTCGTCGTCGATCTCCCCCCGGGCGAAGCGTTCGGCGAGGATGTCCTCGGGCCTTCGTCCCGGCGGTGGACTGTGGCGCACGCTGCCGTGCCCGGGGCCGCCCAGGTAGCGCACCGCGGCCACGACCGCGGTGATCACCAGGGCGAAGAACACCGTCAGCACGATCGCCGTCAGCATCCAGCCGCCCCAACCCCAGCCGCCGTAGCCGAGCTGCCACATGCCGTTACCGCACATCACCAACCCCCTCTCGCTTGGGAACCCCAGTCGGGGAATCCCCTGTAGCCAGGATGCACCCGCGCTACCCGATTGTCACCAGGTGCCGATAACATCGCTCTATGACGATCCCGACGGGTGAGGTGACGCGGGTGGAGTTGGCCCCGGCTGCGGCGTTGTTCCGCTCGCTGGGAGATCCCGCGCGCCTGGCGATCCTGCGCCGCCTGGCCCTCGGGGCGGCCCGAGTCGGCGAATTGGTCGAGGAGGTCGGCCTGGCCCAGTCGACGGTCTCCAAACACCTGGCCTGCCTGAAGGACTGCGGTCTGGTGGACTCCGAACCGGTCGGACGGGCATCGCTGTTCCGGCTCACCCAGCCCGCCCTGATCGACCTGCTCGCCAGCGCCGAGACGGTGCTGCAGGCCACGGGGAAAGCCGTGGCCCTCTGCCCGGAGTATGGAATCGGCAGTTGCACAGGAGATTTCGATGAGTGTTGACCATTCCGCCGCTGTCGAAGTCGATCCCGGCAGGCGTCGGCTGCTGGCCCGCCGCATCCGGCTTCTGGTGGCGGCGACCATCAGCTACAACGTGGTCGAGGCGATCGTCGCCCTCACCGCCGGGGCGCAGGCGTCCTCGACTGCCCTGATCGGGTTCGGGCTGGACTCGGTGATCGAGGTGTCCTCGGCGGCGGCGGTGGCCTGGCAGTTCTCCAAGCCCGACCACGAGGCCAGAGAGAAGGCCGCACTGCGGATCATCGCACTGTCGTTCTTCGCACTGGCCGCCTACGTCACCGTGGAATCGGCACGGGCCCTGTCCGGCTACGCCCAAGCACGACCCTCGACCGTCGGCATCGTGCTCGCCGCGGTCAGCCTGGCGGTGATGCCGCTGTTGTCCTGGGCCCAACGGCGCACCGGACGCGAACTCGGATCCCGCTCGGCGGTGGCCGACTCCAAGCAAACCCTGCTGTGCACCTACCTCTCGGCAGTCCTTCTGGTCGGACTACTACTCAACAGCCTGTTCGGCTGGTCCTGGGCCGACCCCATCGCCGGCCTGGTCATCGCAGCAGTCGCCGTGCGCGAGGGAATCGAGGCCTGGAAGGGCCGGAACTGCTGCGGCCCAACACTTCCGGTCGCCGATACCTGCGACACCAAGGGATGCTGCGACTAACCCGAACCCCAGTGGAACCCGTCGGCACGGCGTGAACCCGCGGCAACGACCGCTGGCACTGCTAATGTCCGCGATGCGGTTGGTTTTCCCCGACGGACCGCAAATCCGTCGGCGAATCGAGCGGTGTGAGCAGTTTGGCGCAGCGCGAGAGGGAACCCGGTGGAAATCCGGGACTGTCCCGCAGCGGTATGCAGGAACGAACGCTGTCACGAGCACTGGCCCCGGAGGGGCTGGGAAGCGGCAGTC
This sequence comes from uncultured Mycobacterium sp., assembly GCA_964439315.1. GTDB lineage: Bacteria > Actinomycetota > Actinomycetes > Mycobacteriales > Mycobacteriaceae > Mycobacterium. Next base: position 24,284 of record CAYTOD010000043.1, on the reverse strand, counting down.
AGTAGGTACATCCGAGAATGATGTGGGCCTGCGAGTCCGAAGACCTGCCAATCGTGCCGGGCGCGCCGCACCCGGCGGCACATCGCCTCGTGGAATGGGCGCACAGCCGAAGGGTGGGTGCGTTCGAGGGCGATGGGTCATCGGTGTCGTCCCGAAGGGAATGAACGTGCATATCGAACCCGGGATCGTCGAAGGTCCCAAAATCATCCTGAGCTACATCACCGCCGGCGGCGCCGGCCTGTATGCATTGCGGGCGGCCTGGCAGTTGGTCAAAGAGCGGGGGCTGCCGGCTGTGGCGTTCCGCAGCCTGGCCACCACCGCCCTGGTGTTCACTTTCTTCCAGGTGTTTCCCCATGTTCCGGTGGGGATTTCGGAGGTGCATCTGATCCTGGGCTCGACGCTGTTCCTTCTGTTCGGCGCGGCACCGGCAGCGATCGGGTTGACCGCCGGCCTGCTGCTGCAAGGGCTGTTCTTCGCGCCCTTCGACCTGCCGCAGTACGGGATGAACATCACCACGCTGCTGGTGCCGCTATTCGGGCTGCAGTACGTCGCCCACCGCGTCATCGCCCCGAACACCCCGTACGTGCAGTTGCGGTACCGGCAGGCCCTCGCGCTGTCGACCACCTATCAAGCAGGCATCGTCACCTGGGTGGGCTTCTGGGCGCTCTACGGCCAAGGCTTCACCGGCCAGACCGTGCAGAGCATCGCGACATTCGGTTCCGCCTACATGGCGGTCATCCTCATCGAGCCACTGGCCGACCTCACCGTCCTGGCCGCCGCCAAGAGCCTGCACCAGTTCAAGGACAGCTCACTGCTGGAACGGCGACTGCTCAACCCAGCCTGATCCCCAGACGTTGATCCAAGTGGGCCGGCACCGCAGGATCTGCACAACCGTACGGTTCTCGGATTCGCCACGAAAAGCGGAAAAACCTGCTCGCCAAGTAGACCGGAAAACAGAGAACGTGCAGTTCGTCGCAGCGTCCGTTCGACAACCCAAAGCGGAACCTACACCGCCAAAGTCGTGAGACACGCGGGCGGTTCAATAGCGTGGACGTGCCCCAGTCGGTGTGACGATCGGTTCACCGAGAGCAGTCTGAACCGATTGCAAGGCCGAGGTGATTGCCATGGGCCGTAGCGAAGGTAAGGCGTCATCGGTCACCGTCTCGTATCGGCGGCCGGACGACCTGAGTGAAGAAGTCACGCAAGAGTGGCCCGCGGCTGGGGTAGACGAGCTTGCGGCCGCTGCGCCATGGCGGTCCTTTCGTTGGTACCGCGGCCAGAAGCACTACTCCGGCACATACTGGTCGAGCACTGTCGGCGGCCACATCATCTATGAGTCGCGACTTGAATTGGCGCGCCTGCTCTTCGCCGATTTCGATGCCGATGTTCGGCATATCGTTGCCCAGCCTTTTCTGCTCCAGGCGCGAGTAAACGGGAAGATGCGCAGGCACGTTCCGGACTATCTGTTGATCGAGGACTCCGGTCCGGTCGTGGTGGACGTGAAGCCCGCTCGGCGGCTCGCCGATCCGAAAGTCGCCTTCACGTTCGGATGGACCCGCCAAGTCGTCGAGGCACGGGGTTGGTGTTTCGAGGCCGCGACCGAGTCACCCGCGGTCGAGTTGGGAAATGTCAGATTCCTCGCCGGCTATCGCCGTAACAAGCTGTTCTCGTCAGCGCTGTTGGAGCGAGTGCGGGCTGAAATTGTCGACGGCGCATCCCTTGGCCATGCCTTCGAATGTTTACCTAGTGAATCGCCGTCCCATGTCAAATCCGCTGTGCTGCATCTGCTTTGGCGGCAGGAACTACGGGCCGATCTGACCGAACCACTCAGCGAAGGAACGCTCTTGAGGAGGTTGTCATGAACACTGCTGCGGTGAAGATCGGCGTGGGGAGCCGGCTTCTGCACGACGGGCAAGTAGTGCAGATCGTCGAGGTCCATCCTGGACGGGCGGGCATGGACCTCGTACTGAAGGACCCCGCGAAGCAGACCATGTTCCGGGCAAGCCTCAACGAACTCCTTGGGTCAGAGGGAACCCGGGTGATCGCCGACTCCGAACCGCCGATTAACGACGATCCCGCAGCGCCCGCCGGAATACTGCTCGGACAACTCAACCCCGCCGAACTCGAGCAAGCCCGGGATAGAGCCGCGCACGTTCGTGAGGTTCTGACCGGATTCCGTTCGGGTAGTGCCGAATTGGCGCTTCCTGGGGAGCCGCGGCCGGAGTACCAGCCGGATGTCCCCTTATCGAGGCGGTACGCGAGTAAGGCGCGCGAGCTTGGGGCAGGGCAACGCACCTTGGAGCGTTGGGTGCAGCAATTTCAGCAGCACGGCGAGGCGGGCCTGGCGGCCACCAAGGAGAAGCGTTCGGCTGGCTTGGGTGGGAAGGTGGACTCGCGCTGGACCCAAATCGCGATCGAAGTGATGGTCGAGCACGCGGACCAGTCGCGGCCCTCGCAGACCATGGTCATCGACCGAACAAACGCCAGAGTGATCGCGCGGTTCGGCGAGGGAGTGGTGGCGTTGCCTTCACGGGCTACGGCATTCCGCGTTCTGGGCGAGCTTGAGAATCGCTACCCGACCTTCCGCTTGAGTACCAAGCGGAATCGCGACATCGCGGACCGCCCGAATGGTGTCTACGGAAAACTGCGCCCGACCCGCCCGGGTGAATACCTGCTGATGGACACCACCCGACTTGATGTCTTCGCTCTCGACCCGATCACCCTGCGGTGGGTCCAAGCCGAACTCACAGTCGGCATGGACTGGTACACCCGCTGCGTCGTCGGGATTCGGCTGACGCCAGTCTCCACGAAGTCGGTGGATGCAGCGGCGGTGTTGTACCAGGCTTATCGACCACGGCCGGCCGGAAAAGAGTGGCCAGCGCACGCGGTCTGGCCGGAGCACGGTATCCCGCGGTCGGTGCTGATCGACGTCGCCGCGATCGAAGGGCCCTCGTTTGCAGTTGCCGGACCCGCGATCGTGCCCGAGACGATCGTGATCGACCACGGCAAGATCTACCTATCAGAACACCTGACCAGCGTCTGTCAGCGCATGGGAATCTCGATCCAACCCGCCCGGCTGCGGACCGGCCGTGACAAGGGACCGGTAGAGCGCTTCTTTCGCACCCTCCGTGAGGATCTCTTGCAGATCCTGCCGGGATACAAGGGCCCCGACGTGCACTCACGCGGGCTAGACCCGGAATCGGAAGCCTTCTTCTACCTCGACGAACTCGAAGCGATCATTCGGGAGTGGGTGGCAGTGGTGTATCACCAGCGGCCGCATGACAGTCTGATCGACCCGCATGTGCCGGGGATGCGGATGTCACCGGCGCAGATGTTCGAACATGGTGTCGCCCGTGCCGGCTATATCGAGGTCCCTCGCGATCCCGATCTGGCGTATGAATTCCTCAAGACCGAATTCCGCAAGATCCAGCACTATGGCGTCGACTTCGGCGGTCGCCGCTACAACGGTCCGGCACTCAACCCGTATCGCAATATGACCAGCCCGTACACCGGGAAGGCCAAGGGCCGCTGGCCCATTCACCACGACCCGGACGACATCACCCGCGCCTATTTCCGCGATCCGGAAACACGCCAGTGGCACACGCTGATGTGGGAGCACGCACCCTCGATGGAGATGCCTCTCAGCGAAGACGCCCTGGCTTTCGCACGCAAGCTGGCCGCAGTCAAGTACACCTACCCCGACGATCGGCTCGCAATCGCCGACCTGCTTGAGCGCTGGAACCTCGGGCTGGGAACCACCTTGGCCGAACGCCGGATGGCGCTGCGGCTCTCCCGCGAAGCAGCACTCATAGATCTACCCGAGCCAACCGACGAGATCACCACTCTGCCGTCGGTCGCCAGGGTATTGGCCACGGCCAGCCCGCCCACCTCAGACCGCGACGGTGAGGCTCCCCAGGAACTAGACCCTGAGAGCGGTGACGACGACTCCGACGACGACCTTGACCCGGATGTGGATGATTTCTACGCCGACGCACTCGAAGACGCGTGATGACGACGAAAAAGCAAACCGCACAACCGGTATCCGAAGCCCGGATGGACAATCTCACCCTGGCCCGCAAGGAAGGTTGGCAGCGGTTCGTTGACACACCCGCCCGCCTGCAACCGGAACAAATGACCCGCCGTGAACTTGAAGCGCTGACCGAGGACGCCTTTGACGAGTACAACAGGGAACGTCGCGAATGGCATGCAAACCTCGGGCCGATCAAAACCCCGCAACTTGCGAATCTCCACGAGGACCTCTGGGACATCGTCGACAGCAACGCGCAGGACGGCGACAAAGCCAAGGGCGCCATCGCGATCGACGCCTTCCCCGGACTCGGGAAGACCACCGCAGTCCTGGACTTCGCCAAGAAATACCACCAACGCGAAGCCAAGGAGCAGGGAACGACCACCAGCGAAGGACATGAGCGCTGGCCGGTATGCCGAGTCGGATTGACCGGCAACACGGGTATGGTCGAGTTCAACCGAGCCATGCTGGCGTTCTTCGCCCACCCCGGGGTTTCCCGCGGCAATGCCGCTCACTTCGCTCACCGCGCGCTGGACTGTGTCCTAGCCTGTGAAACGAAACTATTGATCGTTGACGACCTGCATTTCCTGCGGTGGCGCAACACCGTTGGGGTCGAGATCAGCAATCATTTCAAGTACATCGCCAATGAATTTCCCGTCAGCTTGATCTTCGTGGGTGTGGGATTGGCCGCCCGCGGTCTGTTCTCCGAAGGGCATTCCTACGAAGATGCCGTTATCGCCCAAACCGGACGTCGAACCACCAAACTCGGTGTCCAACCGTTCGTCATCAACACCGACGAGGGCCGACGTGAATGGCGCCAGATGCTGCTGGCGTTGGAGAAGCGGATCGTGCTGGTCGACAAACGACCCGGCATGCTCGCTGATGACCTGTCGGACTACCTCTTCGCCCGTAGCACAGGGCATATCGGCTCATTGATGACGCTGATCAATCGAGGTTGCCAGCGAGCCGTGAGGACCGGAGCTGAGAACCTTTCCCGGGAGCTGCTGGATTTGGTCAAGAACGATGCGGCATCGGAAAAAGGTCGCCAAGAATTGCAAAACGCGTTCAAATCAGGGCGGTTGACGACCCGGCTCAGCAGGGCCGGATGACCCCTGTCAGGACCCTGCCGATCCGGCTCCCGCCTGTTTACGGCGAGGCACTGGACTCGTGGCTGGAGGCGATCGCTCACCGCAACGCCACCGCGTTCGGCGACCTGTTGACGGCCGTCGGCCTCAAGCCCTACCAACGGACAGCCACCACCGGTTGGGTCGTCACGCTGAATACCGCCGAGGCCGCGACGATCGCCGCGGCGACGCGGCTCGCCGCCGAAGCGCTGGACATGATGACTCTGAGTCACTACGCCGGCAGAGCACTGACCATTGACCACGAGACCCGCACACTGAAGCGGACGTTTCCGTGGGGAGGCGCCCGCGGCTCCCGCTACTGCCCGAAATGCCTCAAAGAGACCGGTGGACGGTGGCAGCTAGCGTGGCGGCTGGGATGGACATTCGCCTGTACCGACCACCACTGCCTGCTCGCCGACGCTTGCCCGCACTGCGGCGCCGTCCCGCGTCGCCGCACCCACGTCGGTGACGTCATTCCCCAGCCCGGGTGCTGCTCCCATCCGACGGCCGAGGCCACCGGCCGCAGCCCCGCCCGCTGCGGCGCCGACCTAACCGCCACCGACGTCGAGGTGTTCGACCACGACCACCCCGCCATCCGCGCCCAGCACATCATCAACTCCATCTTGAACACCGAAACCGTCACGCTGGGTGTGTATCGGGTGATGCCGCAGCCGCGGAACAACGTCCTGGCAGACATCCGGGCCATCGCCGGGCGAGCACTGGCCTATGCAACGGCCGAGGATCTCAACGCCGTCCTCCCCGCCGATCTGGTGGCCGCCTACCAGCATGCACGCCGACACGGGAAATCCAGAGCCGGGATTGCGCAGACAGACACAAAGCCGGGACTGGCCGCACCGGCACAGGCGGCCACGGCCGCAGTAGGCGTAGTAGCCGCGTTGAATGCACTGGACCGCAACGACGTTGATGTCGCGGGGGAGGCACTGCGGTGGATGGTCACGACGTCGCGCCAGCGAGGACTGCAGGTTACCGCCACCAACATCGGGTGGGCGAAGAACACCTCCGCGGTATTGACCGGAGTTCAACTCGCTGCACTGGGACCATTGCTCAAGCCCAGTGACCAACTGCGCTACCGCATTGGCTCCGCTCTACCGAGTTACCCGAGAACGACGAAATCGCCATCGGTCTCCCTAGCGCACCACCGCGTTCCGACCGCGCTATGGCCAGAATGGTCGATTCGGCTGTCCATTCCGAATTGCCACCAATCCCAGCTGCGCCCGGCGCTGTCCGCTGCGCTTCTACTGGTCAATAGCCGGCACACCCTCGACGACGCCTCCCAACTGCTCAACAGCCCCATCGACGGTCACGCGCTCTCCCGCATCTTGCGACTGTTCGAAAAGCACGACCGATGGCACAGCATCCGCGCGGCACTCACCCGTATGGCCGACTACCTGGCCGACACCGACACCCCGATCAACTACGAGCGCCGCCGCCGAATTGACTACGCAATGCTGCTGCCGGACAGAGTGTGGGCGCAGATCTGCCGCGATACCGGCACCCCGGGCTCTCGCTCAGCCCGAGCACGCATCGCCCGATGCTTTCTGTTCGAGCGCCTCAGCGGGCAGTCCGCCAACACTGCGCCGTGGGCTTCGGATGACGGTGCCTTCCGGACGAAGACTGCCGACTTCCCCGGCCACCTCACGCCCGAACTCGCCCACGCCCTGCACCTACACGCCCAAGAATTCCTGGCCGGCCAGGGCATCGACGCCGAGCCCGTGACATGGCAACCAACTTCGGGAGTGCTCGACGGGCTCGACCTTCCTGGGGCCGAACCCGCCGCGGTGGACATCTGCGAACTGCACCGCGTCATGATGGTCGGCGGCATGACCCTTGGGATCGCGGCCACCCGATTGAACACGAGCCTCGACGCCGTGCGACACCTCCTTGCGATCCATCCAAAGCCCCTGACCGGTCCGGCGGCCGGGGTACCGTTGTCAACTCCTTACAATCGCGCTTACGCGAACGCAAAAGCAGCGCTGCCCAGGGAACGGCTCGTCGATCTCTATGAGCGCGAACGGAAATCGCTGAAAGACATCGCGACCGCCGTCGGCGTAAGCCGTCACACGATCGCCAACCTCGCCCGCGACTACGGCCTAGCGCTGCGGGAGTCCGGTCGAGCAGCACGCACCACGATCGACCGTGACTGGCTCTACAACCAATACGTCACCCAACGCCGCGCCCTACCCGACATCGCCAAAGACGCCGGTATGAGTACCGCCAACATGGCCCGCTGGGCCAAAACCTACGCCATTCCTATGCGCACGCGAGGCGGTAGGCGCGACAAGTCGACGCTCACTGCCCAAACCGCAGCGCCAGTGGCCGACCTGGTCACGCGGCCGCGACGCAGGCCATGCCTGTGACCAAAGCGCGGACGCTTCCCATTCGAGTAGAACCAGTCGCCGGAGAGGCCTTGGACTCGTGGCTAGCAGCCATCGCCTATCGGACCCAAACCTCCTGGGCCGACATGTTGGCTGCCGTGTTGCCGAACAAATCCGGCGCTTCCGCCGGCAGGGCCCTGCAGCGTAACTGCACCGTCTATCTGCGGCCTGAGGAGGCAGCTGAGGTCGCCACGGCGACCGGTCAGGAGGTGGCGCTGATCAACGCAATGACTCTGAGTCGCTACGACGGGATTGTGGTGACGATTGATCAGTCGCGACGACGCGCCACCCGCGCTTTTCCGTGGGGCCGGGCCCGCCACTTGCGCTACTGCCCTCGTTGCTTGGCCGAGACCGCCGGGCGATGGCAGCTGCACTGGGGCCTCGGCTGGGCGTTCGCCTGCACCGTTCATCGCTGCTTATTGGTCGACACCTGTCCGAGCTGCATACAGACGCAAAAATTTCTCCGATACCCCGGTGAGGCGATCCCACAACCTGCCCGGTGCTCGGCTGTCCTGCCAAGAGACAAAGAAAAGGAAGCGGTGCAGTGCCCGACCGATTTGACCACCGCTGACGTCAACCCGCTGCCAGTAGATCATCCGGCGATGCTGACACAGCAGCTGATCCTCGACATCATCTCCGCGAATCGGGCCACTTTCGGTGTCTACGCGCGGGAGCCAATCGTCGCCCGTGACGCACTGGCCGACATCCGTGCTATCGCCTCCCGCGTCCTCGCCTACGCCACCCTCGACGACATCGCCGAACGCATCCCCGCTGACTTGAACTCGGCATACCAGCACGTCCGATCTTCCGATAGCAATCGTGAACCGTCGAAAAAGCCGACTTCCAAACCGGGAATGGCGGCACCCATCGACGCCGTCACTGCGGCGGTCGGCATCACCATCGCAATGTCGATACTGGGTTCACCGGACGTCGCGACAGCTGGTGCGGCGATGCGATGGATTGTCTATCGGGGCCGCGGCAAAGGAGTGGCCGTCAACACAACCACCATCCCCGAATGGGGCCGCAGCGCGACCCCCGCACTGGCGGCCGTCCAACTCAGCGCGCTGGCGCCGCTCATGAAATTCAGTGACCAACTTCGCTACCGAATCGCCACCACCCACCCATCCCGTCCAGCCAAAGGTGACAGCAACGCCGAACGGCTCACCCACCAACTTCCCGCCATGCTCTGGCCGGCTTGGTCGCTCAGGTTCTCCGTTAGCCCCTGCAGCCAGTTGCAGATGCGACCCGCCCTCTCCGCTGCCCTCTTGTTGGTGGGAACAAGACTGAACGTGACGGAAGCGGCACGCCGGATCGGATCGGCGGTCTCAGCCGGAGGAGTTTTACGCACCCTGCACTACCTCGGCAATCATGCGCTCCGGAACGACGTCCTCATTGCACTCGCGCGCCTCTCCGATTTCCTGAGCTCCAACACGGTGCCAATTGACTATGCCCGGCGCCGCCAACTCGATTACCGCGGTCTACTTCCCAGCGGACTTTGGGCCCAGATCTGCCAAGCCACCGCGACAACCCTGGGGGCCGGGCTAAAGGCTGACGTCGCCCGAACCTTTCTGTTTGAGCGCCTCAGCGGTCTGCCAACGAGTCGTTCACCATTCGCGGCTGACAATTTCGAATTTCGCAGCAAAGTCGCCGGCTTCCCACGTCTCCTGACTCCGGAGCTCGCAACACACCTCGACCAGGCCTGCCGAAATTTTCTCGACGAGCTCGACTTGGCCTCTGAGCCCCTCACCTGGCATCCACCCGTAGACCTACTCGGCGGACTCCAACTGCCCGGCGCCGACCCATCGACCGTGCCTACGGCCGAACTCCACCGGCTCGTACGCGAAGGGAACCTGCCGTTGACCGATGTTGCGGAAAAGCTGAAGACGACCATCGAGGTCGTCAGGCACGCTCTTGAGCTCAATCCGGCACCCATGCATCTCACCCCGGCGCGACGGCGATCAAGGGGAAGCCCTTTCGCGGCGGTGCAGATTCAACTCCCCAAAGCGACCTTGACCGACCTTTACCAACACCAGCACCTCACCGTCCGCCAGATCGCAGATCGCTTCGGATCCAACGAAAAGAGCATTGCCCGGCTCACCCGCATGTACGACATCCCGCTGCGGACCTATGAAACTCCGATCGACCCTGACTGGCTCTATTCCCAGTACGTCCTCCATGGCCGAACACTGACTGATATCGGCCGTGAAATTGGCCTATCCGTTTCTCAGACGGGCCGCCGCGCCAAGGCGCTGGGCATCACTCGTCCCGCGGTCCCAAGATCCGCGACTAACTCTGTGACGCAGTTGCCGGTGCGGTAGAGGCTCACGACGAAAATTAGCCACCGATGACAGTGCGAATCGCAGTTTGTCGGACCGTCGACCTCGCCTCACCGTGTGAGCCCTCCCAACATTCAAGGAGGAACGGGGATGAATAAGGCTGAGAGACTGTGGAATCTGCGGGACGGCGTCCTGGCGTGGCTATACGAGCTACGGGTCGAGCAAGTCACCATCAACGAGGCCGACCCCGCAGCATTCATGGCGGCAACCTCCTGGTCGGACATGGTCGTCACCGCTGCTGAGTTGAACGACGCCATCGAGTGGCTCAAGGACGAGGGTTATGTCGAGGGAATCGGCACAATGCAGGGCGTGGTAGTACGACCACGCTTGAGCGCGTACGGCGAGCGATACGCCGCATCCGGCAAGTCGGTGCGCGACCTCCCGGGTGTCGTAGAGGTGCAGAGCCCCTACCTCCGTATCGAGGGCAGCAGTGGGGTGGCCGTCGCTTTCGGAAGCGACAACGTGACGCAGACCGTGAATGTCCACGAGAGACTCCAGCAGGCGCAGGTTCTCGCGCAGGCGATTGAGCAGGCGCTGCCTGTCGTAAGCGACGAGCAGCTACGCGCCGCCGCTGAGAAACTAGCGGCGGCAATTCGCGCTGAGTCGAATTCAGAAACTCCGCAACCGGGCCGGCTGAAGACGCTTGCCATGACGGCGATGAGTTCGATCGCCACCGCGGCGGGCACAGATTTCGGTACGGCAATCGCGCAAGCGGCAATCCCACTGCTGTCATAGACGTCCACCCTGCGCCAAATGGCGTACCCCGCTGGGGTGCCAGCCGAAGGGGTTGACGCAGTCGACCGAAACGAATCTTCGTCGATTTGCCCTGCTCACCCCGACACTGCACAGCGAACCCTTCGCCCTGTCGCCTAACCGCTGTATAAAGTTCGGTTCGGATTCGGTCGCGCGGCCGGCACACGTCTAGGGGTAGACAGTTGATCACTGGGGAGTTGAAGAGCAAGGTCGACCGAGTTTGGGACGCCTTTTGGTCCGGGGGGATCTCCAACCCGCTCGAGGTAATCGAGCAGATCACCTACCTGCTGTTCATCCGCCGCCTCGACGACATCGAAACGCGGAACGAGAACAAGTCGCGTGTTACCGGCAAGCCGGAGCCGCTGCGCTTCGGCCCCGACGAGCAGGACCTGCGGTGGTCGGTGTTCAAGAACGACGAGCCCGGGCAGATGTTCCAAGTGGTCGGGGAGAAGGTGTTCCCGTTCCTGCGCCGCCTTGGTGCTGACGGGTCTACCTACGGCGAGCATATGGAGAACGCCCGGTTCACCATCCCCACCCCGGCGCTGCTGTCGAAGGTCGTCGACATGCTCGACGACATACCTATGGAAGACCGCGACACCACCGGCGACCTCTACGAGTACCTGCTGGCCAAGATCGCCTCCGCCGGCGTCAATGGGCAGTTCCGCACCCCACGGCACATCATCAAGCTGATGGTCGAGGTAGCCGATCCGCAACCCTCGGATGAAATCGCGGACCCGGCCGCGGGCACGGCCGGTTTTCTGGTCGCTGCCGCTGAGTATATGCGCGAGTACCATCCGAGCGTGCTGACCGACGCGGCGCAGCGGAAGCACTTCCACCACAGCATGTTCCACGGCTATGACTTCGACGCCACCATGCTGCGCATCGGCTCCATGAACATGCTCATGCACGGCATCGAAGCACCCGACATCCGCTACCGCGACTCGCTGTCGGAAGGAGCCAGCGGCGAGGAGGGGAAGTACACCCTGATCCTGGCCAACCCGCCCTTTGCGGGCTCACTTGACTCCGACGCCACCGCGAAAGACCTGCAGCGCGTGGTGAAAACACGCAAGACCGAGCTGCTGTTCCTGGCGCTGTTCCTGAAGCTGCTCAAGCCTGGCGGGCGGGCGGCGATCGTCGTGCCCGATGGGGTGCTGTTCGGATCGTCCTCAGCGCATAAGGAAGTACGGCGCATCCTGGTCGAGGATCAGAAGCTCGACGGGGTCGTGAAGCTGCCCTCGGGGGTGTTCAAGCCCTACGCCGGCGTCTCGACAGCGATCCTGCTGTTCACGAAGACCAACTCCGGCGGCACCGACTTTGTCTGGTTCTACGACGTCCAAGCCGACGGCTACTCCCTGGACGACAAGCGAAATCCCATCGAGGCCAACGACATCCCCGACGTGCTAGCCCGCTGGAAGCAACGCAGTGGCGCCGAGCGGGACCGGGCACGCACCGAGCAGTCGTTCTGCGTACCGAAAGCTGAGATCGCGGCGCAGGGCTACGACCTATCGCTCAACCGCTACAAGGAACTCGTGCAGGACCAGGTCGAGCACCGCCCCCCGCTGGAGATCATCGCCGATATCGAGAAACTCGAACGGGAGATCACGGCAGGGCTCGCAGAGCTCAAGGCGATGCTGTCGTGAAGATGGTGCCGCTGGGCGAGATCGCCGAGATCATCTCGGGGGCAACGCCCAAGACGTCGAACAAGGACTACTGGGGCGGAGACATTCTCTGGGCAACCCCGGCTGACCTGAGCAAGCTTGATGGTGCCTACATCAACTCGACCCCGCGGACGATCACCAGGGCCGGGCTCCGGAGCTGTGCGGCACAGGTGCTCCCCGCGGGGTCGGTCTTGCTCAGCTCCCGTGCGCCAATCGGGCATGTGGCGATCAACACCGAACCGATGGCCACCAACCAGGGGTTCAAGAGCCTCATTCCACGGCCTGACCGCGCCGACGCGAAGTACCTCTACCACTGGCTGCGCGCCCACACCGAGTACCTGCAGAGCTTGGGTAACGGAGCCACCTTCAAGGAGGTCTCAAAGGCGGTAGTGAGCAAGGTCGAGATTCCGCTTCCGCCGCTTGATGAGCAGCAGCGCATCGCCGCGATCCTGGACCAGGCCGATGCCCTACGGGCTAAGCGGGGGTCCTCGATTGAGCAGTTCGACGAACTAGCCGCTTCCGCCTTTACCGCCGCTTTCGGCGATAATCTGAACTCTCCGACTGCGCGACTCGACGAAGTCGCTGTCGTGTCGTCTGGAATCACGAAGGGGCGACGCACTTCGGAATCGACGCGGATGGTGCCGTACCTCGCGGTAGTCAATGTTCAAGCGGGCTTTCTCGACCTATCCACTGTCAAAGAAATCGAAGCCACTGAGGCGGAGATCGCTCGGTATGAGCTTGAAGACGGAGATCTCGTCCTGACTGAGGGCGGAGACCCGGACAAGCTGGGGCGCGGCACGGTCTGGAGGAAAGAACTTCCACTCTGTCTCCATCAGAACCACATCTTCCGCGTCCGTGTGAACGACGACGGCGTACTGAACCCCGAATATCTTTCGGCGTACATGGCCAGTCGCCCAGCGCGGGATTACTTCCTCCGATCCGCGAAGCAGACAACGGGAATCGCTTCCATCAACATGACGCAGTTGAGGGGACTCCCTGTGCTCGTACCGACACGAGAGCAGCAGCGAAAGTATCTCGAGGAGATGGCCGTTATACGGTCTCAAAAGTCAGCGCTGGTAGCACAATCCACTGACATTGATCACCTCTTCACTTCCCTCCAATACCGTGCCTTCTCGGGGCAGCTCTGATGTCCAACTTCGCGTTCCTGCAGGCGGTCGGGTGGCCGGAGACGTACGCCGATTGCGCCCGTGCTGAGAGCTACGCGCTCAGCGACCCTCGTGCGGCTTGTATCTACGCCCGCCGCGCTGCGGAGCAGGTCGTCGACTACCTGTATGACGTTCTCGCGCTGCCGCTCCCGTATGCAAGTGATTTGTCGGCGCGGATCAACGACGCGGCGTTCAAGGCGAAGACTGGGCAGGGTATCGCGGCGAAGCTAAACCTGATCCGCCGGCTCGGGAACTCCGCGGCGCATGATCAGCAGCCGATCCCGCCGCGGGCGGCGTTGGATGCGCTCAAGGAGTTGCATCATGTGATGGTGTGGGCGGCGTTCCACTACTCCGCCAATCCCGATGCCGTGCCGATGAGGTCGGTGTTCGATCCAGCGCTGGCGAAGAAGGCCGCACCGCTGACCCGTCAAGAGGTGGCTCAGCTCGCGGCGAAGTTCGCCGAGCAGGAGGCCGCCCACGCGAAGGCCCTGGCCGCCAAGGAGCAGGAGTCGGCGAAGCTGTCGGCGGAGCTTGACGAGCTGCGGTTACAGGTCGCCGCCGCCCAGGCCGCCAAGCAGGTCGTCGATGATCGCGACTACTCCGAGGCCGAGACCCGCGACACCTTCATAGACCTGCTGCTGGCCGAGGCGGGCTGGCCGCTGGATCAGCCGGAGGACCGCGAGTACCCGGTCACCGGGATGCCGCCGAACGACGCGAAGGGCTTCGTCGACTACGTGCTGTGGGGCGCTGACGGGCTGCCACTGGCGGTGGTGGAGGCCAAACGCACCACCAAAAGCCCACAGGTCGGCCAGCAGCAGGCCAAGCTCTACGCCGACTGTTTGGAGAAGCAGTTCGGGCGCCGGCCGGTCATCTTCTTCACCAACGGCTACGAGCACTGGCTGTGGGACGACGCCGCCGGCTACCCGCCGCGCGAGGTGGCCGGGTTTTACACCCGCGGCGAGCTGGAGCTGATGATCCATCGTCGCCACGCCCGGAAGGCGCTGGCGCAGGCGGCCATCGACGCAGGAATCGTGGAGCGGCACTACCAGCTGCACGCCATCCGCTCGGTCGACGAGGCGTTCGAGTCCAAGCAGCGCCAGGCCCTGCTGGTGATGGCCACCGGCTCGGGCAAGACCCGCACCGTGATTGCGTTGGTGAAGCAGTTGATGCAGGCCGGGTGGGTCAAGCGGGTGTTGTTCCTGGCCGACCGCACCGCTCTGGTGACCCAGGCTGCGAACGCCTTCAAGGCGCATCTGCCGGCGGCGACGACGGTGAACCTGCTGACCGAGAAGAACGCCGACGGCCGCGTGTATGTGTCGACCTACCCCACGATGATGAACCTCATCAACGACGTCGACTCCGGGCGGCGAGTGTTCGGGCCGGGTTACTTCGACCTAGTGGTGATTGATGAGGCGCACCGCTCGGTCTACCAGAAGTACCGGGCGATCTTCGACTGGTTCGATTCCCTGCTCGTCGGGTTGACTGCCACCCCGAAGGATGAGGTCGACCACAACACCTACCGGCTGTTCCACCTCGAAGACGGGGTGCCGACCTACGCCTACGAACTCAAAGACGCTGTCCGCGAGGGGTTCCTGGTCCCGATGGTCGGTGTGTCGGTCGGTACCAAGTTCCTCCGCCAGGGCATCCGCTACGCCGACCTCTCCGAAGAGGAGAAGGACGATTGGGACGCCCTGGAGTGGGGCGAGGACGGCCCGCCCGATGAGGTGGCCTCCGACGAACTCAACCGGTTCCTTTTCAACGAGGACACCGTCGACCAGGTGCTCGCCACACTTATGGACAAGGGGCACAAGGTCGCCGACGGCGACCGCATCGGCAAGACCATCGTGTTCGCCAAGAACCAGCGCCACGCCGAGTTCATTCAGCAGCGCTTCGACATCCAATATCCCGAGTACGCGGGGCATTTCGCCCGGGTCATCACCCACAGCACCACCTACGCCCAGTCCCTCATCGACGACTTCTCCCAGCCGGAGAAGGCTCCGCACATCGCGATCTCGGTGGACATGCTCGACACCGGCATCGACGTCCCCGAGGTCGTGAACCTGGTCTTCTTCAAGCAGGTGCGGTCGAAGACAAAGTTCTGGCAGATGATCGGCCGCGGCACCCGTCTATGCCCGGATGTGTTCGGCCCGGGCCGGGCTAAGGAGAACTTCTACGTCTTCGACTTCTGCGGAAACCTCGATTACTTCAGCGCCGGCGGCGAAGGCTCGGAGGGATCGACGCAGAAGTCGTTGAACCAGCGCTTGTTCGAGACCCGCGTCGGTCTGGTCACCGAACTCGACGCCGCACTCAAAGGCAGCACCGAAACGCCGGAAGGGGCCGGAGAGCAGACCGCCGAGGGGCTGCGGTGGGACATCACCCGCCAGCTCCACGCCACCGTCGCCGGGATGACCCTGGACAACTTCCTGGTCCGACCGCACCGCGAGCTTGTCGAGAGGTACGCGCAGTGGCCGGCGTGGTCGACCCTCACGGCCGAAGCCGCGGCAGTGGTGGCTGAGAGCCTCGCCGGGTTGCCGTCGGGATACGTCGACCGCGACGAGGACGCCAAGCGCTTCGACCTACTCATCCTGCGCCGCCAGCTCGCCCAGCTGCAGGGCGACACCGCCGCGATGGAACGGATCCGCAAGACGGTGCAGGAGATCGCTGCCGGCCTGGTCGGTAAGGACACGATCCCGTCGGTGGCCGCGCAGCAGGAGCTGCTGGAGGAGGTCGCCAGCGACAGCTGGTGGGTCGACGTGACCCTGCCGATGCTGGAACACGCCCGGCGCCGACTGCGCGGCCTGCTGCAGTTCCTGGACAAGGAGCGCAAAGACCCGGTGTACGTCGACATCCAGGACGAGCTATCCGAGGCGGTCACCGTCAACCTGCCGGGCTTCGCCCCTGGTACCGACATGGACCGGTTCCGCGCCAAAGCCGCCGCCTACCTCAAAGCGCATGAGGATCATGTCGCGCTGCAACGGCTGAGACGCAATAAGGCGCTCACGCCGGATGACCTTTTAGCGTTGGAGCAGATGCTTCTCGATAGCGGAGCCGGCGACGATAAGGCGATCGCGAAGGCGAAGGAAGACGCGCAAGGCCTCGGGCTGTTCATCCGCTCGCTAGTCGGCCTCGATCAGCAAGCAGCCATGGAAGCGTTCGGCGGCTTCCTCGACGGCACCGCATTAAGCGCCAACCAAATTCACTTCGTCAACCTCATCGTCGATGAGCTCACTTCCAACGGCGTAGTGGAACCAGCTCGCCTCTACGAACCGCCCTACACCGACCTCACTGCCCGCGGACCTGAGGCGTTGTTCAGCGCCGAGCAGGTGGATAACATCGTCAGCATCCTCGACGCGGTGAGGCAGAACGCAGCGCCCGGCGCGGGCACAGGTGCGGCTTAGCGAGTCCCTGCCGGCTGTCGCATTTTCGCCGCGATGACCGGCATGAGCGAGCTCGATATGGAGGTGGTCACCCGCTCGCGGGCAGGCCGCTGTAGTTCAGCTCAACTGGAACGCGTTCTCGGTTGCAGGCAGGCGTTGCGCCGTGTACCTCATCTTGAGGCCCTCGAACTGGCCAAAATTGAAGCTCATGCCATCGATTAGGTAGACCCCCATCGCCAGGGGATCGTCAAGACGGACGGATTCGCCCACGTTGAATGCGTCGTCGCCGTCGAACTCAAAGCTTGCCTGCAGCCCGTTCAGTTCAAGATTGATCGGTTGGATCAACGGAACGTCGCCGCGAACAACTAGTTGCCCGTGGACGTTGACGAGCGCACGGTCGATCAGATCGTCAATGGCATCGAACGCGTCGGCGAGCTCCTTCGGTCGACCATTCAGCTCCGCGATGACTTCGGCGACACGCTGCCGGCGGTACTGGTTGCGCCGTTCGTTGCGTGCAGGCTCGTACTCGTTGACGAGACGCGGATTGAGCAGCACCCCTACACGGTGCCGTGCGTCGTCGAGGACTCGCCGATCCTGTTCGGTCAAGGCTGCGGCGAGATCGGCGTAGCGTTGCCATTCGGCCGAATCGGTGAACATCGCCACGACATTCTTTGCGGCGCTGAGGACTTCATGGCTATCGAGTCCGAGCATGATCGCCACGGACGGTGGCGCCGGTTCGGCCTGCAGGTTCGCTTGCAAGATCGGTTGGCTCCAGGGCAGCCGACGCGAGTATTCGGGCGATCGTCGGTAGCCGCGCGGAGAGAACTGCGGCACGGGGATGGCAGGGTATAGCGGCAGTCGGCTACGCACCCATGCCACCGTCGACTCCACCGCGTGCCCGAGCGGCGCGATCGTCCGCAGGTAGTCGCGCACTTCGCCGGTGACCTGGATCGACGGCAGTTGTTGGGCAACCTGTTCCCATGTGCTCGTCCACAGTGGTGTCTCGGTCAGCACGGTGACCCCGCCCTGCAGGTTTCGCAGTGCCTCGGTGACGACATCGGCACTGTCATTATGCGCGGGATGGCGTGCCAGGAAAATCTTGACTAATGGGCTGCTCGACCAGGTCGCAGCCAGTGTCTGCACCGCTGGCCAGACGTCTTCAGTCGACATCAGCCACCCTCGTCTACCAACAGTTTTCGCCAAGTCGCGACTTGGATCATAGCCAAGTCCTACCCACCATCGCGTTGATCATCTGTTGGAGGTCTCGAGATGCGCTCTGGGCCGCACTCGTGGTGACGAATGAGTCCACACGGCCGTGACCGGCCCACCCTGCTGGGTCGGAAAGGTCGCCGACAACGACTTCCTCCCCGGCCGTAAGCTCGGCCAGCTCACGGAACCACACGCCGCGGTCTCGTTCTTCGTCAACTTTGTGCTCTGAGATCGCGAACTGGATCTGATGCGACGCCGCTGCTGTCAACGCTTCGCCATCAGAACCGGGGACTCCCATCTGCGAGGACAAATCGAGACGATGCTGCAGCAGCGCGGTGGAGTGCGCCGCGAGCATCGCGAGCGACTCCTGCAGGTTCTGCGGCACAGGGACACCCGACAATGCGGGCGCGGTGAGATGTTGTTCAAGCCAGCGATGCCAAATGCGGACTGCGACCGTCAATGGCCCTTGCCCGTCGCTTAGCGGGAACGTCCATCCCGACTCGAATACGGCGCGATCGGGGGCGGCGCTTCCCAACCAACCTTCGACGTCCGCTCCGACGGTCGCCACCACGCGTCCCTTGGTGTCCTGCCAGTACGCGACCGTCGGACGGGCTTGGGTGGTAGGGAGGAGGTGGTCCAAGTGCCGATTGGTCTCATCGAACCAGGTCTCCTCGGGCGGGCGCCTCTCGTAGGGCGCGACGTTGACCGCGGTGAAGGGCAGATCCCGGGTGAGTCGATCGGCCAACCCCCAAGCCACTCCAGAGAGTTGAGCCAGGAAGCGTGCCCGGGCGCGATCATGTTCACCAAGGCGGTCGGGCAACGCCGCAAGCGAACGACTCAACGCGACGGCCGCCAGGAAATCGGCAAAAGAGTCGTGAATCGGACGAACCGTGTCGAAGGGTGCCGACCGGACAATCCCTGTTTCAGAACCGAATTCACGCAGACGCCGCACGGTCACCGAATGGCCGGCGTCGATTAGCCGCTGGGCGGACTCGGTCAAGAGTGACCCCCACTCGAGGGTGTCACAGTAACGCTTCTGCCCGTCGATGAGTGTGGCGTAGGCCATCCCGAGGCCGGCAATAAGAACGCTGGCGTCGGGGTAGCCGCGCTCTTCCGCAATATCCGAGATCACCGTATGGAAGATCAGAGCGGGACTGGACGCGGAACCCTTCACTGCAATCGCCCGGGCTCCCAGCAGCAGCATCAGCGGGTTACTCGCCGCTTCGTGCATCGCATGATCGACCTGACGGACCAGCCACTTCGCAGTATCAGTGTCTAGCCGATAGAAGCTCTCCACGATGCGGCACTGCTCATCTTCAGACATCGGACAGACGATGAGGTCAGTGGTGGTGACCGAGCTGTTTAGCATGGCGCGCATGGCCGTGAGCCCGCGGCCGATCAATATCAGGTCGGCACGTCGGTCCGCCGTCAGGAACTGTTTGAATTCGTCCTCGAGCCCCTCCCGCGTCCCGGCTGGGATCTCGGTGACCCCGTCGACGGCGATGACGACTTCAGGGTCGGCCAAAGCTGCGGTACCCACTGCGGGATGAGCACCGATGTAGGTGTGCCGGTTGAGCCCTCCTGCGACGAGCGCCGCGAGCCGGCCGGGTATGTAGTCCTCGGCGCTGACCGCGATCACCACGGCGCCGCGCTCGGCCGCGCGGCGCTGCATGTCGAGTACGACCGTGGACTTCCCGCTGCCCGATGCCCCAGCCAACAAGCGGACGGCATTTTTTGCCGCCCACTTCTCCAGAGGCTGCGACTCGGCTGCTGACCCTGCGCCGATGGCAACGTCCGGCCGACACGCCAGTTCGACCGGCGAGACATCGGGGCACGCGAGGACCGATGCGCAGAAATTGCTTTTCAGCGCGGCATCCCATTGCCTGCTCGGTACGTGGTCTTGCGGCGTTGCCAGCAACGCCAGGACTTCGTCGCGCGTGATGATCCGGGCGGCCTCATCGACCAAGCCGCTGCGTTCGGTGACCATATTGACCAGCTCAAGTACAACCCAACGACCCCGTTCTTCGACTTCGGCCGTGCTGGTCACGTTGGGTAGGAGGGCCCTGGCATGCGTCTGCGCCGCGTCGATGAGATCGGCGTAGGCCAGCCCTTCAGCGCGAACAGAGGCCCGCATCAAGGCCTCATCGCTGATTACTACGTCTCCCGTCTTACCTGCGATGAGCAGGCGGATCTCGTGCAAGTCGCCCAACGCGGCCTTTTCCAGCGCGTCGCGCACTTTCACGCCCGTCGGGCCGAGGCGCCCGTCAGTGACGAATTCATAGGTGGACCCTGGATTATCATCCGCCAGTCCCGACCAGCGAACCAGCTCGTCGATTAGCTCTTGTTGACCCCAGGTATCACTGTGATTGCGCCGTTTAAATTGCGAACCCTTGACAAGATGTCCATCCTGCGAACGGATTTCGACGTCAATGATGTCGTTCTCCGCCTCGACGCGTATGGCATGCAGGCTGGGGTCTGCGGCGATGGCCAACGCCATCTGCACGGCTTGGGCGTGCTGGTAGGCGAACCCCGCCGATGCATCGACACCGCCCATACGGTCTGTATTCTCCTGGAGAACGCTGTGCTGACCCCAGCCGCGAATTATATCGCCGTCGATGTGGCGGCATTCGGTCGCTCGGCGTCGCGTCCCACGGGTCATGACGAGGCAATCTCTGAGGATCAGACTTCCAAGCCGGAAACCTTGTCCCGTAGGAAATGTGGCTTTGCGTGAGACAAATCTTGGAACAACCTGCGTGAGACAAATCGGACACCTGCAGGTCAGAGAAGCGACCATATGCAGCGGGAATGAGAACCTACATTAGCATAAAATCCCAGCCGTAGCATGTAGGTTCTCAAATCTGATTGCATATTCTCAGTAGTGGTTGCACACCCATTGCATTTGTGCAATGAGTTTGAGACTGCCGTTTGCATTTGAATGGGTCGGGGTGACCGTGATGAGCAAGCGACGACGACTGCGGCTAGCGCCTAGCGGAGCAGCATCACTACATGTCAGCACGCGCCGATTTAGTCGGCGACGTTGTTTGTTCACCGACCGAATGAAGCTGCCACGAATGAAGCAATCAGCAAGCACCATTTGTTTACAGACGCTCTAGGCCGGACGGACTTGCGCTGCCGGTTTTCCTTCGCCGCTGCCTAGTTTGGTTCGTTAGTCGGCGTCGACTTCAGCCGCGGACACGAAGAACTCGTGCGGGACGAGGCGTTGTCGGGCCTGGCGGCCCGTGGAGGGTGGCAAGGTGGAGTTTCTCGGTGAGGCGCCGGTTGGCCGCCTCGAGTTGGGTGTTGCGGTACTCCAGGTCGAGGATCTCCGAGACGGCGTCGCGGCTGAATCCCTGGGCGAGGAGCTCGGCGGCCCGCGACGGTGGCCTGGTTCCTGCGAGGCCAGTCGTGGCGGGCATGGTGGGTCGCGGCCGACCCTGCTGGACCGCGAAGGGGTCGGTGTCGGGGGCCGGCGGTTCGACCGGCGGGTCTTGGTGGTCGGCGTGTTCGGGAAGCGGGCCGCTGCGCAGCAGTGCTGCGGTGAGGACCATGCCGGCCAGGAACAGTGCGCAGCTGACCTGGAAGGCGACGGTGTAGCCGTGGATCCCGGCGGCGGCAGCCACCTCGGGGCCCGGCGGTGCGTGGTTGGTGAGGTAGCGCTTGAGGGCGGAGACGAAGATCGTCGACAGGGCGGCGGTGCCGACCGCGCCGCCGATCTGCTGGCTGGTGTTGACCATCGCCGAGGCGACACCGGCATCGGCGGTGGCCACCCCGGCGGTGGCGGCATCGAGGGCGGGAATGAAGGTCATCCCGACCCCCGCGCCGAGCAGGAACAGGGGGGCCAGCACATCGGCGGTGTAGGTCGACGACACGGTCAGGTGCGACAACCAGAACATCGCCCCCGCGGCGGCCAGCATGCCGGCCGGGACCAGGGGGCGCGGGCCCACCCGCGGGACCAGCAGGCCGTTGGCCAGGCCCGCGGACATTGCGATCCCGACCGAGAGTGGCAGGAACGCTAGTCCGGTCTTGAGCGGGCTGTAGCCGAGGTTTTGCTGCAGGTAGAAGGTCAGGAACAGGAACGCGGCGAACATCGCGCAGAAGGCGATCGCGATCGCGACGTAGGACCCGACGCGGTTGCGGTCGGCCAGGATCCGCGGCGGCAGCAGCGGCTCGCTCACCCGGGACTCGATCCCGACGAAGGCGATCAGCAGCACCGCGCCGGCGACGAGCATGCCGACGGTCAGCGGTGCGCTCCAGCCGTGAGTCTGCGCATTGGACAGGCCGTACACCAGGCAGAACAACCCGCCCGAAGCGCTGAGCACCCCGGGGATGTCGAGGGTGTGGCCGCGGTGGTACTCCTTGGCGGCCACAAAGGCCAGCACGCCGGCCGCCGCGGGCAGCGCGAAGGCCAGGTTGACGTACAGACACCAGCGCCACGACAGGTACTGGGTGAGGAAACCGCCGAGCAGCAGGCCCACCACGGCGCCACTGGCCGCGATCGCCCCGTAGACGGCGAACGCTTTGGAGCGGTCCTTGGGGTTGACGAAGGTGACGTTCAGCGTGGACAGGGCGGCCGGCGCCAGGATCGCGGCGAACACCCCCTGTAGGCCGCGGGCGGCTACGAGCTGGCCGAACCCGGTGGCGGCACCGCCGAGTGCTGAGGCGGCCGCGAAGCCGAGCAGGCCCATCAGCAGGGTGCGGCGGCGCCCGATCATGTCCGAGAGCCGCCCCCCCAGCAGGAGCAGCGAGCCGAAGGCCAGGGAGTAGGCGGTGATGATCCACGGCCGGTTCTCGGTGCTGAACCCGAGATCGGCCTGTGCCGAGGGCAGCGCGATGTTCACGATGGTGGCGTCGAGGACCACCATCAACTGGGCCACCCCGATGACGGCCAGGATGAGCCATTGGTGGGTCGCCGCCGGGGTCTCTCCGGTCGGGGGCTCGTGGCGCGCGGTGTCGGCGGTGGGAATCCGGTGCGTCATGGCCACCCTCCGTTGCGGTGGCCGGGAGTCACGCCGGCCGGCCGGGCGTGCCTCGACGCCCTAAAGTGCGGCATCGCCGGGTCTTCCGGTCTGCGTGTCGCTGTTCGACGGCAGGGGATTGGCGGTGTGTTTGGGGATGCGGACGCATTCGTCGGTTCCGTCGAGCCAGAGCAGGAACCGTGATGGTGGTGGCAGCAGGTGGGTGACGGTGGCCGACGGGACCAGGGTGGGGTGGCCCACCGGGATGGCTTGGCCCTGCCAGTGCAGGATGCCCGGGTTGTGCTTGAGGTTGACGTACCAACTGGTTTTGCGGCCGTAGGTGAGCGGGACGATGTAGTCGTCGGGCTGCTCGACGACGCGGATCGGGGTGGTGTAGGTCCGGCCGGTGCGCCGGCCGGTGCACTCGATGATCGCGAACACGCTGTGGGGGCGCCCGGCCCGGCCGACCCGGCGGACCATCTTGTTGGCAAAGCGCTTGTTGCGCTTGAGTTTTGCTTCGATCACCGCCTGGTCGCCGCGGCGCATTCCGGCCGCGATCCGCAGCCGGCGAATGACGGCACCGACGAGGACCGCCCCGAGCGCCGCGATGGTGATCCGCACTGACATCGACATGGTCATTTCTCCTGGCTCGCTGCGGTCGACGATGTCGACTCTCGTCTTCCGGAATAAATTAGTCAAGCGTTTAAAAACCGGATCCGGTGACGGGGTGCGGCGCCGCCGCGGCGGTACGGTGTGGGAGTGCCACCTCCGACGGGCAGCGGGTCTGCGCAGAGCGGCCGCCGCCGCAGCGCGGCGAGTGATCACGGGCGTGCCCAGCACGCCGGCCGTCGGGTCGGTCCGTCGACGACCCGCGGGGAGATTCTCGACGCTGCCCGCGGCCTGTTCGCCGAACTCGGCTTTGAGCGCACCACACTGCGCGGCGTGGCCGCCCGCGCCGGGGTGAACCAGGCCCTGATCTATCACTTCTTTCCCACGAAGGACGACCTGCTTACCGCCACCATCGATCTGCCCATCGACCCGGCGTTCATCACCGAGGCACTGCGCGGGCACCCCGGACACGAAGGTGAGGAGCTCATCCGCCGCGCCCTGGCCGCCTGGCGCCAACCGGCGGTGCTGCAGGGGTTCCAGGCCCTGCTCCGGGCCGGGATCTCCCACGACCACGCTGCCGGCATGCTGCGCGACTTGCTCTCCACCACGTTGTTGAACGCCTTCGCCGAATTCACCGACCGCCCGGATGCGCGGCTGCGCGCCGCCCTGGTCGG
>CAYTOD010000042.1:0-39153 GCA_964439315.1 uncultured Mycobacterium sp. | reverse complement strand
CGTCCGATTGCAGCTCGAGGCCTTCGGCCCCGAGTCAGCCCCCATACCGTCTAGCCGCCCGGCTACGATTCGGCCGTGACACTCAAGTCGGCCGAACTTCTGACCGCCGCAGGCGCCGCGGTCCTGGTCATCCCGGCGCTGGTCTACCTGTTCGGGTCGTTCTACCTGATGGCCGCCCACGTCGAGGCCCGACCCGGCCAGAGCCACGCCTCGGCGATGCTGCGCGAGTTGTACTACGTGCTGATCACCCAGCCGCTGATCCCGTTCTACTTCTTCATCGGACGGCGGATGGGCCCGGGTGACGGCGTTCCGGTGATCTTCGTGCACGGGTACTTCCAGAATCGCGCTGACTTCTGGTGGATGGCGCGGCAATTCCGCAAGGCGTCCAAGGGCCCGCTGTACGGGTTCAACTACCCGTGGTTCAACTCCGTCGACAGCAACACACCCCGGCTCGCCCGGTTCGTGGAACGGGTCTGCGCCGAGACCGGCGCCCCGAAGGTGACGCTCATCGCGCACTCACTCGGCGGTCTGGTCTGCCTGGAGTACGCGCACTCCCCCGCGGGTCTGGACCGGGTGGCGCACTGCATCACCATCGGCACCCCGCACGACGGGGTGGTGTGGCGCGGCCCGATCCTCGGTAGCGTCGCCGGCGACCTGCGCGACGGGGGCCGCGACCGGATCCTGGTCACCCCCACGCTCAGCGTCTACTCGACCCACGACAACATCGTGCACCCACCGGCCACCAGCGAACTGGCCTCCCGCGGTGGCGACGACGCCGCCGTCGAGGGCCTGGGCCACCTATCCCTGCTGTACTCCCCCGAAGTCACCCGGACGGTCCTGGAGTTCATCGACGGGCACCAGCCGTGAGCCGGCGATTCGTCGACCTCTCTGTGTCGCTGCAGGCCGGCATCGCCTCCGACCCGCCCGGCCACCTGCCCGAGATCGACTACTACGACCATGCGCAGACCGCCTCCGAGGTGGTGGCGTTCTTCCCCGGGGCGACCATCGACGATCTTCCCGACCGGGAAGGCTGGGCGATCGAGCGGGTTCGAATCACCACTCACAACGGCACCCACCTCGATGCCCCCTACCACTACTCCGCGACGATGGACGCGGCCGCACCGGGCGGGGCCAGGCGGGCAATCACCATCGACGAGGTTCCGCTGGAGTGGTGCCTGCAGCCCGCGGTCAAACTGGACTTCCGCCACTTCGACGACGGCTACGTCGTCACCGCCGAGGACGTCGACGATGAACTGAGGCGGATCGGCCATAGCCTGAGTCCGCTGGAGATCGTGCTGGTGAACACCAGCGCCGGAACGCATTACGGGCAGCCGGACTACGTCGGCAAGGGCTGCGGGATGGGCCGCGAGGCCACGCTGTACCTCCTGGACCGCGGAGTGCGGCTGACTGGAACCGATGCCTGGAGTTGGGACGCACCGTTCTCCTACACCGCGCAGCGGTATGCGAAAAGCCATGACGCGTCGATCATCTGGGAGGGCCACCGCGCCGGACGCGCCGTCGGCTACTGCCACATCGAGAAGCTGCACAACCTCGAGTCACTGCCGGCCGACGGCTTCGAGGTGTCCTGCTTTCCGGTGAAGGTCCACGCCGCCTCTGCCGGATGGACCAGAGCGGTGGCGATTTTCGACGAGTGACGGGCGGCGCCGGGAACGCTTACGCGATGAGTCCAATCGCCCGTGCGGACAGCATGCCCAGGATCGAGATCGCGATGGTGACCTGCAACATCATCCCCAATTGCACTGAAACCCGCAGCGGCACCGGCAATGTGGGCCCGAAGGTGCTCGCGGTGTTGAAGGACAGGAATATGTACTCGACGATCCCGGGAGTCCAATTGTCCAGGGTGCGGAACTCGGCCGAGTCGTGCGGGAATACCAGCGCCGGGTGCGCGCCCTTGTCAGCGAGGTCTGCGTGGCGGAAGCCGTGGTCGAAGCGCCAGTACCACGCAGTGAAGACCGCGACGTTCTGCGCGTAGACGATGAAAGAGGACAGCAGCAGATAACCGGGGTTTGCCTGCCGGTCGAACAGGCTGGCCAGCAGGCTGACCGCGTTGACCGTCAGCGCGAGAACACTCAGACCCAGGGTGAAGTCGAAGAACCGCATGTACGTGCGACGGCGCGAACCGAACCACAGCACCAGGGCGGCCATCGCGGTGCCCAGCGCCAGTGGGCTGGTCCAGAAGTCCAGCCATTGCCGAGCCTCGACCAGGAGCGACGGCGACGGATTGGTCCTCAACAGTGACGTCGACGTCGCGAGGTCGAGGAGATCCGCGAGGATCAATGCGACCAGGGCGGCCCCGCCGGTGCGGTGGATCGCCCGCGCGCGGTCATCGCGTCGCGCCATGGCTACTCGTGTGCGGCGGCCCTGGCCGACCGCTCCGCACGCGCTTGATGTGCCGGTGCGGCAGCCGACCGAGACGCGGCGGGGAGCGCCGTTCCCGCGGACGAGGGTTTGCGAGCGCCCGACGGGCGGGCGGCCGCCATCGGCGGCGGCGGGGTGGCCAGCGCGGACTGGATCGTCCATCCGGTGCTCTGGGCCACGGTGCGGGTGCTGGGCACGAAGTTGGTCGGGATGTCCTTCTGCGGATCAATGATCGGACCGGTCTGCACTCCCGCGCCCACGGTCAGATTGAGCACCGTCCCAGGCAATCCGGAGGGGCCGAGCGCACCGTCCACGGCGGTGTTCCAGGCGCCTTCGACATTGCCCAACGCCAGGTCTTTGACGGTGCCTGTGACGATCGCCGCCGACTTGCGGACCACGAGACCGAGGCCGGCCACCGAAGCGGCGACGGCGGTGGAGACGATCTGCGGCAGAGCCTTGATGAGCGCTGAGGCGCGGGCCGCGAACGCGCCGGTGATGTACTTGATCTGCGTGATGAGTGACTCCGCGGCTTGGGCCCACTGCCCCTGGGCGATGAAGCCGACCGCACTGGTCAGCCCGGTGAGGGCACTGTTGAGGTAGTCGTAGACGTTCGCGGAGAACTGCCGGAAGGCCGGAAACGGCTCGGTGTTGATCTGCGGCAGCAGCCCGACCGCTCGGTAGTGTCCCAACGAATAGTTTTGATAGAGAAGGTAATTGAGCGCGTCGCCGCCGGTCTGGTCCATCCCCGTGTAGGGCCAGTTCGCCTCTCCGGCACCGGGGGTTGGGGCGTCGCCGCCGTTGTAATAGCCCGCCAGCAGGTAATTCTGAGCCATCTCCGCCGTGCCGGCGAGCTGCTCCAGGGGACTGTGAAATGCCGCCAGGGACATCTGCGGGACGAGGACGGTGCGCGCCGGGATCTCGGTGATCGCTCCGGCTCCCACCGCTGCCGCCACGAGCACGACGCTCAGTTGCGCCCGAACAACACCCTGCATCGATCGTCCCTTCCGCCGCGCACACCCACTGCCAAGTCGCACGGGACCTTACCCCACGAGCGCATCCCTCCCCGGGCACGCGGCGGGTCTACTGAGGGTGCGTCGCCACGTAGTCGCGCGCCGGGATCCGGGTGTCGGCGGAGTAGCCGATGGGCAGCAGCACGTCGCCGGCGGTGGTCAAGTAGTAGACCTCCCAGCGGTAGTAGCCGGCGAACGCCGCGGGATCGGCGGCGATCAGCGCTGCGTAGTCACCGACCGCGCGCACGTAGGTGTTGGCGTGGTTGTACTCGTAGACAGCCCGGTCGGGACTGGCGGCGAACCCGCTGGCGGCCAGGTAGCGGGCCGCTCCCATGATGGCGTCGCGCGGCGAGTGGACGTCACCGCCCTTGCCGTAGATCGCCCAGGTCGGTGGCATGAACTGCATGGGGCCCTGCGCGCCGGCGGTGCTGGTGCCGTTGATGCTGCCGAAGCGGGTCTCGACGAAGTTGATGGCCGCCAGATAGTTCCAGGCGACGCCGGTGGCGGCCTCGGCCTCGTGGTAGTAGCCCAGCAGTTCCTCGGCCGGGGCGGGCGGGATGATCCGCCAGGCCGGCAGGGTGTCACGGACCTCGGCCAGCGCATTGAGCTGGTGGCGTGCGTCGATGTTGCGGGCGTAGACGTCGGCCAGCTCGGCGGGGATCATCGGCCGAATGACGGCGTCCCACTGCGGGTTTCGGCCGATCGCGCGGTAGGCCTGCTGCTGGCGACGGGCCGCGGCGGTCAACGCCGGCTCACCGGTGGCCGGGTTGCGCAGCGCGAGTTCGTCGGCGATGAGGTCCGCACCGACCTGGGCGGGATCGGCGGCCAGCCGCGGCTGCGCGCCGGGCGCCTGGGCTTCGGGGGCCGGGGTGGGCTCGTCGGCCGGGGCGGGGGCCGCGGCGACCGTGATCGGAGCGGGAGCCGCCGTGGACTTGTTGCAGCCGACGGCGCCGAGAAGCACCGTGGCCAGCGCAAGGGGGACGGCCAGCCAGACGATCATCCGATGAGTCCGAAACATCCGGCGAGCATAACGGGGCTGCCGATTTTGCCGTGTTGCTGGAGTGACTGTAGTTTCTACGCGGCCCAGATAGACCCGAGGGAGACCATGCACACCAGCTACCGGAGCCACACGCTCGGCTCGCGTGGTGTGCGGCCCCGCCGGGTGCTGCGACCGATCGCCGGTCAGTGCTTCGAGATCGCGATCTCCCAGGAGGGCAATCGCTGGCTCGTCCGGATCCCCGAGATCGACCAGACCGTTGAGGTCGCCGCGCACGCTGAGGCCGAACCGGCAGCTCGCGATTGCATCGCCACCCACACCGGCATCCCGATCGGCTACATCTCGGTGTGGGTGCGCAATTGACTAGTCCGGGTCTGCTCCCGTGGCCACCGGCCGGTCCGGTTCGGAACTCCACTGCGCCCACGATCCCGGGAACAACGCCGCGTCGATGCCGGAAGCGCTGAGGGCTGCCAGCACCACCGACGCCGTGACACCTGATCCGCAGTAGACGCCGATCGACCCGGACGCATCCACCCCCGTCGCGGTCAGCAACGCGGTGATCTCCTCCGCGCCGCAGAAGGTTCCGTCGTCGGCCAGCAGAGTGGTGCTCGGCAGGTTGCGCGCTCCCGGGATATGGCCGGCCACCGGGTCGACGGGCTCGACGTCGCCGCGGAAACGCTCGGGCGCCCGGGCGTCGAGCAGTGCCTCGGTGGCCCGGTCGGACACCTGCTGTGCGGTCAGCGTCGCCCGTGCCCCTGTGTACAGATCCCGGTGCGGCAGTGTCACGTCGCCGGGTTCGGGGCTGCGCGACCCGGTCTGCAGCGCTCCCCCGACCGCCGTCCATGCCGGCAGACCTCCGTCGAGGATCCGTACGTCAGTCAGGCCGGCCGCCGTCAGCACCCACCACGCCCGCGCGGAGCCCGCCCTGTTCCAGTCGTCGTAGACCACGATGGGCTGCCCGTCGCGGACACCCCAGCGCCGAGCCGCGGCCTGCAGGTCGATCCCCGACGGCAGCGGGTGACGCCCACGGCCGGCGACAGCGTGGTCGGAGAGTTCGTCCTCGAGCGAGACATAGACCGCCCCGGGGATGTGCCCGGACTCGTAGGCGGCGCGACCGTCGGGCTGGTCCAGCCGCCAGCGGACGTCGAGGAGGGCCGGCTTCTCGCCGCGACCGAATGCCGCCCGCAGTTCGCCGACGGTGATCAGGACCGCTGCGCGTGTCATGGTCACGGCTGCAACGGAATCGGGGTGAGGTGGTCGCTGAACCACTGCAGGGCCAATTCCGCAGCCTGCTCGAGAGTTCCGGGCTCCTCGAACAGGTGGGTCGCGCCGGGCACCACCGCGATCTGGCATTCGGCCGTCATCGCCGCCGCGGCCTGCCGGTTGAGGTCGAGCACGGCCTCGTCGAATCCGCCGACGATCAGCAACGTCGGCGCCCGCACCGCACCCAGGGCCGCTCCCGCCAGATCCGGCCTGCCGCCGCGGGACACCACCGCGAACACCTCGACCCTGCGGTCGGCGGCGGCGCGCAATGCCGCGCCCGCGCCGGTGCTGGCGCCGAAGTAGCCCACCGGAAGGCCGGCGGCGTCGTCAACGGTCCGCAGCCACACCGTGACGTCCACCAGGCGACCGGCCAGTAGGTCGATGTCAAAGACGTTGGCGCGGTTGGCTTCTTCCTCGGGCGTGAGCAGATCGAAGAGCAGGGTCGCCAGGCCGGCCCGCAGGAGCACCTCGGCGACGTAGCGGTTGCGCGGGCTGTGCCGGCTGCTTCCGCTGCCGTGGGCGAACACCACGATGCCGCGGGGTTGCTGCGGAACGGTCAGGTGTCCCCCGACGACGGCGCCGGCCACGTCGACGAGAACCTCGTCGTCGCGCAATGGTGCGTTCTCAGCCATGCGTGTCCTCCCCGGACGGCGAACCCTCCCCCGGTGACAGGCCCGCCCCCGGAGAAAAGCTCTCTGCCCACAGCTTACGGACGTCGGGTCTGGTGAAGTCGATCTGCGCCGCAGGGTTGGCGACGGCGGTCACCATGCCGATCCCGAAGGCGCCGTCGTCGTCGAACAGCGTCGCACCGCCGACGGAAACCCCGTCCGAGCACCAGTGCGAATCTGCCTGTACGCCAACGTAATCCCCGAACGGCAACCGGGAGAGTGCCACAGTCAGGTCGCCGTTGATATAGCCGATGCCCTCGGTTCCGAGGTTGGTGACCAGGCTGGTCGCCTCAGCCGCCACCGCCGCCAGGACGAAGGGGCTCGGCGGGTGGCCGTCCACCACGTCGACGGTGCGGTGGTAGACCCGCTTCCGGGTGTCGTTCTGGTGCTCCGCTCCCGATGGAGTCCAGCCGGCGTAGTCGCTGCCGACGAAGTAGGCCGGTCCGCTGACCCCGGCCGGCGACGCGAATTCCGCGCCGGCGCCCCACTCCCGACCGGGCGGCGGTGCGGACTGCCGGTACTGCACCATCGTCGCCCGGGCGACTAGCGACTCCCCCTGCAGGACTTCGCATTCGGTGTTACGGATGCGGCGACCGTCGCGCACCATGCGGGTGCGCACCCGGGTCGGAACCCGGTGGGCCGACTTGAACAGGTCGACGGTCAGTCGGGCCGGAAGGAACCCCGCCTCGCCGTAGCGCTGCTCCAGGCTCCAGGCAGCCAAGCCCACCAGGGCGGGTCCGTTGAGCGTGTCGGGGCCCCACCGGCTCAAAGCGGACTCGGTGGGCATGAATACAGGTTCACCGTCGGATCCGATGTGCGTTTCGAAATGCGCCTGGGCCGGCGCGGGAAGCCTAGCCACCAGGGCATCCTCCCACCCCCGCATCCCCGCACCGGGCCACGGCCGCATAATCGACGCGGGGAGAAGGGTGTGCGGTGACTGGTACGGAAGCACGGCACCCGAATCCGGGCCTGCTGATCGCGGCAATGAGCGTGGTGTCGGTCACCGGCGCGGTGTTGCAGACCGGAGTGGTACCGGTACTGGGCGTGATGGCCCACCAACTGCACGCCTCCAGCGTCGATGTCAGTTGGGCGGTCACCGCCAACCTGCTGGCGGCCGCCGCCGCCACCCCCCTGCTTGGTCGTCTGGCCGATCTGCACGCCAAGAAGCGGGTGCTGCTCACCGTTTTGGGGGTGGTCCTGGCCGGTTCGCTGCTGGCCGCGACAACCTCGTCGCTGCCGCTGTTGATCGTGGCACGGGTGATGCAGGCGACGTCGTTCGCGCTCTATCCGGTGGGGGTGTCGATTCTGCGTGGCGAGCTTCCGGCCGACCGCCTGATGGGCGCGATGGCGATGATGTCGGGGGTGCTCGGCTTCGGTGGCGGAATGGGCCTGGTGGCGACCGGGTTGCTGATGCGCGACGACGGCGATTACCACCGGGTGTTCTGGTTCAGCGCGGCATTCACGATCGCGACGATTCTGATTGCCGCACTGGCGATTCCAGACCGCGAGGCCACCGGCAGCGGAACCGTGGACTGGGTGGGCGCCGTCGGTCTGGCGGCCGGTCTCTCACTGCTGCTGCTGGCGATCACCCAGGGCAAGGCGTGGGGATGGACGTCGCCGCGGACGATCGCCGGCTTGCTGCTCGGAGTCGCTTCCATGGGTCTGTGGTGGTGGTGGGAGCGGCGCTGTCCTCACCCGCTGGTCTCGCCCGCGATGCTGTCGCATCGCCCGATCCTGCTGACGAACGTCGCGACCCTGCTCGCCGGCATGGGCCTGTACTTCGGGTTCCTGGGGCTGACCGACCTCGCCCAGGCGCCGGTGTCGACCGGGTACGGCTTCGGCGCGAACGTGCTGACGGCCAGCGTGGTGTTCCTGCTGCCCGGAGCCCTCGCGGGGTTCGTGACCGCCATGGCCAGCGGACCCTTCATCGACCGGTTCGGCGCCCGGCCGGTCCTGATCGTCGGCGCGGCCACCGGCGTGGTGGGCTTCGTCGTGCTCGCCGTCGCACACCGGTCCACATGGCAGGTGATCGCGGGTGCGCTGCTGATCAACGCTTACATCAGCCTCGCGTACGGTGCACTTCCGGCTCTGGTGGTCCGAGAGGTCGAACCGGGCGAGACCGGGGTCGCCACCTCCGTCAACGCCATCGTCCGCTCGGTCGGCGCCGCCCTGGCCGCCGCACTGGTCGCCGCGTTGCTCAGCCGTCACGGCAAGGGCGTCGACTATCCGCCCGAAAGCAGTTTCACCGCGATCTTCGCGGCCGGTGCCATCACCGGACTCGCCGCCCTGATCATCGTGGCAGCCAGCAGACCGCGTCTGCGACAGGTCGAGTCGCTCGAGGAGATCAGCGAGTCCCGGGCCATGAACCACGAGTGGGGCTGAACCTCACCTCACCCGGGTCGCCTCACGCGGGACCGGCGACCGGCTCGCTTTCGCCCTCGCTCTCGGTGGCGACCTCGTCGATCACCTTGAGCACCCGGTCTCGGCGTTCGTCGATGGCGCGGCCGAACTCCTGCAACAGCAAAGGGTTCTTGTGCAGGACCTTCTCGATCGCTTCGCGCTCGACCCGAACCAGGGCCACCTCGTCCAGTGCGTACGCCGAACCGGTGGCGACGTGCCGGACCAACGTGCTCTGTCCGAAGTACGAACCACGCTCGAGGGTTTCCACCTCCGCGCGAACCCCGTCCTCAACCTCGGCCGCCACTAGGACCTTGCCCGAAAGAATGAACGACATCGCCTCCGGTACAACACCATTGGCCTGGACGAGCTCCCCCGACCCGTACCGTTCGATGGTGGCGAACGGAACCATCGCGGCCTCCTGCGCCGCAGTCAGGTGCAATCTCGGGGTGACCACGGCACGAATGGCGTCGGCCACCCCCTGAGGGTCGGAGAAGAAGTCCTCGGCCTCGTCGAGATGGAGACCTTCACGGCGGGAGGCGTACCAGATCCAGCGCAGGAAGAGGGCCTCGGCGTCGCCGTCGTCCCCGGGCGAGGTCAGCGGGATCTTGGTCTTGTACTTCATCCCGCCGATCGGAAAGGCCGACGGGCGCTGTTCGGGGTGGCACTGCGGGAGCTGCGAGGCGACACGGACCAGCATGGCGCACACCTGGTCCGGGCGGTCCTCGATGGAGAAGACGCTGATGATCCGGACCGCCTGCGCGCCGGCCGGACGGCTCAGGTTGGTGAAGGCCCCCCCGGCCAGCACCGAGTTCGGGGTGACCTGCAGGCCTTGGGAGGTCTCCAGATGCACTGAGCGCCAGTTGACTTCGACCACCCGGCCCTTGGCCTTGTCGGTCTCGATCCATTCGCCGAGCCGGAAGGGCTGCTCGAAGAGCATGAGCAGGCCCGAGATGATCTGCCCGACGGAGTTCTGCAGGGTCAGGCCGATGACGATCGAGGTGATGCCCAGGGCGGTGAAGAGGCCACCGACGTGCGCACCCCAGATGTAGGCGAGGATCAGTCCGACCCCGATCGCGATCAGCGCGAACCGGACGACGTCGATGAAGATCGCGGGGACCCGGCGGCGCCAGCTGCCTTCGGGTGCATTGGAAAACAGCGACGCGCGAATGCCGGCGAGCAGCAGCAGGAGTACGACGATCGCCACCGAGGTTCCGACGATGCGCACCGGGATCGACGTGGCGGGCATCTGGGTGGCACCGATCATGGCCAGCAGCAGCGCGCCCAACGGCGCCAGGAAGTTTCGCAGCATGCTGACCGGCCGCAGCAGTGGGCTGCCGCGGCGGCGCAGGGTGTGTTGCCACTCGGTCAGCACGATCAGCGCCAGCGGAAAGCCCAGCGCGATCCCGATCGCCCAGTAGAACCAGGATGCGGTGAAGACGCCGGAAATCATTGCTGGTCGACCAGTTTCCAGATCGGCTCGGTGGAGCCTTCGACCTGGAGGGTGCCCGACTGCTCGAACTGCATGGTCTCGGAGAGCACGTTGTAGACCCGCGAGGTCACGTACACCCCGGGTTCCGGCACCCCGTTCTTGATCCGGCTGGCCAGGTTCACCGCGGTGCCCCACATGTCGAAGACCGGCGAGGGTTCGATGAAGAGGCCGCTGCTGACCGAGCCGGTGTCGACGCCGGCGCGAAGGGCGATGTTCATTCCGTTGTCGTTGTTGAAGCGCTCGATGATCCGTTCGCACTCGTGGGCGAAGTCCACGGTCCGGCGAACGTTGTCCAGGCGCGGAATGGTCAGGCCGCAGCTGCCCAGGTAGCCGTTGCGCACCGGACGCACCCGCTCGATGTCGAAATCGTCGGCGGCGGCGTCGAACTGGCGGTAGAGCTCGTTGACGACGGTCAGCGCTTCGTCCGAGTCGAGCGCGGCCTGGACTCGGTCGAGTCCGGTGATGTCGGCGTAGACCACCGTGACGTTCGAATGTTCCCGCGCGGCGATCTTCTCGCCCTGCCCGAACTTATCGGCGATCGCCGCGGGCATCAGAGAATTCAGCAGCTTACGGATCTGGGCGCTCTGCTCTTTGACCAGATGGTTCTTGACCGACAGGCTGCGGCTCATCTCGTTGAACATGCCGGTCAGATCGCCGATCTCGTCGCGGGTCTCCACCGGGATTTCCACGTCGAAGTCACCGGAACTGATCCGCTGAACCCCGGCCTCGAGCCGGCGGATCGGCCGCAGGAACACCTGGGCGAGGACGACGGCCAGCAGGCAGACGCCCAAAATGATCCCGGTGGTGGCCAACACCACGACCCGGGTGAAGGTGACCTCGCGGGCGAACGCCTCCCTGGTGGTGATCTTCGCGACGATCGACCAGTGCAGTCCGGAGTAAGTGCCCGCCGGTGCGTAGGCCTGCAACGTCTGATCCCCCAGGTAGTCCTGGGTGATCAGGGTCCCGACCTGACCCTCCTGGGCCAGCTTGTGGACAGACTCGGACACCGGTTGCACGAGCGTGGTGCCGCCCTGACGGATCGCGATGTCCGGGATGTCCGGCGGCGTGCCGGCCGAGATGACCTTGTCGCGATACTTCTGCGGATCCTCGAGGAAGAGCCGGGAGTCCGACCGCATCAGGAAGTCCGGGCCCACCAGCAGCGTCTCGCCGGTCTCGCCCATTCCGGCCTCGGCCCACTTCTTGTCGACGGTCATCAACTTGTTGATCTTCGTGATCGGGAACTGAAGGGCCAGAACGCCGTCCGCCTTGCCGGAAGCCGGGATCGGCGCAACCATCCATGCTGTGGGCGCCATGTTCGTCGGCTGATAGAACTCGAAGTCGGTGAACACCACCCGGTCGGCTTTGTTGCTCGACATCGCCTCCAGGTAGGCGTCGCGCAGCTTCGATCCGTTGTAGGGCCCGTTGAGGATGTTGGTGCCCAGATCGGCGTTCTTGTACGCGCTGTAGACGACATTGCCGCGGCCGTCGATCAACAGGGCATCCTCGAAAGCGAAGCGCGTAACGATTTCCCGGAAGAAAGAGTGGTATTTCGCGTTGGCGGCTGACCATGCACTGCCGTCATGCTCGTCATCCATGGCGATGGCCACGTCATCGGTGGGTAGCCGCGAGGTGTAGTACGCCTGCAGGTAGCGCTCGGCGTTCGACGTGGGCAGCAGAGCACCGACGTCAAGCCGGACACCGCTGTCCTTTTCGGTCTCCTTGGCGAAGTAGTCGTAGTAGGTGTCGATCGCCTTGGTCATCTCGGGCGTGACGGGCGCGTTGGACAGTTGGTCGAAAGCCTCGGTGAAATCGCGCAGCGCCGTGCGGGGTGTGATGCCGTAGGTGTAGGTGACCAAGGCGTTCTTCAAATCGCTCAGTTGCCCTGCGAGCGCCTGCTTCTGCGATTCGCGAATCTCGGTGAGCCTGCTGAATGCTCCCTCGCGGAGGGAGTTACGTCCGATCTGATAGGCGATCCCGCCGACGATGGTGGCCGCGAGGATGGTGCACAGCACCAGCATCAGAATCAGTTTCGACTGAATGCTGAAGCGATTCAGGAAAGAACGGCTCAGCCTCCGGGTCGGGAGGTGGATCCGCTTCGCGCTGGACGCAGCCCCCGACGGAGCGTCATCGTCTGACACTTGCGTCATGGCAACCCTTCACCGTCCCGGCAGCCCTCACCGTCCCGGCAGCATGCTAACAGTCCAGTGACCGCTGGGACCGCTGTGACGGCTGGTGTCAGTTCCGCGCGTTCGGCGGCCGCGGCACCCGCGGCCAGGAATTTTCGCCAGCCGCACTGGGAGCATCGCCGGACCGCGCCCGGAAGCATCCGTGAACGGCAATAATCGCATCCATGCGGGCAATGCTGGCGGGCGGACTGGCGGCGCTGTCGATTGCCGCGCTCGCCTCCCCGGCCGCGGCCCACGCCTCCGGCAACTGGGCGCTCAACGGGACGTTCACCGCCACGTCCAACGGGGAATGGGCGCGCACCAATGACGTCTTTCACGACGAGCGCAGCGTGCGGGCCGTCTGGACCATCACCTCACAGTGCAGTTATCCCACCGAGTGCACCGGAACGGTGAGCAGCGACCAGGGCTGGACGGCTCCCATCTATCAGCGCAGCGGCGAGTGGTACGTCAAGCACGTCGTCGACAACTGGATGCCCTGCCCGGACGGCACCGCCGCACCGGGCTACCAGGTGTTCCGGTTCAAGCGCATGACAGCCAACGGCGACTCGGTCGACCCCAACTCCCGCGTGCTGGTCGGCGAGGACGCCACCACGGGCCCGTCCGGAGCCTGCGGCCGCAGTCTGTCGTTGTTCATCACCATGCCGTTCAAACTCGCTCAGCTCAGCTGACCGGCAGCAGGTCCGTCCACTCGCGCGGTCCCGCAGGCGCGGCGATGTCGGCTTGTCGGGCGACGGTGCCGTCCGTGGTGGCGAATTGTCCACTGCGTGGGTCGTACGTCGCGACGGCGACGGAAGGGCCCGGCCCTCCCGTGCGATAGGCGCTCGGAGCCACGGCCGGCGGCGCGGGCGGGGCAGGCTCCGCAGGCGGCGCCTCAGCCGGCGACGCTCCCCCGGCCGGCCCGATCGCCGGGGCTCCGGCGGGAGGAGGCCCGGGCGGCATCGGCGTTCCCTCCAGAGGCCCGAAGATGTGATCGCCGAACGTGACTCGATCATCGGGCGGGACACCCTGGGCGAGCAGGTTCGGATCGATCGGATACGGGCCGAGCGCGTGCTGGCGCATGGCGAGCGGTTCGTAGACCTGATCGCTCTCGCAGATCTCCACGGTGGGCGCGCGCTTCCCGGGCTGGCCCATGCACGGGTAGTTGCGGGCGCCGCGGACCGCGACCGGCGAGTCCTGCGGCAACTTGCAGTACAGCCCGTCGGGTGTGTCGACGTCAGACAGATCCGACGGCGAACGCCACGACGACGGCGGCAGGAACCCGACCGTACAGGCCGGCGGGTCGCCGATCGTCAGGGTGAAGTCGCCCTGGGTGAATCCGACCGGGTTGTTGCGTGGCAGCCCGACCGCCTGTACCGAGCCGATGTAGGGCGGAAGCAGCACAAGCAGTTGTTCCAGCGAGGCGTGGTAGGTGACGGCGATGCGCCCGACGGTGCTCATGTTCGCCAGCAGTACCGGCAGGGTGGGCTTGACCTGTTCGAGCAGCCGGCTGACCTCGTTGAGGGCTGCCGGCCCGTTGTGCAGCACCCCGCGGAGCGCTGCGTCGCTGGTGTTGAGCTGTTCGGTGACGGCGGCGAGGCTGCGCGCCCAGGTGCGCAACGAGTCCGACGCCGTCAGTTGGGCGTCCAGCAGGGGCCGGCCGTCGTCGACGAGGGAACGGACCCGGTCGGCGACGGACTTGAAGTCTCCCGACAGCGAGCCGGCAGAGTCCAATAGAGCCGCGAAGTCGTCACCGGAACCGTTGAGCCCCTTGAACGATTCGTCGAGCAGAGTGCGCAGCTTCTCCTTAGGCACGGTCTTGAGCAGCGCGCTGACCTGGTCGAGCATCGGCCCGACCTGTTCGGGTACCTCGCTGTCGGCAGCGGCGATCACCGAGCCGTCCTTCAGGTACGGGCCGGAGTCGGAGCGCGGCAGCAGATCGACGTACTGCTCCCCCACCGCCGAGACGCTGCGCACGCTGGCGAGCAGATCAGCCGGGACCTTCGGCGAGGTGGCCAGCGACAGCGTCGCCTGGGCCCCCGATCGGGTGGCGTGCACATCGGTGACCTCGCCGATCTGCACGCCCCGGTAGGTCACGTTCGAAAACCGGTACAAACCGCCGGTTCTGGGGAGTTCGAGAGTGACCGTCATCCGGCCGATACCGAGAAGCGTCGGAAGTTGCATGTACACCAGGACCATCGCAAGGATGCCCACGATCGATGCCACGGTGAAGAGCGCCAATTGGATGCGCACGAACCTGGTCAACATCAGCGGCCCCCACTCTGCTGTTCGGCCGGTCCCGGTGCCGGATCTACCAGCGGCGGGATGGGTGCCACGGCCGACGGTGGCGCGCTGAAGGGCGCGTTGAGCGGGTCGTAGGTATAGGTCGCGTACCACGGATCACCCGGCGCGGGAACGAGTTTCGCTCCCTCCTGACCCCACCGGGTACCGAGCAGGAGGGTCTTCTTCAGCCGCGGGATGGTGAAGTCGAAGATGATGTATTGGTTGAGGTAGTCGCCGCGGATCGCCCGGTCGATGGTGTTCTGGCCGTACGGGAACGCGGTGAAGTAGGACAACGCGTTGTCCAGGTCGGGGCCGACGTCGGCGATTGCCCGCAACGTCGGTTCCAGATTGCGCAGATTGCGGATCAGGTCCTCGCGGGTGTCTGAGACCACCCCCGCCGCCAGGGTGGAGAAATCCCCGAGTTTCCGCAGTGCCGTTGTCAGCCTTGGCCGTTCGGTGATCAGGACGTCGAGGGCGGGCGGTATGCGGTTCAGAGCCTGGGTCAGCACGTCGCGCTGCCCGGCGAAGATTCCGGCGGCCCGGTTCAGCGAGTCGACGCTGGCATTGATGGCGTTGCGCTGGACGGCCAGCACACCGACGAAGTCGTTGAGCCGGGTGAGCAGGTCGCGGATCTGCCCCTCGTGGCCGTTGAGTGCGGCGTTGAGTTCGGTGACGATGTCTCCGATTTGGCCGATCCCGCCACCGTTGATCACCACCGACAGCGCCGACAGTGTCTGCTCCGTGGTCGGATAGGTGGACGACTTGCTCAGCCCCAGGGTGGTGCCGGGCGCCAGCCGGCCCATCGGCGGCTGTCCGAGCGGCGGATCGAGCGCCAGGTGCATCGAACCGAGCAGGCTGGTCTGTCCGACGCTGGCCACCGCGTTGGCCGGGACTGCGACGCCCGGCTGCACCGAGATCTCGACGTCGGCGTGCCAGTCGCGGACGCTCATCGACGTCACACTGCCGACGACCACGTCATGCATCAGCACCGGCGAATTCGGTTCCAGAGTGCTGACATTGGCCAGTTCGACGTGGTAGGTGCTGGCATCAGGACCACGCCCCACCGCCCCCGGCAGCGGCAGCGAGTTCAGCCCGCCGAACGCACAGCCGCTCATGCTCACCGCGACGCACAGCAGCGCCGGCACCAGGCGGCGGGGCGTCACGGGGTACTCCCCACCGTGGGCGCAACCGGCGGTGGCGCGGGCGGTGGATTCCCGCTGGGCAGCAGCATGCCCTCCACGGTCGACGGACTGGACCCGGCAGGCCCCACCGGCACCCCTGGCGGCAACGGCGCGCCCGGGTACAGCGCCGGTTGCGGATCGGCGGGCAGCCCGCCCGGGCTGTAGACGCCGTGTTGCTCCCCCGGCGGAGCGCCCGGGATGACCTGGGGCGGGCCGTCCCATCCGGCCGGCGGCGGAACGTCGCCGTTGAGACCGGTGTAGGCCGACACCGGAGGCGCCACCTCATCCGGCGGCAGCGCACCAGTCCCGCCCGGCGCTAGCTTCGGCTCGGAGTAGATCAGGTTCCAGGGACTCGGCGACTTGCCCAGGTAGGCGTTGAACGGCATCGGCAGGTAGTTGAAGTTCAGCAGTCGCAGCGCCGGTCCGAGGTACTGCGAGCACAGCTTGCCGGTTTCCGAGGCTGTCGCGTTCTGCACGGCTCCGATGGCGGCGCACACCACCTGCAGGGGGTTGGAGAAGTTCGCGAGCGCGAAACCGCCGAGCGCGCTCTGGATATCGGGGTCGTAGATGTTGTAGGCGTTGCCGATCGCGTTGGGAGCCACGTGCAACAGGTTCTTGAGCGCCTTCTGGTTGGTGACGAGATTGCCCGTCACATCGGCGAGTCGCTCCACGCTCTCGGAGGTCTGGGCTCGACTGCCGGCCACGAAGCGCTGCACATCCACCACCGCCGCGGACAAGTTGTTCAGTGCAGCGTCCAGATCGGAGCGGCTGCCCTCCAGCACACTGGACACCGTCGCCAGCCGGTCCTGGAACGAGACGATCTGGGTGTTGCTGTTCCGCAACACCGTGACGAAGGTCTGCAGGTTCTTGACGACATCGACGATGTTGCCGCTGCCCTCGGCAAGGATCCGGCTCAGCCCGGACAGCTGTTTGATGGTCTCGCGCAATTTGTCGCCGTTGCCCTCGAGGGCCGTCGCCGCGCTGTCGATGAACCGGCCGACCGAGGACCGCGAGGCATCGGCCCCCGGCCCGAGATCGGTCGCCAGGCGGCTCAACTGGGCTTTGACCTCATCCCACTCCACCGGCACCGCCGTGCGGTCGACGTCGATCACCGCACCCTCGCGCATCGTCGGCCCGGGGGCCGCGCCGTCGGCCCCGTAAGCGGGAGCGAGTTGAACGTAGCGGGCCCCGACCAGGTTCTGGGCGACGATGACCGCGCGGGCGTCGGCGGGGATCGGGACGTCGCGGTTGACCGCGAGCGTCATCCTCGCCTTGGTGCCCTGCGGTTCGATCTCCGCGACGCGCCCGACCTTCACCCCGGCCACCCGAACTTCGTCACCGGGGTAGATCGCCGTGGCACTGGTGAAGTAGGCGGTGATCGTGGTGGGTTTGCCAATGGTCGTGCGCACCAGCGCACCCACCCCGGCAACGAGAAGCGCAACCAGGGCGATGGCCAGAGCGGCCCGCCGGGATCTCATCATGGCGGCCCCCAACGTTCGTTGGGCTGGGGAACACCGTTGTAGGGGAAGGGGAACTCCGCCCGCGGACCGGCGTTGTCCGGCGGCTGGCCGGCGTTGGTACCGCGGCGGAATCCGAAGATGTAGTCCAGGAACGGCTGAAGAGTCTGCGCCGGCATGAGGTTGGCGACGAAAGCGTTGTAGTAGTAGCCGTTGTTGACCGCCTCGGCCTGGGTGACCTGGAACTTGGCCAGCCCGGCCATCGCCTTGCCGATGTTGTCGTTGTTGCGCTGCAACACTTCGCTGACCGCGTTGAGCTTCTCCAGGGCGGGCGCCAGTTCGTTCTCGTTGTCGGCGACCAGTCCGGACAACTGCTTGGCCAGCGCCGAGGTGTTGGCCAGCAGGGTCGCGATGGCCGATCGGCGCTGCTCGAGCACCCCGAGCAGATCGTTGGCGTTGAGGATCAGGGTGTTCACCTGCTGGCTGCGCTGGGACAGGATTCCGGTGACCTGCGCTGCGCTCTTCAGCAATTCCGCCAGCGACCCGTTGCGGTCATTGAGCGCCCTGGAGATTCGGGTGAGCCCGTCGAACGTCGGCGACAGTTGCGGAGCAAGGCGGTCGATGGTGGCCGACAGGGTGTCCAGCGACTCGGCCACTGCGGCGGTGTTGGTGTCGCGGGTGTTGGCGGTGAATTCCCCGAGCGCGTCGGTCAGCGAATACGGCGAACCGGTGCGGGTCAAGGGCAGGACTTCGGTGATCGGCCACCGGCCGCCACCCTTGGACTCCAGGGTCAGCACCCGCTGGCCCAGCAGGGTTCCGGTGCGGATGTGCGCCGTGGTGTCCGAGCCGAGGTGCGTGCGGCCGTCGACCATGAACGTCACCAGCGCCTTGCCCTGCTGCAGTTTCACTTCGGAGACGCTGCCCACCGCCACACCGGACACCTTGACGTCGTTACCCGGGGCGAGGCCGGCGGCGTCGGCGAACAGGGCCTGGTGCCGAACGGCGGTGGCGAGTTGCCAGATCCGTTGCGGCTGAAGGCCTACGGTGATCACCAGCAGAATCAGCGTCAGGCCGATGAAGCCCGCGCGAACGAGTCGTCGTCCTCGGTATCTCTGCATCAGGGCTCCGAACACCTGCCCGTGTGCTGCATGATCCAGGGGAAGTACGCGGTGCGGCCGGAGAGGTCGGTGACCCGAACCGACATTCCGCACAGGTACTGGTTGATCCAGCTGCCGTAGGAGCCCAGGCGCACCAGCTTGCGGTAGTTCTTCGGCGCCTTCTGCAGCGCGATGTCGAGGGTTTCCTTGTCCTGCTCCAGAACCGAGGTCAACCGGCCGAGTTGGCCGACGGTGCCGGCAAGCGGCGCACGGGTCTCCCCGAGCAGGTCGGTCAGTGACGCGGTGCCCGCGTCCAGTGCGGTGATCGCCGAGCCGATCGGGTCACGTTCGGCCGCCAACCCGGTTACCAGTTTCTCCAGCTTGTCGACCGCCCCGGAGAACTTCCCGCCGTCGTTCCCAATGGTGGCCAGCACTGTGTTGAGGTTGTCGATCACCTGTTGCACCGTGGCGCTGTTGTCGGCCAGCGCGTTGGAGAACACCGAGGTCTTGGCGAACAGCGACTCGACGGTGCCGTCCTGGCCCTGCAGAATCCGGATCAGGGAACTTGTCAGCGCGTTGACCGCTTGCGGATTGAGTCCCTGCACAACGGGTTTGAGCCCGCCGAGCAGCAGATCCAAGTCCAGGGCAGGGGCGGTGCGGTCCGCCGGGATACGGGATCCGGGTGGTGCGATCCTGGTCGATCCCGGAGCGTCGAGCAGCTCCAGATACCGGTCGCCGACCAGGTTGAGGTAGCGCACCGCCGCCTTGGTCCCGGTGGTCAGCCGGATTCCGCGGTCGGCCCCGAAATCGACGACGACGGTGTTGTCCGGTTGCAGCGCAACGTGATCGACGGTTCCCACCCGCACTCCGGCCACCCGCACCGAGTCACCGGCCCGCAGGCTCGACACGTCGTCGAACACCGCCGAGTAGTTGTTGACAGTCCCCACCCGGTACTGGCCGAAGATCGCGAACAGTGATGCGGTGACCATGAGCATCGTCACCACGAAGACACCGACCTTGACCCCGGTTCGGGTCTCGGCGCTCATCCGCCGGATGCCCCTCATCCGGGCTGACCGATCTGGGCGGTGTTGCGCGGCGGCCCGTCGATCGGGCCGAACAGTGCCTGCTTGAGCGCATCGGAGTTCAGCAGGATGCCCTGGTTG
The DNA here is from genome assembly GCA_964439315.1 of uncultured Mycobacterium sp. Taxonomy (GTDB): domain Bacteria; phylum Actinomycetota; class Actinomycetes; order Mycobacteriales; family Mycobacteriaceae; genus Mycobacterium. The sequence continues at coordinate 19,604 of CAYTOD010000042.1, read as the reverse complement.
CCGTACTCCGCCTGATTCGCGCCGATGTCGGCGATCACGAACGGGGGTCGTTGCTCGAACCCGACGTTGGGCAGATCGGTGCACTGCGGACCGCCCTTGGCCGCCACCTTGGGCAGGTTGTGCGGGTAGCGGTAGCGTTCCCGGCCGAGGAAGAACCCTTGCAGCAGAACGGCTCCCGGCACCGGCAGCCCCGGTCCGTTGGCCAGCGGGATCAGCGCCCCCAGGCCACACGTCAGAGCGGCGTTGTACTGGTTTGTCAGGTCGGTGGTCGGCGCCAGCAGGTGCATCAGGTCGGTCAAGGGGGCGCGGTTCGCCGACAGCACCTCGGTCCCGATGTCCGACAACCCGATCGAACTGATCAGCAGATCGTCGAGGTTGCCCTGCTCGGCAACCACGGTGTCGGCGATCCGGGTGGTGTTGGCGACCGTGCTCAACAGGTCCGGCGCGGCGTCCGCGAGGGACCCGAGCACCGGGGCTGCCACGGCCAGGTCGTGGTTCAGGCTGTCCAATGCGGGATTGATCGTGGCCAGAGCGCTGTCGAGGTCGGCCAGTGCCTCCCCGGTCTTGCGTCCGCGTCCGCTCAGCGCTGTCGACAGTGCTCCCAGGGTCTGGTTGAGCTTCGCCGGGTCCACCGTCGAGAGCACCGAAACCAGTTGCTGGAAGACGGTATTGAGTTCGACCGTGACCTTGCCGTCACCCTGGATCACCGTGTTCGCCCTCAACGGCGCCGGCGACGGATCAGCCGGGGGAACGAGCTCGACGAACTTCGACCCGAACACCGTCGACGAGGTGATCGCCGCCCCGACGTTGGCGGGGATGACCGACAGGCTCGCCGGGTCGATGGCCAGGTGCAGGGCCGCCCGTCCGTCGGACAGCGGTTCGATGGACGCGACCTTGCCGACCGGCGCGCCGTGCAGTTTGACCTTGGCGTCGGGGTACATCACCAGTCCCGTGCGGTCGGCGACGACGGTCACCGGGACGGTCCGGGTGAAACTGCCGCGGAACAGGCCGACGGCCACCGCGACGACCGTCGCCAGAACCAGCACGGTCAACAGACCGGCCAGCGGCCGCACGTATCCGGGGACCCCGAAATGACGGCCGGGCCTGGCTGCCACCGGCCCCACGGCCCCTCCCCGCTTCACCATCACACCCGCCCGGCCATCGTCAGCTACCCGGACAGGTTGAAGTTGCCGTTGGAGCCGTAGATGGCCAGCGACACCAGCAGGGTCACCGACACCACGACGATCAGAGAGGTGCGCACCGCGTTGCCCACCGCTACACCCACGCCCGACGGTCCGCCGGTGGCGAAGTACCCGAAGTAGGTGTGGATCAACAGGATCGTCAGCGCCATGAGCACCGCCTGCAGGAATGACCACAGCAGGTCGATGGGATTGAGGAACGTGGTGAAGTAGTGGTGGTAGAGCCCGCCGGACTGACCGAACAGCACCACCGTCACGAATTGACTTGCCAGGAAGGACAGGATGACGGCGATGGAGTAGAGCGGGGTGATCGCGGCCATGCCCGCGACGATCCGGGTGGACACCAGGTATTCCACCGGGCGAATGCCCATCGACTCCAGCGCGTCGATCTCCTCGTTGATGCGCATCGCACCCAACTGCGCTGTGACGCCGGCGCCGAACGTGGCAGCCAGTCCGATGCCGGCGACCACCGGCGCGGAGACGCGCACGTTGATGAAGGCCGCCAGGAATCCGGTGAGCGCCTCGATACCGATGTTGCCCAGCGACGAGTAACCCTGCACCGCCAACGTGCCGCCGGCCGCCAGGGTGAGGAATCCGACGATCACCACCGTTCCGCCGATCATCGCCAGCGTGCCGGCACCCATGCTGATCTCGGCGATCAACCGGATGATCTCCTTGCGGTAGTGGACGATCGCGTGCGGAACGCCCTTGAGCGCGGCGCCATAGAACAGCGTGTGGTCGCCGATCCGGCCGAACACCGCGACCGGGCGCCGCAGCCGCCGGTCGAGACGCGGATAATTGGCACGGAGGACGGCGAGATTGCCCTGATTCCTAGCGGGCATGGCGACTCTTAGCGGACATGACGCTCACCGCACCGTCATCCGGATGCCGATAGCGGTGACCACGACGTTGACCACGAACAGCGCCATGAACGCGTACACCACCGTCTCGTTGACCGCGTTGCCCACCGCCTTCGCACCGCCGCCGGTGATCATCAGCCCCCGATAGCAGGCCACCAGACCGGCGATGAGACCGAAGAGGGCGGCCTTGATACACGAGATGACGATCTCGGGAACGCCGGTCAACAACGTGATGCCGGCGGCGAACGCGCCCGGATTGACGTGCTGGACGAACACCGAGAACGTGTAGCCGCCGAGAATTCCGATGATGCACACCAGCGAGTTGAGCAGCAGCGCCACCAGACCCGAGGCCAGCACACGAGGGGTGACCAGACGCTGGACCGGGTTGATGCCCAGCACCTCCATCGCGTCGATCTCCTCGCGGATGGTGCGGGAACCGAGGTCGGCGCACATCGCCGTCGCCCCTGCCCCGGCAACGATGAGCACAGTCACCAGCGGACCGACCTGGGTCACCGCGCCGAACGCGGCCCCGGCCCCGGACAGGTCGGCGGCGCCGAGTTCGCGCAGCAGGATGTTGAGGGTGAAACTCACCAGGACGGTGAACGGAATGGCCACCAGCAACGTCGGCGCCATCGACACGCGGGCGACGAACCAGGTCTGATCGAGGAATTCGCGCCAGTAGAACGGCCGCTGGAAGACGTAACGGACCACGTCGGCCGACATCGCGAAAAGTCCCCCGATGGCTTCCATCGGGCCGGAAACACCCTTGCCCAGTGCTATCCCGGGCGACCAGCGGTCCGCTGACTTGTTCGCCATCAGCTCGGCACACACTCCCTACTGGACGGCAGTTCCACTCCCCCTCTGGCAACTTAAGCGATGAACGACGGAGCAGGGGCCGGATTGCGGGAGTGTCGGCCGAGCAGACACGACCACGAATCTGTTGCGGATGGTGCGGAAATCGACGAGGGTGATAACCCCACGCCGCGACACGAGGAGGACGGTCCTGACCAAGACCGGCGCCGCCACCCAGACAGCCCCGGGCCGCCCCGCGCGCAACGGCGCTCCCGTGATCGAGATCGACCACGTCACGAAGCGCTTCGACGACTACGTCGCGGTGGCCGACGCCGACTTCACCATCGGCGCCGGGGAGTTCTTCTCCATGCTCGGGCCCTCCGGCTGCGGGAAGACGACCACGCTGCGGATGATCGCCGGCTTCGAGACCCCGACCACGGGCGCCATCCGGCTTGAGGGCGTCGACGTCTCCCGGGTTCCGCCGAACAAGCGCAACGTCAACACGGTCTTCCAGCACTACGCGCTTTTCCCGCACCTGACGGTGTGGGACAACGTGGCCTACGGCCCGCGCAGTCAGAAGAAAGACAAAGCTCAGGTCAAGAAGAGCGTCGACGAGATGCTCGAGGTGGTGCGGCTCACCGACTTCGCCCTGCGCAAACCCGCGCAGCTCTCCGGCGGCCAGCAGCAGCGGGTGGCGCTGGCCCGCGCCCTGGTCAACTACCCCAGCGCGCTGCTGCTCGACGAACCGCTGGGCGCGCTGGACCTCAAGCTGCGCCACGTCATGCAGTTCGAACTCAAGCGGATTCAACGCGAGCTGGGGATCACCTTCATCTACGTCACGCACGACCAGGAGGAGGCGCTGACGATGAGTGACCGCATCGCGGTCATGAGCGCCGGCAACGTCGAGCAGATCGGCACACCCACCGAGATCTACGACCGGCCGGCCAGCGTCTTCGTCGCCGGGTTCATCGGCCAGGCCAACCTGTGGCAGGGCCGTCAGACCGGCCGGGCCAACCGCGACTTCGTCGAGGTCGACGTCCTGGGCACCACGCTGAGCGCCAAGCCCGGCGACACCACCATCGAGCCGGGCGGTCGGGCCACCGTGATGGTGCGCCCGGAACGGGTTCGGGTATCTACCGAACCCGGTTCCGACCCCGGCGTGCGCGCCTCCGTCGTCGACCTGACGTTCCAGGGACCGGTGGTCCGGCTGTCGCTGGCCGCCCCAGACGGATCCCCGATCGTCGCGCACGTCGGACCCGAACAGGATCTGCCGCTGCTGCGGCCCGGTGACCAGGTGTACGCCACCTGGTCATCGGAGGCCTCGCTGGTGCTGCCGGCGGCCGACATCCCGACCACCCACGACCTCGAAGAAATGCTCGACGAATCCTGAACGAGAAAGGCAACCTCATGGCAGAGATCGACCCCCGGGTGCTGGCCCGGCTGAGCTCGCGTCGCCGGTTCATCGGCGGCAGCGCCGCCGCCGCGGCAGCGATCGTGCTCGGTTCGGAGTTCCTGGCCGCGTGCGGTTCCGACAAGTCCGGCACGGCCGTCTCCAGCGGGCCGGCCGCTCCCGAGGACGACGGCACCCCGGCCACCGGCAAGCTGCGGGTGTCGAACTGGCCGCTGTACATGGCCGACGGGTTCGTCGCGGCATTCCAGACCGCCAGCGGCCTGACCGTCGACTACAAAGAAGACTTCAACGACAACGAGCAGTGGTTCGCCAAGAACAAGGAGCCGCTGTCGCGCAAGCAGGACATCGGCGCCGACCTGGTTGTGCCCTCCCAGTTCATGGCTGCCCGGCTGGCGGCACTGGGGTGGCTGAACCCGATCAGCGAATCCCGCTGGACCAACCGCGCAAACCTGCGCAGCGACCTCATGGACAACAAAGCCGACCCGGGGCGCAAGTTCAGCGCGCCGTACATGTCCGGCATGGTCGGAATCGCCTACAACAGGGCGGCCACCGGTCGCGATCTCACCAAGGTCGACGACATGTGGGATCCGGCGTTCAAGGGCAAGGTCAGCCTGCTGTCGGACACCCAGGACGGGCTGGGCATGTTCATGATGTCCCAGGGCCACTCCCCCGATGACCCGACCAAGGAGACCGTGCAGAAGGCCGTCGACCTGATCAAGGAACAGAAGGACAAGGGGCAGATCCGCCGCTTCACCGGCAACGACTACGCCGACGACCTGGCGGCCGGGAATATCATTGTCGCGCAAGCCTATTCAGGCGACGTCGTTCAGCTCCAGAAGGACAATCCGGACCTCAAGTTCGTCGTGCCCGATTCCGGCAGCAGCACGTTCCTCGACACCATGGTGATCCCGTACACCACGCAGAACCAGAAGGCCGCCGAGGAGTGGATCAACTACGTCTATGACCGGGCCAACTACGCCAAGCTGATCGCGTTCACCCGGTACGTGCCGGTGCTGTCGGACATGACCGACGCGCTCAACAAGGTGGCCCCGGATCTAGCCACCAACCCGCTGATCAATCCGCCGCAGGCCACCCTGGCCAAACTGAAGTCGTGGGCTCCGCTGACCGACGAACAGACCCAGGAGTTCAACAAGGCCTACGCCGCCGTCACCGGCGGCTGACATGGCGGGAGCGGCGGCCAGTACCCGTCAGCGCAGCAAGATCGCGCCGTACCTGATGATCTTGCCGGCGTTGGTCTATCTCGGCGTGTTCTATGTGGTGCCGTTCATCTCGTTGTTCCGCACCTCGCTGTCGACCATGAGCGGGTCGATCTACCTGCCCACGCTGACCTTCGCCTGGAAGTTCGACAATTACAGCCGGGCGCTGAGCGAGTACAAAGACCAGATCCTGCGATCCTTCGGGTACGCGTTGAGCGCGACGGTGCTGTGCCTGCTGCTGGCCTTCCCGCTGGCCTACGTGATCGCCTTCAAGGCCGGCCGGTACAAGAACCTGCTGCTCGGGCTGGTGATCCTGCCGTTCTTCGTGACGTTCCTGATCCGCACCATCGCCTGGAAGACCATCCTCGCCGACAGCGGCTGGCTGGTCAGCGCGCTGGGTTCGGTGGGCCTGCTGCCCAGCGAGGGCCGGATCCTGTCGACCAGTTGGGCGGTGATCGGAGGCCTGACCTACAACTGGATCATCTTCATGATCCTGCCGCTGTACGTCAGTCTGGAGAAGATCGACACCCGCCTGCTCGAGGCGTCCCGCGACCTGTACGCCTCCAACCGCCGGATGTTCGGGAAAGTGATTCTGCCCCTGGCCCTTCCGGGTGTGCTGGCCGGCAGCCTGCTGGTGTTCATCCCCGCGGTCGGCGACTTCATCAACGCCGACTATCTGGGCTCGACCGAGACGACGATGATCGGCAACGTCATCCAGAAGCAGTTCCTCGTGATCAAGGACTACCCGGTGGCGGCAGCCATGAGTTTCGTGCTGATGGCCCTGATACTCGGCGGCGTGCTGCTGTACACCCGCGCGCTGGGCACCGAGGATCTGGTCTAGATGTCGGTTCCCGCCGTCGGCGATCTCACCACGCCCGGGCGCAACTTCCGGGGCAGTTTCAAACTCGGCGACGTGGCCCTGCGCCTCGGGGCGGCCTTCACGCTGCTGTTCCTGTTCCTGCCGATCCTGGTGATCATCGTCTTCTCGTTCAACAAGCCCGCCGGGAAGTTCAACTACACCTGGCAGGGCTTCACGCTGGACAACTGGGCCCATCCGTTCAAGTACCCGGCACTGACCCAGGCCCTCAAGCTCAGCCTGAACGTGGCGGCCGTCTCCACCGCGATCGCTCTCGTGCTGGGAACATTGGTCGCGATAGCACTTGTCCGGCAGCGCTTCCGGGGGCGAACCGCGGTGGACACCTTCATGGTGCTGCCGCTGACGTCTCCCGAGGTGGTGATGGGCGCGTCGCTGCTGACGCTGTTCCTCAGCATGGGCTGGGCCACCGGATACCTGACGGTCCTGATCGCGCACGTGGCCTTCGAGATCAGCTTCATCGCGATGACGGTCCGGGCTCGGATCCGGGGTTTCGACTGGACATTGGAAGACGCCTCGCTGGATCTCGGCGCCAGTCCCACCCGCACGTTCTTCCGGGTGACCCTGCCGCTGATCGTCCCCGGGATCGTCGCAGCGGCCATGCTGTCCTTCGCGCTGTCGCTGGACGACTTCATCATCACCTACTTCGTCAGCGGTTCGACGGTGACCTACCCGCTGTACGTCAACGCCGCCACCAAAGCCGCTGTGCCGCCGCAGATCAACGTCCTGGCCACGGCAATCCTGCTCATCAGTTTGGCCCTCCTGGCGGCGGGGACGCTGTACCGGCGCAAGCGGCCCGATCAGTGATCGACGTCGAAGGAATCCTTCAGACCATCCCGCCCCTGGCCGTGTATCTGACGGTCGGCTTCGTCATCGGCCTGGAAAGTCTCGGCATTCCTCTGCCCGGCGAGATCATCCTGGTCACAGCCGCGGTCCTGTCCACGCGGGAAACGTTGGGGGTCAGTCCGATCGGGGTGGGCGTCGCGGCCATCATCGGAGCGGTCCTCGGCGACTCGATCGGGTACAGCATCGGACGGCGCTTCGGGATGGGCTTGTTCGAGCGGTTGGGTCGCCGGTTTCCGAAGCACTTCGGACCCGGGCACGTCGCCCTGGCCAAGCAGTTGTTCACCCGCTGGGGTGTGTGGGCGGTGTTCTTCGGGCGGTTCATCGCCCTGTTGCGGATCCTGGCCGGGCCGTTGGCCGGCGCACTGCGGATGCGGTACCCATACTTCCTGGGCGCCAACGCGTCCGGCGCGATCTGCTGGGCCGGCGGCACCACCGCGGTGGTGTACTTCCTCGGCCTCGCGGCGGAGAAGTGGCTGGCCCGGTTCTCCTGGGTCGCTCTCGTCATCGCCGTCGCACTGGGGATAGGGATGACCCTGCTGCTCAAGGACCGCACCCGTGTGCTGATCGAGCAGTTGGAGTCCGAGCACGACTGGGAGTCGCTACGAGGAAGCCCTTGACAGTTGCCCCACCCGCCGAGGCGGCCCGGTGATCCGGAACAGCCGGAACCGCTCCTCATCACCTGCTCCGTCGATCGCATAGACCAGACGCGACATTCCGGCCCCGTCGTTCCACAGGGTGGGATAGCGGACGTTGAGGGCGTCAGAGTCGCTGATCGCCGGACTGCTCACCAACAGGTACTGCACGTTGTGCTCCCACGGTCGGTTGACCGCGGCCTTGAAGTCGTAATCGCTGGTGATCACGAACTGTCTCGGATGCTCGGAGCTCAGCCACACCCCCCAGGTGTTGAACGTGTCCATCAGCACGGCGCCGTCGGGCAGGTGCATCCGGTCGAGATACCCGGCCAGCACCCGTTCGCCGATCATCAGTTGCCGATACCAAACATGCTCCGGCCCTTCAGGACTGAATCGCCCCGGAAACAGCAGGGAGTTGAATCCGAATTGGAGGGGCTGATTACCGATCCGCTCGTCGAGCGACGCAATCACCGTGACGGGGTATCCCACAACGATCGACGCACACAGCAGGACCGCACCGAGTCCGCGGGGGAACGTCGCCCGCGGTTCCCCGCGAGTCCACGCCGACGGCGTCCACAACGCCAGCGCGGTGCAGATCACCAGTGGAATGCCGAGCAGGTAGTAGCGGAAGCAACCGAAGGTCGTTGACGACAGTTGACCCCACGCCGCGAGTGCCAGGACGGGGGCAAAGATTGCCGCCGGCACCACCGCCGTGACTCTGCGACTGAGCGCGGAGTGCACGATCGCCGCGCCGCAAGCGATCCCGGTGAACGGCTGCATGCCCAGCATCCGTGCGGCGATCGAGAGCCACTCCCCGGCGGTTTCCGACGCCGTCGGCAGACCACGCCGAATGGCGGACTCGACGATGCTGTCGTTGCCGTAGCGGGAGGACAGCGTCGCGAACAGTTCCTGGTTCACCACCCACCCACACAGCGCCCAGACGGCTGCGGTGACCGCGATGGGGAACAGGATGATGGCCATGTTGGCCATCGCCTTGGGGATTCGCGCGTGCGCGGAGGTGCCGAGCGTCGCCAACCCGACGAAGACAACCGCGCCGACAGCAGCTGGGGCGACTTCGTAGCGGGCGAGGTAGCCCACCCCGAGGGCAAGTCCCGCGCAGGAGAGATCACCGGGGCTGCGGCTGTCCGTCCAGCGCATCAAGCGGCGTACGCACCACAGCAACGCGAACGTCTCGGCCGCCTCGCTCATCCCGGACGCCCCGTAAACGACGATCATGGGCTGGAGCGCGAAGGCGCCGACGGCGACCCTGCGCCAGAAGGTGCGGATTCCTCGGTCCGCCGCGATCCGGCCGACCATGAGAGCTGCCGCAGCCATGAACACCGCGCTCTGGACCACGCTCGCCAGTCCGTGAGTACGTAGTTCAGGCCACCATCGGGCCAGTTGCACGATCGGGATTTCCACCAGGCTCGGGAGCGGATTCCAGACGAATCCGATCGCCGAGAGATGCGGATCACGGCTTTCCAGAACGTATCCCGCGTTGGCCACCCGGCTCGTCGAGTCCGGGTCGAACAGGTTATAACGCATCAGCAGCAGCCAGCCGATCGCGAAATACAGACCGGCAAGGGCGGCGAACGACACCCATCCGGGCTGCTCCGAGCGCGCGTAAGGCCGGTGCGGCGCGGGAGCCGGCCGGGAAACGTCAAGCAGGACAACCGCACTCATGCCGAACGTCGGTTCCGCTTACGCCAGAACAGGATTCCGGCACTCGTGCACACCGCGACCCCAATCAAGGAGACAGTCACCCAGGTCCACCATTTCCAGTGGTCCCCCGGGTACTCGTCGGCGAGGGCACCGCCTTCTCGCAGGGTGAGGTTCACGGTCCGCCGCAGCGCCCCGGTGGCCACCACGTCGCCGGTCAGCGACGCCCACCGCGACGGGCGCGCCCTGATGTAGTCGAAACAGGCTTGTACCAGGGACCAGTCGCCGACTCCGTCGATCGCCAGGATGGTCGCTCCGCGGCGGGAGAACGCCTGAATGACTCCGATGGGTCCGTTCAGATCGACGTCGGTACTGGTCGTCCCGGCGATGTCGAGGGACGCCGTCCCTCGCGAGAGGATCGTCGGAACGAGTCCGGCGCGACTGAGTTCCTCCCCCGGTGCGACGATCAGGGCTCCCAGCCCGGATCCGGCCGCCTGGGCCAGTGACGTCAGGTGGGGCTGCAACGTCGTAGTCGTCTGCTGGGCGAGCAGGTTGATCGCCTGGGCGGCGAACCGGAGATGCTCGGGCTGGTCTATGGCGACGTTGAACTCCGGTGTGAACGCCATTGGCAGGACGGGAAATCCGCCGCGGTTGCGGCTTCCCGGTGTGACCGAGATGGTCGACTCCGGGTCGACGGTGAACTGGATCCGGTCATTGAGTGGAGCGCATCGCTGGCTCGGCTGGTAGCGCAGCTGGACAGCGATGCCGACAGTGGACTGAATGGCCTCCGGCGGGATTGTTCCGGCCATGTCAAGACGGCCGGATTCGTCGAGCCGGCGCGTACCGATGACCGTGTTGCCGGATCGGACGACCGCCGACGCTTCTCCCCCGATGACGGGCGTGTAGTGCGCAATCAGCCTCAGACTCGCCTGCTGAATCGACCCGACGGCGAATTGGCTCACATCGAAGCCGACATACAGGGTCGCGGCGCCGAGCACGGAGATGTCGCCGGTGATGCCCAGTTGGGCGAATGTCTTGATCGTGGTTCCCTGGGGTGCGTCGATCGTTGCGGCTTTGACCGTGGCAGTCGGCCCCTGGGCGAGTTCGGTGCGGCGGTCGGCGAACAACTGAACCTGCTGACTCAATTCGGATCCCTGGCCGGAGATCACCAGCACGGCGTCGGGCGAACTGGGGCTGACCACCGCCATGCCGGGCGAATCGGCCTCACGCAGTTCGATGACCCGGCGGGTCGAAGGGCCCGGCGGCATTGGTCCAGCCGTGGTGTCAGCCTCGATGCGTACCGGCATGGGTCGGTAGTAGCGGGTCAGTTGGGCGACGAGTTCCAGCGCCGCCTGCTCTTGCGCCAAGGTCGGCGACGGTCCGGTCCGGATCACAATCTGGTCCGTGTAGCCGGGGCGGAAGTCGGCGACCACCCCTGGATACGCCGCCTCACCGACATAGGTCGACCTCAAGTTGTTCACCGTGACAGACGGTGGACGCGAACAACTGTCGCCGGGCGGACTACGGTCACGCAGAACGAAACTCAGCTTGGCAGTCCCGTCGGTAACCTGCGCATGGGAGATGTCGACGACCATCGGAGCCGAGCCCCGGTCGGCCGGAACGGGAACAGTCCCCAACAGCCCACCCTGACCGTCCAGCACGTCGATCCGCCCGTCAACGACATCGACCACCGAACCGATCTCACCGGTCAACACGCCCAGCGTTACACCCGGCGGCACCGGGATGTCGGTGTCGACGCTCTGGTCCGAACCGACGATATCCAGCCGGTCGGAACGGCCAAGTTGGGACCACGCGACCGGTGGTGCAGAATCCGGGGCGGGTGCCGGTGTGCCGGGATCTCCCGGATCCCCCCGCGCCTCAGGGTGGGCAGACACCGCGATGAAGCCGCTAAGCACCAGAACTACCGACAACGGGATTACCGCCAGCCTCCGGAACCGAATCATCGAGACAGTCCGTGAACGGTCTTCTCCCAGTAAAAGGGACGAAAGACCAACTGATACAGCGCCTTGAACGCCGCGATGGACTGCAGCACCCAGTAACCCGGAACCAGCAGTGCCGCCCACCACAGGTGGGGCTTGCCCAGCGCGACGGTGACGACAAGCCCCACATAGATCGACAGTGGAGCGGCGAGGAGGAACAGCGTCAGGCACAGGTAGTAGGTGATCGGTGGGAACAGAACCGAGACCGCCTCCGGATGACCCACGAGCCAGACCAGCATGATCGAGCCCAGAAAGATGTTGACGGCGTTGGTGAGAGGGATCGCGCCGGTCATGTTGATCAGCCGCAGAGTCGCCACTGGGCCCAGTTCCCGCAGCAGACGGTGGGGGTTGCGGGTATGCACGATCTGTGTCTGGAGGTAGCCCTTGTACCAACGGGAACGCTGACGAATCCAGTTGATCACGTCGGAGTTGGCTTCCTCCAACGTGATCGAGTCCAGAATGAGGGTTCGGTAGCCATTGCGGGCCAGTCGAACTCCGAGATCGGCGTCCTCGGTGACATTGTGCTCGTCCCAGCCGCCGACCTCGCGCCACACCCGAACCGGCATGTGATTGGAGGTGCCGCCAAGTGGAACCACACAGCCGGCTTCCTGGATGGCGGGTAGCACCGCGCCGAACCACTGGTCGTACTCCAGGGCGAACCACCGTGTCAAGAGGTTCTGACGCTCATTGAAATAGCCGAGTCGACCCTGCAGACAGCCGATGTCGGCGGGCAGTCGGCGGAATGCGACCACGGCACGGCGCAACTGCAACGGATCGGGGATGTCCTCGGCGTCGTAGAGGGTGACGAACTCGCCATCCACATCGGACAGCGACATACCGTAGTTGCACGCTTTCGGCTTGGTCTTGGGAAGACTGTGCGGTACGAGGACAACCCGGATTCCATTGAGCGACAATGTTTCCAACGCCTCTTGAGTTGCTTCGTCGTCCTCTTCCACCAACAGGAGGATGTCGATTTTGTCGGCCGGATAGTCCAGGTTCCCGACTCCGTTGAGCAGGTTCTCCACAATCGACGGCTCGTCGTAAACCGGCAGCAGGACGGTGTAACGAGGCAAGTCCCAATCGGGGATCGCGCGGGCTTCCCCCTCGCTGACGTGGACCATCGCCGACGAGCGGATACCGCGCAGCATGAGCAGGTTTCGGTCTAGCGTGGAAACCAGGTACAGCATCGCACTAAGCATCGTTATCAGCGGAGGAAGCCGAGTCGGATAGCGCAGACTCATCGTCGCAAGCAGTGCGCCAATCATCCCGAGCAACACAAGGGTGCGCCCGCCGAGTGCGTTCCGGGCCGAGAACTCGGGAGCCAGAAGCGAGAGAGGTGGTTGCGATACGTCCTCAGTCATGCCATGGATCTCCCGCCGCCAGTACCTTCGCCGCGATCTGGTGCGCGCGCGCCACGACCAAGGGGTCGACCTCAGTCGACGGATCGGCCTGCTGGCGTGCCAGCCACAGAGCGGGACCGATGATCGTCGCGCGAAGCGAAAGTTCAGCGGGCGGCGGGGGCGAATCGTGCGATGTCCACGTCTGGTTCACCACGACGAAGATCTGTTGGTAGGTCGTGCCGGCCCGCCAGAGCCACGTGACGAGGTACCAATCGACGGCCTTGCCGTCGGTTGCAAGGGACGAGTCGGTCGCGGTCACACGCCCGTCTGCGATGACGGGATTTCCGAAATCGAACGGCCGATAGTTCGGCGGAACGGTCGCCGGGTACCAGATCGCGTTCCGATACGTACGCAACGCGGCGAGATTCTCCGCGGTAATGACATCGACCACGGCCTCGGGGTACCCCTGCCGTGATTCAACAGCGTGCCGCACGCACGCAGCATCCGCGCCCAGGTACCGCGAGATGAACGGAAACGACTGGTTGGCAGAAAGATTCGACCGTTCAATCCAATCGGCACGGGCCTGGGGCGGGGCGTTCTCGCCCCGGGCGAAGGGAATGTTCAGCAGAAAAACGAGCAGTGCTCCGATGACCAGCGCGACCAATGACACCGGTGAACGCTTGGGCCAGGTGGACCTTCGTCGCGGATCAGGCCCGGCACTGTGCTTCTGCACTACCAGGAATCCGACGAACGGAATGACACCACCGGTGAGCACTGCCAAAACAAGACTGGAATACCGCCAGTGATCGATCCCGGCACCGACGGCGACGAAGCCGGCCGCGAGACTCGCGGCCGTACTCGCGGCACCCGCACCAAGGCGCCATCCCAGGGATGCGAGCGGGCCGGAGATGGCTACGGCAACGCCGCCGATGGCGCCGGTGACGCCGGCGACGGCCATGGCGCCGCCGCCCGCCCCCGCGACAGCCAACAGGTAGGGAAGCGGGGTCGCGGTGGCGAAGACAAACACCCACAACGCCCAGGTCTGCATAACCCGACGGACGCCGAACAACACTGCCGCCAGGCACGCCGCCCACAGCACAGCACCCACCAGTGGGAGTTGCCACAGTCCGGAAAGAGTCGGAAACCGCACCGACATCAGGTGACGCAGGAACAGCCCGAGGCCTCCGAAGATGCCGGCCAGAATCCAGTCGGACTCCGGATCGCCGATGCCTCGGGGCGGAGTGCGGTAGCCGAATGCAATCATCCCCGCCAACAGTGGAATGACTATCAAATATGCAAAGGGGGAACCACCGAAAATTAAGACCGCAACTTTGTTATAAATTCCCCAGAACGGGAACACGGTCAGCGCGATCAACACGGTGAGGCGAATGGATTTGCCCGTCCTCCATTCACCTGACGAATTAATCGCTCGCCGGAAGAACACTCGCCGTTCTCTAAGCCGACGCCATGGCGACAGCCAGTAAAGATCCGACGTCGGCGGGATATGCCCCACGCCGGAAATAACCATCGCGCCCCCCTCAATCCAACGGCGCCCCAACTCACCAGTACGTGCGTCTAAAGAGAAGGTTTCCCAGCCGAATGGTTTTCTATACCGGCCCAAGTCCGACCATTGGGATTGGGCGAACCCCTCGTCGATATTGCGGCAGAGCCCTCGCCGATAGTGGGCGAAGCGCCTCTTTTCAGGCGCTATTCAGGCACCGGCGTGACTCAGGCACCGGACAGCAGCACGACCCCATGTGCCCGCATCTGTACGAGCGCCTCCGCCGAGGTGTCCTCCGATACACCGGCGGTGAGGTCGACCAGGACTCGCGTCGCGAAGCCGTTGCCTACTGCATCCAGTGCGGTGGCCTTGACGCAGTAGTCGGTGGCGATGCCGACGATGTCGACGGCATGGACACCCCGGGCGCGAAGCCAGTCCGCCAGACCGACACCGTCTGAGGTCCCCTCAAACCCGCTGTAGGCGGCCGCATACTCGCCTTTGAGAAACGTCGCCTCGATCGGCGCGGCATCCAGGTCGGGGTGGAAGTCGGCCCCCGGGGTTCCGGCTACACAGTGCCGCGGCCAGGAGTCCACGTAGTCCGGGTGGTCGGAGAAGTGCGAACCCGGGTCGACGTGGTGGTCGCGGGTGGCCACGATGTGGTCGTAGTGCCGCGTGCCAGTCAGGCCGTTGATCCTCGCCGCGACCGCGCCACCGCCGTCGACCGCAAGCGAACCCCCCGCACAGAAGTCGTTCTGCACATCGACGATCAGCAGGGCACGCATGCTTGCAACCGTATCTTCAGCCGTGCACCCGCCCGGTATGTTTACTGGTCGTGACGTCGTTCGACTTCTTCCAGACCGCCGAACTCCCGGTGCCCAACGTCACCCCGGAGCAGGCCGAAGCCATCGCAGCCGAGCACTTCGGCCTGGACGCCGGTGCGACCGCCCTCGGCTCCCAGCAGGATGCCAACTTCCTGCTGCGCCGATCCAGTGGGGAGGCCATCGGCGTTCTCAAGGTCGCCAATCCGGCGTTCACCCTGGCTGAACTCGAGGCCCAGGACGCCGCCGCCGCGGTCATAGCGGCGGGGGGAGGCCGGCGCCCGGCGCGCCACAACGAGGTGCCCGGCCAACCCCCGCTCGCCACAATACCCGGCGAAAAGCCGCTGTACGCGAGGATTTTGACGTACCTCCCCGGCGGCACTCTCAGCGGCGACGGCTACCTCAATCCGGCCCGGGTGGCGGCGATGGGCGCGTTGGCAGGCCGGATCTGCCGGGCCCTGAACGACTTCGACCACCCCGGGGTCGACCGGGTGCTGCAGTGGGACCTGCGCCATGCCCTGCGCACCGTCGAGGTGCTGGCCGAACACGTCACCGACTCGCACCGGCGCGAGGCCGTCGAAGCCGCCGCCGAGACGGCCTGGGCTTCGATCGCCGACCTCGCCGAGGACCTGCCGGTCCAGGTGATCCACGGCGATCTGACCGACGACAACGTGGTGTGCGGCTGGGGGGACAGCCACGATCTCGGCGGACACCCCGACGGCGTCATCGACTTCGGCGACCTGACGCGATCCTGGGCGGTGGCCGAACTCGCGGTCACGGTCTCCGCGGTGTTGCGCCACGAGGGCGGCGATCCCGCCGCCGCGCTACCTGCCATCGCCGCGTTCCATTCGATCCGGCCGCTGGGTCCGGCCGAGATCGACGCCCTCTGGCCCCTGGTGGTGCTGCGGGCGGCGGTGCTGGTGGTCAGTGGCGTGCATCAGGGCGCGATCGACACCGACAACACCTACGTCGCCGAGGCCCAGGAACACGAGTGGCGAATCTTCCAGCGCGCCATCGCGATTCCCTCCGCGGTGATGACCGCGCAGATCCGCCACACTCTCGGAGTCGCTCACCCGAACTCCCCGATCGCTCCGAGCGTCCCTCTTGTCGACGGCCTCGACCCTGCCACGGTGGCCCACCTCGACCTTTCCCCGGAGTCCGACGCGATGGACGGCGGAGTGTGGCTGGACCCGGAATGCGAACACCGCCTGGCAGCCGACGCCCTGGCCGGCGGTGCCCCCGCGGTGGTGACGACGTTCGGACAGCCACGCCTGACCCGGTCGGCAACGCTGAGCACCGAGTCCCCCGCCACCGTCGCGACCGGTGTGCACCTGTGGCCGTCGGCCCCGATGTCGTTGGCTGCACCGTGGGCCGGCGTGGTCGAGGCCGCGTCCGACGGAGACGGCGCCGTGTTGATCCTCACCGGAACCGAAGCCGTACTTGAGGTGCGCGGCGCACTGACCGTCGACGACACCGGGGAGGTGGCGGCCGGCGTGGCACTGGGCACTCTCGAAGGACCGGTGTTCATCCAGGTCCGACGGAATTCCTCGGAACCCGATGTGCCCGAGTTCGTCCGCCCCGAGTACGCCGCAGGCTGGCTGGACCAGGTCGGCGACCCGGCCGTAGTGCTCGGACTGCCGGCCGCCGTGTTGCCCGAGGACGACAGCGTGACGTTGCGCCAGCGGCGATCCCGTTCCTTCGCCGAGGTCCAGGAGTACTACTACAGCCATCCGCCACGCATCGAACGCGGCTGGCGCGAACACCTGGTCGGCACCGACGGCCGGGTCTACCTCGACATGGTCAACAACGTCGCTGCCATCGGGCACGGCCACCCGGCGCTGGCCGACGCCGTCGCACGGCAGTGGCGGCGGCTCAACACCAACTCCCGCTTCAACTATTCGGCCGTGGTGGCGCTGTCCGAGCGGCTTGCCGCCACCCTGCCGGACCCGCTGGACACGGTGTTCCTGGTGAACTCCGGTTCGGAGGCCGACGATCTGGCGCTGCGCCTGGCGATGGCCACCACCGGGCGCCACGACGTCGTCGCCGTCGCCGAGGCCTACCACGGCTGGACCTATGCCACCGACGCGATCTCGACCTCCATCGCCGACAACCCCAACGCGCTAACCACCCGGCCGCCGTGGGTGCACACCGTGCCCTCGCCCAACGCCTACCGCGGCGAGCACCGCGGCACCGACGCCTCCAAGTACGCGCCGGAGGCCGTGGCGATCATCGAAAGCCTTGCTGCCCAGGGCAAGCCACCGGCGGCGTTCATCTGCGAGCCGTTCTACGGCAACGCAGGCGGAATGGCGCTGCCCGACGGCTACCTCAAAGCCGTCTACGCCGCGGTCCGAGCCGCCGGCGGGTTGGCCATCGCCGACGAGGTTCAGGTGGGGTACGGCCGCACCGGACGCTGGTTCTGGGCGTTCCAACAGCAGGACGTGGTGCCCGACATCGTCTGCGTCGCCAAGGCGATGGGCAACGGCCAGCCACTGGGCGCCGTCATCACCACCAAGGCGATCGCCGACGCCTACCGCACGCAGGGCTACTTCTTCTCATCGGCCGGCGGCAGTCCGGTGTCGTCCGTAGTCGGCCTCACCGTTCTCGACGTCATCGAGTCAGAACGCCTGCAGGAGAACGCCCTCAGCGTCGGCGACCATCTCAAGGCCCGCATCAACGAACTGGCCACCCGGCACGAACTGATCGGCACGGTGCACGGCAGCGGCCTCTACATGGGCGTGGAACTGGTGCGCGACCGGACGACATTGGACCCTGCGGTGTCGGAGACCGCCGCCATCTGCGAACGGATGCGCGAACTCGGGGTGATCGTCCAGCCCACCGGCGACCGGCAGAACGTGCTGAAGATGAAGCCCCCGATGTGCCTGACGCGGGCGTCCGCAGACTTCTTCGTCGACATGCTGGACCAGGTGCTGAGCACCGGGTGGTGAAGCCTTAGCGCCGGGTGGTGAGCCAGTCCCGTTGCCGCCGTAGGAAGTCCGCATCCACAGTCGCCCCGTGCCCCGGAACGTACCGTGCCTCCGGCCCGCCGAGTCCGAGCACACCGTCGATAGCCGAAGGCCAGTGTGCGACGTCCGAACCGTCGTCGATGGCAGGGTCGGCGGACTCTTCGACCAGGTCTCCGCAGAAGACGACGGTGCGCTCGCCGGGTTCCGAGGCGGGGACGACGACGACCAGGTCGTGATCGGTGTGACCAGATCCGAGGTGCTCGACGAGCACGACACGGTCACCCAGGGCGATGCGGGCGTGCGAGACGACGTGGTCAGGCGCACGGACTGCCGCGATTGCCCGGTCGAGGTCATCGTCGGTCACACCGTAGCTCCGCGCGTACTCGCGGACCGCACCGATCCCGGCGCCCAAGGCCACTTCAACGGCCGCCGAAGCGTAATGCCGGGCAGCCGGAAAGCCACCCGAGCCGAGTATGTGGTCGAAGTGGTGGTGGGTCATCACCAGGTCGGTGACGGCATGCCCGGTGAGTGCCACAACGTCCTCGGCCACCGATTGCGCTTCCAAGAGCGTTGTGCCGCAATCGATCAGCAGCACGCCGTCCTCACCCGCGACCACCCCGACGGTGACATCCAGGAAGGGAAGGCGACAGCGATGTACGCCGGACGCCAGCCGTTCCCAGTCGTAGTGCATCGGCTCAAACATAGGCGAGAAGGCTCCGCTGCCGGTGAAAAAATCCGGACTCAAGGTTTGAGCACGGTAGATTGGTAATCACGTCCAACTCTTTAAGGAGTGAGCAGATGACAACGGGTGGCTTCGATCCGAACGCCTTCGGCCAGGATCCCAACGCATTCGGCCAGGATCCCAACGCTTATGGGCAGCCCGGCGGCTACCCGCCTCCTCCACCGCCCCCGGCCGCACCGTACGGCCAGCCCAACCCCTATGGCCAGGTCCCGGGCGCCTATCCCCCGCCGCCCAATCCCTACGGCGTGCCCGGCGGCTTCCCCGGCCAGCCGCCCGCCTGGGGCGCGCAGCCCGGTGGCCTGGGCGTGCGGTTCGGAGCCCGCATCATCGACGGGTTGCTGGTCGGCATCGTCTCGGGTCTGCTGGCGGTGATGACCGGCTACTCCAGCAACATCATGGTCACCGGCTTGTTCTCCGGAGTGCTGATGTTCGGCTACTTCGTCGCCATGGAGGTGACGCAGGGCAAGTCGGTCGGCAAGATGCTGCTCGGCCTCAACGTGCACGGACCGGGCGGCGCACCGAAGCCGGACTTCAAGCAGTCCGCAATCCGCAATGCCTTCACGCTGCTGCCGGTGATCCCCTACATCGGCGGTCTGCTGGCAGTCATCGCCTACATCGTGATCGCCGTGACGATCAACAGCAGCCCCACCAAGCAGGGCAAGCATGACGAGTTGGCCGGCGGCACTCAGGTCGTCAAGGGCTGACGCCCGCGGTCGTAAAGGGCTGAACCCCCCGGTCGTCAAGGGCAGC
>CAYTOD010000041.1:0-39202 GCA_964439315.1 uncultured Mycobacterium sp. | reverse complement strand
CCATCGGCGCCACCACCCTCGACGAGTACCGCAAGTACATCGAGAAGGACGCCGCCCTGGAGCGCCGCTTCCAGCAGGTGTTCGTCGGCGAGCCCTCGGTGGAGGACACCGTCGGCATTCTGCGTGGGCTGAAGGACCGCTACGAGGTCCACCACGGCGTCCGCATCACCGACTCCGCACTGGTCGCTGCGGCCACTCTGTCCGACCGCTACATCACCAGCCGGTTCCTGCCGGACAAGGCCATCGACCTGGTCGACGAGGCCGCCTCCCGGCTGCGCATGGAGATCGACTCCCGGCCCGTCGAGGTCGACGAGGTCGAGCGCCTGGTCCGTCGCCTCGAAATCGAGGAGATGGCGCTGGAGAAGGAGGAGGACGACGCCTCCAAAGACCGGCTGGAGAAGCTGCGCGCCGAGTTGGCCGACCAGAAAGAGAAATTGGCCGAACTGACGACCAGGTGGCAGAACGAGAAGAACGCCATCGACGTCGTCCGGGAGTTCAAGGAGCAGTTGGAGACGCTGCGTGGCGAGGCCGACCGGGCCGAGCGCGACGGCGACCTGGCCAAGGCGGCCGAACTGCGCTACGGCCGCATCCCGGAGGTGGAGAAGAAACTCGACGCCGCGGTGCCCCAGGCGCAGGCCCGGGAGAGCGTCATGCTCAAGGAGCAGGTCAGCCCGGACGACATCGCCGACGTGGTCTCGTCATGGACCGGTATCCCGGCCGGCCGGCTGATGGAGGGCGAGACCGCCAAGCTGCTGCGCATGGAGGAGGAGCTCGGCAAGCGCGTCATCGGGCAGCGCAAGGCCGTGGCTGCGGTTTCTGATGCCGTCCGGCGGAGCCGGGCCGGGGTCGCCGACCCGAACCGGCCCACCGGGTCGTTCCTGTTCCTCGGCCCCACCGGCGTCGGCAAGACCGAGTTGGCCAAGGCACTGGCGGACTTCCTGTTCGACGACGAGCGTGCCATGGTCCGCATCGACATGAGCGAATACGGCGAGAAGCACTCGGTCGCGCGCCTGGTCGGTGCCCCCCCGGGCTACATCGGCTATGACCAGGGCGGTCAGCTGACCGAGGCGGTGCGCCGGCGTCCATACACGGTGGTGCTGTTCGACGAGGTCGAGAAGGCCCACCCGGACGTGTTCGACGTGCTGCTTCAGGTGCTCGACGAGGGACGGCTGACCGACGGCCAGGGCCGCACGGTCGACTTCCGCAACACCATCCTGATCCTCACCTCGAACCTGGGTTCCGGCGGTGACGAAGACCAGGTAATGGCGGCCGTGCGGGCGAAGTTCAAGCCGGAGTTCATCAACCGTCTCGATGACGTGCTGATCTTCGACGCGCTCTCGCCCGACGAGCTGGTGTCGATCGTCGACATCCAGCTGGCGCAGTTGCAGAAGCGGCTGGCCCAGCGCCGCCTGGAACTGCAGGTGTCGCTGGCGGCCAAGGAATGGCTGGCCGACCGCGGGTTCGACCCGGTCTACGGCGCGCGCCCGCTGCGGCGGCTGGTCCAGCAGGCCATCGGCGACAGGCTGGCCAAGATGCTGCTGGCCGGGGAGATCCACGACGGTGACGTCGTTCCGGTCAACGTGTCCCCGGACGGCGAGTCGCTGGTCCTGGGCTGATGTCCCCCGCCGAACGTCGACTTGTCGCCGGCATTCCGCCCCGGATTGCCCCGACAAGTCGACGTTCGTCGCTGTATCGACTCAGAATCGTGATGTCGGCGACGGGCGATCAGCGGTTACGCTAACCCCGATGGTTCCCTTCTGGTTCACGCTGTCCGCACTGTGCTTCGTCGGTGCGGCTGTGTTGCTGTACATCGACATCGGCCGCCGCCGCGGGCTCGGCCGACGCCGCAAGTCCTGGGCTCGGTCCCACGGCTTCGACTTCGAGCCCGAGTCGACGGAGATCGTCGACCGCTGGAAGCGCGGCGTGATGTCCACCGTCGGCGACGTGACCGCGCGCAACGTCGTGCTGGGTCAGGTCCGCGGCGAGGCCGTGTACATCTTCGACCTCGAGGACGTCGCCACCGTCATCGCCCTGCACCGCAAGGTCGGCACCGACATCGTGATGGACCTGCGCCTCAAGGGCATCCCTGAGCCGCGGGAGAGCGACGTCTGGCTGCTCGGCGCGATCGGCCCGCGGATGGTCTACTCCAACAACCTCGACGCCGCGCGCCGAGCCTGTGATCGCCGGATGGTGACCTTCGCCCACACCGCGCCCGAGTGCGCCGAAATCCTCTGGAACGAACAGAACTGGACCCTGGCGGCCCTGCCGATCTCATCGACCCGCGCCCAGTGGGACGAGGGTCTGCGTGCCGTCCGGCAGTTCAACGACCTGCTGCGTGTGCTGCCTCCGATCCCGGCACAGGCGGCACAGTCCGGTGCCCGCCGCTTCGCCGAACCCGGCCGGCCCCAGCCGCGCCCGGAACTGCCCCAGGGCTTCAGCGACGCCCCGCCGCTGCTGAGGCCCCAACAGCCGCGCACCGAGGCGCAGGCACCGCACCTTCAGGGCTAGGGTGACGGGGTGACCCGCCCCGTCGCTCTGATCACCGGACCGACCTCCGGCCTGGGCGAGGGCTATGCCCGACGATTCGCTCGCGACGGCTACAACCTGGTCCTGGTGGCCCGCGACGCCGACCGGCTCACTGCTCTGGCCGGCGAACTGCGCGCGGCCCACAGTGTCGACGTCGAGGTACTGCCCGCCGACCTTGCCGACGCCGCCGGGCGCGACCAGGTATGCGAGCGGTTGGCCGCCGGCGTTCGAGTGCTGGTGAACAACGCCGGGTTCGGTATGACCGGCGAGTTCTGGGAGACCGACCCCGCAGCGCTGCAGCGCCAACTCGACGTCAACGTCGCGGCGGTGATGCACCTGACCCGTGCCGCCCTCCCATCGATGCTGGCCGCGCACAAGGGCATGGTGATCAACATCGCCAGTGTCGCCGGCCTGATGCCCGGCCGTGGCTCGACGTACTCGGCCTCCAAGGCCTGGGTGGTCTTCTTCTCGGAGGGCCTGGCCAACGGGCTGGCCGGTACCGGCGTCGGCATGCACGCTGTGTGTCCGGGCTTCGTGCACACCGAGTTCCACCAGCGCGCCGGCATCGACATGACGTCCATGCCCGAGGTGATGTGGCTCAGCGTCGAGGACGTGGTCGAAGAGAGCCTCGCCGACATCGCCAAGGGCAAGGTGGTCAGCATTCCCGGTGCGCAGTACAAGGCGCTGACCACTGTCGGTCGATTCATTCCGCGCGGTCTGGTCCGCGCGCTCACCAAGAGAACGGGACGAAGCCGTGGCCGTACCTGAAAATTCCGCCGTACCTGAACTGAATTCGAGCGAACACGCCGAACTGGCCGACCTGGTGCGCCAGTTGTCTGTGGTGTTCGGCAGGGTAACGCTGTCCTCCGGTAAAGAGGCCGACTACTACGTCGATCTGCGGCGGGCCACCCTGCACCACCGGGCCGCGCCGCTGATCGGGCGGCTGATGCGCGAGCTCACCGCCGACTGGGATTACGCCTCGGCGGGTGGCCTCACCATGGGAGCCGACCCGGTGGCCTGCGCGATCATGCACGCCCCGGGACGTCCCATCGATGCGTTCGTAGTGCGCAAGGCGCTGAAAACCCATGGGATGCAACGCCTTATCGAAGGCGCTGATGTGTCCGGCGCCCGTGTCCTGGTTGTCGAGGACACCAGCACGACCGGTGGCTCGGCGCTTCAGGCGGTGCGATCGGTGCGCGAGGCCGGAGGAATCGTGGTGGGGGTGGCCACTGTCGTGGACCGGGCCACCGGCGCGGCCGAGGCCATCGAGGCCGAGGGAGTGCCCTACCGCAGCATCCTTGGTCTGGCCGATCTCGGCCTCGACGGCTAATCCCGATCTCGGTCTTGATGGCTAAGCCCGATCTGGAGGACGGCGACGAGGCCCGCCGCTGGGACGACACGGTCGACGTCATCTGCGTGGGCACGTCTCCCGGCGTGCTGGCCTATGCGATCTGTTGTGCTGCAGCCGATCTCGACGTTCTCGTGGTCGACGCACCGGCGCATCCCGACCAGCGCGTCACCGAATGGTACGCCGCCATGACCGAGGATCTGGGCGACCCCGTCCCCGGCGAGGAGGTGAACCCAAGGCAGAGGTCCTCGCGCGAGGTCGTGGAACCCTTTGTCGGAGAAGAGCTTCGACAGTGGTCCGCCAGGTGTCTGGCCTCACCCGCGGCGGTGATGTTCACCCAGATTCCCGATGTTCTCGTTCCCGCGATCGTCGGCGGCAGGTCCGTCACCGCCGCGGTGATCGGAACATCCGATGGCCCCCTGGAGCATTGGCTGCGCGCCAAGGCCGACGAACTGGGGGTGGCTGAACCCGAATCCGCCATTCGCAGAGTCCTCGTCGACGAGGGTCGCATCGCCGCCGTGGAACTCGCCGACGGGACGACGGTCGGCGCCACCGGTGGCCTGGCGTTCCCGGCGGGGCCGGCGGACGCCGGGTTGCCGGGTCAGGCCGTCGGACAGGTCGCTCTGGTGGGCCGGCGGGCCGGCCGCTTCGCGCGGGTGGAGTTCACCGCGGCCCATGACTGACTCGGAGACGGAGTACGGGGCCGACCCTGGACCCACCGACCCCGGACCCACCGAATGGTCCACCGGCGTCGCGGGCGTCGGCCCCTGGCCCGGGACCCCGCCCGACGACCCGCGCTACGACCCCGCACTCCTGGGCGACGGCGATAGCCGCAATGTCGTTGACGCATATCGGTATTGGACCCGCGAGGCGATCATCGCCGACATCGACCGGCGCCGGCACCGGCTCCACGTCGCGATCGAGAACTTCGGCAACGACGCGAACATCGGTGCGGTGGTGCGCACCGCGAACGCCTTCGCCGTCGACACCGTGCACATCGTCGGCAAGCGGCGATGGAATCGTCGCGGCGCGATGGTGACCGACCGGTACCAGCGTCTGGCCCACCACGACACCACCGAGGACCTGCTGGCATTCGCCGGCGACGCCGGACTGACCGTCGTCGCGGTCGACAACGTGCCGGGAGCGGTGCGACTCGAGGAGACCGACCTGCCCCTTGACTGCCTGCTGGTTTTCGGACAGGAGGGGCCCGGTATCTCGGAGGCGGCTGCCGCGGGGGCCGCGATGACGGTGTCGATCGCGCAGTTCGGCTCCACCCGGAGCATCAATGCGGCGGTGGCCGCCGGAATCGCCATGCATACCTGGATCCGGCGATGGGCCGACCTTTCGGTGGCCTGGTAGGGCAGGATTGCGAGCTATGGAGTGGACTGATCGGGCCGCCAGCGCCGAGGCCGCCATCGCCAAGCGCCACCTGCGCAAGCTCTGGCAGCTTCCGCGAACGCAACTCGGAGTCGTGGGCTGGCCGCCCACCCGCAAGGATCTCGCCTTCGCGACCTGGCACTACTGGTGGCAGGCACACCTGCTGGACACTCTGGTCGACGCCCAGGTCCGCGATCCGCAGGCCGACCGGGTGGAGAGCATCCGCCGCCAGATCCGCGGCCATCTGGCCCGCAACAACGGCCGTTGGACCAACAACTACTACGACGACATGGCCTGGCTGGCGCTGGCGCTGGAGCGGGCCGGCCGGCTGGCCGGCGTGGAGAACGCCAAGGGCCTGACCACGCTGTCCGATCAACTCCTCAAAGCCTGGGTGCCCGAGGACGGCGGCGGCATCCCGTGGCGCAAACAGGACCAGTTCTTCAACGCCCCCGCCAACGGTCCGGCCGGAATTTTCCTGGCCCGCTACGACCAGCTGCGGCGCGCCGAACAGATGGCCGACTGGATCGACGAGACCCTGATCGACCCCGAGACGCATCTGGTGTTCGACGGCATCAAGGCCGGCTCACTGGTGCGCGCTCAGTACACGTACTGCCAGGGCGTGGTCGTCGGGCTGGAGACCGAACTGGCAGTGCGAACCGGCGACGAGCGTCACGGTGCCCGGGTGCGACGGCTGGTCGCCGCGATCGACGCCGAGATGGCCCCGGAAGGGGTGCTCAAGGGTGCGGGTGGCGGCGACGGCGGCCTGTTCGCCGGGATCACCGCCCGTTATCTTGCGCTGGCCGCCAACGAACTCCCCGGCGACACCAAAGCGGACGTCGCTGCCCGCGAGACGGCCCGCCGGATCGTGCTCGCCTCCGCGGAGACGGCGTGGGGCAACCGCAAGACCGTTGACGGGCTGCCGTTGTTCAGTTCGTTCTGGGACCGCGAGGCGGAGGTGCCCACCGCCGAGGGCGGTGGCGGCGGATCGGCCGACGGCGCGGTGTCCGCCTCGGCGATGGCAGAACGCGATCTGTCCGTCCAGGTTTCGGGATGGATGTTGATGGAGGCTGCCCATGCGGTCTACTAGGTTCACCGAGAGAACTGGTTTCAGCGACAGCAGGCAACGACGAGGAGACGGCAAACCGATGGCCAAGATGACGACGGCGGCGACGGCCGCGATGGCGTTGAGCGTGATCCTCTCCGGCTGCAGTCCCACCACTGAGCACCCGGCCACGGTCGCCGCCACCCCGCCGACGATCTGGACCGGATCGCCGGCACCGGCCGGCCACGGCGGCGAGGACGGCCACGGCGGCGGCGAGGCGCAACCCGCCATCGGCGCGAACCTGCACAAGTACATCGTCGACAACAACATCGCCGAGGTTCCGTTCAAGAAAGACGAGCCGGGCACGCCCAAGATCGACTTCCCGTTCCCGCCGGACTGGCGGCCGGCCGGCGCTGCAACGCCTGACTGGGCCTATGGCGCCATCATCTACGACAAGGCGGAGGATCCCGCCGACCCGCCGTTCATGTACGCGATCGCCTCCAAGCTGACCGGAAACGTCGATCCGAAGAAGATCCTGGAGTACGCGCCCGGGCAGCTCAATGAACTCCCCGAGTTCAAGCCTCGCGAGGCCCCCCGCGCTGACAAGCTGGACGGCTACGACGCGGTCGACTACGTCGGCACCTACATGTGGGAGGGCAAGAAGCGCGCGGTCGGCCAGCAGACGATCGTCATCCCGGGCAAGGACGGGGTCTTCGTGCTGCAGTTGAACGGAGAGGCACCTAAGGGTCAGGAACAGGCCGTCGTTGATGCGGTCAACCTGATCAGCGAGAAGACCAAGATCACTCTCCCGTCCTGATCGCCAGACTCGAACTCACGCACGGAGAACACATGACAATCCGATCCACGGTTACCCGCCTGCTGCTTGCTGCGGCTTGTGGCGGGGCGATTCTGTACGGCCCGACAGCGCCCGCGGCCTCCGCCGCGCCCTGTCCCGGCGGCACGATCCCCGACAACGTCACCGGGATCTGCTGGTCACAGTCCTCGGGGACTATCGCCATCACTGGCACCGGTGGGACGTGTCTGCCCGGCAGGCTCGGCCTGTGCCTTGGCGCCCTGCAGAACTCCCAGATCCCGGGGGCGAACCTGCCGTCGAACCCCGGCCTCCCGACCAGCCGGCCCGGCTCCTGGCCGTAACAGGCGGCTAGCCCTCCTCGGGCAGCGCGCGGCGACGAAGCAGATTGCGCCCGACGGTGATGAGCGCGGGCAGCACCGACAGGAACACGATCAGCAGGATCATCAGTTCCAGGTGGGCCTTCACGAACGGCACGTTGCCCAGGAAATAGCCGAGCAGCGTGATGCCGGCTCCCCAGAGGATGCCGCCGACGATGTCGAATCCGAGGAACAGCGGGTAGCGCATGTAGGACACCCCGGCCAGCACCGGGGTGAAGGTGCGCACGATCGGGACGAACCTCGCCAGGATGATGGTCTTGGGGCCGTGCTTCTCGAAGAAGGCGTGTGACTCGGTCACGTAGTGCTTTTTGAAAAGTCGCGAGTCCTCTTTGTCGAACAGCGCGGGCCCGATGCGCCGGCCGATGAAGTACGCGCACTGGTCGCCCAGCACGGCCACCACCGAAACGCAGGCCACCAGCACCCAGATGTTGACCGGGGGGTGCGGCGCGGCGGCCAGTAGTCCACCGGTGAACAGCAGCGAGTCGCCCGGCAGCAGCGGGAAGAGCAGGCCGGTCTCGATGAAGACGATGAGCAGGATTCCCGGCAGCACCGCCGAGGCGAACGGGCCACCGTTGCCCAGCCAGTACATCGGATCCATGATGTGCGGCAGGGCCAGAACGGTGGTGGTCATGACGTCACAACATACCGGGGTGGTTTGACATACTGCCTTCCGAGACAGGTCGTGCCCAGCCGGAGAGGACTACCCATGCCCATCGCCACCCCCGAGGTCTACGCGGAGATGCTGAACCGCGCCAAGCAGAACTCGTTCGCGTTCCCGGCGATCAACTGCACCTCGTCGGAGACCATCAACGCCGCGATCAAGGGGTTCGCCGACGCGGGTAGCGACGGCATCATCCAATTCTCCACCGGCGGTGCCGAATTCGGCTCGGGCCTGGGCGTCAAGGACATGGTGACGGGCGCGGTCGCGCTGGCCGAGTTCGCGCACGTGATCGCCGCGCGGTATCCGATCACCGTCGCCCTGCACACCGACCACTGCCCCAAGGACAAGCTCGACACCTACGTGCGGCCGCTGCTGGCCATCTCCGCGGAACGGGTGGCCGCGGGCCGCGATCCGCTGTTCCAGTCGCACATGTGGGACGGCTCGGCGGTCCCGATCGGCGAGAACCTCGCGATCGCCCAGGAACTCCTCGCCAAAGCCGCTGCGGCGAAGATCATCCTTGAAGTCGAGATCGGTGTCGTCGGCGGCGAGGAGGACGG
Source organism: uncultured Mycobacterium sp. (assembly GCA_964439315.1). Classification (GTDB taxonomy): domain Bacteria; phylum Actinomycetota; class Actinomycetes; order Mycobacteriales; family Mycobacteriaceae; genus Mycobacterium. The sequence continues at coordinate 30,500 of CAYTOD010000041.1, read as the reverse complement.
CGTCGAGGCCGAGATCAACGACAAGCTCTACACCAGCTCGGCCGACTTCGAGAAGACTGTCGACGCCCTCGGCGTCGGCGAGAAGGGCCGCTACCTGCTCGCGGCCACCTTCGGCAACGTGCACGGCGTCTACAAGCCGGGCAACGTCAAGCTCAAGCCCGAGGTGCTGGCCGAGGGCCAGCGGGTGGCTGCGGCCAAGCTCGGCCTGGCCGACGGCGCCCAGCCGTTCGACTTCGTCTTCCACGGCGGTTCGGGCTCGCTGAAATCGGAGATCGAGGACTCGCTGCGCTACGGCGTGGTCAAGATGAATGTGGACACCGATACCCAGTACGCCTTCACCAGGCCCATCGCCGGCCACATGTTCACCAACTACGACGGCGTGCTCAAGGTCGACGGCGAGGTGGGCAACAAGAAGGTCTACGACCCTCGTGTCTACATGAAGAAGGCCGAGGCGTCGATGACCGAACGGGTCATCGAGGCGTGCAACGACCTGAAGAGCACCGGCCGGAGCGTCTCCGTCTAACCCTTGGCGGGCAGTTCAGGGCGCCTGGCAGATCTTCCACTGGTCGTCCTGGAACTGCAGATCGAAGCTGCGCGTGGACGTGGTCCCCGGATCGAATGCCATGTAGGAGGTCACGTTTGCTTCGGCGTGGGTGCCGTTGACCACCACGTCATCGATGCCGGCCACCACCGGGTACTGCTTGGCGGCTATCACCTTCGAGTAGGCGTCGGTCCACATCCGGTCGTCGTACTTGACGTAGTTGTCGCGGGTCTGTCCACAGGTGATGCTGCGCAGCGTCGCCAGATCGCCGTGCTGGACCGCGTTGTCGAACTTCTCGATGGTCGAACGCACGGACCGCTCCTGGGCGGCGCGGTCGGAGTTGCGTTTGAACACCAGCGCCCCGGCGACCGCCGCCGCGACCACGCCCGCGACGAGCAGTCCCGCCAGCAGGCGCCACAGCCGCCGGCGGCCGCCGCGGGCGGGAATCGCTTGCGGTTCGGAGCGGAGCCGCATCAGGTATTCCGTCGGCGGGTCTGGAACCCGGTTGATGATCTGCGTGGAGCCGGCATCGAAACCGGGTGCGGTGTAGCGGCGGGCACCGGTCGAGGAATCGGCCAGCGGGGGATCGGCCAGGGGATTGGCCAGCGGGGGATTGGCCAGCATCTCGACGGGGATGTCGATCACCTCGGTGATCGGGTCGTCGGGCCCGTAATCTGCGCCGGATTCCGGCCCGGACGGGTTCGACATGAGGCGAGCCTAACGCCTGGGTAGGACGATCGATGGTCACCGCACCCGGCAGTACAGAATGACTCGCATGACATCCTTCGGCGACCTGCTCGGACCCCCGCCCGTGCTGCTGCCCGGCGACCCAGAGGCCGAGGCTCAACTGGAATCCGGTGAGCCCGCGACCGCCGTCGCTGCGGCCCATCCCGCTGCATCGGTGGCCTGGGCACAGCTCGCCGAGGACGCACTCGACGACGACAAGGCGATCACCGCGTACGCCTACGCCCGCACCGGCTACCACCGCGGCCTCGATCAGTTGCGCCGCAACGGCTGGCGCGGGTTCGGCCCGGTGCCCTTCGCCCACGAACCCAACCGCGGGTTCCTGCGGTGCGTCGCCGCGCTGGCCCGGGCGGCCGACGCCATCGGCGAAACCGACGAGTTCAACCGCTGCCTTGACCTGCTCGACGATTGCGACCCGGCGGCCCGGGCGGCGCTGCACCTGGGCTGAAGCCCCTGCGAACTTGCCGGGAGAGTCCCAACCTGCAAAGCTGTACACTCGGTTTCATCTGCGACTTCACGTCCCGAGCAAATAAAATCGGGCTGAGTTTTAACTGGGAGACGGTGAGCGTGTCGGGTTGTATCGGCCGGGTGGGCCTGTTGGCAGCAGCTTTGGGAGTGGGCGCCGGAGTTGTCTCCGGGCTGGGAATCGCCGGTGCCGACACCGGGTCGGGGGACGTCTCGACGGTCAGCGGGGCGCCGGCCGGCCGAGCCGCTCGCCCGGCGGCCGGGCCGCAAGCCCCGAGGGCATCGCGACAGCGCAGCGCTGTTCCGAACGCCGCCGTTCCGAACGCTGCCGCAGCTACTCCGGCCGTCCCAAGTACGGCCGAGTCCCGCTCGGGCGACTCGGCGAGCCGGACCGAACCCACGCCGTTCGCGCGCAGAGTCCGGCCGATGGGCGCCGCAGCTTCGGCTGCGGCCACTCAGCAGGACGCGACCACTCGACAGGACGCGGTGGCGGCTCCGGTGGTCGCCGCGGCCGCTCCGGTGGTCGCCGCGGCGACGGCTCTCGTCGCCCCGGCCGTTCCCTCGCCGGCCGTGGTCACCACCCCGGCCGCAGCCACGGTCCTGGAGCCGGTGCTCTCCCGGATCCTGTCGACTGTCCCGCAGGCGGTTCGGGCGAAGCCGGTGTTCATGGTCGCGGCCCCGGCGGCAGCCGGCGTGGGTGTCGGCGCCTCCGGCGCGGGCAGCATCACACCCCCCAACGACCTCATCTACCTCGCGGTCACGGCAGTGGTCCAGCTCGGGGTGGCGATGGTCCTTTCCGCGGTCAATCCGTTCCCGCCGACTCCACTCAACGTCACCCCGACGCTGAACCTCAAGGGCTACAACCTCGTTCCGAATTCGACCGAAACGGTGGTCGGTTACTACGGCCGGCTGTCCTACATGCCCGGCGGGCAGAGCCTCGTTCAGGGACAACAGGAATTCGACGTCGTCGATCCGGCCGGCGGCGGCACGGTGGGAAGCTTCGGCGCGTTGGTGAGCAGGGGCCTCGGCTACCACTACGCGCAGTTGCTCGTCCAATCCAACGACGGAATCAACGTGGGCACCGACCCGGGCCAGGTTCCGCCAGTCGGTTCGGTGATCTCCAACTTCGCGATCGGCCCTGTCGGGTGGTCGTACTCGGCTATGCCGGCCCCGGGCGGTGACGTGGTGTCCATGACGCTGCACACGCCGTTCGGAGACCGCAACCTGCCGATCACTTTTGACGCGGCCGCCGGCATCGCCGACCACACCGTGGACAACAAGCCCATGCAGCTCGGCGGCGGCTACTTCATCGCCCCGACCGACCCCGACGCCGAGGTCTTCACCGCCGTGACGGGAATCGTTCCGATCTTCACCACCGTGCAGGGGCATCAGAAGTTCAGCGTCTACGACGCCGACGGCAATTCGGTGGGCACTTTCGACGGGGTCTTCACGACCACGAAAGACCTGGCCCTCAACGACACCCAGGCGATCCTCGTCACCGCAAACGACGGCATCAACGTCGGCACCAACGTCGGGCAGGTCCCGCCGGTCGGCTCGGTCTACAACGTCATCTACAAGCCGGACGCGTCATATGTGTACTCGTCGCTGCCGGCTCCGACGGGTGACGTGGTGACCATCGTTCAGCAGACCGCGGACGGATTCGCCAACGTCACACCGACATTCATAGACGCATCGGCGCCGTTCCCCGACAAGTCGACGATGACGGCCAACGGCTACAGCTTCGCTCCGACCTCCGACCTGGTGCCCTCCGGCGTGAACGGCCTGCCCCCCAGGGAAGTCGAGATCCAGGGCTACCAGCAGTTCGACGTCCTGGACTCGGCGGGCAACAAGATCGGCTCCGTCGATGCCGACGTGACGCAACAGACCGACCTGTTCGGCATCCACAGCCAGGTGCTGCTGATCACCAACGTCACCTCGGGTACTGCAGGCTCCGGTGCCGGAGATGTTCCGCCAGTGGGTTCGGTGTTCAACTATGCCTATCCCGGCAAGCGCGGCTGGGGAACGGCCCACTCGACCGTTCCGGTGGGGGATGCCAACGTGACGTCGTTCCGGATTCTGACGCCGTGGGGCGGCATCAACCTGCCGTCGACCCGCAAGCCTGCACCCGATCGCACCGACGTGTCGTTCTACAGCCCGTTCCTGGTCTGACGTTCCTGGTCAGAGAGGGCTACACGTCGCTCTCGACGGGGCACTCCTCGATCGTCCCGGGCGGTTCGACCTGAACGGTGGAGTGTTCCAATCCCCGTGCGACCAGTACCGCCTGGGCATCCGCGAGAACGCGGTCGGACGTCCCGTTGGTGGCCAGGTGTGCGGTGGCCATCTCCTTGCCCGGCACCAGCGTCCACACGTGCAGGTCGTGCACCTCGGTCACGCCGTCGACAGCGGCCAGCGCAGACCGCAATTCGTCGACGTCGATGTGCTTGGGTGAGGACTCCGACAGGATGCGCAGCGCCGCGCGGGCCAGTGAGATCGCGCGCGGCAGCACCCACAGTGCCACGAGTACGGCCACCACGGTGTCGGCGTAGGGCCATCCCGTCGTCACCATCACGATGCCGGCGATCAGCACCCCGAGGCTGCTGACCGCGTCGGCCATCACCTCCATGTAGGCGCCCTTGACCGCAAGGCTGTCCTCGGCCTGAGACCGAAGCAGAAGCACCACAACGATATTGGCGAGCAGGGCGAGCAACGCCACCGCGATCATCGGCCAGCCGGGGATCGTCGGCGGCTGCCCCAGTCGTTCGATGGCCTCGTAGAGGATGAACGCGGCGACACCCAGCAGCAGCACCGCGTTGGCGACGGCGGTGAACACCTCTGCGCGGTGCCAGCCGTAGGTGCGGCCGGGTGACTTCGATCCCCGGCGCGCCAGCAGCACCGCGGTCAGGCCCATGAAAAGGGCCACCAGGTCGGTGAGCATGTGGGTGGCGTCGGCCAGCAGGGCCAGCGAACCGATGGCCAGTGCCGTGGTCAGCTCGATGACGAAGAAGACGCCGAGGATTACCGAGGCCATGATCATCCGACTGGACCTGGTGTCAGCGCTTCCGTGGCTGTGTCCGGCACCCATGGCGCAATGATGTCAGGTTGGGCCCGGCTACAGCCAGGCCGACCAGAACCGGGTCAGGTCCATGCCGACGAACGCCAGTGCGCGGTCGACACCGAAGTGGTCGAAGAACCAGAACACCAACGAGAAGAACCACCGGTTGAGCCCCGGCATGATCAGCAGCACCATCAGGATCAGGAAGGCGTACTGCTTCGCGGGCTGCAGGGCCCGCTGGGTGTCCTGGCTCAGGTGCGGCTCCAGCGCGGCGTAGCCGTCCAGTCCCGGAATCGGCAGCAGGTTCAGCACGAGCGCGGTCACCTGCAGGAATCCCAGGAACGCCACGCCGGCCCAGAACACCCAGTGGTCGTGGTCGAAGAACAGCCGGGTGGCCCCGAGCAGCAGCAGGGCCAGTACCAGGTTCGCGAACGGCCCGGCGAGGTTGACCAGCGTGCGCTGGCGGGGCGTCATGAACCAGGTGCGCAGGTACACCGCGCCGCCGGGCAGGCCGATACCGCCCAGCGCGATGAACAGCAGCGGGAGTCCCAGTGAGAGCATCGGATTGGAGTACTTCAACGGATTGAGCGTCAGATAGCCGCGGACCGCGACGTCGTTGTCGCCGAACCGCCAGGCGGTATAGGCGTGCCCGAACTCGTGCAGGCACAGCGACACCAGCCAGCCCGCGATCACGAACAGGAACACGCCGATGCGGCCGGCCGGGCCGGTGGACTGAGCCGACCACCACGCGAGTGCGCCACCGGCCGCGGTGAGCCCCACCAACAGAAGAAAGATCGGACTCGGACGCACCGCAGACTGGCGGAGAGGGCTCACGGTCACGCCACGACGGTACCGTGACGGAGTGCGTCCCCCCGCCCTTCCGGCGCCCCGGCCGCTGGCCCCGTTCTTCGGCGGACTTTATGCCGCCGCGTACGGGATCGGCGGTCAGCAACTGGTGGGCCGGGTGGCCAGGCGGGTCGGTCCGGTGTTGGCGCTGCCCGTGCTCGGTTACGGGCCCGTCGTCGCCGTCGGCGATCCGGCACTGGCCAAGCAGGTGTTCGCCGCCAGTCCCGATGTACTGCTCGGTGGCGAGGGAGTGGGGCCGGCCGCCGCCATCTACGGCTCGGACTCGATGTTCGTCCAGGAGGAACCCGAGCACCTGCGTCGTCGCAAGCTGCTCATCCCGCCTCTGCACGGTGCCGTGTTGGACAGCTACGTGCCGATCATCGAAGCGGCCACTCGCGACGCGATGGCGGGCTGGCCGACGGACCGGCCGATGCGGATGCTCGACGCCGCCCGGGCTCTGACCCTCGATGTCATCGTCCAGGTGATGCTGGGGGTCCGCGAGCCCGCCGAGGTGGCGCGACTCGGCAAGCCCTTCGACGAGTTGTTGCTGCTGGCGCTGTCCGACGAGACCCCGGTGCGCTATGCCGCGCGACAGTTCGGCGCGTTGCGGATGTGGGGCCGCTTGAACCGGGCCAACCGTCACATCGACGAAGTGCTGCTTCCGCTGATCGCGGCGCGCCGGGCCCATCCCGGCCTGGCGGCGGGCATCCTCGGAATGCTTGTCGATGCCCGCGGCCAGGGCGGGGAAAGCCTGTCGGACAAGGAGATCCGCGACGACCTGGTCACCCTGATGCTGGCCGGGCACGAGACGACGGCCACCACCCTGGCCTGGGTCGTGGACCTGTTGCTACACAACTCCGACGCACTGGACCGGGTTCGCGCCGAGGCGCGCGACGGCGGGACGACCTACACCGAGGCGGTGATCAGTGAGACGCTGCGGCTGTGGCCGCCGGCGCCGATCACCGGTCGGATGACCGCCGGGGAGTATCGACTCGGCGAGTACACCCTGGCCCCGGGTACCCGAATCGTGGTGCTGCTGGACGTGATCAACCGCGACCCCGGCAGCTATCCCGATCCCGACGAGTTCCGGCCGGAGCGGTTCCTCGGCCAACGACCGCCGGCCTCGGCGTGGGTGCCGTTCGGCGGCGGGATCAAACGGTGCCTCGGCGCGAACTTCGCGATGTGCGAGCTCGTCACCGTGCTGCACACGGTGCTCTGCGACGGCGAGCTGACGCCCGCCAGCAGGCTTCCGGAACGGCCGCGACCGTTCGCCTCCCCGGTGTTGTTGCCTCGCAACGGAACTCGGGTGTGGTTTCGGCCGTCCGGCCTACAGCAGAGCGACGGCGATTCCCGGCGCTGACGGGCCCGCGGCTGCCGGCCCGCCCACCTCGACCGTCGAGTAGCCCAGTCCGATGTAGGTCAGCACGACGGCGATCATCGCCACCGCAAGTCCGATGTCGGCGCGGGTGCTGCGCAGGAACAGGCCGGTGATCGCACCTGCGCCCATCAGGCACTGGAACAGCAGATCGAGGTCCAGGCCACGCTGGCCGATCACGAATGTGTGCAGCAGGTTGATCGCGAGCATTCCGATCAGCACGCCGAAGAACACCGGCCGGACCCGGCTGAAGGTCGTCTCGGGATCCTGCCTCTGCTCGACGTCGGACTGGGGCAGCAGGAACGACATCACCAGCATTCCGGACGGGACGGTGAGATAGGCCAGCAGTCCCAGGACGGAGATCGCCGGGGTCTTGACTGCGTGCTGGACCGCCAGCCAGACCTGCACGATCAACGCCAGCAGGAAAAGCTGCCAGAGCATCGCAGGGGCGAACGGCCGGCGCGTACCGTGCCGCCAGTCGCGCATCGTGACCGCCAGCTCCTGCAGCACGCGGCCGAACGCCATGCCCAGAATGACGGTGTAGAACCACCACACCCGGCGATGATCGCACGGCGAGGGTTCAGCCGGCGTTCACCCGACGGGATCTGTTGGTCGGGTTCACTCCGTTCACCCGACGGGATCTGTTGGTCGGGTTCACTCCGTTCACCCGACGCGCATCCAGCCGGTGGTGTGCCGATAGAACGTCGATCTCCGAACGTCCCGGGGGCCCGGAACCCCGTCGCGCACCACCCTCGCGCCCGTGGTGCCCAACTGGGCTGCCCGTCCGCTGACCCAACGCCGTCGGGCCCCGCCCAGCAGCGCCGCCCGCAGTCCGGGCATCTCGGCAGTGGGTTCGATCCGCACTCCGGGGGCGTCACCGTCGAACAGCGCCGCGTCGTCGACCACCGCCTCCCCACGGATCGCGGGAGCGTTCTCGGGCGGCAGCCACAGCGCCACGCCGGTGAGGACCGTCCCGGTGTCGTCGCGGATCAGCGGAATTCGCCGGGCCGTTGCGGTTGTGGCTCGTGCGGCCGTCCGCCAGTTGCGGGCATGCGCGACCTCGACGTCCAATCGATCGGTTCGCAACAGCCGGGTGAGCACAACGGCCAGATCAGCGTCGGTACCGACGACCGCGACCCGCCCGGTGTCGACGGCATCGATGTCCCCGGGCTCACGGACGACGACAGCCGGCTGGGCGGTCAGAGAGCGCGGTGCCGGGCGGCCGCCGAACAGCAACACGGTGATTTCACGTTTCATCACGACACTCCTGACGCCGGCCTCCGATAGGGTGGGTCACCGGCTGGATCACTTTAAGCAGGAGAAACGCCATGCCGGCAATCGTCCTCATCGGCGCCCAGTGGGGCGACGAGGGCAAAGGAAAAGCCACCGATCTGCTCGGGGGCCGTGTTCAGTGGGTTGTGCGCTACCAGGGTGGCAACAACGCCGGGCACACCGTCGTACTCCCGACCGGGGAGAACTTCGCGCTGCACCTGATCCCGTCGGGCATCCTCACACCCGGGGTGACCAACGTGATCGGCAACGGCGTCGTCGTCGACCCGGGCGTTCTGCTGACCGAGCTGCGCGGCCTGGAGGACCGGGGGGTGGACACCTCCCGGCTGCTGATCTCCGCCGACGCCCACCTCCTGATGCCCTACCACGTGGCCATCGACAAGGTCACCGAGCGCTACCTGGGCAACAAGAAGATCGGCACCACCGGCCGCGGGATCGGTCCGTGCTACCAGGACAAGATCGCCCGGATCGGTATCCGGGTGGCCGACGTGCTCGACCCCGGCCTGCTGGCCGCGAAGATCGGTGCCTCGCTCGACTTCAAGAACCAGGTGCTCATCAAGATCTACAACCGCAAGGCGCTGGACCCTGCGGAGGTCACCGACGCGCTGCTGGCCCAGGCCGAGGGTTTCAAGCACCGCATCGCCGACACCCGGCTGCTGCTCGGCCGCGCTCTGGAGTCGGGCGAGACGGTTCTACTGGAAGGCTCGCAGGGCACCCTGCTCGACGTCGACCACGGGACGTACCCCTATGTGACGTCGTCCAACCCGACTGCGGGCGGCGCCGCCGTCGGCTCCGGTATCGGGCCCACCCGGATCACCACGGTGCTGGGCATCCTGAAGGCGTACACGACCCGGGTCGGGTCGGGCCCTTTCCCCACCGAACTCTTCGACGAGTTCGGCGCCTACCTGTCCAAGACCGGCGGTGAGGTCGGTGTGACGACAGGACGGGCGCGCCGCTGCGGGTGGTTCGATGCGGTCATCGCCCGCTACGCCACCCGGGTCAACGGCATCACCGACTACTTCCTGACCAAGCTCGACGTGCTGTCCAGCCTGGAGACCGTGCCGATCTGCGTCGGGTATTCGGTGGGCGGCAAGCGCACCGACGAGATGCCGATGACCCAGAGCGACATCGGCCGCGCCGAACCCATCTACGAGGAACTGCCCGGCTGGTGGGAGGACATCTCCGGGGCGCGGGAGTTCGACGACCTGCCGGCCAAGGCCCGCGACTATGTGCTGCGGCTGGAAGAGCTTGCCGGAGCGCCGGTTTCGTGCATCGGCGTCGGTCCGGGCCGCGATCAGACGATCGTGCGGCGCGACGTGCTGGCTCCGCGGTGACCGTGTGCGCGAAGATCCGATGACCCGGTGACCCAGGACCCGCACGAGCTCGATCCGGAGTACGACCACCACGGCGGCTTCCCCCGTTTCGAAGTGGTCGACGCCCCAACGGGTTTCGGCCGGTTCGTGTCGGCGATGCGTCGCGCCCAGGATCTCGCGGTGTCGGCCGCCGGGGCGGACTGGGACGCCGCTGCCGATCGCGTCGAGGACCTCATCGGACTGCTCGCCCCACACGAGGCAGCGGGCGGAGTCGGGCCGGCCGGCCGGGTCGCGACCCTGCCCGGGGCGGGCAACCTGATGATGCCGCCGTGGCAGATCCGCCGTTTCGACACGGAGATGGTCGAAGTCGACGTGCAGTTCAGCCGCTTCCACGTCGGCGGGAACAACGCCGTACACGGAGGTCAGGTGGCGATGATGTTCGACATCACCTGCGGGATCATCATCCACTCCATCGGCCGGCCGATCAGTCGTACCGCGTTCCTGCACGTCGACTACCGCAACATCACCCCGATCGACGTTCCGTTGACCGTGCGCGGCTGGGCTTCGAAGGTGGAGGGCCGCAAGACCTTCGTCAACGCGGAGTTGACCAGGCCGGACGGCACGCTGTGTGCCGAGGCCAACGGGCTGATGGTTCAGTTACTGCCCGGTCAGCCCTGAGGGTGCAACACTGTTCGGCGTGTCAAAACCCGGTTCCCAGCCTCCTCGCGCCAGAGCGATCACCACGCCCCGCGCAGCCGCCCTGGCCGGCGTCCTGTTCGCGCTGCTGTTCGGCGCGGCAACCGTTCTGATTCGCGCGTCGATGCCGGAAGGCGCGGCGCCCGGCGCGGAATGGCTGACGGCGGGCAATGCCAAGTTGCGGCTCGCCGCTGAGCTGATGCCCTTCGCCGGCATCTGCTTCCTGTGGTTCATCGGGGTGATCAGGGCCAATCTCGGCCAGTACGAGGACCGGTTCTTCGCGACGGTGACATTGGGCAGTGGCCTGCTGTTCCTGGCCATGATGTTCGTCTCGTCCGGAGTGGGTGCGGGCCTGGCCGCGACGAACTCGGCCATCGGCGAATCGATCGGCGGCTATGGCATCGGGGTGTTCGGTCAGATGCTGTTGCTGAAGCTGACCAAAACCTATGCGCTGCGGATGGCGGCGGTGTTCATGATGTCGTTGGCCACGATCTGGCTGCGCACCGGTTTGATGCCGCGCCGACTGGTGTACGTCACGTACGCCGCGGCGATCGTCCTGATGATCGGCGGCGACGTCAGTATGTGGCTGACGCTGGCCTTCCCGGCCTGGGTGCTCGTCGTCAGCGCGATGATCCTGGTGCAGGAGGGCGTGATCGGACGGCGCAACAGATCGGAAACCTGATCTTCACCAAGGTTTTCGGTAAGACCCGTTTTCCGGTACCGCGCCCACGGCGCACAATGAGACTGGGTCAATGGCGATCGCAACCCCGAATTTACTACCAGCGCTTCGGCGTATGGGGGAGGTGTTCTGATGAGGCACAACTCATTTCGCAAAGATCTGGAGGATTTCGCCGTCGAGCTCCGACGGCTCGCGTACACCATGCCTGCCGGCTACGAGGACAGGCTGATCCACCTCAGTGATCGGATGGCGGCGCGCTCAACCCAGGCATCGCAGGCGCAGCGACGCGGAGCCTGACCACCCCGGCGGAGCCCTATGTGTGTGACGCGAGCACCCGCAGAGGAGACGTGTCCTCGATGTCCTCCCGTCGGAACGCCGGCCACCAGATCGCCGGGCCGATGAGAGTGAACAGCGCCGGAATGACCACTGTGCGCACGACGAACGTGTCGAGCAGGATGCCCAGGCCCACGATGATGCCCAACTGGGTGAGCGCGATCAGTGGCAGCACGCCCAGGACGGCGAACACCGCGGCCAACACGATGCCGGCACTGGTGATCACCGCGCCGGTGGCCGACACCGCCCGCACGATTCCTGCGCGCGTGCCGTAGTCGGGGGTCTCCTCCCGGGCCCGCGTCACCAGGAAGATTGTGTAGTCGACACCTAGCGCCACCAGGAACAGCACCGCGAACAGCGGAGTCGTGTTGTCCAGGGCCGGGAAGCCCAGCAGATGCACGCTGACCCAGCCGCCCATGCCGAGGGCCGCCATTGTGGACAGCGCCGTGGCGCCGATGAGGACGAGGGGGGCCAGAGCCGCCCGCAGCAGGACGTAGAGAACCGCCAGCACCACGGCCAGGATCGCCGGTATCACCACCCACTGATCGCGGATCGCCGCCTTCCGGGTGTCGAGTGCCTGAGCGTCGGTACCGCCGACGAGAGCCTCGGGATCGGCCTTCCGCACCGAATTCCGCAGTGCCTCAATGGTGGTGAAGGCCGCCTTGGACGCCGGCGCGGCGTCGAGCACCACCTGCCACTGGGAGAGCCCGGTGTCGGAGACGCCGGCCGGGTTGACCGAGACGACGCCGGGGGTGGTCCCGACGGCGGCCGCCACCGCGTCGGCCCGATCGGTGCGGGCGAACACCCGGGTGGGGTCGGTCACCCCGCCCGGGAAATGCGCCGACAGGGTCTGGAATCCGGTCACCGAATCGGCCTTGATCCGGAACTGGTCGATGAGCGACAACCCCACCGGCAGGGTGACCACCAGTGCGGCCAGTGCGGCGAGTACGGCGATCGAGGCGGTGGCGACCCGCCCGGCGTGATGCGACACCCAGTCGGCCACCCGATGCCATGCGCCGGTGGTGGTGAGATCCCCGCCGCCGACCTGGGGGACGAAGGGCCAGAACAGCTTTCGGCCGAACAGGGCCAGCAGCGGGGGCAGGGCCAGTAGCACGAACACGGCCGCCACCAGCAAACCGGAGGCCGCCTGAACGCCCAGGCTGCGGGTGGTCGGGGACGACGCCAGCAGCAGAGTCAACAGCGCCAGCACCACCGTCGCGTTGCTGGCCACGATCGCCGGACCGGCGTGGCGCACCGCGGTCCGCAGGGCTTCCCGATGGTTGTCGTTGCGGCGCAACTCCTCCCGATAGCGGGAAATGAGCAGCAGCGCGTAGTTGGTGCCTGCGCCGAACACCAGCACGCTGGTGATACCGGTCGTCGACCCGTCGCCGCCCATGCCCGTCGCCTCCGCGACGAGACCGCCCAGCACCGCGGCCACCCGGTCGGCGAAGGCGATCACCAGCAGTGGCACCAGCCACAGCACCGGCGACCGGTAGGTGACGATCAGCAGCAGGGCCACCACCGAGCCCGTCACCGCCAGCAGGGTGACGTTGGCGCCGGAGAATGAGTTGGCGATGTCGGCGCCGAACGCAGGACCGCCGGTCACGCTGGCCACCAGGCCGTCCGGCAGACCGTCGCGGGCGGCCGTGCGGAGGGCCGTCACCGTGTCGGACAACTCGAACCCGGTCAGATCCGGCCTGAGTGCGAGGGGAACCAGGGCCGCGTCGCCGTCGGCCGAGGGGACGGCTGGAATCGGCGGGCCGGGCACGGTGCCGTCGACGGCGTTCATCCGGTCGCGGGCCTGTCCGGCGGCGTCGAGATCCTCCGGCGTCAGCGCCGCGCCGTCGGACTTGCTGATCACCAGGATCACCGGTGCGGTGTCGCCGCCGGGGAACTGCTTGATCAACTCCGCGGCGCGGGCCGACTCCGCGGTCGGCGGCAGCACCACCGGTGACTGCTGGGCCGACGAACTCGGCGGCACCAGCCCCAGGAGAGCGCCGCCGATCATCGCGACGGCCAGCGCGATCAGCCAGGAGTACCGGTCGGCGAGCAGGCCGCCGATGCGTTCCCACAGTGGTTGGCGGGCCTCGGGTGCGCGGTGCATGCCGACCATCTTGTCGCCTCGCTAGGGTCATTACGTGCTCGACACCCTCGCCGTGGCGAACTACCGGTCGCTGCGGCGCCTGGTCGTACCCCTGTGCCGGTGCACGCTGGTGACCGGGCCGAACGGCAGTGGCAAGTCGAACCTGTACCGGTCGCTGCGCCTGCTGGCAGACTCGGCGCGCAACGGTGCGGTCAACGCTCTGGCCCGTGAGGGCGGCCTCGCCTCGACGATGTGGGCCGGACCGGGGAAGACCGGGCCGGTCAGTCTCAAGCTGGGATTCGCCGGCGACGACTTCGGGTATGCGGTGGACCTGGGCCTGCCTCAGGACGGCAACACCGCGTTCGGGCTCGACCCGGAGATCAAGTCCGAGGCGGTGTGGGCCGGCCCGGTGTTGCGGCCGGCGGCGCTGCTGGCTGAGCGGTCCGGCCCGATGGTTCGCCTGCGCGACGCCGACGGGGGCTGGGCCACCGCGGCTAACCGGCTGCGGCCGTTCGACAGCATGGTCAGTGAGGTGGCCGACCCGCAGGCCGCCCCGGAACTGCTGCAACTGCGCGAGCGGATGCGGTCCTGGCGGTTTTACGACCACGTGCGCACCGACGCCGACGCGCCGGCCCGTCAGCCCCGGATCGGTACGCGTACAGCGGTGTTGAGACACGACGGCGCCGACCTTGCCGCTGCGCTGCAGACCATCGAGGAGATCGGCGACGCCGCCGCGATGGCCGAGGCGGTCGACGGTGCCTTCCCAGGCAGCCGCCTGAAGATCCGGATCGACGACGCGAGCCGCTTCGAGGTAACCCTGCACCAGCCCGGGATGCTGCGCCCGCTGGGCGCCGCAGAACTGTCCGACGGGACGCTTCGCTACCTGCTGTGGGTGGCGGCTCTGCTGACCCCGCGGCCGGCCGAGTTGACGGTACTCAACGAACCCGAAGCCAGCCTGCACCCGGACCTGCTCGCCGCGCTGGCCGGTCTCATCGCACGGGCGTCGGAGCGCTCGCAGTTGGTCGTCGTGACCCACTCGGCGCCACTGGTGGCGGCCTTGACGGGCCTCGCGGGCGAGGTGAGCCTGCTGCGACTGGCCAAGGACGACGGCGCGACGGTGATCGAGGGGCAGGGCATGCTCGACGAACCGGCCTGGCACTGGCCCGGCCGGGGCTGACTCGCCCTATCCTGGGCAACCATGACCGAACCCGAGCACCGACCGACCATGATGCCGATCGCGGTGGCCCTGGGGGTGGTAGCGCTCGCGCTGGCCGTCATCTGGGGGCTGCGGATCTTCCGGGGCAACGAGTTACCGGTCGAGGCGGCGGTGGGCCGCGCCGTCGTCGCGCAGAACGACGCGCTGCAGCGGGAGAACTACGCAGACTTCCGCGGCTTCACCTGTGTGGCTCAGCAGGGCACCGAGTCGCAGGTGATCGACGATCAGCGACAGTCCAAGTACGCCAAGGGAAACCGGTTCGTCGACGACGTCAAGGACCTCGCGTTCAACGGCGACCGGGCGACCGCCACTGTCGTGTACCACTTCGAGAAGACGCCCGACGCGAAGATCACCACACCGATGACGTTCGTCCGGGAGAACGACGCCTGGACCGTGTGCTCGCCCGGACCGCGCTGACGCGATCTCGTTCAGTTCCGGGCGAATTCGAGCGCGATCCCGACCGCGAACCCCGCCGCGACGACGACCATCACCGCCGTCGTCAGCGGGATCAAGCGGCGCGACAACGGGGTCTGCCCGCGCGATACGGTGTCCAGCACGCGCAGGTAGCGCGCCCGCGGCACGAACAGGCCGACGACGGCGCCGAACGCGGTCAGCAGGATGCCCGGATACGGCGGGAAGTCCTCGGCCACGCTCCACCGGATCGCCAGCGCTCCCACCGCGATCAGGGCCAGGGCGGTGCGACGCCAGGAGAGTGCGGTGCGCTCGGCCTGGGAGCCGGCTTCTGCGGGGCCCACCGCTATCGGGCTTCTGCGGGGGCCACCGCTATCGGGCCTCTGCGGGGCCCACCGCTATCGGGCCTGGGCGAGGTAGACCAGCACTGCCGCGCTGAGGATCACGATCGAGATGCCGGCGACGAGCAGTCGCGGCAGCGGGTCGTAGGACAGCGCCTGCTTCTGGCGCATGGCGCGTTCGGCGCGGTCCCAGCGCCAGTAGGCGCCGACGGTCACCCCCAGGGACAGCGCGAGCAGCAGTGCGGTCATGCCCAGCCGCATCGGCCGGGGCCCGAAGTCGTGAATCAGGCCCGACAGCGCGACGGCCCCGGCCAGCAAGCCCAGCCCGGTGCGCAGCCAGGCCAGGAAGGTGCGCTCGTTGGCCAGCGTGAAGCGGTAGTCGGGGTCGGTGCCGACGGTGCGCATGGGCGGCTTTCGCCTGAACATGCGCTGAACGTACCGCCACAGCCTGTGTGGGAGACTCACAACCATGAGCTACGCAGGCGATATCACCCCGCAGGAAAGCTGGAAGCTGCTCAGCGAGAACCCCGACGCGGTGCTGGTCGACGTACGTACCGACGCGGAGTGGAAGTGGGTCGGTGCGCCCGATCTCTCATCCCTGGGCAAGGAGGTGGTGTTCATCCAGTGGAACACCGCCGCGGGTCGCAACGAGAACTTCGTCGCCGACCTGATCGCCGCCGGTGTGACCCCGGGGGAGCGGCCGGTGATCTTCCTGTGCCGCTCCGGAAACCGGTCCATCCCTGCTGCCCAGGCCGCCACTGCCGCGGGAATCGCGCCGTCCTACAACATGCTTGAGGGCTTCGAGGGTCAACTCGACGATGCGGGCCACCGTGGCGGCACCGGGTGGCGCGCCGACGGCCTGCCCTGGAAGCAGTCATGAGCGAAGTCGGACCCGGCGTGCCCTCGGTTCGAATTCCGAAGCAGCTCCCGGATGGGGTGAGCCAGGCGACCATCGGCGTTCGCGGCGGGTTGCTGCGCTCGGATTTCGACGAGACCTCCGAGGCGATCTTCCTCAACTCCGGCTACGTCTACGACTCGGCGGGCGAGGCGGAGAAGGCGTTCACCGGCGAGGTCGACCGCTTCGTCTACTCGCGCTACGGCAACCCGACGATCGAGACGTTCCAGGAGCGCCTGCGCCTGATCGAGGGCGCCGAGGCCTGCTTCGCCACCGCTTCGGGGATGTCGGCGGTGTTCACGGGACTGGGTGCACTGCTCAAGGCGGGCGACCGGCTTGTGGCCGCCCGCAGCCTCTTCGGCTCCTGCTTCGTGGTGTGCAACGAGATCCTGCCGCGCTGGGGTGTGGAGACCGTGTTCGTCGACGGCGATGATCTCTCGCAGTGGGAACAGGCGCTATCGGTGCCTACCCAGGCGGTGTTCTTCGAGACGCCGTCGAATCCGATGCAGTCGCTGGTTGACATCGCCGCGGTGTCGGAGATGGCGCACGCCGCCGGGTCAAAGGTGGTGCTGGACAACGTCTTCGCCACGCCGCTGCTGCAGCAGGGCCTCCCGCTGGGTGTCGACGTGGTGATCTACTCCGGCACCAAGCACATCGACGGCCAGGGGCGGGTGCTGGGCGGAGCGGTCCTGGGCGACAAGGAGTACATCGACGGCCAGGTCCAGACCCTGATGCGTCACACCGGCCCGGCCCTGAGCCCGTTCAACGCCTGGGTGCTGCTGAAAGGCCTTGAGACGCTGTCGGTTCGGGTCAACTACAGCAACGCCTCCGCCCAGCGGGTCGCGGAGTTCCTGGAGGCCCACCCGGCGGTGCGCTGGGTGCGCTACCCGTTCCTGCCGTCGCATCCGCAGTACGAGTTGGCCAAGCGGCAGATGAGCGGCGGCGGCACGGTCATCACCTTCGAGCTCGAGGCCCCGGACAGCCGTGGCAAGGATCGCGCCTTCGAGGTGCTCGACAAACTGTCGGTGATCGACATCTCCAACAACCTGGGCGACTCCAAGACGCTGATCACCCACCCCGCCACCACCACCCACCGCGCGATGGGCCCGGAGGGGCGGGCCGCGATCGGTCTGGGCGACGGGGTTGTGCGCATCTCGATCGGCTTGGAGGGCACCGACGATCTGATCGCCGACCTGGATCGGGCTCTGGCGGACTAACTTTCGCCCAGCTGTTCGGCGATCGCGAGGGCGGCCTTCGCAGCGCCGGCGGAACGGGCGCGGGGAAGGCCCAGCCGTTGCAGTTGGACGTTGGCCTCCGACAGGCATTCGACGGCATAGGCGGCGTCCCGGATCCGGACCTCGGCCGCGTCCGGGTATTCGCGCCGAAGGATGCCCGCGATCACGTCAGTGAAGATGTGGTACGACTCCCGGATGCCCGTGCACGTCGCCGGGTGGCGAATGCCCTCCTGTTTCAGCGCGGCGAAGGCCCGGGCGTTCACGCCGGGATTCATCGGCGGGTTGAACAGGATGCCGACCAGCGAGGCGAAGTCGGGCAACCTGGACCACTCGGTGTAGTTGAACTCGCGGTAGCGGCGATTGAGCTCGCCGATCGCGGCCATGATCAGATCGTCGCGGTTGCCGACGAAATGGCGGATCGCCGTCTGCTGGACTCCCGCGGCGGCGGCGACATCGGCGAGATTGACCGCCTCGAGTCCGTTCTCCGCGACCAGTTCGATGAATGCGTCGACGATCTGTGCTTTGCGCTCTATCGCCAGCGAAGGCCGGCCGACTCTGCGTCGTGGGTTACCCGAGGAGTCGGGATCCCCGACGTCGGTTTCGGTGGCCCGGTTCAACCGTCCGCCAACTGCTCTGCCAGCGCGACGGCGGCCTTCGCGGCCCCGGTGGCCCGGGCCCGGGGAAAGCCGAGCTGCTGAAGGTCCCCGCTCATCCGGGACATGGCGGTGATCGCATAGGCGGCATCGCGGATGCGGACTTCACTCGCGCCCGGGTAGCTTCGCCGAAGCCCCGCCGCGATCACGTCGATGAAGATCTCGTAGGTGTCTCGGATGGCGTCACGGGTCTTGGAATGCTGCGTGCCTTCCGCCTCCAGCGCAGCGAACGCCCGAGCGTAGGGGTTGTTGTGCATGGCCGGACTGAAGATCGCCCGGATCAGTCCCGCGACGTCCGACGTGTCCGTGGCCTGCGCGTAATCGCTGTCCTGGAAGTAGCGGTTCACCTCGTCGACCGCGGCCACGATCAGCTCGTCACGGTTGCCGACGAAATGCCGGATCGCGGTCTGCTGGACTCCCGCCGCAGCGGCCACGTCGGCCAGGCTGACACCCTCGAGTCCGCGTTCGGCGACGAGTTCGATGAAGGCGCCCACGATCTGCTCGCGGCGTTCAACGGTCAGTGCGGGGCGGCCCACTCTGCGCGGCGGCGCAACGGTGTCGGACGTCACGTATACATAATAAACTTATGGAAAGGCCCTTGATTACGGCAACACCGTATGGTTCGGGCCTTCGTTCAGTCCGGTCGCAGCCTGGGCCCGTTTTTCGTAATTCGACCGCGCCTGCGCGTCGACATCCAGAAAAACCCGGGCGGTGCCCGTCCGCGTCGACAGCCACCGCCTGGTGCGCGGCGACAGGAATGCCGTGGCGGCGGCGACGAACCTGAACGGGTAGGGAACCGACACGACGGTTCGCGGTCGGTCCAGTGTCCGCACCACCGCGGCGGCGATGTCCTCCGGTTGCACCGGCTTCGTCAGGCCTGCGCTGGCGGTGCCCGCGATCAGATCGGTGTTGGTGAACGTCGGCAGCACGCAACTGACGTGCACCCCCTGCGGGGCGAACTCGTCGGACAGTGCCGTGGACAGCCCGACCACGGCGAATTTGGTTCCGGCATAGAGCGCCTGGCCGGGCACCGCGAGCATGCCGGCCATCGAGGCGATGTTGACGATGTGTCCGGCGCGGCGCGCCACCATCTCCGGCAGGGCCAGGCGGCATCCGTTGAGCACGCCGTAGAAGTTCACCTCGATCGCCGACCGGATTGCCTGCTCGGTCTGCTCGAGAAACGGACCCACCGGCATCACCCCGGCGTTGTTGATCAGCACGTCGATCCGTCCGCCGCCGTCGGCGCGCGCCTTGTCCAGGAAGGTCGCGAACGACTCGGGATCGGCGACGTCGAGCGGATACCCCGAAACCGGACCGAGATTGCTCAACGCGGCGACCGCGGACTCCTCCAGGGCGACGTCACGATCGCCGATCACCACCCGGGCGCCGCGATTGACCAGTGCACGGGCAGTGGCGAATCCGATCCCTCGGGCCGCCCCGGTGATCACGATGGTCTTGCCCTTGATGTTGTCCCTGCGGTTGCGCACGGCCGAACTTTACAAGTGTCGGCCGCGTGCGGGCGTCGCCTGACGGACGGCTTCGCGGATCGGGCCGATCCACAGTTCACCGTGGCCGGGGATCAACACGTCGGTGTCCAGATCCGCGAGTGTCCCGAGACTGCGCACGCACCCGTCGTCGTCGTGGTTGAACATCGACGGCAGCAGTTGCGGGCCGCGCCGTCTTGCCAGCGGATGACCGGTGATCAGGGCGTCGCCGGTGACCAGCACCCCGTCGACCAGATAGGAACAGTGCCCGCCGGTGTGCCCGGGCGTGGGGACCACCAGCGGTCTGCCGGGTAGCTCTGCCGCGATCTCCGGTGTCAGTGCGCGGGCGCCCGGGATGCCGTCGTGAATCAGGCCGCCCCTGGCCACCACCTCGAGTGACCATGCGAGCCAACTCGGCCGCCAGGCCTGGCTCAGCAGCGCCATCGGCGAAACCTGTTGCAGGTATTCGCGTTTGGCGTGGCCGACCTCGTCGGCGTGGCAGTAGACCTGGGTGCCGTGGGTCTTGGCGAACCAGATCGCCGAGCCGAGGTGGTCGACGTGCGCGTGCGTCAACAGGATCGCGCGGACGTCAGCCGGTGCGAACCCCAGCCGGTCCAGCGAGGAAAGGACCTCGGCGCGACTGCCGGGAAACCCGGCGTCGATCAGGATCACCCCGGAGTCACCGGTGACAAGGGTCCAATTCACCAGCGCGGTCCGCGCCAGGTGAACGTGGTCGGTGACGGCCGTCAACACCGGTGCCATGGCCCGAGTGTAGGTCGGTGGAGTAGAACAGACCCGTGGCTGATTTGAAACTGGGATACAAGGCATCGGCTGAGCAGTTCGGGCCGCGCGAGTTGGTCGAACTCGGCGTGCTGGCCGAGGCGCACGGCATGGACAGCGCAACGGTCAGCGATCACTTCAACCCCTGGCGCCACGAGGGCGGGCACGCCCCGTTCTCGCTGGCCTGGATGACGGCCGTGGGAGAGCGCACGTCGCGCATCGTGCTGGGCACCTCGGTGCTGACACCGACCTTCCGCTACAACCCCGCGGTGATCGCGCAGGCGTTCGCCACGATGGCGTGCCTGTACCCCGGCCGGGTCTTTCTGGGGGTCGGCACCGGGGAGGCTCTAAACGAGATCGCTACCGGCTTCACCGGGGAGTGGCCGGACTTCAAGGAACGCTTCGCCCGGCTGCGGGAGTCGGTGAAGCTGATGCGCGAACTGTGGTGGGGCGAGCGGGTCGATTTCGACGGCGAGTACTACCACCTCAAGGGCGCCTCGATCTACGACGTGCCCGACGGCGGTGTGCCGGTCTACATCGCCGCCGGCGGTCCCGTGGTCGCAAAGTACGCCGGGCGCGCCGGCGACGGGTTCATCTGCACCTCCGGCAAGGGTGAACAGCTCTATGCCGATCAGCTGATGCCCGCGGTGCGCGAGGGTGCGCAGGCTGCCGGCCGCGATATCGACGCCATCGACAAGATGATCGAGAACAAGATCTCCTACGACACCGATCCAGCAGCGGCGCTCAACAACACCCGGTACTGGGCGCCGCTGTCGCTGACCCCGGAGCAGAAGCACAGCGTCTCCGATCCGATGGAGATGGAGCGGCTGGCCGACGAACTGCCCATCGAGCAGGTGGCCAGGCGCTGGATCGTCACGTCCGATCCCGACGAGGCAGTCGAGAAGGTGGCGGACTACGTCGGCTACGGGCTCAACCACCTCGTCTTCCACGCCCCCGGATCAGACCAGCGGCGGTTCCTGGAACTGTTCGAGCGCGACCTGCTGCCGCGCCTGCGAAAACTTGGTTAGCTATCACGCGTGACAACGGCAACCTCTGGAACGCCAACCCCGAGAACGGCGACATCCATCTACATCGCCTCACCTGAGGGGGAGACCGGCAAGTCCACCATCGCACTGGGGGTTCTGCACCGGTTGGCCGCGATGGTCCCGCGGGTCGGGGTCTTCCGGCCGATCACCCGCCGGGAGGACCGCGACTACATCCTGGACCTGCTGCTGTCGCAGTGCGATGCGGGACTGTCCTACGAGGAGTGCGCCGGGGTCAGTTACCAGCAGTTGCATGCCGACCCCGAGGGGGCGATCGCCGACATCGTCGACCGGTACCACGCCGTCGCCGACAAGTGCGATGCCATGGTCATCGTGGGATCCGACTTCACCGATGTCGCCACACCGACTGAGCTGGCGGTCAACGCGCGCATCGCGGCCAATCTCGGTGCGCCGGTGCTGCTGTCGGTCCGGGCCAGCGGTCGAACCCCGGCCGAGGTCGCCGCGGTCATCGAGTTGTCCCTGGTCGAGTTGGGCAATCAGCACACCCATACCGCCGCGGTGGTGGCCAACCGGTGCGAGCCGGAGAACATGGTGGCGGTCGCCCAGGCATGCCGGGCGCTGGGGCCGCACGTCTACGTGCTTCCGGAAGAGCCTCTGCTCGTCGCTCCCACCGTCGCCGAACTGTCCGCGGCGGTCAACGGCACTCTGGTGCATGGTGATCCGTCACTGATGTCGCGCGAGGTGATGGACGTCATGGTGGCCGGGATGACGGCCGAGCACGTCCTGGAGCGGCTCACCGAGGGGGTCGCCGTGGTCACTCCCGGTGACCGCTCGGACGTGATCATGGCGGTGGCGGGTGCCCACGCGGCCAAAGGCTTTCCGTCCCTGTCGGCGATCATCCTCAACGGGGGCATGCCGATTCACCGTGAGGTCGCGCGGCTGGTCACCGGAATCGGCTTGCGCCTGCCGATCATCGCCAGCGAACTGAGGACCTTCGAGACGGCCACGGCGATGGCCAAAGCCAGGGGTCGCGTCACGGCCACCTCGCTACGCAAGATCGACACCGCGATCGAAATCGTCGACCGTTATGTCGACGTCGCCGATCTGCTTGAGCAGCTTGCCATCCCGATGCCGACGGTGACGACGCCGCAGATGTTCACCTACCAGTTGATGGAGCGGGCCCGCGCGGACCGCCAGCGGATCGTCCTGCCCGAGGGCGATGACGACCGGATCCTCCAGGCGGCGGGTCGCCTCCTGCTGCGCGGGGTGGCCGAGTTGACCATCCTCGGTGACGAGGTCGCGGTAACGACGCGGGCGGCGGAACTCGGCGTCGATCTCAGTGAGGCGACGGTGATCAATCCGCGCACCAGCGAGTTGGTCGAGGAGTTCGCGCTCCAGTACGCCGAGATTCGCAAGAAGAAGGGCGTGACGCTGGAGCAGGCCCGCGAAATCGTTCAGGACGTCTCGTATTTCGGCACGATGATGGTGCACAACGACCTGGTCGACGGCATGGTGTCCGGTGCCGCGCACACCACCGCGCACACCGTGCGACCGGCCTTCGAGATCATCAAAACCCAACCCGGCTGCTCAACGGTTTCCAGCATCTTCCTGATGTGCCTTTCCGATCGGGTGCTGGCCTACGGTGACTGCGCGATCGTCCCCGATCCGACCGCCGAGGAACTCGCCGACATCGCGATCAGTTCCGCGCGGACATCCGCACAGTTCGGCATCGAACCCAGGGTGGCCATGCTGTCCTACTCCACCGGCGACTCCGGTAGCGGCGCCGGCGTCGACAAGGTGAGGGCTGCAACCGAACTCGTCCGGAAGCGGGATCCCAGCCTGCTGGTGGAGGGCCCGATCCAGTACGACGCCGCCGTCGACCCCGTCGTCGCTGAGGCGAAGATGCCGGGCTCGCCGGTGGCGGGCAAGGCCACCGTGCTGATCTTCCCCGACCTGAACACCGGTAACAACACTTACAAGGCGGTCCAGCGCAGCGCGGGGGCGGTCGCGATCGGGCCGGTGCTGCAGGGGCTGAACAAGCCGGTCAACGACCTGTCGCGCGGGGCGCTCGTCGAGGACATCGTCTACACCGTGGCGATCACCGCGATCCAGGCGCAGGGGGCGTGATGAGTTCGACCGTGCTTGTACTCAACTCCGGTTCGTCATCGCTGAAATATCAACTGGTGCAGCCCGATACCGGTGCTTCGCTGTTCGACGGGATAGTCGAGCGGATCGGCGAGGATACCTCCACGGCCAAGCTCAACATCGGCGGCGAGCGGGTGGTCCGGGACGGCCCGGTACCCGATCACGAAGCGGCGCTGAGGTTGGCCTTCGCGCTGGTTGCCGAGGCCGGAAAGGATCTCGACTCCCTGGGCGTGGTAGCCGTCGGTCATCGGGTGGTGCACGGCGGACCGGACCTGTATCGGCCCACGATCGTCGACGATGCGCTGTTGGACGAACTGCGCGATCTGGCGCCACTGGCGCCCCTGCACAATCCACCGGCGGTACTGGGGATCGAAGTCGCCCGCAAGCTGCTACCCGACCTGCCGCACATAGCGGTGTTCGACACCGCTTTCTTTCACGACCTGCCGGCGGCGTCGAAGGACTATGCGATCGACCGGGAGCTGGCGTCGCGCTGGAAGATTCGTCGCTACGGGTTCCACGGCACGTCGCATGACTACGTCAGCCGGCAGGCCGCCGAATTCGTCGGTGCGCCGCGAGATTCGCTGAATCAGATCGTATTGCACCTGGGCAATGGGGCGTCGGCCTCGGCGATCGCCGGCGGTCGTCCGGTCGACACGTCGATGGGCCTGACCCCGATGGAGGGTCTGGTGATGGGAACCCGTTCCGGGGACATCGATCCGGGCATCATCAGTTACCTGTGGCGCGAGGCCGGCATGGGAGTCGACGAGATCGAGACCATGCTGAACCGCCGGTCCGGAATGCTCGGGCTCAGCGGCGACGTCGACCTTCGAGAGGTCCAGAAGCGCATCGAGGCCGGCGACGAAGTGGCACTGCAGGCCTACCAGGTCTACGTCCACCGGTTGCGCAAGTACATCGGTGCATACCTGGCGGTGCTCGGGCATGCCGACGTCATCTCCTTCACCGCCGGGGTGGGGGAGAACCAGGCGATGGTCCGCCGCGACGCGCTGGCCGGGCTGGGTCGGCTGGGCATCGAACTCGACGACGACCTCAACGAGAGTCCCTCGCGCGAGGCTCGGCGGATCTCGGCTGACGGGTCGCCGACCACGGTGCTGGTGGTCCCCACCAACGAGGAGCTGGCCATCGCCCGCGCGTGTATGACGGTGGTGTGAGCGGAGCCGCGTTTCAGAACGTCGTCAGAGGCCGCACGGTGTTCGCCATGTCCACCAGGGCGTAACGGTGTGCCTGGCTGGTGGCAATCCGGGCGAGGCTGCGCAGAGACGCCTCGACGCCAAGTCGCAGTCCGTGGTCCGTGAAGGGAAAGCCCAGAATCGGAGTGGGGCTGGCGTGGTGAGCCGGTTCGGCGATCCAGTCCATGGCCGTTCCCAGAACCAGCGCGCGGATCTGGAGGACCCGTGGTTCCGATTCGGGAAGAGTCTCAACCCGTCGTGCCGCCTCCCGGATCTGTCCCTCGGTTATCTCCTGCGACGACCGCCCCGACAGCAGGGTCACCGCGCTGGTCAGCCGTGCTGTGGTGAAATGCCTTGACGCAATGGGTACTTCGTCCAGGGTCTTGACCGCACCGGCGCGATCGCCCTCGACCGACTGTGCACGGGCCAATCCGAAGCCGGCTGAGATGACGTTGTTATCGGTGTGCCACACCGTCTCGTAGAACTCCCTCTCGTCGGATGTTCCGGCGAGTTCGGCGGTCGCCGCGAGGGCGAGCTTGGGGGCCAGCTCTCCGGGGAAGGTGTCCAGAACTTCACCGAAATGCCTTCTAGCCGAATCGAAATCGCCGTTCAGCAGTGCGGATACGGCCTTGAACCAGACCAGCCGCCACCGCCACCCGACCCTTCGTGCGAGATCCTCGAGGGTTCGGGTGGCCTTGGCGACATCGCCGAGGTCCAGCAGTGCACGGACCTCCATCAACGGCAGATCGACCGATGCCGAGAGGTCTATGCCATCGGAGTCCAGGGTGCCGGCCCGGGCCGACCGCAGCGAGTCCAGCGTTTGCACCGGCTGGGAAAGCACCGTGGCAGAGAGCACCGTCGCGGCGACATCGGTGGGGTCGACCAGGGGAACGGGCAGCGCGGTCACGATCTCCGAGGCCGTGAGTCGCTCGGCGTGCAACAGTCCGTCGAGGTAGACATCGGTATGAGCGACAAGTAGTTCCACCCCGAACGTCGAACGATTCCGGGTGAACACCGTGGACAGGCCCGGGCGCGGAACGCCGGTGTCGGCGGACACCACCTCCCGCAGCACGCCGAGTAGCTGGCTCGACATCTCCTCGGCGCTGATGAACCGCCGGCGGGGATCGGGGTCGGTTGCCCTGCGCAGCAACCGGGCGAAGGAGTCATACCGGGCCAACACCGGATCGTCGCCGGGCAGACCGTCGACGTAGCGGCCCTTGCGTGTTGGCAGGTTCAGGGTCAACGCCGCCAGCGTTCTTCCCACTGTGTAGATGTCGGTGCCGACGGTCGGGCCGGTCCGCACGATCTCGGGAGCTTGGTACCCCGGAGTCCCGTAGAGGTAGCCGAAGGAGTTGATCGGCGACACGGCGCCGAGGTCGATCAGCTTCAGCTGCTCGCCGGTGAGCATGATGTTCTCCGGCTTGAGATCGTTGTAGCACAAGCCGATCGAGTGCAGATAGCCCAGCGCGGGAAGGATCTCCAGCATGTAAGCGATGGCTTCGGAAACCGGGAGTCTCTTACCCTTCGCCTGTTTGAGCGATTCGCCGCCGACGTACTCCATCACGATGTAGCCGACCGGCTCGCCGTGCGAATCGGCGTGCTCGACGAAGTTGAAGATCTTCACGATCGACGGGTGGCCCACCTCGGCGAGGAACTGGCGCTCGGCCATCGCGATGGCCTGAGCCTCGGCGTCGCCGGAATGCACCAGGCCTTTGAGCACCACGGGGCGCTCGCTCACGTTGTGATCGACGGCCAGATACACCCACCCGAGTCCGCCGTGCGCCACGCAGCCCTTGATCTCGTACTGCTCGGCGACCATGTCGCCGGGCTGCAGTTGCGGCAGGAACGAATAGACGCTCCCGCAATTCGGGCAGAAGCCCTCGGACTCACCCCGGCGATCGGCGGTGGACCGGCCGACGGGACGCGAACAGTTCCAGCAGAACCGTTTCGATTCCGCCACAACGGGATTGACCATCAGTGCGGCGAGCGGGTCGATTTCCCGAACCCGGGGCATCTCCACCATGCCGCCACCGAGGCGACGGGCCGGGGACTGCGTCCGGGCGGCTACCGTGGACTGCAGGTCGCCGGAGTCCAGGGGCCCACTGCCCACCGAGTCGTGATCGTCCTCGTCGAAGCGGGGCCGAAAGATCGCCTGGGTGGACATCGGGCGGATCGACGCCACGGAGTCGGCACCCGGGTCCAGATCCTCGAGTCCGGCCGGTCGGGTCCCGACCTCGACGTCAGCGGGTTCGGCTGTGCTCATCGGTCCGAATACCTCGGAGTGCTCATCAGTCCGAATACCTCGGCGTCGGGGGAGTGGGAGCGGGACCGAGCACGGTCAACCACTTGCGGTACAGGGTGTCCCACGTTCCGTCGGTGCGGATTCGCTCCAGCGTGCCGTTGACGAATCGCACCAGCCCGGTGTTGGCGAGGTTGATGCCGATGCCGTACGGCTGCTCGGCGAGATTCGGGCCGATGATGTGCAGGTATGGATCCTGGGCCATCAGGCCGGCCAGGATGGCGTCGTCGGTGCTGACGGCGTCAACCTCGCCCTGCTGCAGGGCAACCAGGCAGTCCGCCCAACTCACGACGGTCACGATGGACGGCGGCGGAGAGATCTCCTGGACCCGGGCCAGTGAGGTGGTACCGCGGGCCACGCAGACCCGCTTCCCCGCCATGCTCTCGGGTCCGGTGATCGCCGAGTCCCGCGGTGCCAGAATCCGTTGGAACGCAGTGAAATACACCGACGAGAAAGACACCTGCTTGCGGCGTTCGCAGGTGATCGTCATGGTCTTGACGACGATGTCGACGGTGTTGTTCTGCAGTGCGGTGATCCGGTCGGCAGACGAGAGGATCCGGTACTCGACGGCGGCGGGATCGCCGAAGATGTCGCGCGCCACTTCGCCGG
Source organism: uncultured Mycobacterium sp. (assembly GCA_964439315.1). GTDB lineage: Bacteria > Actinomycetota > Actinomycetes > Mycobacteriales > Mycobacteriaceae > Mycobacterium. The sequence goes on along the minus strand of CAYTOD010000041.1, from coordinate 2,824 downwards.
CGATGTCGACGTCGAATCCGGTGATCTCGCCGGTGATCGGATCTCGGAAGGAAAACAGGTTGCTCCCGACGGCGAGGCCCACCAGTACCCGGCCGCGGGCGCGGATAGCGGCCACCGCGGCATCGGCCTCGGCCTTGCCGCTGAAGGGCCGGAGGCTGGCGGTGCGGTCGCAGCTGGTGTCGGTGGAATCCTGTTGCGCCGGTTCGGCCGGTAGCTGTTCCATCCCGGCGGGTGTGGCCGGGGCCAGCGAGGGCATCGGCGCCACCGCCGTCTCGGCGGGTCTGGTGCATCCGGTGAGAACCGCGGCGACGATCGCGGCACTCGCCAAATGCCATGCCAGTCTGGTCATCTGGTCACCGGTACTCGTTCATCCGCGGCCACAACCCGAGCGCGACCGCCAGTGCGGCGCCCACCGACAGCACCACGCCGCCGACCGTCGTTCCGGACAGCACCCGTCGGGCCGAGAGGATGTCGGTGCGCAGCTGCGTGCGGCTCTGGGTGATCCCGTTCGACAGTGCGTCGTTCAGCTTGTCGAACGCCGGAGTGGAGTCGTCCTCGCCGGTGCCCAGTGCCACCTCGGTCGCCGCCTGGTAGTTGCCGACCTTGATGTAGTCGTTGATCCGCTGGTTGGCTTGGCGCCATTTCACCAGGAGGTCGTCGGCATCGGCCAATTGGTCCCGTGCGATCGCGTGGTCGCTGCCCAGATACTGCTGAAGCTCGCTGCCCATGGCGTCGAGTCGTTGGTAATAGGACTGCTTGCGCAGGTCCTCGTCGCCGCGTCGGATCAGCGACAGGGTCTCGTCGGCGCGGGCCTGCTGGGCCGTGATGGCAAGTCCGGTGACGGTTTTCAGCGACTCGGCGGCGGTGTTCTTGGCCGCGCGGCTGCCTGCCGTGGAGATGGCCAGTGCGGTGCCGACCCAGATGATCATGACCACGATCGCCAGGCCTCCGGCCACCAGACCGATGTTGATTCTGCGCTTGGTGCGCAGAGCCAGCCAGCGGTGGACCAGGGCGCCGAAGACCACGGTCGTGGTGACCACGACGATCACCGATGCCGGAATCTTGGTGGACGCGGTGGTTTCCGCATCGACCTGGTTGGAGGTCGCCTCGTAGAGCCGCTGGGCGTCGGGGAGGATCCGTTGCTGCATGAGCGTCGACGCCTCGGACAGGTAGGCCGAGCCGACGGGGTTGCCCATCCGGTTGTTCGTGCGGGCGGTTTCGATCAGGCCGGTGTAGACGGCCAGCTCCCCGTTGACCTGACCCAGTAGTTCCACCAGTGGAGGGTCGGTCAGGCCGCTGGACGCCCGGGTTACGGCGACCGCGGCGTCGGTGATGGCCTGCTCGTAGCGGTGCCGGACGGCCTGGGGCTCGGCACCGGCGATGAAGGCGGTGGCGGCCGCGGCGTCCGCGACCGAGAGGGTGGTGTACAGCTGGCCGGCGGCGAAGGCGAGTGGCTCGGTCTGAGTCAGCACGGTGGTCAACCGGTTCTGCCGGTCGGTGATGGTGGTCGAGATCGCGAACGCGCTGAGGACTCCCAGTGCGGCGAGGATCACGCCGATTGTCAGGATTCGGCCGGGCGTGGAGGTGACGAACCACCACCGGGGATGAGCGGCCTTGGTCGGCGACCGTTGCGGCAACGGCTCGGTCGACGGATGTGCCAGCTCGACGGTCACCTCGCGGGACCTCACTCCCTTCGTGGCGTCGGGCGAACAGAGTCGCCCCCTGAGCAAAGTCTAAGAGGAGTCGGCGCCGATCCGCCGGAGATGGGCGCGGACGGCCGCGCCTATCCTGAAACTTGTGCGAGGGGACGGCGATGGCTGGGTGGTTTCGCATGCCGGCACGGTGCATTGGGGCCTGCACGGTGCGGCCGGACTGCTGCTGCGTGCCCCAGGCCCGGACGGCACCCCCGCGGTGTTGTTGCAGCATCGCGCGCTCTGGAGTCATCAGGGCGGAACCTGGGGACTGCCCGGCGGCGCCCGCGACAGCCATGAGACCGCCGAACAGGCCGCGGTCCGGGAAGCGGGCGAGGAGGCCGGCCTGTCCGCCGAGGTCCTTCGGGTGCACACCACCGTGATCACCGCCGAGGTATTCGGGCCCGGCGGCGCCCGGTGGCACTACACCACCGTGATCGCCGACGCCGACGAGCTGCTCGAGACCGCCGCGAACCGGGAGAGCGCGGAGTTGCGCTGGGTGCCCGAGGACGACGTGGCCGGACTGCCGTTGCACCCCGCCTTCGCCGACAGTTGGCGGCGGCTGCGGATCACCGCGCCGGCGCCGCCGCACGACTGCGTGACCGATCCCGGCCTGCATCGGCCGCACACCGTGGTGACCGAGGACGTCTTCGGCTGGTGCCTTCGTCCCGGACACCGGTCCTGACGCCGGTCAGTCCACAGCTCTCAGCGCTGCGCTGAGCCGCGCCGCCGCCGCACCGGGATCGGACGCCGCGGTGATCGCCCGTACCACCACGACGCGGCGGGCACCGGCCGCCAGCACCTCGGAAAGCCGGTGCTCGTCGATCCCGCCGATGGCGAACCACGGTTTGTCGGAGCCCATCGACGCCACCGCGCGCACCAGGTCCAGGCCGGGCGCCGGACGCCCCGGCTTGGTGGGCGTCGGCCCGCACCGGCCGCCGCCGAACTAGTAGGCCTGCACCATTTACCCCCCCGCCGCCGGGGCCCGCGCGGGAGTGGACCGGCCGATCAGGGTTGCGGCGCCGACGATCTCGCGGGCGACCTGGACCGGCAGGTCGTCCTGCCCGAGATGCAGCACGTCGGCGCCGGCGGCGCGGGCGATGTCGGCACGGTCGTTGACCGCGAGCAGCGCG
>CAYTOD010000040.1:0-39354 GCA_964439315.1 uncultured Mycobacterium sp. | reverse complement strand
CCAACCGATGTTGAGCAGCATCTGCTTGAGGTGGCCGCGCTCACTGGGGTGGACGACGAGGGTGTCGTGGTCGAGGCGGGCGCCCAGCATCGGCGCGATCTTCTTGTGTCGCAGCACCTCCTCGAGCACGGCGCGGTCCAGGCTCACCAGGGTCAGGCCGTGGGCGGGGTGTTTGACGAGTTGGAGCCGGCCGTAGCGGCCCATGGTGTCGACGATGTCGACCAGAAGGGGCTGCGGTACGGCGTAGCGGGCGAAGGTGACCAGCGCGTCGACCACCTGCTCGGCGTCGTGGCCGGCGGCCCGGGCGTTCCACAGCGCCAGCGGGGTGATGCGGTAGGTGTGGATGTGCTCGGGAGCACGCTCGAGTTCGGCGAACGGTGCGATGGCCGCCCGCGCCGCGTTGGCCTGCTCGTGGTCGACCTCGAGCAGCACCGTCTTGTCGGACTGGACGATCAGCGGTCCGTCGGTCACCGTTCCACCCCGTTGGTCATGACTCCATTATCCGGAGTCCGCCGACATGACCGACGTCACGCGGTGCACGGCGAACTCCCGCATGCGGCCCTGCGCGGGATCGAACGCGGTCAGGTGCCCGCCCCGGACGTAGATAGGGGTCACCACCCGCTGGGTGGCCACCCCCGCCGCGTCGACGTAACCCATCAGGATCTCCTTGCCGAGCACCGCGGCCTGGTGCAGCAGTGCGATCGCGATCGCCGGGTCGAGGCGGTCGCCGCCGAGGGGGGAGGAGTGCACCCGGCGCAGCATCGACACCACCGCGGCCAGCGTTTCGGTGGCCGGTTTGGCCTGGGCGCGGAACAGTCGCCGGGTGGGAAGTGCCGCCACCCGGGCGCCGCGGCGGCGCAGATCGACGATGGCCCCCGAGGAGTCCTCGGCTGCGGGTGCGAAACCGTCCGCCCGGAGCGCGGCCAGCACGTCGCCGATCGGTGCCGGGGACACCGCGACCGTCGGCGCCAGTAGTCGCAATCCCAGCTTTGCCACCGCCGGTGCGGCGACAGCGTGAGCCAGCATCGCGGTGTCCTCGCAGCGGACGAATGACGCGGCCACCCCGACCCGCAGCTGCCCATGCCGGCGGGCGACGTCGTTGATGAGATAGGTAAGCCCCTGCGGTACAGGCGTTTTGGAGTACTTCTCGAAGAAGCTGTGCAACCCGTCGGCGGTGCGCCCGGTGTCCAGGGCGTGGCGCACAGAGGCCTCGCTGACCCGGTACACCATGGCCGCCCCAGCCGACTCGACGGTCGCCACCGCGGCCAGGTCGTCGGCTAATTCGCGCTTGAGCGGGCCGGGCACCACGACGGTGAGGTCGGCTTGGAGCAGGAAGTGGTTGATGGGCTCGGGCAGGATCTTGGCCATCGCGGCAACGGCCGCCTCGTCGCCGTCGGCCAGCAGGGCAGCCGCCGGGGTGCTCAACGCGCCGCGACCGGTCAGCCCCAGTGCGTGTGCCTCGTCGAGCAGATGCCCGATCGGTTCCGGCTGCAACCGTGCCGCCCATCGCGGCCGCCGCCAGACCAGCGCGCGGGACGCGCTCGCGGCGTCCGCCCCGGCCCCGGGCGGAAGCTCGGCCAGCAGTCCCAGGAGCAGACGCCGGTCCAGCGGCGCGGCGGTGGAGTACAGCGCCGTCGACAGCGCGGCGTAGACCTTGCCGTCGAGTCCGCGGTCGCCGATCAGGCCCGGGCGTGACGGAAGGTCCAGCCACGCGGTGGCCAGTTGCAGCCAGCGGTCGGCCGCGGGGGAGTCCGCGAAACGATCGGCGATCACCGTCGGCGCCCAGTAGGTGAAGTCGTCGACGGGTCCGGGATCGGGGACGCCGCTGGCGATCAGCCCGGCGGCGGCGGCCAGTTCCAGGACCAGCCCGAGGCGCTGTTCGTCGATGCCGGTGGTCTTGCTCAGCCGTTTGGCCTCCCGGACCCCCAGGCCGCCGCTGCGTAATTCGGGAACCGGTGTGGCGGAAAGGGATTCCACCACGACCTCGACTTCGCGCAGGAGTTCCAGGATGGCTCCGGCGGCTGAGGCGTCGACGATCTTGACCGTCGTGGTGGCCGCTACGGGGTTCGGCGGTGTCAGCGCGGCCGGGCCGGTGTGTTCCCCGCGCAGCGCCTGGCCCACGTCGCGGGGAAGCAGCACGGTGTCGTCGTCGATCCGGCGCAGCAGGCCGGCCGCCAGCAGGCGGGGGATCGGCCGGTCGGCAGGCGAGTCGGGGGCTGCGTCGCGGGTGCGGCCCACCGGGGAGCCGGTGGACAACCGCTTGAGCACCTCGCGCTCCTGGTCGGAGAGCGTCTCCAACGCGGCGGCGACCTCGTCGGCGTCCCGCGGAACCTCCTGCACCGACTGGCCCGGGTGCCAGGGCAGTGCGCCGGCGGCTTCGGCGGGCACCCGCAGTTCGATGTCCCCCCAGACCAGGGCGCGCTCCCGCAGATCGGCCAGCACGGTGTGCACGTCGTCCTCGGCAACCCGGTCGCCGATCAGCGCGGTCAGTTCGGCGATCGGCACCGGACGGTGGCCGGCCCCCAGCGCGAGCAGCGCGTCGAGCAGGGCCAGGTGCAGGAAGTCCAGCTCCTCGGCGGCAAGGATCACCGACTGGCGGGAGGTGGCCCGGCCGGCCAGGGCGGCGATGCTGCCCGGCGCCGGCTGCGCAAGGTCGGGGCGCAGCGTCAGGAGGCGGATCAGCCCGTCGTCGGGCAGGTCCGCCAGCCAGGAGCCCAGCGGCACACTCATTGCCGACCAGGGTAAATCAGCGGGGTTGTGCGCGTGTGCGGCGGACAAGTGCCACAATGATTCCGTGGCTACGAACAAGAGCAGGTACGTCGACAACGGCTGGCCGACACGCAACCCCGAGGACCACCCGGTGACGGAGTTGACCGCCGACATGGTTGGCTCGCTGCCGCCGTTCGGGGACACCACGTTCCCGGTGCCGGCGTCGACGCTGCCGTACGTGCACCCGGTCACGCACGTCAACCGGTAGTGCCGCAGCGCCGCCTGTCGCATCTCGACGACGACGGCGCGGCGCGCATGGTGGATGTCGCTGCCAAGGCGCCCACCGTCCGCAGCGCAGCGGCGTCCGCCACCGTGCGCACCACCGCTGAGGTCATCGGCTTGGTCGCCTCGGGCGGACTGCCCAAGGGGGACGCTCTGGCCACGGCCCGGATCGCCGGGATTCTCGCCGCTAAACGCACCAGCGATCTGATTCCGCTCTGCCACCAGATAGCTCTCACCGGAGTCGATGTCGACTTCGTCATCTCCGACTGCGCCATCGAGGTGACGGCGACCGCCCGCACCACCGACCGGACCGGGGTGGAGATGGAGGCGCTCACCGCTGCGTCGGTGGCCGGCCTGACCGTCTACGACATGATCAAGGCCGTCGACCCCGGGGCACGCCTGGACGCTATCCATGTGATGCGCAAAGAGGGCGGCAAAACCGGCGTCTGGACCCCGTAGATGACGCGCACCGCCCGTGTCGTGATCGCCTCCACCCGCGCTGCGGCCGGGGCGTACGAGGACCGTTGCGGCCCGCTAATCGTCGACTGGCTGGCCGAACGTGGCTTCGAGGTCCCCCCGGCGGCGGTGGTCGCCGACGGTCCTGCCGTCACCGAGGCGTTGCAGACCGCGATCTCCGACGGCGTCGACGTCGTCCTCACCTCCGGAGGGACCGGGATATCGCCGACCGACGCCACCCCGGAGGCCACTGTGGCGGTGGTCGACTATCAGATCCCCGGGCTGGCCGACGCGATCCGCCGTTCCGGCCTACCGGCGGTGCCGACGTCGGTGCTTTCGCGCGGGGTTTGCGGCGTCGCCGGGCGCACCCTGGTCGTGAACCTGCCCGGTTCGACCGGTGGGGTCCGCGACGGGCTGGGGGTGCTGGCCGGCGTCCTCGACCATGCGCTCGATCAACTGGCAGGGGGAGACCACCGATGACCCGGATCCTGCGCGCGGAGATCACCGACGAGCCGATCTCCCTGCCCGACCACGAAGACCTCGTCGCCCATCGCGGTGCCGGGGCGGTCGTCGGCTTCGCGGGCGTGGTCCGCGACCACGACGGCGGCCGGGAGGTGCTCCGGTTGGAGTACTCGGCGCACCCGTCCGCAGGGGAAACCCTGTTCGAGGTGCTCGCCGAAGTGGCCGCATCCGCCGAGGGACTACGGGCCCTGGCCGCCAGCCACCGCGTCGGCGCCCTGGCGATCGGGGACGCCGCGCTGGTTGTGGCTGTGGCGGCCGATCACCGTCAGGAGGCTTTCGCGGCCTGCGCGCGGATCGTCGACGCCGTCAAGCATCGGCTACCGGTGTGGAAACACCAGTTCTTCGCCGACGGCACCGACGAGTGGGTGAACTGCGCCTAGTTGTCGGCCGGGACGTCGACGATCACGGCGTCCGCCGCGACCGGGGCCGGGCCGGCGTCGCTCTGAACCGGGGTGTTCAGCGAGCGGGACGCCAGCGCGAGCATGAGATCGTTGCGGTCGATCTCCTGGTTCTGCACGGCGTGCCACAGCTCCTTGAGGTAGCTGACGTTGGCGTTGCCGGCGGGACCCACCGGCTCGTCACTGGTGCCCGGCGGGGGATTGTGCGGGCTGGGCAGGTGCGGGATGCCGGTCTGGCCGACCGCGACCGTGGCGGTCGAGGCGGGGGCAGCCGTGCTTGCACCGACGGTCGTGGTGCCTGCACCGGTCGCCGTGGTGGCCGGTGCTGTGGTGGCCGGTGCTGCTGCCGCCGGGGCCGGGGCTGCGGGCACCGCCGCCGGAGCGGCCTGTGCTGCGGGAGCCGGGTGGGCGACCGGGACGATCGGCGCGTCACCGCTGTCGGCCAGCTCGCCGCCGACGGCCACGATCTGGTCGTCGACCGCCACCGGGGTGGCGCTCACCTCGACGATCGTGTCCTCGACGGCCGCCGGGGTGGCGCTGACCTCGACGATGGTGTCCGCGGCGACCAGCGGAGCGGCATCGGCCTTGGCGTTGGGGTCTTCGCCGACACTGATGTTCTGCACCTCGACGACAGTGGAGTCGACGTTGGGTGCGTCAGGTGCGGCCGGGGCGGGTGCCTGGGGGGCGTCCGCGGCTGCGGCCGGCGCGGCAGGCTTGGGCGCGGTCTGGTTGCTCACCGACCGGGGTGTGGGGCCGGACAAACCGCGACCGCACACCGGCCAGGCGCCGCGGCCCTGCCCGGCCAGCACCTTCTCCGCAATCGCGATCTGCTGATCGCGGGAGGCCAGGTTGGCCGCGGACGCGAACTGCCCGCCGCCGTAGCCGAGCCAGGTGCTGGGCGAGAACTGCAACCCGCCCTGGTAGCCGTTGCCGGTGTTGATGGCCCAGTTGCCGCTGGACTCACAGCGGGCGACGGTGTCCCACTCTGTGTCGGAAGCAGCCTGGGCGCCGGCGGCCATCCCGAGGCCGCTGCCCCCGATGACCACGCCGGTCACGGCGAGCTTGGCGACGCTGACAGAAGACGTGGAAGGTTTGCGATGCCGTCCCATAACAATTTTTTCCTTTCGCGATTCGGGCGTCCCGCAGTCGGCGTGAGTGCCGGCCGGTCCACCGCCTCCATCCGAAGGTGGTTCGTCGTGCTCTCCGCTCAGGTGGATGGAGCATGGTGCGTGGGAGCGGAGAGGGCCTGCCGCGACGAGTGGCGGGCCGTCAACGACGGTAACGGCTGCCGCGAAACGCGTCACCTTTTCAAGCGAGCAGCGTTTCCCCAGCTGGCAAATATTAAAGGAGCTCTAAATCCCCAGCGTTGACGCTGGTGCGGGCGGGAGTTGATCGGTCCGTAGCCACGCTGTGACCTAATCGTGATGTGACGTAAATCACTGTTACCCGCCGGCGAAGGGGGGAAGGACGTCGAGGGTCTGGTGGGCGCTCAGCACAGTTGCCTTGTCGCGCACCGCTACTCCGTCACACAGGTATGAACACTTCTGTAACACAAGTGCCAAATTGTCACTCTGGCCACAGAGTTCTCGGATTGCGTCGGCGATCGTCGCTCCCCGGGGGACCCGCAGTGCAAGGGTGTCCGTTCCGGCGGCATCACGGGCTGCAGCAAACAACCTGACGGTTACTGGCACGGCGGTGCCGGAGGCAGTGACGTCGGTCATAGTCAGCCCCCGATGGCGCTCATCGGCCGCTGCGGTTGCATGAATCCGGGCGCGTTGATGCCGTGTCCGGCGGCCTTCCGCCACATCGCCGCCCGCCACGCGAGTTCGACCCGACGGTCGTCGGCGCCGTCCCGCAGCAGGCCTCTCAGATCGGTCTCGGCGGTGGCGAACAGGCAGTTGCGGACCTGGCCGTCGGCCGTCAGTCGGGTGCGGTCGCATGCCGAGCAGAACGGCTCCGACACCGAGGCGATGATGCCGACGGTCGCCGGTCCGCCGTCGACCCGCCACAGGCGCGCGGGGGCCGCGCCGCGCGGCGTGGGGTCGTCCTGCAATCGGAAATTCCGGTGCAGGGCGGCCAGCACGTCGTCGGAGCGCAGGGCGGCCTCGCGGCGCCACTCGTGCCCGGCGTCGAGGGGCATCTGCTCGATGATCCGCAACTGGTAGCCGTGCCGCAGGCAGAACCTCAACAGTTCGACGGCGTCGTCGGCGCCGTTCTGCGGATCGAGCACCGCGTTGACCTTCACCGGCCGCAACCCGGCCTCGGCGGCGGCGGCGAGGCCGTCGAGCACCGCGTCGAGGCGGTCGCGGCGGGTGATCGCGGTGAAGCGCTCCGGATCGAGGGTGTCCAACGAGATGTTGACCCGGTCGAGTCCTGCGCGGGCCAGGCTGTGGGCGCGTCGTGCAAGACCGACGCCGTTGGTGGTGAGCGCGATCTCTGGGCGGGGGCTCAGCGCGGCGGTTGCGGCGATGACGTCGTCGAGTCCGCGATAGAGCAAAGGCTCGCCACCGGTGAATCGGACGCTGGTGATCCCCAGTCGCGTGACGGCCAACCGCAGCAGGCGGGCGAGTTCATCGCCGGACAGCAGACTCTCGTCGGGCAGCCAGTCCAGACCGTCGGCCGGCATGCAGTACCGGCAGCGCAGGTTGCAGCGATCGGTGAGGGAAACCCGAAGATCGGTGGCCGCGCGGCCGAAGGTGTCGACCAGTGGGCCCTCGGTGGGCATCTCCTCGGCGACGTGGCCGTCGTGCCGGAAGCCCGGCAGGCCGAGGGTCACCGTCACCGGTAGGTCCGGAGTTGAGCCGGGGTCTTGTCGGCGACCGGGACGATCTCCTTGCCCAAGGGCATCAGCGAGACCGGGATGAGTTTGAGGTTGGCCAGTGCCAGCGGAATCCCGACGATCGTCAGGGCCATCCCCACAGCGGTGACGATGTGGCCGATCGCCAGCCACAGACCGCACAGCAGAATCCAGATCACGTTGCCGATGGTTGCGCCCGCACTCGGGCCGCCGGGCTTGTCGACGATGGTCCGGCCGAAGGGCCACAGCGCGTACAGCGCGATCCGGGCCGCGGCGAACCCGAACGGGATGGTCACGATCAGCAGGAAGCAGATCAGAGCCGCGGCGAGGTAGCCCAGTGCCAGCCACAAACCGCCGAACAAGAGCCAGATGACGTTCAGGATCAGCCGCATTACTCCTCCGACGGGCAGCCTACCCAACAGCGGTGAGTAGGATCGCCGTCGTCAGTGACCATGTGGTCAACGACCAGTAGGGAGAGATTCCAGTGCCGACCGGCAAGGTGAAGTGGTACGACGCCGAAAAAGGCTTCGGCTTCCTGTCTCAGGAGGACGGCGAAGACGTCTACGTGCGTTCCTCGGCGTTGCCCGCGGGCGTCGAGGACCTCAAGGCCGGCCAGAAGGTCGAGTTCGGGCTCGCCTCGGGACGACGCGGGCCGCAGGCTTTGAGCGTCAAACTGATCGATCCGCCGCCCAGCCTGACGCGCACCCGCCGCGAGGCCGCCGCCGCCGAGCACAAGCACTCTCCCGACGAGTTGCACGGCATGGTCGAGGACATGATCACGCTGCTGGAGGGCGCGGTGCAGCCCGAGTTGCGGCGCGGCCGCTACCCCGACCGCAAGATCGCCCATCGGGTGTCCGAGGTGCTGCGGGCGGTGGCCCGGGAGTTGGACGCCTAGTCTCGCTCGCCGAACGTCGAGTTATTGGCGTCATTTCACCGAAATCGCCCCAACAAGTCGACGTTCGTCAGAGGTTTGCGCCCGCTAAGCGCAGCGCATCGCGCACCCGCGCGATCACGATCCATGGCCGGTTCTGGAGCAAGCCTGCGCTGACTCGCACGATCCGCCAGCCGATCGCCTCCAATTCCGCCCAGCGGTCGATGTCGCGAGTGCGTTGGGCCGGATCCGTCCAGTGGTGTGCGCCGTCGAACTCGACGGCCACCTTCCACTCCCGCCAGCCCATGTCGAGGCGGGCCACGAAGCGTCCGTCGTTGCGGACGACGATCTGGGTGCTCGGCTTGGGCAGCCCCGCGTTGATCAACGCCAGTCGGGTGCGGGTTTCATAGGGCGACTCCGCCCCGGGGTCCATCAAGTGCAGCGCTCGTCGGAGTTGGACGATCCCGCGTGCGCCGGCGTGGCTGTCGGCGAGGTGTTCGACCTCGATGGGCGTTATCCCGGTTGCCCCGGCCAGCGCGTCCAGGCGAATCACCGCGTCCAGTAATCCCTTTCGCCGGCCCAGGTCATAGGCGGTTCGGGCCGGTGAGGTCAGTCGTATTCCGTCGCGGACGAGGACGTCGTCCTCTCCCAGTGCATCGCTGTGCAGGATGATGCCGGGTGTTTTGTCGCGGCTGGCCCGATTGAGTTCCGACGGGAGGTGAGCGTCGATCCACCGGGCCTGATGCAGCGCAGCGGCGGAGAGTCCCGCCACGGTAGCCCGACGGTTCGACCAGAGCCATGCGGCGATGGCGCGCTTGATCGGGGTGAGCGGTTCACCTCTGCGGACGTACACGTTCCGGTGGAGCGCCTCGTACTCGGTGGTGAGGCGATGGCGAGTGACGAGGCCGGCCGCGAGTACCTCGGTCGCGAGGAACGGTGTCTGCATGCCAACACCGTCGCTATCGCTTCCGACGGCAGAGGGGTCTCAGGTGCCCGAACGTCGAGTTATTTGTGGGTAAACGGCGTTTTGGGGACAACAAGTCGACGTTCGGCCGAGAGGGGGGCTGGCCGCGTCAGCTCCAGTCCAGCTTGACCGACCATTCGGCGTGCGGGACGTCGTGGAGTTCGCCCTTCTGGTCCTGGGCCAGTGTCATCAGTTGGACGACGACGCCGACCACCCGACCGCGCTGCGGGTCGACGGTGGGAATCGTGACCGCATAACGGCTGTCCGGCCGGAACGCCGCAGTGGTGGCGTCGCGCTCGTCGGCGTAAGCCGTGATGAGCCGCCAGGGTGCGTGGCTGATCGCGGACGGCACCGACAGTTGCACCGGGTGCGCCTCGCCGACGGCCAGCGCCCCCTGCGCACCGCCCGAGGCGCAGTCGTTGAGGTTGACGACGTTGCAGTAGAGGTAGGGGCCCACCCGCGCGGTGTGGCCGCTGGAGTAGACGCTGATCTGGGGCAGCCTCGACTGGTCGCGGACGACCCGCCAGGTCGCGAAGCCGGCAACCGCCGCGACCAGCACCACCACCACTGCCAGCACCGCGGGCAGTCCGCGCAGCCGCCTCACCGGTGGCTCACCCTGGCCTGCGGTTCGGCCAGCACTGGGCGGTTGCCGCCGAAGCCGGGGATCAGGGAGTGGCCGCGCCAGCTCACCACCGTCTGGGCGAGGCCGGGGATCAGCAGCATGCTGATGGCGGTGAAGCCCACCCACAGTTCGGTGTAGACCAGGACCCCGAGTGCGCCCCCGAGCACCCAGGCCAGCTGCAGCACCGATTCCGAACGGCCGAAGGCCGAGGCCCGCGATTGCTCCGGCAGGTCGTCCTGCAGGGAAGCGTCCAGCGATGCCTTGGCGATCGCGCTGGAGGCGGAGGTGACCAGCGTGGCCACCGCCGCGATGATCAGGTTGCCGGTGACCGCGGCGACCAGCGCCATCGCGGTCACCGCGATCGCCGCCCGCACCACGGTTTGCGACGGGCGCCCCAGCTGCAGCCGCGCGGCGGTGAAGTTGCCGCCGAAATTGCCGATCGCCGCTGCCGCCCCGATCGTGCCCAGCATCCCGAGCTGCACCCAGCCGCTGGCGTCGTGCGCCTTGGCGACGAAGGCCGGGTAGAGGAACAGGAAACCCACCATCGCCTTGATCGTGCAATTGCCCCACAGAGCGGTGATGATGTTGCGCCCCAATGGTTGTCGCGTGCCGGGTTGCCGTTCGCCCTGGCGAGAGCGGGCCTCGATCTCCTCGGTGGGTTCGTCGTCGAGCCAGTCCCACTCGCCGCCGTGGCCGTGATAGGTCAGCGTGGTGGGCACCTCGCCCTCGGTGACCTCGACCCAGCGCGGGATCCGCATCGTCAGCGAGGCCCCGGCGAGCGTCACGAAAACGACGACGAACAGCGCGCCCGGAAGTTCGAACAGGCGGCTCAGGATGTACTCCGCTCCGGCGGCGATCCCGCCGCCGACGATGGTTCCACCGATCAGCCCGAACGTCGTCAAGCGGGAATTGACCCGCACCAGGTCGATAGACGGTGGCATCACGCGTGGGGTGACCGCACTGCGCAGCACCGAGAAGGACTTGGACAGCACCATCATTCCCAGGGCGCAGGGGTAGAGCACCCAGGACGGGTAGCCGCCGGTGGCGCCGTCGTAGTTGGCGATCAGCACCACGGCCAGGACGGTGCGCAGCAGGAACGACAGAGCCAGTGCCGCCCGCCGCCCGTGCTGTACGCGGTCCAGAGCGGGCCCGATCAGCGGTGCGATCACCGCGAACGGCGCGATCGTGATGAGCAGGTACAGCGCCACGCGGCCTTTGCTCTCGCCGGTGGCCGCGGCGAAGAACAGCGTGTTGGCCAACGCCACCGCCATCGCGGAGTCGACAGCGAAGTTGGCCACCACCGGCCAGGTGAGCGCGGTCAGCCCGGACTTGTCCGCGCCGTCGGCAGTGGCGGCGCGCTGCACCATGTCATACATCCGCGACCCCATCTCGCGGCTGCGGGAGGCGGCGGTCCGGCCCCGCCCGCGGCGGTCCCCGGAGTCGCGCTCGCTCTCGTCGGGGTCGTCGAACATGCCCGTCGGCCGGCGGTGCCCGGGGTTCAGCGGTGGAAGGTAGCGGTTGGAGCTGTGCAGGTCCTCAGGCTGGATCCGGTCGAAACCTCTTGGGCGGTAATGGTTTTCGCTGCTGGGATAGTTGACCATGCCCGGATGTTCGCCGGACCCGGGGACGGCATGGCGAGGCTCCGGCCCGGGTGCGGATCCCGCGCCCGGCGGCATGCGGAGCCGTCTGGACATGCTGTCGATTGTCCCCCATGCCACCGACCATTCCCTGAAGCCCCGGCCTGCGCCCGACCTGCGTGCCCAAGTACGCCTGCGTGAGGCAAGATTGACGGCGATGGACACCTCGACCGACACCATGCAGCGCCCGGCCCAGCCGTCGGACGCGGTTGCCGCTGTGCTGACCGATGCCGCCGAGCAGGCGCGCCAGGCCGTCGTCGAGTTCAGCGGCGACACCGTCGGCGAATACCTCGGCGTCAGCTTCGACGACGACGCCGCAGCCACCCACCGATTCCTGGCAGACCTGCCCGGCTATCAGGGCTGGCAGTGGGCGGTGGTGGTGGCTGCCGCGCCGGGTGCGGATCACGCCACGATCAGCGAGGTGGTGCTGGTACCCGGCCCGACCGCGTTGCTGGCCCCGCCATGGGTGCCGTGGGAGGAACGGGTCCGGCCGGGCGACCTCGGTCCCGGCGACCTGCTCGCCCCGCTGCCCGACGATCCCCGGCTGGTTCCGGGTTTCATGGGCACCGGCGATCCCGTGGTCGACGACGTCGCGGTCGAACTCGGCCTGGGCCGGCGACGGCTGCTCAGCGCCGAAGGGCGCGCAGATGCCGCCCAGCGCTGGCATGACGGCGAACTCGGACCCGAGGCGGCCATGGCCCGAGCCACCAAACGGGTATGCCGGGACTGCGGGTTCATGGTGCCGCTGGCCGGTGCCCTCGGTGCGATGTTCGGCGTCTGCTGCAACCAGATGTCCGCCGACGGGCGGGTGGTCGACTTCTTCTACGGATGCGGTGCGCATTCGGACACCCCGGCCCCGCATGGCGCCGGATCGCCGGCGTACGAGCCCTTCGACGACGGCGTGGTCGAGCTGGTCGAGGTGGCTCTGCTCGCGCCTGCCGCCGAGGTGGCGGAAGCAGTCGAAGCCACAGAGATTTCCGAAGTGACCGAGGTGGTTGAGGTCGCCGACGCTACCGAGGTGGTTGAGGTCGCCGACGCTACCGAGGCGGTAGAGGTCGCCGACGCTCCCGAGGCGGTGGCGGACTCGACCGAGCCCGAACAGGTTGAGGCCGAACCGAACCCCGAGGCGTCTGCCGAAGGCTAGCGCTCCGCCGCGGCCTTGATTCGCGCCAGCGACTGGTTCATCCCCTCGACGAGTTCCTTCTCGAAGGGCTCGATGCCGCCCAGGGCGGCTTTGGTCATCGCCGACGACACAGCGGTGACGCCGTTCTCGGCGTGCCGGGTCTCGATCACCTTGGTGCCGGTGGCCGTCGGCTCGAGTTCATAGCTCCACACCGTGGTGTTGGCCGGGATCTTGAACGCGATCTTGCGCTCCGGAACCACCTCGGTGATGACCGACGTCGTCGGCCAGAACAGCAGGCCACGACGGTTGAGGTTGACGGTGCGGGTGCCGGGGCGAATCGGGCCCAGCACCTTCATGATCCGGCACTGCGGACTCCACTCCGGCATCCGGCTGAGGTCTGAGACCAGTCCCCAGACCTTGCTCACCGGTGCGTTGATCTCGATCTCTGCCTGCAGAATTGGCGCTGCCATGCTGTCTCCCTCGGTGGTGTGGTGCCGAATCAGTGGTGTGGTGCCGAATCGGCATCGGGTTCGATGCCGATCTGCGCGCCGCGCGACCCGCGACGTGCTGCCGCGCGCTGCCAGAGGAACAGCAGTACGCCGAACACGCCAACGCCCAGCCCGGCAACGGTGATCGGCCGCCATGTCTCGAGCGCGGTGACGGTGAAAGCGAGCACCGCGGCGACTGCCCACAGCAGCGCGCCGACGCCGATCACCGGCCGCGGATCGAGCAGTGCGGCCGGCAGCGCGGGAGGTTCGACGGGCGCGGCGGGCTCAATGGACATGTTGTCGCCACCCTATCGCCGCTACCGTAACGGCCGTGGCACCGGTCATCGACATCACAGACCCGGGCGATCCGCGCGTCGACGACTTCCGCGACCTCAACAGCGTCGACCGCCGCCCCGACCTGCCGTCGGGCAAGGGTCTGGTGATCGCCGAGGGGGTGCTGGTGGTTCAGCGAATGCTGGCCTCGCGGTTCGCCCCGCATGCCTTCCTGGGGACCGAGCGGCGGTTGATCGAGCTGGCGGCCGACCTCGCCGGCGTGCCGGTGCCGTTCTACCGCGCGTCGGCGGAGGTGATGGCCGAGGTTGTGGGCTTCCACCTCAACCGGGGCGTGCTGGGCGCGGCGCGTCGCCCGCAGGAGCTGACGGTCGAACAGGTGCTTTCCGGAGCGCGCACGGTAGCGGTGCTGGAGGGCGTCAACGACCACGAGAACCTGGGGTCGATCTTCCGCAACGCGGCCGGACTCGGGGTCGACGGCGTCCTGTTCGGGGCCGGCTGCGCCGACCCGCTCTACCGGCGTGCGGTTCGGGTGTCCATGGGACATGCGCTGCTGGTGCCGTTCGCCCGCGCGCAGAACTGGCCTCAGGAGCTGAAGCTCCTGAAGGACAGCGACTTTCGAACGCTGGCCATGACTCCGGACCCCCGGGTGCCGACCCTGGCCGAGGTGATGGACGGGCTGGCGGGGGAGAAGGTGGCGGTGCTGGTCGGAGCGGAGGGGCCGGGGCTGACCGAGACCGCGATGCGGGCCGCCGATGTTCGGGTGCGTATTCCGATGTCGCGCGGAACCGACTCACTCAATGTCGCGACGGCGGCGGCACTGGCGTTCTACGAGCGCGCGAGACAGTAGCCTGACCTCGTGTCCGATGACTGGGTGCTCGACGAGCCCACTCCGGTGTTCGACGAGCCGTCGCCGGTGTTCGACGAGACGTCGCCGGTGTTCGACGAGACGACGCCGTGGGGAACCGGGCTGACGGTGGCCGCTTTCGTGGCCGCCGTCGTCGGGGGCACCACCGTGGTGCTGAGCATGGGCATGATTCGCGTGCACCCGCTGGTGTCGGCCGGTTTGAACCTGGTCGCAGTCGGCGGCCTGGCCCCTACCCTGTGGGGCTGGCGGAGGATCCCGGTCCGGAGATGGTTCGTGCTGGGAGCAGCCGTCGGCGTGGTCGCCGGGTGGCTCGTATTGGTGGCGCTGGCGCTGCGGTAGCAGCTCAGCGGTCGCCGCTGGAGCGCACCCCGAGCAGCACGTCCTCCCAGGCCGGGATCACCGGCTTGCGGCTTGCGCGCTTGGCCGGCGCCGGACGCGGTGCTTGCGGTGCGGGCGCGGCCTCCGGGGCGGCGGCTGCGACCACCGGAGCGGGCACGACGACCGGAGCGGGTTCCGGCTCGGCGGCCGGGGCGTCGAACTCGAGTTGCGCGATGGCGGCCACCCGACGCAGCGGTCGCTCGAACTCCGGGTCGATGAGCTCGCTGGCCGCCTCGTCGATCGCGGTGACCGTGCCGCCGTGCGCGCCGGGCGTGAACCGGAAGTGTGCGAAGTTCTCCGAGCGGCCGGCCTGCCAGCCCATCCGCACGATCCAGCGGCCGTCCTCGCCGCGCCAGGAGTCCCACGTGGTGCTCTCGGCGCTCAGGCCCCGAGACACCAGCGAGGCGGTGATGGTCTCCAGCAGGGTCTCCACTGCCGGGCCGTTCGCCAGCACCGGGTGCGCGGCGGTGGCCAGTTCGGCTGCGCGCGCACGCTCCAGCAGCACCGGGTTGGCGAACCGCTCGATCTTGGCGACGTCGACCCCGGAGGCGTCGGCCAGTTCCTGGACGGACGCGCCGGCGCGGATCCTGGACTGGATGTCCCTGGGGCGCAGCGCCCCGCGGGGCTCGCTGTCCCGGGCGGGCTGGCCCGACCGGGAGCGGTCGCCCCGGACGGCGGCCAGGAGCCTGTCGTCGACTCGGATCAAGAACTTGTCGGTGGGATCGCCGCCCTCACAGATGACGTGCTTGCCGTCGACATCGAGCCCTATAAGTGTCAGTTCCCGCATGTCGACCTCCTTTGAACCGGACAGTAACCCTTCCGTCGCCCCTGTCACGGAAGGGACACGCCAGTGTTACAGATGAGGCAAAAGAGGTTTCAGGCGGAGGGTCAGAGTCGCTCGACGACCCAGTCGACGCAGCGGGTCAGTGCCGTCACGTCGTCGGGGTCGACGGCCGGGAACATCGCCACCCGCAACTGGTTGCGGCCCAGCTTGCGGTACGGCTCGGTGTCGACGATGCCGTTGGCGCGCAGCACCTTGGCGACCGCCGCGGCGTCGACGGAGTCGGCGAAGTCGATGGTGCCGACCACCTGTGAGCGCAGCGCCGGATCGGTGACGAACGGCGTGGCGAACTCGCTGGACTCCGCCCAGGAGTACAGCCGCGACGACGAGTCGGCGGTGCGCTTGACCGCCCAGTCCAGGCCGCCGTTGCCCAGCATCCAGTCGATCTGCTCGGCGAGCAGCACCAGCGTGCCGATCGCCGGGGTGTTGTAGGTCTGGTTTTTGAGGCTGTTGTCCACCGCGATCGGCAGCGACAGGAACTCGGGCACCCAGCGGCCGGACGCGGCGATCGCCTCGACCCGGGCCAGTGCGGCCGGCGACATGACGGCCAGCCACAGTCCGCCGTCGCTGGCGAAGTTCTTCTGCGGGGCGAAGTAGTAGGCGTCGACGTCGGCCATGTTCACCGGCAGGCCGCCGGCGCCCGAGGTGGCGTCGATCAGCACCAGGGCGTCGCCGTCGGGCCGGCTGACCGGGAGCGCGACGCCGGTGGAGGTCTCGTTGTGCGCCCAGGCGACGGCGTCGACCGAGGGGTCCGACGTCGGGGTGGGCGCGCTGCCGGGATCTGCCTTGACCACGATCGGGTCGCCGACGAACGGGTTGGCGGCCACCGCGGAGGCGAACTTCGCGCTGAACTCGCCGAAGGTCAGGTGCAGCGAGCGCTTGTCGATCAGCCCGAACGCGGCGCAGTCCCAGAACGCCGTCGCGCCGCCGTTGCCCAGGATCACCTCGTAGCCGTCGGGCGCGGAGAACAGCTCGCGCAGGCCGTCGCGGACCCGCCCGACCAGGTTCTTCACCGGTGCCTGCCGGTGGGAGGTGCCGAACAGCGCGGCGCCGGTGGTGGTCAGCGCCGTCAGTTGTTCGGGGCGGACCTTGGACGGACCACAGCCGAAGCGGCCGTCGGCGGGCTTGAGATCGGCGGGGATGGTGAGTGCAGCGGGATCGGCCATGTCGCCAAGCGTAATTTCCGGCACCCCCGGGCGGAAAATCGAGCTATTTACAGATACCCGGTACCTGCGGTACCGTCTGCTCACGCAGTGGACAATCGCACCCCATTTGTAAACCTCGCGGGAGGCTGACATGGCAAGAACCCGGATGGTTAGGCGCTGGCGCCGCAACATGGAGGTGCGCGACGACACCGCCTATGTGGACATGCTCGGAACCTTGTCCGAAGGCTCGGTTCGCAGGAGTTTCAACCCCTACATCGACATCGACTGGGACTCGCCCGGCTTCGCGGTGACCGCCGACGACGAGCGCTGGATCCTCCCGATGACCGATCCAATCGGACGTCACCCCTGGTATCTGTCCCAACCGACGTCGACGCAGATCGAGATCGGACAGTGGCGTCAGGCCAACATCGCCAAAGTGGGCCTGCAGTTCGAGTCGATCTTGATCCGGGGGTTGATGAACTACACGTTCTGGGTGCCCAACGGCTCGCCGGAATACCGGTACTGCATCCACGAGGCCGCCGAGGAGTGCAACCACACCCTGATGTTCCAGGAGTTGGTGAACCGAATCGGCGTCGACGTGCCGGGCATGCCGAGGGTGCTGCGCTGGGTGTCGCCGCTGATTCCGTTGTTCGCCCTGGTGATCCCGGTGGGTTTCTTCTTCGGGGTGCTCGCCGGCGAGGAGCCGATCGACCACACCCAGAAGGATGTGCTCCGCGAAGGCCGGGCGGTGCACCCGATCATGGAGAAGGTGATGGCCATCCACGTGGCCGAGGAGGCCCGCCACATCTCGTTTGCCCATGAGTACCTGCGCAAGCGCCTGCCCGGGTTCCCCCGCGGGCCGAAGTTCTGGCTGTCGCTGTTCGTTCCGATGATCCTGCGCCTGTTCTGCCAGGCGATCATCGTGCCGCCGCGGAGCTTCTTCCGCGAGTTCGGCATCCCGATGGCGGTGCGCAAGGAGCTGTTCTTCCGGGCGCCGGAGTCCCGAAAGATGTTGCGCGACATGTTCGGCGACGTCCGCACCCTGTGCTTCGACACCGGCATGATGAACTCGGCGGCGAAGCTGATGTGGCGGCTCTGCAAGATCGACGGTCCGCCCAACCGGTTCCGCAGCGAACCCCAGCGGCGGCACATCGCCAGCGCCGCTTGAATCGGACGCCACGTCTGTGCCTCATGTAATCACCCAGCCGTGTTGCAGCGACGGGTCCTGCGCATACGCCTGCCCGGTCAACTGCATCCACCCCAGCCCGGACGAGCCGGGCTTCGCGACCACCGAGATGCTCTACATCGACCCGGTGGCGTGTGTGGACTGCGCCGCCTGCGTGACGGCCTGCCCGGTGGGTGCGATCGTCGCCGATACCCGGCTCACCGCCGAGCAGCTCCCGTTCGCCGCGCTCAACGCCGCGCACTACCCGCCGCGACCGGAGGGTGAACGGGTGGCGCCCACCAGCAAGCTGGCCCCGGTCATCCCGGCCCCGCGGGTGCGCCGCGGCGCGACCCCGTTGACTGTGGCGGTGGTCGGTTCCGGGCCGGCCGGGATGTTCGCCGCCGATGAGCTGCTGACCCAGCGCGGGGTTCGGGTCAACGTCTTCGACAGGCTGCCCACGCCCTACGGGCTGGTGCGCTCCGGGGTAGCCCCCGACCATCCGAGCACCAAAGGCGTCACCAGCTTGTTCGACCGGATGACCCGGCACCGCGGGTTCGGCTTCTACCTCAATGTCGAAGTGGGACGCGATATTTCGCACGACGAACTGCTCGATCACCACCACGCCGTGCTGTATGCGGTGGGCGCTTCCGGTGATCGCCGGCTCAACGTCGAGGGCATGGGGCTGCCCGGTACCGGCACCGCGACGGAATTCGTCGCATGGATCAACGGCCACCCCGACTTCTCCGAGTGGGATGTCGACCTCGGCGGTGAGCGGGCGGTCATCGTCGGCAACGGCAACGTCGCCCTCGACGTCGCGCGGATTCTCACCGCGGATCCGGAAAGCCTTGCCCACACGGATATCTCGGACCACGCGCTCAAAGTCTTGCGTGACTCCGCGGTCCGGGAGGTGGTCGTCGCCGCCCGGCGCGGACCGGCCGATTCGGCGTTCACGCTGCCGGAACTGATCGGGTTGACCGGCGCACGAGAAGTGATGCTCGACGACGCCGACCGTGAACTGGTGCACAGCGCGCTTCACGCCGTCGGCGACGACCTTGAGGCCGCCGCCGACCCGATGACCCGCTCGAAGCTCGAGATCCTGGCCGGGCTGCCGTCGTCGTCGATGCCGTGCCACCGGCCGCGCATCCGGCTGGCCTACCGGCTGACCCCGGTGCGAATCCTCGGCTCCACCAGCGCCTCCGGGGTCGAGTTCACCCGGACCGGCACATCGGATGGCGTGACTCTCGACGCCGGCCTAGCGCTCTCCGCGATCGGCTTTCGGGGTAAGCCCGTCGCCGGATTGCCGTTCGACGACGACGCGGGCGTGGTGCCCAACACCGATGGGCGGGTGGTCCCCGGTGTCTACGTCGCGGGTTGGATCAAGCGCGGCCCGACCGGGTTCATCGGCACCAACAAGTCCTGTGCCATGCAGACCGTGGCCGCGGTGGTCGACGACTTCAACGCCGGCCTGCTGACCGATCCGGCCGGGCGGCGGTCGGCGCTCGACCGGGCGATCGCGGCCCGTCAGCCCCACGTGGTGAACCGGCGCGGGTGGCGGGCCATCGATGCCGCCGAGACCGCCCGAGGCGAGGCGCAGGGCCGGCCACGGGTCAAATTCACCGCGGTGGACGACATGCTCGCCGCGGCAGAACCACCGGCGGTGACGCCGTGGCGGGAAATCCGGCGGAAGGCCGCCCTGGCGTTAAGGTCGCCGCGCTAGTTCAGGTGTGTGCGATCTCGGCCCAGCCCGGCACCGAATCCGCAGGACGCGGTCCCGGGCCGACATAGACCGCCGCCGGCCGGATGAGCTTGCCGAGGCGCTTCTGCTCCAGGATGTGCGCGGACCAACCCGCGGTACGCCCGCAGGTGAACATCGCCGGCATCATCTGCGGCGGCACTCCGGCGAAATCCAGGATGACCGCGGCCCAGAACTCGACGTTGGTCTCGATGGCCCGGTCCGGGCGGCGTTCCCTCAACTCGGTCAGTGCGGCCTGCTCCAGAGCGGCGGCCACCTCGTAGCGCGGGAGGTCCAGCCGTTGCGCGGTGGCCCGCAGCACCCGGGCCCGCGGATCCTCGGCCCGGTAGACCCGGTGGCCGAAACCCATCAGCCGCTCCTTGCGATCCAGGATTCCGCGGACCACCGCCCGCGCGTCCCCGCTGCGTTCGGTCTCGGCCACCATCGGGATCACGCGTGCCGGCGCGCCCCCGTGCAGGGGTCCGCTCATCGCGCCCACCGCGCCCGACAGGGCGGCGGCCACGTCGGCTCCGGTGGAGGCGATCACCCGCGCGGTGAACGTCGAGGCGTTCATCCCGTGCTCGGCCGCCGATACCCAGTAGGCGTCGATGGCCTCTACCTGACGCGGGTCGGGCTCGCCGTGCCAGCGCGTCATGAATCGCTCTGTGATGGTGGAGCATTGGTCGATGACGCGCTGCGGGACGGGCGGCGCTCCAAGGCCACGCCCGGCCTGCGCCACATAGGACAGCGCCATCACCGAGGCCCGCGCCAGCTGGTCGCGGGCCGTCCGTTCGTCGATGTCCAGCAGGGGCTGGTAGTCCCAGATCGGGGCCATCATCGCCAGCCCGGCTTGGACGTCGACGCGGACGTCGCCGGTTCGGATCGGCAGCGGGAACGGCTCGGCCGGGGTCAGGCCGTCCCCGAAGTGTCCGTCGACCAGTAGCGCCCACACGTCGCCGAAGGTGACCCGATGCCCCACGAGATCCTCGATGTCCACACCCCGGTAGCGCAGCGCGCCGCCGTCGCGGTCAGGTTCGGCTATCTCGGTGGTGAATGCGACGACGCCCTCGAGGCCCGGGACGAAGCCGTCCGGTAGCACTGTCATGATCCGGATTCTCGCACCCACCATCGGTACCCCCGGCGCCCCGGGCGGCGTACGGTGAGGCCGTGACTGACGACGATCGCGCGGGCGAATCCCCGAGGCCCGGTCACCGGCTTGCCTCGATGCGGGTCGAGTACGGCTCGGTGGAGAAGGACGGCAGCAGCGACCTCGACGTCGACTGGCTCGCCGATGGATGGCTTGCCTTGTTGCACAACTGGATTGACGAGGCCGAAGAGGCCGGCGTCGCCGAACCGAACGCG
This sequence comes from uncultured Mycobacterium sp., assembly GCA_964439315.1. Lineage (GTDB taxonomy): Bacteria > Actinomycetota > Actinomycetes > Mycobacteriales > Mycobacteriaceae > Mycobacterium. The sequence goes on along the minus strand of CAYTOD010000040.1, from coordinate 18,703 downwards.
ATGGTTCTGGCCACCGTCCACGACGGCCGGCCCGTGACCCGGTCGGTGCTGTGTAAGAGCGTCGACGAAGACGGAGTCACCTTCTACACCAACTACGACTCCGCAAAGGGTGCCGACCTGGCGGCCACGCCGTACGCGTCGGTGACGTTCCCCTGGTACGCGCTGGGCCGACAGGTCCATCTCCGCGGCCCAGTCGCCAAGGTGTCGGCGGACGAGACCGCCGAATACTGGGCCCGCCGGCCGCGTGGGTCGCAACTGGGTGCCTGGGCCTCCGAGCAGTCGAATCCCATCGGTTCGCGCGCCGAACTGGTGGATCGCCTGGCTGAGGTGACCGAACGATTCGCCGGCCATGACGCCATCCCGGTCCCGCCGCACTGGGGTGGGTACCGGATGGCACCGGAAGTGATCGAGTTCTGGCAGGGTCGAGAGAACCGGATCCACAACAGGATTCGCGTGAGCGGCGACCGCATCGAGCGTTTGCAACCCTGAGAGTGGGTCTGCTCGCAGACGTCACGCCACTGCGGTCACCGGACTTCCGCCGGCTGTGGCTGGCCGGCATCGTCACGGTGATCGGAGCCAACCTGACGGTGTTCGCGGTGCCCGTGCAGCTTTACGCGCTGACCAGAAACTCCGCCTATGTGGGGCTGGCCGGGTTGTTCGCCCTCGTGCCGCTGGTGGTTTTCGGTCTGCTCGGCGGTGCGTGGGCCGACGCCTTCGACCGCAGGATGTTGCTGATCGTCTCCTCCTGCGGGCTCGCCGGGGCTTCGGTGCTGCTGTGGGCGCAGGCCGCTCTGGGGTTCGACTGGGGCGAGAATCAGGTCTGGGTGGTTCTGGTCCTGCTCGCGGTGCAGCAGGCGTTCTTCGCGGTGAACTGGCCCACCCGCGGCGCGGCGATCCCCCGGATGCTGCCCATCGAACAACTGCCCGCCGCGAACTCGCTGACCATGACCGTGCAGCAGTTCGGCGCCATCGCCGGCCCACTGCTGGCGGGAGTGCTGCTCCGCTGGGTCGACCTGTCGACGCTCTACGCGATCGACGCGATCACCTGTCTTGCCGCGATCTGGGCGACGATCCGGCTGTCGCCGATGCCGTCCACCGAATCCGTTGCCGTGCAAGGGCAGTCGCGATGGGGATTCGGGGCTGTGCTGGAAGGATTCCGCTACCTGGCCGGCAACCAGATCGTTCTGATGTCGTTCGTGGTGGACCTCATCGCGATGATCTTCGGCATGCCGCGCGCGTTGTTTCCCCAGCTGGCCCACGAGAGCTTTGGCGGCCCGGTCGAGGGTGGCACGACCATGGCGCTGCTGGCCGCGGCGATCTCGGCGGGTGCGGTCGCGGGCGGGGTGTTCTCCGGCTGGCTGCCGCACATCCGGCGCCAGGGTCTGGTGGTGGTGATCTCCATCGTGGTGTGGGGCCTGGCCATGTGCGGGTTCGGGCTGGCCGGCGGGCTGGCCGGCGGGCGAGCCGGGGGAATGCTGTGGCTGGCGCTGGTCTTCCTGGCCGTCGGCGGCGCTGCGGACATGGTCTCGGCGGCGTTCCGCTCGACGCTGTTGCAGGAGGCCGCCTCCGACGATCTTCGCGGCCGGTTGCAGGGGGTGTTCATCGTCGTGGTGGCCGGCGGTCCGCGGCTGGCCGACGCGGTGCACGGCGCCGCCGCCGCGGCCGTGGGAACGACGGCCGCCGCCGCCGGCGGGGGAGCGCAGGTGGTGGCCGGGGTGCTGATCGCCGCACTGGCCGCGCCGGCGTTCCTGCGATACCGGCCGGGCTCGTGACGACGGATTCGCCCTGAGGCCAGTGCCGACCATGATCCCCCGGCGAAGTTCGGGAGACCGGCCTACGATTGATTAGTGACAGATCGCCCGGGAGATTCGGCCGTCGGTCTGCGGGAACGCAAGAAGCAACGCACCCGGGCCACGATCGTCGACGTCGCCGCCCGGCTCTGCGTCGATCAGGGATTCGACGCCACGACGGTCGAGCAGATCGCGGCCGGTGCCGACGTCTCACCTCGCACGTTCAGTCGGTACTTCCCGAACAAGGAAGCTGTCATCTGGGCGATGGTCGAGGACGTCGGCGAACTCATCGCCGAAGCCGTGGGGCGCCAGCCCGCCGACATCACCGAGCACGAGGCGATGGTCCGGGCGCATCTGGAGGTTTTCCGCGCGGCGGAAAGGGATTCCCCGGATACGGCGTCGCTTGACCGGGTGCGCGGAATGCTGCTCATCATCAACGGTTCGGCGTCTCTCGGCCTGGCGGCCGTCGAGTTGCGGCCCGCCGGTGCCACCCGCGCGGTGATACCCGCGATGGCCCCCCCGAAGCGTGTGCCGGTGACGCACCCCGCGATCCGGGTGTTGTTCGACACCTGGGCGGTGCTGATGGCCTCGGCCCTGGGCGACCCTGGCACCGATGTTGGCGGACCGGAAGCCATCAGCGACCGGATCGAGAGTGCTTACGCCGTATTCGCCCGGCTGTGGCAGCCCTGGCACCCGACCTGAAACCACCCCCCTCGCACCGCCCCCGGCGGGCGGGGAGGGACCATAGCGACTACGTTCTCCTCGAACGCGCAGTACCGTCACTCAGGATGGTCCGGCAGGGCCGTCCCACGCTGAAGATCGCGCCAGATAGGGGCTGATGTGGCCGAAACCGACGACACCGCCACCCTTCGCTACCCCGGCGGGGAGATCGACCTGCAGATCGTCCACGCCACCGAGGGCTCCGACGGGTTCGCACTGGGACCGTTGCTGTCCAAGACCGGCTACACGACGTTCGACCAGGGGTTCGTCAATACCGCGTCGACCAAGAGTGCGATCACCTACATCGACGGCGACGCCGGCATCCTGCGCTACCGCGGCTATCCGATCGAGCAACTCGCGGAGAAGTCGACGTTCCTGGAGGTCAGCTACCTGCTGATCTACGGCGAACTGCCCACCGCCGACAAGCTCGCCGCGTTCACCACCCAGATCCAGCGCCACACCCTCCTGCACGAAGACCTCAAGCGGTTCTTCGACGGATTCCCCCGCAACGCCCACCCGATGCCGGTGGTGTCCAGCGCGGTCAACGCCCTCTCGGCGTACTACCAGGACTCCCTGGACCCGCTGGACAACAAGCAGGTCGAACTCTCCACGATCCGGCTGCTGGCGAAGCTGCCGACCATCGCCGCCTACGCCTACAAGAAGTCGGTCGGCCAGCCGTTCCTCTACCCGGACAACTCGCTGAGCCTGGTGGAGAACTTCCTGCGGATGACGTTCGGTTTCCCCGCCGAGCCCTACGAGGTGGACCCCGAGATCGTCCGCGCGCTGGACATGCTGCTGATCCTGCACGCCGACCACGAACAGAACTGCTCCACCTCGACGGTGCGACTGGTCGGTTCGTCGCAGGCCAACCTGTTCACCTCGATCTCCGGCGGCATCAACGCGCTGTGGGGGCCGCTGCACGGCGGCGCCAACCAGTCGGTGCTGGAGATGCTGGAGAAGATTCGCGCCGCAGGGGGCGACGTCCGCGACTTCGTGAACAAGGTCAAGAACCGCGAGGACGGCGTGAAGCTGATGGGCTTCGGCCACCGCGTGTACAAGAACTACGACCCGCGGGCGCGCATCGTCAAGGAGCAGGCCGACAAGATCCTGGCCAAGCTCGGCGGTGACGACGAACTGCTGGACATCGCCAAGGCCCTCGAAGAGATCGCACTCACCGACGAGTTCTTCATCGAGCGCAAGCTCTACCCCAACGTGGACTACTACACCGGGGTGATCTACCGGGCGATGGGATTCCCGACCCGGATGTTCACCGTGCTGTTCGCACTGGGCCGCCTGCCGGGCTGGATTGCGCACTGGCGGGAGATGCACGAGGAGCCCAACAAGATCGGCCGTCCACGCCAGATCTACACCGGCTACCTCGAGCGCGACTACGTGGCGATCGACGGGCGCTGACCGGCCAGTACGGCCATCGCGGCGTTGTGGCCGCCGATGCCCGAGACCGCCCCGCCGCGGCGCGCGCCTGACCCGCACATCAGGATCCGCGGGTGCGCCGTCGCCACACCCCACTGTTGTGCCGCGGTGTCCAGTGGCTCGTCGTCGGGGACGAACGGCCAGTCCAGCGCTCCGTGGAAGATGTTCCCGCCGGTCATCCACAGGGTTCTTTCGAGGTCGACGGTGGTCTTGGTCTCGATGCACGGACGGCCGTGCGCGTCGTACATCAGGACGTCCTGAACCGGTTCGGCCAGTACCGAGTTCAGTGACGCCAGTACCGCGTCGGTCAGCCGCTGCCGCATGGCGTCCGGGTCGCTGAGCTGGAGCCGGTGCGGTACGTGCAGGCCGAACACCGTCAGCGTCGCCGCTCCGGACTCGCGAAGTTCGGCTGACAGGATGCTCGGATCGGTCAGCGAGTGGCAGTAGATCTCGCAGGGCAGCGGGTCCGGGATCTCCCCGGCATCCGCCGCGGTGTACGCGGCGTCGAGTTGCGACCAGGTCTCGTTGATGTGGAACGTGCCGCCGAAAGCCTGCTCGGGGGTGACCGTGCCGTCGCTTAGCCGCGGCAGCCTGCGCAGCAGCAGGTTCACCTTGACCTGGCATCCGTCGGCGAGGTCGGGCGCGGGTTCGTCGAGCAGCGTCGCGAGTACCGCGGGTGTGACGTTGGCCAGCACGAACCGCGCCTGCACTCCATGTTCTGCGTCGCCGTGCCGGTAGCGCACCTGCCCGTCGGGCGTCACCGCCAGCACTTCGGCGCCGGTGAGGATTTCCGCGCCGTGCCCTCGGGCTGCGGCTGCCAGCGCACCGCTCACCGCCCCCATGCCGCCGACCGGGACGTCCCACAGCCCGGTGCCGCCCCCGAGCAGGTGGTAGAGAAAGCAGACGTTCTGCCGCAGCGAGGGGTCGTCGAGCCGGGCGAAGGTGCCGATCAGGGCATCGGTCGCCATCACCCCGCGGACCAGGTCGCTGGACACCGAATCGGTGATCGCCGTTCCGATCGGTTGCTCGATCAGCATGTCCCAGGCGGTCGCGGCGTCCGTTCCGCCGGCGGCCAGTACCTGGCGGCGGGCCTGGGAACGGGTGCGCAACGGCTCGGTCATCGCCGGCCACAGCGGCTCGGTGAGCGCGCGGCAGCGGCGATAGAACTCGGCGAAACCGGCCTCGTCAGCGCTGGCGCCGACCGCGGCGAACGTCGAGTGGGGTCCGATCAGCAGGCCGCGGCGACCCCCGTCGGCCGGGTCCGGGGTGTAGGAGGAGAACCGGCGGCGGGCCAGCCGGACCGGGGCGCCCAGGTCGTCGATGATCCGGGCCGGCAGCAGACTGACCAGGTAGGCATAGCGGGACAGGCGGGCGTCGACTCCGTCGAAGGCCTGTTCGGACACCGCTGCGCCGCCGACCGTGTCTAGACGTTCCAGTACCCGCACCCGCAAGCCGGCGCGGGCCAGATAGGCCGCCGCCACCAGACCGTTGTGCCCACCTCCGACAACGACGGCGTCGAGAGCCGGTTGGGCGGTCATGTCCCCAGTCTCGACTACGGTGGGCCGGGTGAGTACCAAACCTGACATCGAGTTTCCCGGCGGCCCGGCCCCGACCGAACTGATCATCACCGACCTCGTCGTCGGCGACGGCGCAGAAGCCACGCCGGGTGCCACTGTCGACGTTCACTATCTGGGCGTCGAGTACGACACCGGAGAGGAGTTCGACAGCTCCTGGAACCGCGGGGAGTCCATCACGTTCCCGCTGCGAGGCCTCATCCAGGGCTGGCAGGACGGTATCCCCGGCATGCGGGTCGGTGGCCGCCGTCAACTGGTGATCCCGCCCGCGCTCGCCTACGGGCCCGCCGGTTCGGGACATCGGCTGTCCGGTAAGACGCTGATCTTCGTCATCGACCTGCTCGCGGTTAACCCCTGAGCCAGCCCCCGGCGGATTCGGGCAACCGGTTCAATTTGCTGGTATTTGAGCCGGGGGTGTCGTATGTTGCTCCGGTTCGTTGTAATTGACACGCCATTTTGTGGCGGAGGAGGAAACCGATGACGGGGTCCGGCGATGCGCGCGTGACCGCCACCAAGACTGAGTGGCACACCGAGTCGCGGTACTACCGGCGTTCGCCGGGATTGGGCTGGCTGCTCGGCCTGCTGCTGATCCCGCTGCTGTTCGGCTGGCTTGGATGGGGCGCACTGAAGCCCAAGGTGAACGTCACTGCGCCGAGCATCAACGCGACGGCGCCCAACGTCTCGCTGCCTTCGCTGAACTTCTCGCCGCTGTCGATCCTGCGCAACGGCAAGGACTTCACCCTGACGGGCCTGCTGCCTGACCTCGCGTCCAAGAATTCCCTGCTGGCGGCGCTGAAGGCGGCGCTGGGCGGTGGCGTGAACCTCATCGACAAGATCGACATCGCGGCGGGTGCGGTCGCGCCGGACTTCTCTGGGCTCGGCGCCCTGTTCAAGGCCGCCGGTGACATCGGCGACTTCCGCTACACCGTTGACGGCGGCACCCTGACGCTGACGGGTACCGCGCCGAGCCAAGAGGTCAAGGACGCCGTCGAAGCGGCCGCGAAGGCCGGCTGGCCGAATGCCCAGATCATCAACAACATCACGCTCAAGGGCGCCAAGGTGTCCTGCGACAACCTGCAGGCGACGATCAACGCCGAACTCGCCGTGCCGCTGAAGTTCGAGACCGGCAGCGACCAGCTCAGCCAGGACGGCATCCAGGAACTGTCGTCCGTGGTCACCGCGCTCAAAGCCTGCTCGGACGCGAAGGTCACGGTGATCGGACATACCGATAACACCGGCACCGACGACATCAACGGACCGCTGAGCGAGAACCGGGCCAAGACCGTCGCCGCGTACCTGGTGTCGCAGGGCGTCGGCTCCAACGCCGTCACCAGCAAGGGCGCCGGGTCTTCCGAGCCGGTCGCCAGCAATGACACCGAAGCGGGCCGGGCCGAGAACCGCCGCACCGAGATCAAGGTCGACTAGGAGTTATCGAGATGAGTTTTTGGGGACAGTGGTTGTGGTACGTGCTGGCTTTCCTGGTCGGCTCCGGGGTCGCCTGGGTGATCGCGGTCATGACCGTAAGTCGGACCAGCAGGGAAGAGGCGATCGCCGCATTCCCGGCCGGCTCGCGTGAGATTGGAGCGCGTTGATGCACGACGTCAATTGGTGGCTGATGGCCCTGGCCTTCCTGCTCGGCCTGCTGCTGACACTCGCGATGATGATCCGCAAGGTGACTCGCGAGGTTCCTGAGGGACGAACGGTGTCGGCGGCGGTCGACATCCCCAAGGTGAAGGCCCCCGACCTGGGCAAGGTTGCCGCTGCCGGGGCTGCTGCGGCGGCCGGTGCCGCTGCCAAGGTGCACGGCGCCGCCGACAAGGTGGCCGCCAAGGTCGATGCCGATGTGCACAAGGTGGCCGCGAAGGTCGACGCGACGGCCGACAAGGTCGAGAAGGTCGTCACCGCCAAGGTCGAGAAGGCTGAGCAGGTCCTGGAGCACGATCCCTACGGCCGGGGCTCCATCCGCGTCACCTCCCGGAAGTCCGGCCCGGCCGGCTACACCATCAAGGGCGACAAGGACACCGGCCGGTACTTCACCCTGGACAGCCCGGACTACGACGAGATCGAGGCCGAGGTCTGGTTCGCCAACGAGGAGAGCGCCGAGAAGGCGGACTTCATTCGCTGGGACGCCAAGGCCGGCGAGCATCACGACACCGCCGCCGAAGCGGTGCACTTCGTGGTCAAGGGCGGGACGACCACTCCGGACAGCGCGAAAATCGTTGTCAACGAAGGCGCGTCGTCCGATACCTCCGCTGTCATTCGCGAGGCCGGCGCCAGCGCGGCCCGGATCGTCTCCGCCGACGAGGTGCCGGCGGGTCCGTTCGGCCGGGGTTCGGTCAAGGCCGGTGCCGGCGGCAGTGGTCCGGCCGGCTGGCTGATCAAGGGCAACGAGGACTCGATGCTCTACCACGGCCCGGACAGCCCGGCTTACGAGCAGACCATCGCCGAGGTGTGGTTCTTCGACGAGGCCACCGCCAAGGCGGCCGGTTTCGACAAGTGGGACAAGAACTTCAAGTAGTTCCGTCCCGACGACAAACGCCCGCGTGATGAACGCGGGCGTTTGTCGTTGGACAAGCGCTACTGCGTGCGCAGCACGAAGCCGACGCCGCGGACGGTGTGCAGCAGGCGCGGTGCGCCGTTCGCCTCGAGTTTGCGGCGCAGATAACCGATGAACACGTCGACGACGTTGGTGTCTGCGGCGAAGTCGTAACCCCAGACCAGCTCCAGAAGCTGCGCTCGGCTGAGCACCGCCGTCTTGTGTTCGGCCAGGACCGCCAGCAGGTCGAACTCCCGCTTCGTCAGGTCGACCTCGACGCCGTTGACCCGGGCACGGCGCCCGGGGATGTCGACCTCCAGCGGCCCCATCTGGATGGTCTCCGAGGAGAAGGTCGCCGTCGAGCCACGCCGGCGCAGCAGCGCCTTGACCCGGGCCACCAGTTCCGCCAGCACGAAGGGCTTGACCAGGTAGTCGTCGGCGCCGGCCTCCAGGCCGGCCACGCGGTCGTCGACCGAACTACGGGCCGACAGCACACACACCGGGACGTCGTTGTCCATGGCGCGAAGTGCGGTCACGACGCTGACGCCGTCGAGCACCGGCATGTTGATGTCCAGCACGATGGCGTCCGGCCGGGTCTCGGTGGCGCTGCGCAGAGCCTCGGCGCCGTCGACGGCGGTGGCCACCTCGAAGCCGGACAGCCGTAGACCGCGCTCCAGCGACGCCAGCACGTCGGGGTCGTCGTCGACGACCAGCACGCGCGGGGCAGCGGCCGATGAGTCCATGGGCTCATCTTGCCGGATCGGCCCGTCGTCGACAGGGAGGCTCGACCGCGACATGATCTATCGATATGACCTTGTTGCGATCGGCGGGGCGATCGGACCCCCCGAACGCCCCCCCGTCGGCGCGGTCTGGCTCCCTCACCCACCAGCGACGGCTGCTGCCCAACCAGTTGCCGTATCCGGCACGGTGGATCGCGATGACCGTGGTGGCGGTGCTCAGCCTGCTGGCCACGGTCGCCATCCCCTTGCTGACGAAGGCGGTGATCGACGGGCCCGTGCACCGTCGCGATCCGCAGGGTCTCTGGGTGTTGGGCTCGATCGCGATGGCGGTGGGCGTGGCCGAGGCGATGCTGTGGTTCATCCGCCGGTGGTTGGTGTCCCGCGCCACGATGGGCGTGGAAGCCGACATCCGCAAGGATCTCTACGCACGCCTGCAGATCCTGCCGATGTCGTTCCACTCCCGCTGGGAGTCGGGGCAGTTGCTGTCCCGAATCATGAACGACCTCAGCGTCATTCGCCGGCTGCTGTCGTTCGGGCTGATTCTGCTCGTGCTCAATGCGCTGCAGATCGTGGTGGTGACTGCAATCCTGCTGGCCATGTACTGGCCGCTGGGACTCGTCGTGGTACTCGGAGTCGTCCCGGTCACGGCGACCACCTATCGCTTCGAACGGGTCTTCAGCTCGCTGTCCCGCCGCGCCCAGGACCAGGAAGGCCAGCTGGCCACGCACATCGAGGAGTCCGCGCTGGGGGTCCGGGCGATCAAGGCATTCGGCCGGGAGGATTACGTCTACGAACGGTTCGATGCCCGGGCCACCTCGCTGTATGAGACCCAGGTCCGCAAAGTGGCTGTGGCGGCGAAGTTCTGGACGCTGCTGGAGGTGATTCCCAACGTCATGCTCATCGTGGTGCTGGGGTTGGGCGCCTATGCAGCCGGCCACGGACTGGTCACGATGGGCACGCTGGTGGCATTCATCACCATGATGCTCTCGCTGGTGTGGCCGATCGCCTCGTTGGGGTTCCTGTTGTCCATGACACAGGAGGCGTCGACGGCGGCCAACCGGATCGCTGAAATCTTCGATGCGCCAATCGACATCACCGGCGGGAAACTGGATCCGCCGGTCCGGATGCAGGGTGGCCGCCTGGAGATCCGCGACGTCGGATTCCGCTTCCCCGACAGTGACTCCTGGGTCCTTCGCCATGTCTCGCTCGTCGTCGAACCCGGGCAGACCTTGGCGATCGTGGGCGCGACCGGGTCGGGCAAGTCGGTTCTGGCGGCACTTCTGCCGCGGCTCTACGACGTCACCGAAGGTCAGATCCTGCTGGACGGCAACGACATCCGCGATCTGTCGCTGCCCGCCCTGCGGAAGGCGGTCGCGGTCGCCTTCGAGGACCCGACGCTGTTCTCGATGTCGGCGGCCGAAAATCTCACGCTGGGCCGCTCCGCCGATGACCCGGCCAGTGAACGGGAAGTCTCCGACGCGGTCGAGATCGCCGCTGCCCGGTTCGTTTACGACTTGCCGTTCGGACTGCAGACCAGGATCGGTGAGCAGGGCATGAGCCTGTCGGGCGGGCAACGGCAGCGCCTGGCTCTGGCGCGGGCGATTCTGGCCCGGCCCCGTTTGCTGGTGCTCGACGACACCCTCTCCGCGCTCGATGTCCACACCGAGGTGGAAGTCACCTCGGCGCTACGGCGGGCATTGCGGGGCATCACCGGAATCGTTGTCGCCCATCGGGCTTCGACGGTCCTGCTGGCCGACCAGGTGGCCATGCTGGACACGGTCGACGGAGTCGCCACCGTCACCCGGGTGGGAACCCACGAGGAACTGCTCGCCACCGAACCCCGGTACCGCTACCTGCTCGCCGCCGATGACGAGCTCGACGACGGCAGTGCGCCGCGTCCGGAGTGGGAACAGGACGACGGCCGCCGTCGGCTGGCCGACGACTACGCGGAATCCGTCGAGGGCCGGATGGTCTCTCACCGGCCGGTCGGCTACCTCGATGACCAAGGCGGACCACAGTGAGCCGGTGGCGCGGCGAACTCGGGAATCCGACGTCCGACGACACCGAACTCGCCGCCCGACGCGAGGCCTACGTTCTGCTGGCCGAACTGTTGCGCCCCCATCGGCTGGTGATCATGGTGCTGGCGGCGGTGGTGATCGTGGAAAATGCTGCCCGGCTGTCGATTCCACTGCTCGTCAAACGGGGTATCGACCACGCGATTCCGCCGTTGCTCTCCGGCGGGTCCCCGGGTGAGCTGATCGCCGTCGTGGTGGCGCTCTGCGTGCTGGTGGCCCTCCAGGCCGGCAGTCGCATGGCGTTCCTGGCCGCATCGGGCCGCATCGGACAGAGCGTGCTGCTGGAGTTGCGTCGCAGGCTGTTCCGGCATTTCGGCCGGCTCGACGTCGCGTTCCACGAGCGCTATACCTCGGGACGGGTGGTGAGCCGTTCCACCAGCGACGTCGAGGCCATCCAGGAGATGCTGGAGACCGGATTCGACAGCCTGGTCACCGCGGCGCTGAGCCTGGTCGGGACGGCGGTACTGCTGGTTGTCCTGGATGTGCGACTCGGCCTGATGTGTCTGGCGGCGGTTCCCGTCCTGGTGGCTCTGGTCCGGTGGTTCGCGGTGGAGTCGGCCCGGACCTACCAGTCGGTGCGGGAAAGTTCCGCTCTGGTGATCGTGCAGTTCGTCGAGACCATGACCGGCATCAAGGCTGTCCAGGCCTACCGCCGCGAACCGCGTAACCAGGAGATCTTCGACGAGGTCGCCGACGCGTACCGGGCCGACAACGAGCGTGCCTTCCGACTGCTCGCCATCTTCATGCCCACGGTCAAGCTGGTGGGCAACATCACCACCGGCGTGGTGCTCCTCTACGGCGGCTACCGGGTCCTGCACGGGCAGATGACGATCGGGACGCTGACGGCGTTCCTGCTGTATCTGCGGATGTTCTTCGAGCCCATGCAGGAGATCTCCCAGTTCTTCAACACCTTTCAGTCGGCGTCGGTGGCGCTGCAGAAGATCGCGGGGGTGCTCGCCGTGCGGCCCGCGATCGGTGAGCCCACCGTGCCGGTCCCGCTGGACCCCGTCCGCGGCGAAATCGCACTGCACGACGTGGATTTCGGATACCTCACCGACCATCCGGTGCTATCCGGGTTGACGGTGACGGTGCCTGCCGGGCAGACCGTCGCACTCGTCGGAACCACCGGGGCCGGGAAGACGACCATCGCGAAGTTGATCGCCCGCTTCTACGATCCGCAGGCCGGTGCGGTGACCCTCGACGGCGTGGACCTTCGCGATCTGTCCTCCGGTGAACTGCGCCGCGACGTCGTCATGCTGACCCAGGAGAACTTTCTGTTCTCCGGGACCGTGGCCGACAACATCCGGTTCGGCCGACCCGCGGCCACCGACGCCGAGGTGGCCGCCGCCGCCACCGCCGTCGGCGCAGCGGACTTCATCGCCGCGCTACCCGACGGCTACGGCACCGGCGTCGCCAAGCGTGGCGGCCGGCTGTCGGCAGGGCAGCGCCAGCTCGTGGCGTTCGCACGGGCCTTCCTCGCCGATCCTGCCGTCCTGATCCTCGACGAGGCCACCTCGGCGCTGGACATCCCGAGCGAACGTCAGGTGCAGCTGGCGCTACGCACCGTGCTCGCCGGAAGGACCGCGCTGATCATCGCCCACCGGCTGTCGACCGTGGAGATCGCCGACCGGGTCCTGGTGCTCGAACACGGCCGGGTGGTCGAGGACGGCCCGCCCGCCGATTTGATCGGCGGCGGTGGGCGGTACGCCGCACTGCACCGCGCCTGGGTCGATTCGCTGGCCTGATTACCGCACCGCGGTGTCGGCCTGATTACCGGGCCGAGACCGACGGAATGGCGCGATCCGGTCGCACTTTCTTGCCCACGTGTCGGTGTGGGCGAGAATCGAGGCATGCGACGTTTCGCCGATCGTGCCGATGCGGGGCGGGAGTTGGCTGCCGCACTGCAGTCCTACCGGGGCCGCGACATCGTGGTGCTCGGACTGCCGCGTGGGGGAGTGCCGGTGGCCGCGGAGGTGGCACGGGCTCTGGGCGCGCCGCTCGACGTGCTGGTGGTGCGCAAGCTCGGTGTTCCCTATCAGCCGGAGTTGGCCTTCGGCGCGATCGGCGAGGGCGGGGTTCGGGTGCTCAACAGCGAGGTCCTGCGCCGGACGGGGCTCAGTGAGGAGACGATCGCCGGGGTGGAGACCGCCGAACGCGCGGAACTCCAGCGCCGGGTTGAGCGCTATCGGGGTGGCCGTGGCGGAGCGCCGCTGGCCGGCCGCGTGGCGATGATCGTCGACGACGGTTTCGCCACGGGTGCTACCGCTCGCGCCGCGGCGCAGGTAGCCCGGGCCGGCGGCGCCGCCGCCGTGGTGCTGGCCGCGCCGATCGGTGCCGCCCGCACCGTGGCGGACTTGCGGGAGGTGGCCGACGACGTGGTGTGCCTCGGCGCGCCCCACGACTTCGTCGCCGTCGGACAGGGCTATCGGGATTTCGGCCAGACCTCCGACGAGGAAGTGTGCGCGCTGCTGGCCTCTCCGCACGGCCAGTAGGCTTGGGCCCCATGATCGGTGTCGAACGTGTCGGTGATGTGACGACCATCGAGTTGCAGCGCCCGGAACGGCGCAACGCGCTCAACTCCGCACTCGTCGACTCCTTGCGGGAGGCCGTCGAGAACGCGGCCGCCGATGGCGCCCATGTCATCGTCATCACCGGTCAGGGCACGGTGTTCTGCGCCGGTGCCGACCTTTCCGGCGACGTTTTCGCCGCCGACTTTCCGGACAAGGCGATTGCCCTGAACCTGGCCATCGACGCCGTTCCGGTGCCGGTGATCGCGGCCCTCAACGGTCCGGCGATCGGTGCCGGGGTTCAGTTGGCCATGGTGTGCGACTTGCGGGTGGTTGTTCCGGACGGCTACTTCCAGTTCCCGATCGCCAAATACGGCCTGGCCCTGGACAACTGGAGTGTTCGACGGCTCACGTCGCTGGTCGGGTACGGCCGGGCTCGCGCCATGCTGTTGGCCGCCGAACGTCTCGACGCCCAGACCGCGCTGCAGACCGGGATGGCCAACCGGCTGGGCACCCTGGCCGATGCTCAGGCCTGGGCCGCCGAAATCGCCGGCATGGCCCCACTGTCTCTGCGGCACTCCAAGCGGGTGCTGAACGACGACGGCGCCTATGACGACCGCCCGGCGCTCCACGAGGAGATGTTCCACCGGGCCTGGACGAGCCATGACGTCATCGAGGCTCAGGTCGCCCGGATCGAGAAGCGCACCCCGAGGTTCCGGGGGGCCTGACCGGTGGCCGGCCTTCGCAGAGTCACCGAGGCGGTGTCCGCGCTGCCTGCGAACCTGCCGGGGAAGTCGGTACTGAGACTGGCCGCCGGGACCGCCTCGCTGGCAGTCGGAGGTTGGGTCATGGCCGCGCTGCGCGAGACGCCCGCGGCGCTGGGCGCCGGCGCCGCCGCCATCCGGGCGGTCACCGAGGGTTCGCCGAACTTCCGCGACGGGGCGTTTCGCAACATCGAACCCAACGGCGGCCTGCGGCTGGACCTCGAAGAGAACCGCCTGGTGATCTTCGACCTGCTCAGCGGATCGGGTAGCCGGCCCCGGTCTCCGATCCCGATCGAGACACCCGTGGTGTCCGCGCAGGCGGAGGCGCTCGCGGTCACCTGGCTGGGTCACGCCACCGCACTGCTCGAGGTCGACGGCTACCGGATTCTCACCGACCCGGTGTGGAGCGACCGCTGCTCACCCTCGGGCACCGTCGGCCCCCAGCGGCTGCACCCACCGCCGATGGACCTGGCCGACTTGCCCGCGCTCGACGCGGTGCTGATCAGCCACGACCACTACGACCATCTCGACATGCGCACGGTACGGGCACTGGCCGCCACCCAGCGGGCCCCGTTCGTCACCCCACTGGGCGTCGGTGCGCACCTGCGCAACTGGGGAATACCAGCGGAGCGCATCGTCGAACTGGACTGGGATGCCGACCTCTCGATCGGCGACCTCACCCTGGTCTGCACCCCGGCGCGGCACTTCTCCGGCCGGTTCCTGGCCCGCGACAACACCCTGTGGTCGTCCTGGGCGGTGATCGGTCCCCATCACCGCGCCTACTTCGGCGGCGATACCGGCTACACCCGGAGCTTCGCCGAGATCGGCAGCGCGTACGGGCCGTTCGGCCTGACACTGCTGCCCATCGGGGCGTACAACAAGACCTGGCCGGACATCCACATGAATCCCGAAGAGGCGGTTCGGGCCCACGCCGATCTCAACGGGGAGAGCCCGGGCGTGCTGGTTCCGATCCACTGGGGAACCTTCCGGCTGGCTCCCCATCCCTGGGCCGAGCCGCCCGAGCGACTACTCGCCGCCGCGGGGGAGACCGGGGTCGACGTCGCAGTTCCCCGGCCGGGCGGGCGGGTCGTCGCGGGAGAGGCCGAGCCGATCGAACGCTGGTGGCGACTGTGACGCCACGTCGTTGCCGATGATCGCACGGGCTGGCGCCGTCCTCATGGCAGTGCTGCTCACGGCCTGCGGCACCACCGGCACAACCCACTCCGATCAGCCGCCCCAGCGTGAGGCGGCGATGCCACTGCCGGACAACGCCGTCGGCAACGCCATCGGGAAACTCGACGGGCTCGCCGAGGATCTGATGTCGTCCTCGGGCGTCCCCGGCATGGCGGTGGCCGTGGTGCACGGCGGTAAGACGATGTACGCCAAAGGGTTCGGGGTCAGGGACACCCGTACCGGGATCCACGTCGATGCGGACACGGTGTTCCAACTGGCCTCGCTGTCCAAGCCGATCGCCGCTACCGTCGTCGCCCGCGAGGTCGGCGCCGGGGCCGTAGCGTGGGACACCCCGATCGTCTCCGAGTTGCCGTCGTTCGCGCTCTCCGATCCGGCGGTGACCCGGATGCTCACGGTTGCAGACCTTTTCGCGCACCGATCCGGTCTTCCCGATCATGCCGGCGACCAACTCGAAGACCTGGGCTACGACCGCGCGACGGTCCTGGACCGGATGCGCCTGCTGCCCCTCGCGCCGTTCCGAACCTCATACGCCTACACCAACTTCGGGGTGACCGCCGCCGCCGAAGCCGTCGCCGCCGCGGCGGGCACGCAGTGGGAGGACCTGTGCGCCGAGGCGCTCTACCGTCCGCTCGGAATGTCCTCCACGAGTTCGCGATTCGCCGACTACGAAAGCCGCCGGAACAAGGCTGTCGGACATGTCAAGGTCGACGGCTCCTACCAGCCTCGCTATACCCGGGATCCGGACCCGCAGTCCCCGGCGGGCGGCGTCAGCGCCTCGGTCAACGACCTGAACCGCTGGCTTGCCATGATCCTGGCCGACGGACGCCACGCGGGGAATCAGCTCGTCGATCCCAAGGCGCTGCTGCCAGCTCTCACCCCGCAGATGGTGTCCAGCCCGCCCACCGAACCGGCGATGCGATCCGGCTTCTACGGCTACGGGTTCAATATCGGAACCTCGCCGGCGGGGCGCGTGCGCTTCAGCCATTCGGGCGCCTTCAACCTCGGTGCGGCAACCACTTTCGTCATCATCCCCGCTGCCGACGTCGCGATCGCCGTCCTCACCAACGCCGCCCCCTCCGGTGTTCCGGAGACGCTGGCCGCAGAGTTCGCCGACCTCGTCGAGTTCGGTTCGGTCAAGCAGGACTGGCGGGCCCTCTACGCCGGTGCCTTCGCCGACATGGACCGGCCGTTCGGGGCATTGGCCGGCAGGCAGCCCCCGGCCAACCCCGCCCCGGCCCGGCCGGCGGATTCCTATGTCGGTGCCTATCGCAACGACTACTGGGGTCCGGCCACCGTGGCAGAGAAGGACGGCGGCCTGACCTTGTCCCTCGGTCCGCGACCGACGGTCTACCCCTTGCGACACTGGGACGGCGACGTCTTCACCTTCGCTCTCGACTCCGACGCTCTTCACTCCGAAAACGCACCGCCGGGAAGCGTTTCCACGGCGACCTTCAGTGGCGGAACGGTCACGCTGGAGTACTTCGACACCGACAAGATGGGAAGATTCGTCCGATGACCGATCCGATCAGTCCCGTCCACGGTGCGCAGAGCGATCCCTTGAGCGCCCTGCGCGGCGGTGGTCAACTCGCGCACAGCACGGCTGACGGTCTCTCCGACGCGGAGGTCGCGACCCGGGTCGCCGGGGGCAAGGCCAACGACGTACCGACCCGTGCCTCGCGCAGCGTGCGAGACATCGTCCGGGCCAACGTCTTCACCCGGATCAACGCGATCCTCGGCGTGCTGCTGCTCATCGTGCTGGCCACCGGTTCGCTGATCAACGGACTCTTCGGGCTGCTCATCATCGCCAACAGTGCCATCGGCATCATTCAGGAACTCCGTGCCAAGAAGACCCTGGACAACCTGGCCATCGTCAGTCAGGCGCGGCCCCGGGTGCGGCGGCAGTCTGGCACCGCCGAGTTGCCCCCCAGCCAGGTGGTGCTCGACGACGTTATCGAACTCGGCCCCGGCGACCAGATCGTCGTCGACGGGGAGATCCTCGAGGCCTCCGCGCTGGAGGTGGACGAGTCGCTGCTCACCGGCGAGGCGGACCCGATCGGCAAGCACACCGGGGACCCGGTGATGTCGGGCAGTTTCGTGGTGGCCGGTATCGGCGCCTACCGCGCCACCAAGGTCGGCCGGGAGGCCTATGCCGCCCGGCTGGCCGAGGAAGCCAGCAAGTTCTCCCTGGTGAAATCCGAACTGCGGACCGGCATCAGCAAGATCCTCAAGCTGATCACCTACCTGCTGTTGCCCACCGGCCTGCTGACCATCTACACCCAGCTCTTCCTCACCCACGTCGGCTGGCAGGAGGCGGTGCTGCGGATGGTCGGCGCTCTCGTGCCGATGGTGCCCGAGGGTCTGGTGCTGATGACCTCCATCGCGTTCGCCGTCGGCGTCATCCGCCTGGGCCGGCGTCAGTGCCTGGTACAGGAGTTGCCGGCCATCGAAGGGCTGGCCCGCGTCGACGTGGTCTGCGCCGACAAGACCGGCACGCTGACCGAGAACGGCATGCGACTGGCCGAAGCCCAGCCCCTCGGCACGGCAGTGGGCCCGGATCAGATCACCGCGGTGCTGGCCGCCATGGCGTCCGACGACGCCCGGCCCAACGCCAGCATGCAGGCCATCGCCGAGGCCTATCCGCACACCCCCGGGTGGACCGCCACCGCGGTCGCGCCGTTCAAGTCGGCAACCAAGTGGAGCGGCACCTCCTACGTCGATCAAAGTACGGGGGCTGAGCACGGCAACTGGGTGATCGGCGCGCCCGACGTACTTCTCGATCCGGCCTCGCCGGATGCCGAACGCGCCGAACAGATTGGTGCGCAAGGACTCCGGGTCTTGCTACTGGGTTCGTCGGATCGCAGCGTCGACAGTGACGACGCACCCGGGACGGTCACCCCGGCGGCTCTGGTGGTGCTCGAGCAACGGGTGCGTCCGGATGCCCGCGAAACCCTGGAATACTTTGCCTCGCAGAATGTCTCGGTCAAAGTGATCTCCGGCGACAACGCCGTCTCAGTGGGTGCGGTGGCCGCCTCGCTCGGATTGCACGGCGAAACCCTGGACGCCCGTGAACTGCCCACCGACCCCGAGGCGCTGGCCGACACGATGGCCGAATACACCACTTTCGGCCGGGTTCGCCCGGACCAGAAGCGCGCGATGGTGCACGCGTTGCAGTCCCGCGACCACACCGTGGCGATGACCGGCGACGGGGTCAACGACGTGCTGGCCCTCAAGGACGCCGATATCGGTGTCGCGATGGGTTCGGGCAGTCCGGCGTCGCGCGCGGTGGCCCAGATCGTGTTGCTGGACAACCGGTTCGCCACCCTGCCCTACGTGGTGGGGGAGGGCCGGCGGGTGATCGGCAACATCGAGCGG
>CAYTOD010000039.1:0-40093 GCA_964439315.1 uncultured Mycobacterium sp. | reverse complement strand
GGCCGTCGCACCCCGGCAGCGGCCGGTCCCGACCCATCGCACCCCGCCCGCGCCGGCCCGGCGGGCGTTCTCCGCAGGCCAGCGCGCCCTGCTGTGGGCCGCCGGCGTGCTGGGAATCCTGGCGATCGTCAGCGCGATCCTGATCGTCAAGAACGACAACGACAAACGGAACAACACCCCGGTGCAGCACACCGAGACCGAGACCGTGACCCCCGGCGCTCCCGAGCCACCGCCGGCCAAGCCGTCGGGCTGGACCGTCACCGGCACCGGCGCGCAGATCACCCCGATCCGATTCGACACCCAAATTCGATCGGGTGACGTGCGATGACCACACCGCAGCACCTCTCCGACCGCTACGAGCTGGGCGAGATCCTCGGCTTCGGCGGGATGTCGGAGGTTCACCTCGGCCGTGACCTTCGTCTGCACCGCGACGTCGCGGTCAAGGTGCTGCGCGCCGACCTCGCCCGCGACCCGAGCTTCTATCTCCGGTTCCGCCGCGAGGCGCAGAACGCCGCCGCGCTGAACCACCCCGCCATCGTCGCGGTCTACGACACCGGAGAGGCGTCCACCCCGCGCGGTCCACTGCCGTACATCGTCATGGAGTACGTCGACGGGGTGACGCTGCGCGACATCGTCCACCACGACGGGCCGATGCCGCCCCGGCGCGCGATCGAGGTGATCGCCGACGCCTGCCAGGCACTCAACTTCAGCCACCAGCACGGGATCATCCACCGTGACGTCAAGCCGGCCAACATCATGATCTCCAAGACCGGCGCGGTGAAGGTGATGGACTTCGGCATCGCCCGGGCCATCGCCGAGAGCGGCAATCGCGTCACCCAGACGGCCGCGGTGATCGGCACCGCGCAGTATCTGTCCCCCGAGCAGGCCCGCGGCGAACACGTCGACGCCCGCTCGGACGTGTACTCCCTGGGCTGCGTCCTCTACGAAATGCTCACCGGGGAGCCGCCTTTCGTCGGCGACACCCCGGTGGCGGTGGCGTATCAGCATGTGCGCGAAGACCCGGAGCCGCCGTCGCACCGGCACCCGGGCATCTCGCCCGAACTCGACGCGGTGGTCCTCAAGGCGCTGGCCAAGAATCCCGACAACCGCTACCAGAGCGCGGCCGAGATGCGCGCCGACCTGGTCCGGGTGCACGCCGGCGAACGGCCCGAGGCACCCAAGGTGATGACCCACGCCGACCGGACACTGATGATGTCCTCGCGTTCGGGACCACGCACCGATCCGGCGGGGATTCCGGCGAACTACGACTACAACCGGCGGCCGGAGCGCGGCGGGTCGATCGGCCGCTGGCTGGTCGCCGGTGCGATCCTGGCCGTGCTGACCGTGGTGGTGGCGCTGGCGATCAACATGGTCGGCGGCAAGCCGCGGCCCGTCCAGGTGCCCGACGTGCGTGGTCGCGTGTCGGCCGACGCCATCGCCGAACTGCAGAACAAGGGTTTCAAGATCCGCACGCAGCAGAAGCCGGACAACACGG
The DNA here is from genome assembly GCA_964439315.1 of uncultured Mycobacterium sp. Lineage (GTDB taxonomy): Bacteria > Actinomycetota > Actinomycetes > Mycobacteriales > Mycobacteriaceae > Mycobacterium. The sequence continues at coordinate 38,598 of CAYTOD010000039.1, read as the reverse complement.
TGCCGCCCGACCACGTGATCAACACCGAACCCGTCGCCGACGCGACGGTGGCCGCCGGCGACGAGATCGCCATCAACGTGTCCACCGGTCCCGAGCAGCGCGAGGTGCCCGACGTCTCCGGACTGAGCTACGCCGACGCCATCAAGAAACTCACGGCGGCCGGATTCGGCAAGTTCAAGCAGTCCCAGGCTCCGTCGACCCGGGACCAGAAGGACAAGGTCCTCAACAGCATCCCGCCGGCCAATCAGTCGCTGGCGCTCACCAGCGAGATCACCCTGGTGGTCGGTACCGGACCGGCCACCCGCGACGTGCCCGACGTGGTCGGGCAGACCGTCGATCAGGCCACTAAGAACCTCAACACGCTCGGCTTTCCGACCATCCTGACCAACCCGGTGGACAGCCCCCAGCCCGCCGGCGAAGTCCTCGGAGTCGACCCGGCCGCGGGCAACACCGCCGCCCTGGATTCGGCGATCACCCTCAAGGTGTCCAAGGGCAACCAGTTCGTCATGCCGAACGTCGTCGGTCAGTTCTGGGTCGACCTCGAACCGACCCTGCGGGCACTGGGCTGGACCGGCGTGCTGGTGAAGGGCTCGGACGTGCAGAACAGCGGTCAGCGCACCAACGCGGTGGTGACCCAGAGCCCGGCAGCCGGCGCCGGGGTGAACTTCAGCGGGCCGATCACACTGGCTTTCGCGTCGTAGCCAGCACCGGGTCGCTCAGCGTGGCGTGCCGCACCGTGTCGGCGACCTCCTGCTCCAACCGGCGCACCAACGACTCGTCCGGCGCGGCTCCGCAGTAGCCCAGCCAGTTGGCCAGCATCCGGTGGCCCCCCTCGGTGAGGATCGACTCGGGGTGGAACTGCACTCCGTGGATGGGCAGTTCGACGTGGCGGACCGCCATGATGACCCCGCCGCGGGTACGGGCTGTCACCTCGAGTTCGGTCGGCACCGTTCCCGGCACGATGCTCAGCGAGTGGTACCGGGTTGCGACGAAGGGGTCCGGCAGGCCGTGCAGCACGCCGACATTGGTGTGGAACACCGTGCTGATCTTGCCGTGCAGCAGCTCGGGCGCCCGGTCCACCGTCGCGCCGAACGCCACCCCGATCGCCTGGTGGCCGAGGCACACGCCCAGCAGCGGGGTTTGCGCCGCCGCGCAGGCGGCCACCAGTCCGATCGACGCACCGGCCCGCTCCGGGGTCCCGGGGCCGGGACTGAGCAGCACGCCGTCGAAGGACTCCGCCACCGCGGCGAGCTCGTCCGGGCCGGCGAGGCGGGGGTCGTCGTTGCGCCAGACCGTCGCCTCAACCCCGAGCTGGCCCAGGTACTGGACCAGGTTGAACACGAAGCTGTCGTAGTTGTCGACGACCAATACCTGCACGCCCGACAGGCTACCTCCCCGCCCGGTCGGGAATTGTCTGGTCGGTGCCCTGCTGGGTTAATCTCATAGGCGATCCGGCGCCCTCGTCGCCGATGCCGTGGAAGGTGGCCATGCCCAAAGCCAAAGTTCGCAAGAAGAATGAATTCGCCCTCAGGTCGGTCAGCCGCACCCCGGTGAAGGTCAAGGCCGGGCCTTCCAGCGTCTGGTTCGTGGTGCTGTTCATCGGCCTGATGCTCATCGGCCTGGTCTGGCTGCTGGTGTTCCAGTTGGCGGCCTCGGGTTTCAACACCCCCGACCCCCTGCAGTGGATGAGCGATCTCGGCCCGTGGAACTACGCGATCGCCTTCGGATTCATGATCGTCGGCCTGCTGCTGACCATGCGGTGGCGGTGAGGACGGTCACACAGCAGTGCCCAGGTGATGGCAATCACATGGGTGTGATTCATCCCCACTGTGAATAGTGCCTGTGGATAACCGAGCCTGGGGGCCCCGCCCTATCGCGATTGTGCTGGTCGGGGTCGTCGGTGTCGCGATGGCCGCCGGCGGCCTACTGCTGGCCTCGGATCGGCCCGGCCGCATCCTGGCCGGCATCGCCGCCATCGGATTGTTGGTCTTCGCCGCGGGTTCCTGGCGCGCCCGCCCCCGATTGGCGCTGCACGGCCCGGCAGCCTGCCCCGAACTCGTCTATCGCGGGTGGCTGCGCACCCGGACGCTGACCCGCGCCGACATCGAACGGATCCGGATCACCGAGTTCCGCCGGCTCGGGCGGCGAATTCGCCTACTCGAGATCGACACCACGGCAGAACTGATCGTGCTGAACCGCTGGGACCTCGGTGGCGACCCGCTCGAGGTGCTCGACGCGCTGACCGACGCGGGCTACGCGGGCCGCTGAACCAACCCGCCGGATTCCCCGCCTAGCGGCGGGAGATCGTGGTCAGGAGACGGTGATCGACTCGATGACGACGTCCTCGGTGGGACGGTCGCCGCGGTCGGTTGCGGTGGTGGCGATCGCATCGACCACCTTCTGCGACTCCGCGTCGACGACCTCACCGAAGATGGTGTGCTTGCGATTCAGGTGCGGCGTCTTGCCCACGGTGATGAAGAACTGCGAGCCGTTGGTGCCCGGGCCGGCGTTGGCCATCGCCAGCAGGTAGGGCTTGTCGAACTGCAGCTCGGGGTGGAACTCGTCGGCGAACCGATACCCGGGGCCGCCGCGGCCGGTGCCGGTCGGGTCGCCGCCCTGGATCATGAAGCCGTCGATCACCCGGTGGAAGATCGAGCCGTCGTAGAACGGGCCCGAGACGCCGCCGGAGGCGTTCTGCTCCGAGTAGTCCTTGGTGCCCTGAGCCAGGCCGACGAAGTTGGCCACGGTCTTGGGGGCGTGGTTACCGAACAGGGCGATCTTGATGTCGCCGCGGTTGGTGTGCAGGGTCGCGGTCGCGGTGGCGATAGGGCTCGTGGTCACGGCCACAGTGTGCCATTCGCATCCGGTGCGTCATCACGCCACCCCCGCCCGCGGTGGGGCATATGAGTGGAGCCTAGGAGATTCGAACTCCTGACATCTGCCTTGCAAAGGCAGCGCTCTACCAACTGAGCTAAGGCCCCTAGTCGTCCAGCCTGTGCCACACCTCACGGTGGCGGCTCGCCCGGATGCTGGCCCCGACCACCAGCAGCAGTGCCGCCAGCAGAGCCAGCCGTGTCTTTCTCGTCGACCAGGACATCGTGGGCCTAGGAGGACTCGAACCTCCGACCTCTTCGTTATCAGCGAAGCGCTCTAACCACCTGAGCTATAGGCCCGTACCCGCCATTGCGGACGAGCGACGAGATTACCGCACCGGACGGGACGCCGACAAAAGAGCGTCCCTCGCCGGGGTCAGTCCAGGTCGGCCAACGTCACTTCCACACCGCCGACGATGTCGGTGCTGAGGTTGTAGATGTAGGCGCCGACGGTGGCCATCGCCGTCAGCAGGACGATGTTGACCAGCCCGATCAGCGCCGCTCCACCGAAGATCGATCCGGCCGAGACCAGGTCGCCGCCGCCGCCGTTGCCGCTGGTGAGCAGGTCGCCGACGTTGCTGTTGAGCTTGGACCACACGCCCATCGCGCCGAGGACCAGGTACAGGAAGGCGACCGCGATCATCCAGACGAAGAACAGCGCACCGCTGAGCAGAGCCGACACCTTCAGCGCGCTCCACGGGTCGATCCGCCGGATCTGCATGCTCGCCCGCACCGGACCGCGATTCCGGCTGCCGACCTGAATCCGCGACGTCGCCACGGGCTCGGAGCGGGGCGCCTCGTCCTCCGCCGCCCGCCGATGCCTGGGCAGCGGGCCGGACAGGTCGGGCAGCTCGCTCGGGTAAGCCTCAGGCAACGGCGCAGCCGGGAGATTAGCCGGGACCTCCGGGCGCGTTTCGGTGCGGACCACCGGAACGGGCGGGGTGGGTGTGGTCGGGATCGCCGGGCTCGAGGCGACGGTCGTCCGCGCGAACACGTCCGTGGGCCGCTGGGCGGCCTCGGCACGAGCGCGCGCGCTCTGCCACGGCGGCACCTCGGTCGAACCCTCTCCAGCCGAAAGGCGTTCGCCCAGGCCGGGCTGACCCGGCTCGTTCGGTGACGTCACCAGCACACTCCTTAAATTCGCCCGGGCGGGAACGCTACGTCGCGTCCTCTTCCGCCTCGTCCTCGCCCTGCTCGTCGGCGCCCTGCTCGTCGGCGTTGCGGGCAATGGCTATCAGTGTGTCGCCCTCGGCCAGGTTCATCAAGCGAACGCCCTTTGTCTGGCGCCCGGCTTTGCGAACCTGACGCGCCGCGGTGCGGATCACTCCGCCGCCGGAGGTGATCGCGTACAACTCGCTGTCGTCGTCGACCACCAGAGCGCCCACCAGACTGCCACGGCGGGGGTCGTACTGGATGGTCAGGATGCCTTTACCGCCGCGGCCCTGCGCCGTGTACTCCTCGAGCGGGGTGCGCTTGGAGTATCCGCCGGCCGTCGCGACCAAGAGGTACATCCCTTCCTGGACCACGTTGAGGCTGAGCAGGCGGTCGTCCTCGTTGAACCGCATGCCCTGCACGCCGGAGGTGGCCCGGCCCATCGGTCGCAGTGCCTCGTCGGTGGCCGAGAACCGGATGGACTGGCCCTTGGCGCTGACCAGCAGAAGATCGTCCTCGGCCGAGCACAGCACCGCGCCCACGAGTTCGTCGCCGTCGCGGAGGTTCACCGCGACGATGCCGCCGGAGCGGTTGGAGTCGAAGTCGGTCAGCTTGGACTTCTTCACCAGGCCGTTGCGGGTGGCCAGCACCAGGTAGGGCGCATCCTCGTAGCTCTTGATCTGGATGACCTGGGCGATGCGCTCCTCGGGCTGGAACGCCAGCAGGTTGGCCACGTGCTGACCGCGCGCGGTGCGCAGCGCCTCCGGCAGCTCGTAGGCCTTGGCCCGGTACACCCGGCCCTGCGTGGTGAAGAACAGGATCCAGTCGTGAGTGGAGCAGACGAAGAAGTGCCGCACGATGTCGTCCTGCTTGAGCCCGGCACCCTGCACGCCCTTGCCGCCGCGCTTCTGGCTGCGGTACAGGTCGGTCTTGGTGCGCTTGGCGTAGCCGGTTTCGGTGATCGTGACGACGACGTCCTCGCGGGCGATGAGATCCTCATCGGAGACCTCGCCGTCGGCGGGCACCAGGCGGCTGCGCCGGTCGTCGCCGTGCTTGTCGACGATCTCGGCCAGTTCGTCGCGCACGATGATGCGCTGGCGTTCCGGCTTGGCGAGGATGTCCTCGAGGTCGGCGATCTCGCGCTCGATCTCGGCCAGCTGGTCGACGATCTTCTGCCGTTCCAGCGCGGCCAGCCGGCGCAACTGCATGTCGAGGATGGCCTGGGCCTGGATCTCGTCGATGTCGAGGAGTGCGATCAGGCCGTCGCGGGCGATGTCGACGGTCTGCGACGCCCGGATGAGGGCGATCACCTCGTCGAGGGCATCGAGTGCCTTGACCAGGCCGCGCAGGATATGGGCCCGCTCGTTGGCCTTGCGCAACCGGTAGGTGGTGCGCCGGACGATCACGTCGAGCTGGTGCTCGACGTAGTAGCGGATCATCTGGTCCAGCCGCAGCGTGCGCGGAACACCGTCGACGATCGACAGCATGTTGGCGCCGAAGCTGGTCTGCAGTTGGGTGTGCTTGTAGAGGTTGTTCAGCACCACCTTGGCCACGGCGTCGCGCTTGATCTCCACGACGATGCGCAGACCCACCCGGTCGCTGGACTGGTCCTCGATGTTGGAGATGCCGGTCAGCCGGCCGTCGCGGACCTGGTCGGCGATCGAGGTGATGAAGTTGTCATGGTTGACCTGGTAGGGCAGCTCGGTGATGACGATCGAGGTGCGGCCCCGGGCGTCCTCCTCGATGGTCACCACACCGCGCATCCGGATCGAGCCGCGGCCGGTGGTGTAGGCGTCGATGATGCCGCTAGTGCCGACGATCAGGCCCGACGTGGGGAAGTCGGGTCCCTTGACCCGCTCCATGCACGCGGCCAGGGTCGACTCCTCGTCGGCCTCGTAGTTCTCGAGGCACCAGTAGACCGCCTCGGCCAACTCCCGCAGGTTGTGCGGCGGGATATTGGTGGCCATACCGACGGCGATGCCGCCCGATCCGTTCGCCAGCAGGTTCGGGAACCGGCTCGGCAGGACCGTCGGCTCCTGGACCCGGCCGTCGTAGTTCGGGATGAAATCGACTGTCTCCTCGTCGATTTCGCGCAGCATGTCCATCGCCAGCGGAGTGAGCCGGGCCTCCGTGTAGCGCATGGCGGCCGGCGGGTCGTTGCCCGGCGAACCGAAGTTGCCCTGACCGTCGACCAACGGATAGCGCAGCGACCACGGCTGGGCCATGCGCACCAGGGTGTCGTAGATCGACGCGTCGCCGTGGGGGTGGTAGTTGCCCATGGTCTCGGCCACCGACCGCGCCGACTTTGCGTGGCTGCGGTCGGGGCGGAACCCGGAGTCGTACATCGCGTAGAGCACACGGCGGTGCACGGGCTTGAGGCCGTCGCGCACCTCGGGCAGGGCCCGCCCGACGATCACGCTCATGGCGTAGTCGATGTAGCTGTTCTGCATCTCCTGCTGGATGTCGACCGGTTCGATCCGGTCGCCGGCAGTCCCGTCGGGCGGCAGCGTGGTGTCAGTCACTGGCGATCCTCTGCTGTGAGAACTAGGGCTGTGAGAACTAGGTAAGCGTTAAACGTCAAGGAAGCGAACGTCTTTGGCGTTGCGGGTGATGAAGCTGCGGCGCGCCTCGACGTCGTCGCCCATCAGGATGGAGAACAGTTCGTCGGCGGCGGCGGCGTCGTCCAGGGTGATCTGGCGCAGTACCCGCACCGCCGGATCCATCGTGGTCTCCCACAGCTCCTTGGCGTCCATCTCACCGAGACCCTTGTAGCGCTGGATGCCGTCGTCCTTGTTGATCTTCTTGCCGTTGCCCAGGCCGTGTTCGAGCAGCGCATCGCGCTCGCGATCGGAGTAGGCGAATTCCGGTTCGGTGCGTTGCCATTTCAGCTTGTACAGCGGAGGCTGGGCGAGGAACACGTGCCCGTGCTCGATGAGCGGCTTCATGAACCGGAACAGCAGCGTCAACAGCAGGGTGGTGATGTGCTGTCCGTCGATGTCGGCGTCGGCCATCAGGACGATCTTGTGGTAGCGCAGTTTGGCGAGGTCGAACTCGTCGTGAATGCCGGTGCCCAGGGCCGTGATGATGGACTGGACTTCGGTGTTCTTCAGCACCCGGTCGATGCGGGACTTCTCGACGTTGATGATCTTGCCGCGCAACGGAAGGATGGCCTGGAACATCGAGTCGCGGCCGCTCTTGGCCGAGCCGCCGGCCGAGTCGCCCTCCACCACATACAGTTCGGAGGCCTTCGGGTCGGTGGAGCGGCAGTCCGCGAGCTTCCCGGGCAGGCCGCCGATGTCGGTGGCGCTCTTGCGGCGGACGAGTTCGCGGGCCTTGCGGGCGGCGAGACGGGCCTGCGCCGACGAAACCGCTTTGTTGACAATCGTCTTCGCGTCGGTGGGGTTGGACTCGAACCAGTGCGTCAGCTGCTCGTTGCAGATCTTCTGCACGAACGACTTGACCTCGGTGTTGCCGAGTTTGGTCTTGGTCTGGCCCTCGAACTGCGGCTGCGCCACCTTCACAGAGATGACCGCGGCCAGGCCCTCGCGGATGTCATCACCGGTGAGGTTCGGATCTTTGTCCTTGAGGAGCTTCTTGTCTTTGGCGTACTTGTTGACCACCGTGGTCAGCGCCGCCCGGAAGCCCTCTTCGTGGGTGCCGCCCTCGTGGGTGTTGATGGTGTTGGCGAAGGTGTGCACCGATTCGGTGTAGCCGGAATTCCACTGCATGGCGATCTCGACCTCATGGCCCTCGCCCCGACCGCCGCCAGAGAAGTCCACGATGCTGTTCGTGATCGGCTGCTTGGTGCGGTTGATGTGCTTGACGAAGTCGACAAGCCCACCGGGGTAGTGGAACGTGCGGTGCTTGACCTTCGGCGCGGCGGCGGACTTCTCTGCGGCCTGCTCCTCGGCAGATTTCGGGGCCGCGGCGGTGTCGCTGACCACCTCGTCCACGATCTCATCCGGAGCGACCCGCTCGTCGGTGAGGGTGATGGTCAGACCCTTGTTCAGGAAGGCCATCTCCTGCAGGCGGCGCGCGACGGTCTCGAAGTCGTAATCGAGAGTCTCGAAGATGTTGCCGTCGGCCCAGAATCGGATCGTCGTACCCGTCGCCTTGGTGGCCTCGCCCTGCTTGAGGCTGCCCGGAACCGAGTTGTCGTAGGTCTGAAACCACTCGTAACCGTCACGGCGGATGTCGGCCTCGAGTCGCGTCGACAGCGCGTTCACCACGGAGACGCCCACACCGTGCAGACCGCCGGACACCTGGTAGGCGCCCTCCTCGAACTTGCCGCCGGCGTGCAGCACGGTCATCACGACGTCGACGGTCGGCACGCCGGTGGCATGCATGGCCACCGGGATGCCGCGGCCGTTGTCCGTGACTTCCACGCCGCCGTTCTCGAGCATCCGGACCTCGACGCGGTCGGCGAAGCCGGCCATCGCCTCGTCGACGGCGTTGTCGACGACCTCCCAGATCAGGTGGTGCAGGCCGCGCTCACCGGTGGAACCGATGTACATGCCCGGCCGCTTGCGGACAGCCTCCAGTCCTTCGAGGACCTTGATGGAGTCTGCGCCGTAGCCGTCTTGTTTATTCTTCGGGGCAGCCACCATCGAACCGGTCTCCTCGGGATTCACAAGCGGGCGGCGTCGGGACCGCCCGGGCATTGCCACCAGTCTACCGGTGATGGGTGACAGGACCGATTCTGCGGCGGCGTTTCCACACAGCTAATTGCGCTGTTCCCGAAATTTCGCGGCCCTGGTCGCCACCCGACGGCGGCGGACCGGGTTTGCCACGTTCTGATGGCTCTGAGGCCACAGTTAACGGGGGTGCTAGCCGTAGGTGTCGCGCGGCCCCCGACCCCGGACGTGCCGAGGTCCCTTTCGCCAGGACGGCGCCGCCGGACCGGTGATCTTCACCGCGGTCACGACCCCGTCGCCGACCGCGGCGGCGATCTTGGCCAGCAGCTGCGACTGGATCAGCCGCAGCTGGGTCGCCCACGCCGTGGACTCCGCCGAGATCTGCAGAACGCGGTCGTGCAGGGCGGTGGGGACTGCGTGGGCGGCGATATCCTCGCCCACCACCGTTGCCCACTGCGCGAACACCGTTCCTTCCGCGACCCGCGGTGACCACCCCCGGGTCTTGGCCAGATCGCCGGCTAACCGCCCGAGCGGCTGGGGATCGCGACTGTCGGGACCGGGACCGGACCACCGCCGGCGGTTGCCGGTCCTCTTCGGTTGACGGTCGGTGGGGGAGCGTCGGCCCTTGCCGACCTCCTTACCCTGAACCCGCGCCGCCGCGCGGGCCTCCTCGAGTGCCCGGCGCACCAGGTCCATGCCGGGGACTGCCTTGAGGTGCTCCGGCGGGCCGCCGTCAATGTGCTCGCGCGGGCCGCCGTCGGAATCGGGTCCGGTCATGACTGCACCTGCGATACGCGTCCGGTCTCGTCGTCGATCATCGTCACCGCGACCCGGGTCGCGTCCCAGTCCGCCGGGATGTCCTCGGCGACCGCGGCGGTGATCAGAACCTGCTCGGCCGTCGCCGCCACCTCCGCGAGTGCACCGCGACGTGCGGTGTCCAGTTCGGCGAACACGTCGTCAAGAATCAATACCGGCTCGCTTCCCTCGGCGCGCAGTAGTTCGTAGGCGGCCAGCCGCAACGACAGTGCCAGCGACCAGGATTCGCCGTGACTGGCGAACCCTTTGGCGGGCTGGTCGCCGAGGCGCAGTTCGAGGTCGTCGCGGTGTGGACCGACCAAGCACACGCCCCGGTCCAGCTCGGCATCGCGGCGACGGGCCAGCGCGGCCAGCAGTGCGGCCTCCAGATAGCCGGTATCGGGGACCTCGTCGGTGAGATCGACACTGCCGCTTCGGTAGGCGATGCTCGCCGGACGGGACGCCGGGGCCAGAAGTTGGTAGGACTTCTCCACTTCGGGGGCGAGTTCGTTGACCAGGTTCAGCCGGGCCGCCATCAGCTGGGCTCCGTGTTCGGCGAGGTGTCCGTCCCACACGTCGAGTGTCTCCAGGACGCCCTGGTCGGAGCGAAACCTTTTGCCCGCAGCGGATTTCAGAAGCGCCGTGCGCTGCTTGAGAACTCTTTCGTAGTCGGCCCGGATACCCGCGACGCGCGGCCGGCGCACGGTGGCCAGCTCGTCGAGATAGCGCCGCCGCTCACCAGGGTCGCCACGGACCAGGGCGAGATCCTCGGGTGCGAACAGGACCGCGCGAACCGCGCCGAGCACTTCGCGGGTGCTGCGCACCGGCGACCGGTTGAGGCGAGCCTTGTTGGCGCGCCCCGCCGCGATCTCGATGTCGACGGCCAGTTCGCGGCCATCGTTGACCATGATCGCCGAGACGACGGCGCGATCGGCACCAGCCCGGATCAGGGGTGCGTCGGTGGCCACCCGATGTGAGCCCAGGGTCGCGCAATACCACAGCGCCTCAACGAGATTCGTCTTTCCGAAACCGTTGGGGGCGACGAAGACGGTGCGACCCGGCGTCAGTTCCAGATCGACCTGCGACCAGGAACGGAAATCACGTAACACCAGGCGGCGGACGTACATCGCGGGCCGAGTGCCTATCCCGACAGCGGAGTCCGTTTGACGGCGTGGCCGCCGAACTGGTTACGCAGTGCCGAGACGGCTTTCATCGTGGGGGACTGCTCCTGGCGCGAGGCGAACCGCGCGAACAGCGACGCCGCGATCACCGGTGTCGGGACGCGATGGTTGATCGCCTCCTCGACGGTCCAGCGCCCCTCGCCGGAGTCTTCGGTGTAATCCGAGATCCCGGCCAGGCCCGGATCCTCTTTGAGGGCCTTGGCCAGCAATTCCTGCAGCCAGGACCGCACCACTGTCCCGTTGGTCCAGGCCTGGATGACCGCCTGCGGGTTGTGAATCAACGGTTCGGCGGTGAGAAGTTCGTAACCCTCCGCGTAGGCGTGCATCAAGCCGTATTCGATGCCGTTGTGCACCATCTTGGCGTAGTGACCGGCGCCCACCGGTCCGGCGTGCACGAACCCATCAGCCGGGTCGCCGGCCGGACGCAAGGTATCGAAAATCGGCATCAGACGGGTGACGTCCTCGTCACTGCCGCCGACCATCAGCCCGTAGCCCTCGGTGAGTCCCCAGATTCCGCCCGAGACTCCGGCGTCGACGAACGAAATGCCCCGGCGGCCGAGCAATTCGGCATGCGGGCCGTCCTCGGTGAACCGTGAGTTCCCGCCGTCGATGACGATGTCACCGGGCTCGAGGACCTCCGACAGCGCGGTGATCGTGTCATTGGTGATCGGCCCGGAGGGAACCATCACCCAGACCGCGCGGGGCGCCTCCAGTGCCTCGGCGAGTCCGGCGAGGGAGGGGACGTCGGAGACCTCCGGGCGGGGGTCGTAGCCGACGATCTCGTGGCCGCCTTCCCGGAGGCGCTCACGCATGTTGAAACCCATCTTGCCCAGACCGACCAGACCGAGTTGCATGATGCGACCTCCGGGGGAAAGGGGTTGTCAGGCCGGGCGGGGTTTGTCAGCCGGGCAGGCGGACCGGCATCAACAGGTAGACGTAATCGGTCTGCGCAGCCGGGAAAGGCCCAGACCCACTCGGAACAGGGGTGTCGGCGTCCGCCGGCCGAAGCACCGCGGGCTTGCTCGGGGTGGTGAATCCGAACGACACCCGATCGGAATGCAGCGACCCCAGACCGTCAGTGAGATACGTCGGATTGAACGCGATGGTCAGCGGCTCGCCGGCGAACTCCACCTCGATGTCCTCCTCGGCCTGGCCTACGCCGTCCGCGCCACCGGCCGACAGGTGCAGGACGCCGTCGGCGAACTCCATCCGGACCTGCGCACCGCGGTCGGCGACCAGGGCCACACGTTTGATCGCTTCGGTGAGTTCGGCGACGCCGACCGTTGCCATCGCGGTGTGCTCATCGGGCAGCAGCTGGCGGAATTTCGGGAATTCGGCGTCGAACAACCGGGTGGTGCTGCGCTTTCCGGCACTGCGGATGCCCAGCAGCCGATCCTGACCGACCCCGCTGCCGGTACCGAGCGCCAGGTGAACGTCCGAACCCGGTGTCACCGATTTCGCAGCCTCGGCCAGCGTCTTGGCAGGTACCAACACCGCGGCGTCGACATCGGGGGAGACCGTGGACCACTTCAGCTCACGAACTGCCAGCCGGAATCGATCCGTCGCGGCGAACACCATCGTGTCCCCGCTGATCTCCATCCGGATGCCGGTGAGCATCGGCAGCGTGTCATCCCGGCCCGCCGCCACCGCAACCTGGGTCACCGCCTCGGTGAACACATCGGCACTGACCACCCCCGTCTCCGCGGGCAACGTGGGAAGCGTCGGGTAATCCTCCACCGGCATGGCGGGCAGCGAGAACTTCGCGCTACCGCAGGTCAGCAGGACGCGGTTACCGTCCACGCTGACTTCCACCGGCTTGGGGGGCAGGGCACGGGTGATGTCGGACAGCAGCCGGCCCGATACCAAAATGGTTCCCGCCGAAGACATTTCGGCCGGAACGGCAACCTCGCTGGACACGTCGTAATCGAATCCTGCGATCGTCAGACCGTCGTCGGATCCGGTGATTAGCACACCTGCCAGGACCGGAATGGTCGGTCTGGTCGGCAGGCTCCGGGCAACCCAGGCGACGGCCTCGGCGAAGTCCTCTCGGACCAGGCGAAACCTCAGCTCGGAGCCAACCGTCGTGGTTGCCACGTTCATGTGTCCCTTCGTTGCCCCAAGACGCCACGGAATGACAGCCGCGGTGAGCGTCCGATCAACAACCGTAGAGCGTTGGCTGTCATCTTGAAGGTAAATCGTGCTGGGGACAAACGGCTCGGCGGGCTTGCTCGAACACCTCGGCAACGGGGTGTGAGGTGCTCTTCCCCAGCGGTTGTGTTCTAGAAGGATTTCTAGGGATAACTAACCGTATTAGTAATAGGTGCTGTGGAGGATGTGAATGAATTCCCAGGACCGCAGGTTGACGACGTTTCCAGTTGTGGATGGGTTGTGAATTTATCGGGCCGGCCGCGGAGGGTGCTGTGGAAAGGCGGCGGCTTGTGCACGGCCTCGGTGAACGAACGGGACCGGTATCCGAAGGTTCTGCACACGGTGCTCACAACAGGGGCCTGTGATGGGTGGTGCGCAAGCGTCCAAAGTTTTTTACATGGAGGGGTTCGTGGCGGCGTCATTACACCCGCGAAGGGGATGACGGAGGGGTGATTCAGGGGTGATTCAGTGCTTGGAGCGCTGCCGAATGCGGGTCGTGAGTTCTTTCACGTGATCGAAGACGTCGCGCCGGGATGCCATTTCTTTGAGGATCTTCTTCTGCGCGTACATCACCGTGGTGTGGTCCTTGCCGAACGCCTGACCGATCTTCGGCAGGGACAAGTCGGTGAGTTCGCGACACAGGTACATGGCGATCTGGCGGGATTGCGCCAGAGCGCGTGTCTTGCCGGGACCGCGGAGTTCCTCGACGGTCGTGTCGAAGTATTCGGCGGTGGCGGCCATGATCATCGCGGCACTGATCTGAATGGTGCCGGCGTCGGCGAGGAGGTCGCGCAGGACGATCTCGGCCAGGGCGGTGTCGATCGGGGTCTGGTTCAGCGACGCGAACGCCGTAACGCGGATGAGCGCACCCTCGAGTTCGCGGATATTGCGCTCGACACTGCTGGCGATCAACTCCAGCACGTCATCGGGGACGGCCAGACGTTCCATCTGTGCCTTCTTGCGAAGGATGGCGATCCGGGTTTCCAGCTCGGGGGGCTGCACATCGGTGATCAGACCCCACTCGAACCGGGTTCGAAGCCGATCTTCAAGTGTCGCAAGCTGTTTCGGCGGTCGATCAGAGGAGATGACGATCTGCTTGTTGGCGTTGTGAAGGGTGTTGAAGGTATGGAAGAACTCTTCCTGGATGCCTTCCTTGCCTTCGATGAACTGGATGTCGTCGACCAGAAGGACGTCGATGTCGCGGTAGCTGCGCTTGAAGGCGACCTTGCGGTCGTCGCGCAGCGAGTTGATGAAGTCGTTGGTGAATTCCTCGGTGGAGACGTACTTGACCCGCATGCCCGGAAACAGACGCTGCGCGTAGTTGCCGGCGGCGTGCAGCAGGTGGGTCTTGCCTAGACCCGATTCACCCCAGATGAACAGTGGGTTGTAGGCGCGAGCCGGTGTTTCCGCGATGGCCAGGGCCGCCGCGTGGGCGAACCGATTGGATGCGCCGATGATGAACGTGTCGAAGGTGTAGCGCCGGTTGAGACTGGTGCCGGAGGCTTCGCCGGACTGGTCGTCCCGGGGCCGTTCGGTGAAGTAACCCGGCCAGGACTGTTGAACACTCGCCAGGGCTTCGCGGTCTTCGTCGACCTCGTCGACATCGTGATCAGGGCGACCGTGATCGTCGTCGGGCTCTGGCTCACTGTGCATCGCCGGGGCCTCGATACGAACACCGAGTTCGACGCGGGCACCGAGCCGGCGGCTGAGCGCCTCGACGATCGGTCCGCGCAGATGGCGTTCGATTTCGCTGTGCACGTAGGGATTCGGTACCGACAGGAGCGCGAAGCCCTCGGCGATCGTCAGGGGTCTGACGAGCTTCAGCCAGGCCCGTTGTTGGGCGGAGAGCGGGCTTCCGGTCGAGTCGCCGTTGAGTTCGGAGACGACCGATGCCCAGACCGAGGCGAAGTCCGACCCCGGGTCAGTAGTCACGAACGGATCCCCCCTGGATCGACCCCGAACAAATGCGTAGGCGAAGCCGCTGAACTGTCCACATGGTTATCCACAGATGTGTACAGGGTCCGTGGGTCTTCGAACGGCAGCATAGTGGTGGCCAGTATCAGCTAAAGAAGAAAATCGGGCAATTGGTCTTAGTCAGGTTGTGAAATTCTCGAGCGCGCTTGCCAGAAGCTAACAGGTTTCCTGCGGAGTGCCAACCGCAACCGGGGCATTTGTGCAGGGTGAGACCATCTGTGACTTGGGGGACGAATGGGGCGGTTTGACCTGCGCAAGTGAGGTCAGTACCCTCGAACAGTCGCCCGAACGTCGGCGATACGGCAGCGACCGCAAACCAGTGGGACCGCGCCGGTTAGCAGCACAGCTGACAGCGTAGGCGTGCCGTCCCGAATATTCGGGACGGTCTGCCGTGTAACGAGGAGACGAGAGCCGTGGCCAAGGGCAAGCGGACCTTCCAGCCGAACAACCGGCGCCGGGCGAGAGTTCATGGGTTCCGTCTCCGGATGCGGACCCGTGCGGGTCGGGCCATCGTGGCCGGCCGGCGCGGCAAGGGCCGCCGCAAGCTGACTGCCTGATCGCGGTCACGCGGCGTGCTCCCGGCTCAGTACCGGATGACACGGTCTGCGGAGTTCGGAGCCACCGTGAAGCACGGGGTACGAGCAGTGCAGCCGGATATCGTTGTGCACGCGCGGCACGATCCCAGCCCCTCCCTCGGTGATGGTCCGGGCCCGCGCGTCGGATTCGTCGTCGCCAAGTCTGTAGGCAACTCCGTCGATCGCCATCGCGTGACACGCAAGCTGCGTCACGCGATACGTGCGGTTCTGACCGAGCTCGACCCGCAACTGGACCCTGCGGACCGCATCGTGATCCGCGCGCTCCCGGGCAGCCGGTCGGCGCTGTCGGCGCGCCTTCAACAGCAGTTGCGGACCGGTGTCCGGCGGGCGCGGGATCTCATGGAGCGGAACAGATGAAAGCCGTCGCGCTGCGACAGCCGGCCCGGCTGGCGGTGGGCCTCATCGAGGTCTATCGCCACATGATCTCTCCGCTGCGGCCGCCGTCGTGCCGGTTCATGCCGACGTGCAGTCAATACGCCCTCGATGCGATCACCGAGTACGGCGTGATCCGAGGGACGTGGCTGGCGCTGCGGCGACTGGCCAAGTGCGGTCCGTGGCACAGCGGAGGATGGGACCCGATACCCGAACGGGCCGGGGCTGAGCACTGCGCGGAACCCGAACACAGGAGTGCCAATGTTTAACTGGTTCAGCCTCGACTACGTGTACTACCCGGTCTCGGGGATCATGTGGCTCTGGTACAAGCTGTTCTCGGTTTTCCTTGGGCCGGCCAGCTTCTTCTCCTGGGCGCTGTCGGTGATGTTCCTGGTCTTCTCGCTGCGTGCGCTGCTGTACAAGCCTTTCGTCCGCCAGATTCGCACCACCCGCCAGATGCAGGAACTGCAGCCGCAGATCAAGGCGCTGCAGAAGAAGTACGGCAAGGACCGCCAGCGCATGGCGCTGGAAATGCAGAAGCTGCAGCGCGAGCACGGGTTCAACCCGATCCTGGGCTGCCTGCCGATGCTGGCTCAGGTCCCGGTGTTTCTCGGGCTGTACCACGTGCTGATGTCCTTCAACCGCACCCAGACCGGCTTCGGACGGCTCGGGCTGACGGTCGAGGAGAATCGGGCGCTGGGCAACTACGTCTTCAGCGCCGCCGACGTCGGGAACTTCCTGGACGCCCATCTGTTCGGCGCGCCCATCGGGGCGTCGATGACCCAGCAGCACGGCCTGGAGGCGTTCACCGTCTTCAGCCGTCCCGCGGTGGCCGGGGTCGCGGTGCCGCTGATGATCCTCGCGGGCATCGCCACCTATTTCAACAGCCGGGCCTCGATCGCACGGCAGAGCCCGGAGGCCGCTGCCAATCCGCAGACGGCGATGATGAACAAGCTCGCGCTGTACGTCTTCCCGCTCGGCGTGGTGGTCGGCGGCCCGTTCCTGCCCATCGCCATCCTCATCTACTGGGTGTCCAACAACATCTGGACCTTCGGGCAGCAGCACCTCGTCTTCGGGAAGATCGCCAAGGAAGAAGAGGCCAAGAAGGAAGAGGCACTGGCGCGCCGCAGCGCCAACGCCCCGGCCCCCGGGGCCAAGCCGGTCCGGCCCGCCAAGAACACCCCGCTCCAGGAGTCGCCCGGCGACGCCGGCGCCGACGAGAGTCCGGCCGGCCAGACCGATGGATCCACCGGTGGGGGAGCGCCGAGCGGTGGGGGCGCATCGCCCCGGACCCCACGGCCGGGTGCCCGGCCCAAGAAACGTAAGCGTTGACCGGATGACGATCCGGACGAAAGAGGGAGTAGACATGACGGACACCGAAACCCAGCACGAGTCCGCGGCCGAGGCCGCAGAGCACGTGGAGGCCGAGCAGCCGAGCGCCCCGTCGCGCAAGGCGGAGGACCTGGAGGAGCGGCTGGTTGCTGAGGGCGAGATCGCGGGCGACTATCTCGAGGAACTTCTCGACGTCCTGGATTTCGACGGCGATATCGACCTCGACGTCGAGGGCGACCGCGCGGTCGTGAGCATCGACGGCGGAACCGACCTGTCCAAGCTCGTCGGCCGTCGCGGCGAGATCCTCGACGCGCTGCAGGAGTTGACCCGGTTGGCCGTGCACCAGAAGACCGGGGAGCGCAGCCGGCTGATGCTGGACATCGCCGGGTGGCGCCGCCGCCGGCGCGACGACCTCTCCGCGCTCGGCGACAAGGTGGCCCGCCGCGTGCTGGAGTCGGGTGAGCGCGAAGAGCTGGCTCCGATGACGCCCTTCGAGCGCAAGATCGTCCACGACGCCGTCGCCGCCGTGCCCGGTGTGCACAGCGAGAGTGAGGGCGTCGAACCGTCCCGTCGCGTCGTGGTGCTGAAGGACTGAGAGATAGCCCGGGGCAGAAGTTACATCGGTGTAGTTTGACGGGCCGACCCGGAGAGCGACGTTTCACGTGAAACATCCCGACCCGCCCTCCGCGGCCGCCGCAGTGTTCGGTGGCCGGATCGAACTCGCCCGGAAGTACGCCGATCTCCTCGCCGGCCCCGGGGTGGAGTGGGGATTGCTGGGCCCGCGAGAGGTAGACCGGTTGTGGGAGCGCCACATTCTCAATAGCGCGGCAGTGGGCGAACTGATTGAACCGGAAGCACGAGTGGTTGACATCGGCAGCGGCGCCGGGCTCCCCGGTATACCCCTGGCGATAGCCCGCCCCGATCTTTCCGTCACGTTGGTCGAGCCGATGCTTCGGCGGACGGAGTTTCTGGTGATGGCGGTCGGCGAACTCGGGCTGCCCGTCGCGGTGACCCGCGGCCGAGCCGAGGATCCAGGTGTTCGCGAGAGCGTGGGCGGGGCAGACGTCGTGGTGTCGCGTGCGGTCGCGAGCCTCGACAAGCTCGCTCGCTGGAGTCTTCCCCTGCTTCGGACGGGCGGCCGGATGCTGGCGCTCAAGGGTGATCGCGCCGAACAGGAAGTGGCCGAGGAGGCCCGGACCCTGGCGGCATTAGGCGCCACCGAGGTTCGGGTGGTGAGATGTGGGAGTCCGTCGGAGGACGTGCTGCCGACGACTGTCGTCGAAGCAACCCGGGGAGATCTGCCGCAGCCGCGCCAACGCCGGCCGGCACGCGGCCATGGACATCGGACAGAGAGGAGAGGGCAGTGACTCAACCGCCCGCGGACCGGTCCGCTCAACCCGGCGATGTTTCACGTGAAACGTGGCCGAGCCCCGACATTATGGACACGCCGATCGGCGCTGCCGCGGAACGCGCGATGCGGGTTCTCCACACGGCCGCCGGACAGCTGCCGCGCCCGAAGAGGCGCCGCGTGTTCACTGTCGCCAATCAGAAGGGGGGAGTGGGCAAGACGACGACGGCGGTGAACATGGCGGCAGCCCTCGCGGTGCAAGGGCTCAAGACCCTCGTCGTCGACCTCGACCCGCAGGGCAACGCCAGCACGGCGCTCGGAATCACCGAGCGACACTCCGGCACGCCCTCCTCCTACGAGGTGCTGCTGGGGGAGGTGTCGCTAGCATCGGCCATTCAGCGCAGCCCGCACAGCGAGCGGCTGTTCTGCCTCCCCGCGACCATCGACCTGGCCGGCGCGGAGATCGAACTCGTCAGCATGGTGGCCCGCGAAAACCGCTTGCGCAACGCCCTGGACGAGCTGGATGAGTTGGACTTCGACTACGTCTTCATCGACTGCCCGCCGTCACTGGGCCTCCTGACCCTCAACGCTCTGGTCGCCGCACCCGAGGTGCTCATCCCCATCCAGTGTGAGTACTACGCCCTGGAGGGCGTTTCGCAGTTGATGAAGAACATCGAGATGGTGCGCGCGCACCTCAATCCTCAGTTGTCGGTCAGTACGGTGTTGCTGACGATGTACGACGCGCGCACCAAACTCGCCGACCAGGTGGCGGTGGAAGTGCGCCGCTTCTTCGGTGACCGGGTGCTGCATACCGTGATCCCTCGCAGCGTTAAGGTGTCCGAGGCGCCTGGATACAGCATGACGATCATCGATTACGACCCCGGTTCCCGGGGAGCGATGAGTTACCTCGACGCCAGTCGTGAACTCGCACACCGGAGCCATCGGGAGACACAACCATGAGCAAATCCTCGGACAAGACCTCGCGGCGACAGGGCGGCTTGGGCCGTGGGCTGGCCTCGTTGATTCCGACCGGGCCGGCGGATGCGCCGAAATTGGGTGCGGCCGCTGCGGACGTCGTCTTCGGTGGTGGCACGGTTCGAGCCCCGGAATCACCGCAGCCCGCCGTGGACGATATCGGCGCCGTCTACCGCGAGATTGATCCGTCGTCGATCGAGCCGAATCCGCGTCAGCCTCGCCAGGTTTTCGACGAAGAGGCGCTGGCCGAACTGGTTCATTCGATTCGTGAATTCGGTCTGATGCAGCCCATCGTCGTCCGGGAGATCTCCGGGGACACACCAGGGGACCGGCGCTATCAGTTGGTAATGGGGGAGCGGCGGTGGCGGGCGTCGCAGCAGGCCGGGCTCACCGCTATCCCCGCCATCGTCCGGGAGACCGGTGACGACAACCTGTTGCGCGATGCGCTGCTGGAGAACATCCACCGGGCCCAGCTGAATCCACTCGAAGAGGCGGCGGCCTATCAGCAGTTGCTGGAGGAGTTCGAGGTCACTCACGAGGAGTTGGCCACCCGGATCGGGCGATCCCGCCCCGTCATCTCCAACATGATCCGGTTGTTGCGACTGCCGGTCGCTGTGCAGCGGCGGGTGGCCGCCGGAGTGCTGTCGGCCGGGCATGCTCGGGCGCTGTTGGCTCTCGAGGCCGGCGCCGAGGCTCAGGAGGAACTCGCCGCCAGGATCGTCGCGGAGGGTCTGTCGGTGCGCGCTACCGAAGAGGCCGTGACACTGGCCAATCGCGCGGACGTCAAGTCGCCGCCGCCGCCGCGGCGCAAGCCGATCCAGATGCCGGGGCTCCAGGACATCGCCGAACGGCTTTCCGGGAACTACGACACCCGCGTGACGGTGAGTCTGGGAAAGCGCAAGGGCAAGATCGTGGTGGAATTCGGCTCGGTCGACGACCTTCAGCGGATCGTGGGTCTGATGGACCCGAAAAACGGCGGCTGAGTCCCAACCGGGGACACCGGGCAGTTACGTCACTGTGACACAGACGTGCCCTCCCGGGACCCTTGCGGGCGAAAGCCCAAGGGACACAGGGTTTTTCGCTGACGACGCACCGAGGGAGCCGGTTCTGGCCGATGCCCGGCAGATTCTCCTATCCTGAGAGGGGCCCGAAGGGGCTGACATGCGCGCGCGAACCGCGGGAAAGCCAGGAGAGAGTGTCCGTTCGGATCAGGCCGCTGCGACTCGAGGGATTCGAGCAGCTGCCCAAGCACGCACGCCGCTGCGTGTTCTGGGAGGTGGATCCGCAGACGTTGACCGACGACCATCTGTCCGATCCGGAGTTCGAGAAAGAGGCGTGGCTCTCGATGGTCATGCTGGAGTGGGGATCCTGCGGTCAGGTGGCCACCCGGGACGACGATGACGACGACAGCCCCGGGGCGGACGATGCTGACGACGCCTGCCTGGGCTACGCGCTGTACGCGCCGCCGCGCGCCGTTCCGCGGGCCCAGCGATTTCCGACCGGACCGGTGAGCCCCGACGCCGTGTTGCTGACGTCGATGGGCACCGAACCGGATCAGGGCGAGGAACTGGCGACGTCGTTGATCGGCGCGGTGGTCCGCGAACTGGTCCGGCGCGGTGTGCGCGCCCTGGAAGCGTTCGGGCGGACCGCCGAAGCGGTCGAACTTCTCGACGCCGACGCGAAGAACAGGGCCGAAATCCTCGACCCCGAACTCCGGGCCGCGACGGCCGCCCTCGGTGATTGCGCCTTCGATCAGTGCATGATTGAGGCCGGCTTCCTCATCGACGTCGGATTCACAGTGGTGTCGCCACACCGCTATTTCCCCCGGCTCAGACTGGAACTCGACAAGGGCCTGGGCTGGAAGGCGGAGGTCGAAGCCGCCCTGGAGCGTCTGCTGGAAAGTGCCGAACTGCGCCAGCCGGTGGGAAGCGGCGCGGAACTGAGCGGTTAAACGGCCGACCGGCCCTGTTCGGACTGCTCGTGGGCCAGGAGTTCGGCGAACGTGAAAGTCCCTGTGGGACGGTCGTTTTTGCCGAGCAGATACAGGCGTTTCACGGCCGCGAGGATGCCTTCGGCCACAGAGTCACGGCATTCGTGCGCGGCCAGCATGCTGCTGTCGCGCGGGCTGCTGATGTAGCCGACGTCGACCTGGACGGTCGGCATCCGGGTCAGCCGCAGCAGATCCCAGGTTCGCCCGTGGGTGCGGCAGTCGACCAATCCGGTGCGCGCCACCACTTCTCGCTGAATGAAGTCCGCGAGGTTGCGGCCGATGGTGGACACCGAACCGTGCGAGCTGCCGAAGTAGAACGACGCCACGCCGTTCGCGGACGAACTGACCTGCCGGTCGAAGCGGAGGCTGATCATCAGGTCTGCACCGACGGTATTGGCGGTGGCGGCCCGTTCGGCGTCGACCGGGCTGCGGTTCACCGGACGGGACAGGAACGTCTCCATGCCGATCGCCGTCATCCGGCCTTCGAGCCGGCTGGCCAGATCCCACAGGATGTCGGCTTCGCTGATCGGGCCTTCCGGCCCAGTCACGATGCTCCCGTGATCGTCGCCGCCGCGGCCCGGGTCGATGATGATCCGTTTGCCCGACAACCGCGGGCCGGAGCGCCGCATCTGCTCCTCCTCGCGGATGGCGTGCAGCGAGCCGCCGGTCACCCGGGAACCGAGAAAGTACAGGGAGCGCAACGTTTCCGGGCCGCAGATGCCGTCGGGGGACAGGCCGTACTCGCGCTGATACGACATCAGCGCGTTGTGGGTCTGCAGCCCGAAGTAGCCGTCGACGAGCGCGTGATAAAACCCGAGATCCTGGAGTCGGGCCTGAAGCGTGGCGACATCGTCGCCGTACATCGGTGCGCCGAACTGGTGGGCCAGCGTCCGAGCGCCCAACCGGTAGGAGGCCTCGCGCAGCGCGCGGTAGGTCGCTTCGCCGACGATCCCGTCGACCAGCAGCCCGCGGCGTTGCTGAAACGCCCGCACGGCGTGATCGAGTTCATCGTCGAAGACGTCGAGGGCCACCTGCTTGCCGGTGGTCAGACTCTCCTCCGGGTTGGCCAGCAGCCCTAGTGAGGCCAGCGTGGAGCGGATCTCGACGACCGCCGAATTACGTACGCCCCGGCGCAACACCTCGCCGGCCCCGCCGCCCGGCCAGGAACCCGGGCCCCCATGGCCTAGACCTGACATGGCATGAATTGTCGCAGACGAGGTGCCTGTTCCGGAAACCTTGAACGGACCCGAAGGTCACGAATAGGTCTCCGACTACAGGACGTCGGCGATCTCTCGCAGCAGCGCGGCCTTGCCCTTGGCCCCGACGATGCGCTTCACCGGCCGCCCGCCCTTGAACAGGATCAGAGTCGGGATCGAGACCACCTGGTAGTCCCGTGCGGTCCCCGGGTTCGCGTCGACGTCGAGCTTCGCGACGGTGAGGGTGCCGGCCTTCTCGGTGGCGATCTCGTCGAGAACCGGTGCCACCATCCGGCAGGGTCCGCACCACGTGGCCCAGAAGTCCACCAGAACCGGAAGTGAGCTGGCGAGTACCGCGTCAGCAAAGGTCTGATCCGACACGGTCACGGTTGCTGCGGATTCACTCACAGTCGGGCCCCAATCTTCGCGGTCTCTTCGGACTCGTGTTCGTCGGCCAGCCAGCGTTCGGCGTCGATGGCGGCGGCGCAACCGCTGCCGGCCGCGGTGATGGCCTGACGGTAGGTGCGGTCGACCAGGTCGCCGGCCGCGAACACCCCGGCCAGGGAGGTTTCGGTGGTGCGGCCCCGGACCAGCACGTAGCCGTCGTCGTCCAGGTCCACGGCGCCGCGGACCAGCTCTGACCGCGGGTCGTGGCCGATCGCGACGAACACACCGGTCACCGCCAGGGTGGACTCCGCGCCGGTGATGGTGTCGCGGACCCGCAGACCCGTCACCGTGGTGTCGCCCTCGACCGCGACGACGGCAGTGTTGGTCATGAAGGTGATCTTGTCGTTGGCCCGGGCCCGTTCCAGCATGATCTTGGAGGCGCGGAATTCCTCGCGGCGGTGCACCAGGGTGACGCTGCGCGCGAAGCGGGTGAGGAAGGTCGCTTCCTCCATGGCCGAGTCGCCACCGCCGATCACCGCGATGTCCTGCTCCTTGAAGAAGAAGCCGTCGCAGGTGGCGCACGCGCTGACCCCGCGGCCGAGGAATTCCTGCTCCCCGGGGACGCCGAGGTACCGGGCGGCGGCACCCATGGCCAGGATGACGGCACGGGCGCGGTGCGTCTCGCCGCCGGCTGTCACGACCTCTTTGATCGGGCCGTCGAGCTTCACCGACTCGACGTCGTCCATCTGGAGGTCAGCCCCGAAGCGCAGGGCCTGCTCGCGCATCTCGTCCATCAGTTCCGGGCCCATGATGCCCGCCCGGAAACCGGGGAAGTTCTCCACCTCGGTGGTCGTCATCAGCGCGCCACCGAACGACGTCCCTTCGAACACCAGGGGTTTCAACTCGGCGCGGGCCGTGTAGATGGCGGCGGTGTAGCCCGCCGGGCCGGATCCGATGACGATCACGTCATGTACTTGGTCGGTCATACCAGCCTCTCTGCACACCCGCCTAGGACCAAACCCTAGAAACAACAGGGTAGGCGCGGGTGTTCCCGGGTTCGCGCTAAGGGCTGGTGACGGTCGTGTCGGCGATCAGTTCGGGCGCGGAGAGTCCGCACTCCGGGCGGACGGCGACGGCAACCGACTGCCCGGTGTCCGGTCCCGGCAGCACCAGCACCACCGCGGGTCGTCCGTCCACGGTCAGGGTCCGCGCACCGAGGATCGGGTGTGACGGGGGGTAGCCGAGGGCCTGCAGGCATGCGCCGCGTTGCCCGGCGTCGGCGAGCGATCCGAACTGCGGCTCCTGGCCGGCCAGCGCCGTCAGTTCCGCTGCGGGCACCGGGAAGGTCGGGGTCACCGTTATCTCCCGGGCGCTGGTGGCCGAGCTGGCCAGTGATCCGGGCTCGTGCTGCGCTCGGGAACCCAGGGCGAGGAGTAGCCCGGCGGCGATCAACCCGGACACGATGGCGATCGTCCGGGCGTAGGTCGCGGTGGGTCGTGCCGCGTGGGCCGGACGGGCGCCGGCGGTGCCGGTCACCTGGTTCCGGGCGGCGGGCGAGTCCACCCGATCAGTGTGCCGTTCACCGCGAACCCGGCCGCACCGGGTCGAGCAGCGGGGCCAGCCTCGTTCGCCCCCGGGCGCACCGGCTCTTCACGGTGCCCTCTGCGACATCGAGCAGGCGGGCGGCATCGGCGACCGAGTACCCGAGCATGTCGACGGCCACCACGGCAGCGCGCTGGTCTGCCGATAGCCGCATCAGCGCCTGCCGAACCACCAGGGAGGTCTCGCAGCGGGTCCCGTGGTCGGGAACCACGGCACTCTCCTCGGTGAGTTCGGTTGTCGGACAGGATCTTCGGCGCAGTGTGTCCATGCACGCGTTGACCACGATGCGATGCAGCCAACTGGCCACGGCGCAGTCGTGCCGGAACGACCCGGCGGCCCGATGCGCCGCCAGCATCGCGTCCTGCACGGCGTCGTCGGCGTCCTCAGGGGAATGGATGCGCTGGCGGGCCAGGCTGTGCAGCCGCGCCCGGTGCCGGCGGTACAGCGTCTCGAAGGCACGGCGGTCGCCGACGACGTGGGCACGGAGCAGGTCGGCATCGGTCTGGGACATGGCCGGTGACGGTAATCAACCGGCGACCGGCGGGCACTTCACCCCGGCGGGGCGTTGTGCATGGGTCGGAGGGCCTGCCGACGGGCTACTTCGCTGCGCGGACGCTGATTTCCGAGACGTCGGCGCGGCTCTTGCCGTTGGTCTGGCCCAGCGTCGAAATCCACACCAGCAGATGAGTTGTCGGTGGCGCGTTCGGGACCTGGATGGTGGTCGCACCGGTCTTCAGCGCGGTCGGTTGAGTCAGTGCGGTGGTGTCCTCGAGGCTGTTCGGCGTGCCGCTGGTGGCCGAGCGGAGTTGCACCTGGGTGCCCGTGCTGGACACCGTGATCGTTACGCTCCCGACCACGGTGGGTTCGGGCAGTTGCAGCATCAAGCCGACGCCGTTCTTGAAGCCCGGGAACGGCACCGGGTCGTTGTAGGTGTCCGTCGGCCAGGCCGTCGCGGGGTTGCCGTCGATGGCCAGGCCGGCCAGATCCGGGGCGTCGGCCCCACCCTGTGGCGAGAACACCGTTGCCGCAGAGGGTTTGACCACCGGGCCGGTGGCGGTGTTGCCGCCGGTGGTGATCGTGTTCAGCCCGAGTTCTTCGCCCTTGAGGCCGGAGTTGTCGGTGCCGAAGAGCTTGCCCAGGAACGAGGACAGCACCAGCACCCCGACGATCAGGACTACCGCGCCCGCGCCCAGCCCGATCATCAGCGTGCGCTTGCGCCGTGCCTGCACCTCGGGATCGTCGCGCAGGGGTACCCGGGCCGGGGTCGCCACCGGCTCGGTCAGATCGGTGCGCTCGACGGCGGCGGTCGCCTGCTGCAAAACGTTCACCAGCGTTGGCGCACTGCGGATTCCGCCATCGGCCTGGACGGCGCGGACGGCGGCGGCGGAGATCTGGAAGGGGATCGACGGATCGATCTCCCGGGGCTCGACCGGCTCGCCGGCCGGTCCGGCCTCGGCGCGCTCCAACCCGCTGGGCACACCGCACTCCGGCAGCGGCCACCGATCGAGCAGCAACGCGTACAACGCCGCCCCGACCCCGCGGACGTCGTCGTCGGGCGTGGCCGAGGCCAGTGTGGCCGGGAAAGCCAGCGCCACGTCACCGGCGACGCTGACTCGGATGCGGCTGGGATGGTCGATGGACAGGGTGTCTCCCGCGGCGTGGGCGTCGGCGGCGGCCGCGGCCAGGGCCTGGGTGGCTCGCGCGGCTCCGATCGGCGACGGCGAGGTGTCGGCCACCTCCTTGAGGGATCCGCCGCGGATCCATTCCGCCACCACCAGTCCGCCCGAATCGGTGGCGGTCGCGTCGAGCACCCGCGCGACGCCGGGTCCTTCGATGCGGCCCAGTCGTTGGGTGCGCGCGAGGATGTCGTCGACCTGCGCGGAGGTCCACGCGCCGTCGGGATCGATGAATGTCAGGGCGACTTGACGGTCCAGTGCGGTGTCCAGGGCCTGCCAGAACTGCAGACCGGGCGGACCGCCGTGGAAGACCAGCAGCCGGTAGCGCCCGTCGGCGACGGTGGCGCCGGGTACCAGGTGAACGCCGCCGGAGCTCTGGCCTGTTTCCGTCAGATGGCCGGGTACGTCGGGCTGGAACGCGTCGATGGTTTCCGTCGCCCAGTCGGGAGTCGATGCGGGGGTCACAGCCGGCGGAACGGCCGAAGAATGGTCGCTCAGCGTCGGTCCTTTCCGTGTCGCCACCGCGGAATACTCTCCGGGCGGTTCCCCGGACTCAGGGTACGTGACAGAAGTGTCCTGGTGGGACGGATGCGCCGTGTCCCGCTGGGACGGATGATGCGCTTCAGAGGGTTGCGGGTCCGCCGGCGCCCGACGACCCACCCGGCGGCGGATCGCACCCCACCCGGCGACGGCGTCGGGGACCCGGGCGGCGACCATCAGTGCCCCGGTCAGCGGCAGCATGACCGCGGCGAGGATGGCCAGGCGCAGCATCGACCCCGCGCCGCCGCCGTGATCGGTCAGGCGTTGCAGGCCGAGCAGACGGTCCGCTGCGCCTGCGACCAGAGCGGCGGCCACCGAGGCCGCGGTGGTGACCAGGACGGTGCGGTTGACCGCGACGTCGAGCAGACGGCCGCCCGGTGGCCGCAGTGAACAGTGCAGCAGCAGGTGGCCCGCGATGGCCCCGGCCACGAACCCCAGACCGTTGGCGGTCCCGAGGTAGCCGGCCACCAGTTCGGGAGTACCTGTCAGGTGTGGAACCAGCAGGGACAGCACGATTTTGGTGGTTGTGATCGCGATGATGAGCAGGATCGGCGTCCACGGGTGTTCGCGGGCGTAGAACACCCGCAGTTGCAGCAGCACCAGGCTGTAGGGGATCAGGGTGAACGACGACAGCGTGATCGCGATGCCCAGGTAGTTGGCGTCGACCTGACCGAAGTTCCCGTAGGCGAATAACGCACTGCCGATCGGGGGACCGGCGACGGTCATGAACGCCACCACCGGGATCAGCGTCACCAGGGTCAGGCGGGTGGCCAGTGAGAGGTCGGCCAGCACAGCCGGGATGTCCTCGGCGGCGGCGTTGCGGCTCAGCCGGGGCATCACCACCGTCAGGATGGTGACGCCGATCATGCCGAACGGCAGCATCAGCACCATCCAGGTGTAGTTGTAGATCGCCGGGCCCGACGCGGCGGCCGTACTGGCGATCTGGTTACTCACCACCAGGCCGATCTGGCTGATCAAGACGTAGAGCATCATCGCGGCGGCCATCGCCCCGAACCGTTTGAGCCGCTGGTCGATTCCCCACAGCGGTCGCAGGCTGATGCGCTCGCGGCGGATCGCGACCAGCAGGATGGCGGCCTGCGCCGCGACGCCGAGGGTTGTTCCGACGCCGAGGACGAGCAGCTTGGCGTTGCCCATCCGGACCGGATCCACGGATAGCTCGCCCGGCACGATCAGGTACAGGGCGAGGGTGGCGATCGCGACGATGTTGTTCACCACCGGTGCCCAGGCCGGCGGCCCGAACACGTTGCGGTTGTTCAGGATCGCCATGAACACCGACGACAGCCCGTAGAAGATGACCTGGGGCAGCAACAGATACGCGAAGGCGGTGGTCAACGGCTGGTTGACCTGCGGATCGGCGCCGAGCATCAACCGAACCAGCTGTGGCGCACCGGCGACGGCGAGGACGGTGACGGCGAGCAGGACCGTGGCGGCCAGCGTGACCAACCGGCGGACGAATGCCTCCCCGCCGTCGCTGTCGTCGCGTTCGGCGCGGGCCAGCACCGGCACGAAGATCGCGGTGAAGGTGGCCTCCAGGACCAGGGCCGCGATCATGTTGGGCATCTGGTTGGCCACCGAGAACGCACTGGACAGCGCGGCGCCGAGGATGGCGGCCAGCAGCACGATCCGGATGAAGCCGGTGATTCGGCTGACCAGGGTGGCCAGCGCCATCCCCCAGGAGCGCGACACCACCGCGGCGTCGGACAACTCGGTGCGCACCGGCCGGGTCTGGGG
Organism: uncultured Mycobacterium sp.; assembly: GCA_964439315.1. Classification (GTDB taxonomy): domain Bacteria; phylum Actinomycetota; class Actinomycetes; order Mycobacteriales; family Mycobacteriaceae; genus Mycobacterium. Next base: position 10,075 of record CAYTOD010000039.1, on the reverse strand, counting down.
TGACTGGCTCATCGGTCTTCGCTCGCGGGGGCTCGTCGGTCTTCGCTCGCGGGGGCTCGTCGGTCTTCGCTCGCGGGGGCTCGTCGGTCCTGGCTCGCGGGGGCTCGTCGGTCCTGGCTCGCAGGGCTCGATTGCTCTTCGCCCGCAGAGCCCAACGGACGCCAGGGGCGGTCCAGGTCGGCGCGGTCGGGCTGACCGCGGAAGCGATGGTAGAGCCGCCGGCCCACCAGCGCCGCGAGCACCAGACCGCCGCCGAGGGTCAGGGCGAACAGCACCTTGCCGTAGGCGTTGGAGTGCACCGACAGCCGCACCGGTTCGCCGAGCGCGACGCCATCGGGGGTGCGCAGGGTGACGTCGACGGCCACGCGCTGGGAGCTGTGCACCTCGACGGGCACCTTCAGCGGCAGGTAGCCCGGCGGCAGTTCCAGCTCGCCGACGTCGGTGACCGTCATACCGGGCGGGGCGTCGACCACGAGGCGGACCCGGATGGGCACGGCCAGGTCGTTGCGCAGCGCCAGGGGCAGCGCGCTGCGTTCGGTGGCCAGCGTGTAGCTGTCGCCGGGGCTGACGATCGAGACCGCGCCGAAGAGGTCCTCGATGGTCTTGCCGACCACCGGAAGCCGTTGGCGTGCAAGCGAATTGCGTTCCTGCGGCTGATCGGTCTGGCTCAGCGCCCGCAGCATGTCCTCGCGCAGCGGGGCGGTGTACTGCGCACCGGTAAGGCCGGTTCGGGTGTCGGTGGTCAGCGCCGCCGCCAGGCCGCCCAACCGGCGCACCTGGGCTCCGATGGTGACGACGACGTCGTCGTCGAACCGTCCGGCGAACCCGTCGGCAGCGGGCAGTTCGGGCTCGTCCTGATCGGCCGGCCCGGCGCCGGCCGCCTCGTTGACCACTTCGGTCAGCGGCCGGGGCTTGGCGAGCCCGGCGCGCACCGCGGTGGCGATGGTGGACAGCATCGCGCGCGCGTCGTCGGGTTGCGGACTCCATTTCAGCGGGGGCAGCAGGATCTGTGTGCGCGGTTCGACTTCGGGGTGCAGGGGCAGCCACAGCAGCGCCGCCATCGCGGATTCCCGGCGGGCCACCGGTGAATCGCCGGACACCGCGACCGCGAGTGCGTCGTCGAGATAGGTCGGCAGGCTGGGGTCGGTGCCGACGGCGGCCAGCGCGGCCCCGACCGCGGGATTGAACCGGGCCTCCACCACCTGCGCCGACACCCGCCGGACGGCCGACTCCGCGGACTGCCCGGCGGCGATGGCCACCGTCGGGCCCTGGCTGTCGAGCAGCGCCACCGCAGACGACGTCAGCGGGCCGTCGCCGAGCACCGTGACCCCGCGTGTCGAGGCGACTCCGAGAATCCGGTCGACGACGTCGGCGCCGGTGCTGGTCGCCGCCGCGCTCAGGCCGGTGTCGCCGATACGGTTGAGTGCCCCCAGATCGGCTTGTGCGTACGGGGTCGCCACCACGCACAGGCGTTTGGCGATGGTGCGGAGGCGGTCCAGCCAGGCCGTCGCAGCGGCCTGCCCGGTGCCGGGATGGGCGGCGGTGCCAAGCCCGTCGGAGGCGTCCGCCACGACGTAGCCGGCCGTCATGGCGTTGACGGTCACCAGCAGGTCGGGGTCGACGGCCAGGCACAGCGCGCGGTCCAGTCCGGCGGCCGGGTCGATGGCGTCGGGGCTGACGGCGAATTCAGCCGCGGCCAGCAGGGTGTCGAGCCGGCCGCCGCGATCCAGCGAGACCGCGAGGTCGTCGTCCATCAGGCGGACGGGGGTGGTTCCACCCGGTACCCCGGGGGCGAGCCGGGGCTTGTCGGCCAGCGGCCACAGCATCGTCATTCCCACCGGCTTACCGGTGTCCGGTGCGACCGCATCGGCCAGTGAATTGGCATCCCCGCTCGCCGGCGGGACTCCGGTGATTGGCAGCAGGAAGCGGTCCTGATCCATGCGGGTGGCTTCGCCGCCGTCGGGGGTGCCGTCGACGGTGAGCACCATCGGGTAGACGCCGGGCTCCGTGATGCCCAGCGACGGCCGCGACCCGGCGGCGATGGGCACCGAGATCGAGAAGCCCGCCGCCTGTCCGCGGTCGAGTTGGCCGGCCACGTTGATGAAGTCGCCGACCGGTTCCAGCCCGCCGCCGTCCAGACTGGTTCGCAGGCCGGCCGATGAGGCCACCGCGCCGCCGCGCTCCAACCGGGCCGCCACGTCGTGGACGGGGCGGTCGCCACCGTTGGTGACGGTCCCCGTCACCGTCAGGGCGGGCGGACCCGCCGTGGTGACCAGATCGGGCGTCACGGTGTCGATCCGGACTGTCAAGGGTGACTGCGTGGTGGGTTCAGCGGCAGCGGGCGATCCCACGAGCCCCGATCCCACGAGCCCCGATCCCACGAGTGCGGTGGCGAGCACCACCCGGACCCATGCCGACACCGGGCCGGGGGTTCTCCACACCGCGGTCACGAGCCCGAACCGCAGCCGCTCGTTCGGGGGTCGGGGGAGGAGGGACGGTTGCGCGTGTGCGAATGCGTCTGGGGATTGCGGCGGGGGCTGCTGACCGGCAGCGGCGGCAGGGCCGCTGGGCCGTCGGACTGCAGCAACTCGATCAGTTCGTGGGCGACCCTGGCCAGCTTGCGTTCGTCGGCGTAGGACAGCCGGTGCGGCAGTTCGGCGATCGGCACCCAGGCCACCTCGGTGACCTCCACGTCCTCGTCGCACAGCTCTCCGCCGGAGAAGCGCATCAGGTAGTGGTGGACGGTCTTGTGGACGCGGCGGCCCTCGGTGACGAACCAGTAGTCGATGCTGCCCAGCGCCGCCAGGACGTCCCCGCGGATGCCGGTTTCCTCGGCCACTTCGCGCATCGCCGTCTGCTCGGCTGTCTCGCCCTGTTCGATGTGGCCTTTGGGCAGCGACCACAGCATGCGGCCGCGCCGGTCCATCCTGCCGATCAGTGCGGCCAGCTGCTCCTCGCGGGGACGGTCCAGACCGTCGACCACCAGGCCGCCCGCCGAGGTCTCGTGCACGGTCCGCAGCCGGCCGGGCTGGTGCCGTCGAGGCCCGGGACGGGCCACTTTCGGGGGTGCCGGGACTGTGGCGCCCTCGGCGGGTGGGGAAGGCCGGTCGGAGCCGGAATCAGCGGGGCTATCGGGGCTGGTCGCGGCCATTGCCGGACCGTCCGCGCGGCGGCCTCGACGCCGGCCACGGCGCCGACGTGGTGGCTTCGCGCGCTCACCCTCCGACACCCAAGCGATAGTAGCTGGCACCACCGGGACATCTGCCGATCCCCCGACCGGTCACCGAGGTGTTCGCGGACGGGGCGGCGCACATTAGGCTCACCTGACGTGCCCGACACCACCGACGACGCCGCGTTGCTGACCCGCGCTGCCGTGGCCCTCAATCAGCACGGTCACGTGCTGCGGGAGATCGGCGCCCGGTTCGCCCTCGCCGGACACGAGCTGTATCTCGTCGGCGGCAGTGTGCGCGACGCGGTGCTGGGCCGGCTGACCACGGACTTGGACTTCACCACCGACGCGCGTCCCGACGAGGTGCAGCACATCGTCCGGCCGTGGGCAGATGCGTTGTGGGACACCGGCATTGAATTCGGCACGGTCGGGGTCGGCAAGGCCGGGCACCGACTGGAGATCACCACGTTCCGCGCTGACAGCTATGACCAGGTGTCACGCAACCCGCAGGTGCGGTTCGGCGACAACCTGACCGACGATCTGGTTCGGCGGGACTTCACCGCCAACGCGATGGCGGTTCGGATCACCGACGAGGGTCCGGGGGAGTTCTTCGACCCGCTCGGCGGGCTGTCTGCGGTGCGCCGGCGGATTCTGGACACGCCCGCCGGGCCGGAGGTGTCCTTCGGCGACGATCCGCTGCGGATGCTGCGGGCGGCGCGGTTCGTCTCCCAGCTGGAGTTCACCGTGGCAGATCGGGTGCGCGAGGCCATCGTCGCGATGGCACCGCAACTGGCCCGGATCACCGTGGAGCGGGTGGCCGTCGAACTGGACAAGATGCTGTTGGGCGCCGATCCGGTGGCCGGTATCGACCTGATGGTGCAGACCGGGATGGGTGATGTGGTGCTGCCCGAGGTCGGGGGCATGCAGATGGCCATCGACGAGCACCACCAGCACAAGGACGTCTATCAGCACTCGCTGACCGTGCTGCGCCAGGCGATCGAACTCGAGGAGCAGGAGCGAAGCGACTCGGGGCACGGGGGCCCGGATCTGGAACTGCGGTGGGCTGCGCTGCTGCACGACATCGGCAAGCCGGCCACCCGGCGTCACGAGACCGACGGCGGGGTCAGCTTCCACCACCACGAGGTGGTCGGCGCAAAGATGGTCCGCAAACGGATGCGGGCGCTGAAGTACTCCAAACAGATGGTCGACGACGTCTCCCAACTGGTCTACCTGCACCTGAGGTTCCACGGCTACGGGGAAGGCAAGTGGACCGACGCCGCAGTGCGCCGCTACGTCACCGATGCCGGCCCGTTGCTGCCGAGGCTGCACAAGCTGGTCCGGGCCGATTGCACGACTCGCAACAAGCGGCGCGCAGCGACTCTCCAGGCCAATTACGACAGCCTCGAGGAGCGGATCACCGAACTGGCCGCCAAGGAGGACCTGGCCCGGGTGCGGCCCGATCTCGACGGCAACGCGATCATGGAACTGCTGGGTATTCCGCCGGGGCCGCAGGTGGGTGAGGCCTGGAACTACCTCAAGGAGCTGCGGCTGGACCGCGGGCCGCTGCCTCGCGAGGACGCCGAGGCGGAGTTGCTGAAGTGGTGGAACGCCAGGGGAGAGGAATCCGTCTAATCGGGTATGGACTACTGCCTGGCCGACGGTGACGGCACCGCCTCGTTCTGGACCGGACATCCCGATATCGACCTGGACGGCGACGGCGAATTCGATGCCGTCCGGATGGATCTGGACGGTGACGGGCTGTTCGACGACGCCCTGGGTGACTCCGACGACGACGGACTTGGTGATCGCGCCGTGCTGGACCTCGACGACGACGGGGTGCCCGAGGCGGGGTATACCGATGACGGCTCAGGAACCTGGGTGGCCGGCAGGGAGTCGGGGCCGCTGGTCTGGCGGGGCCTCGACGGTGTCGAACATGCCGATGTCCCGGCCGACATCGATGAGGACGGCAACACCGACCGTCTGCTCGACATCGACCGGGACGGCCGGGCCGACCGCGCCGTGGTTTCCCACGGCGGGTCGGCCACCGGCTACGTCGACACCAACGGCGACGGGCGCTGGGATCTCACGCTCACCGACTCCGATGGTGACGGGTCGGCGGACGCGTCCGGGCTGCTGCAGTAGCGGTCAGTTGTTGTATCCGAGGTAGCCGGCATCGATCAGGTACTCGACCGGGACGTCGTTGCTTGTGCCCGCGAAGAGGAACCTGTACTGAGTTCCGCCGCCCGGCTGGCCGTACCAGGGGGCCACAATCGACTGCTCGATGGTGACGGCAGGCGGGAGCTTCGCCGGGTCCTTGACCATGTACTGGGCATACGGCTGAACCTGGGAATAGGGAGCCAGCACCACCTGGCTGAACTTCGTGCCGTCCGGGGTCAGGAAGGAGCCGGTGGAGGCACCCCACCGGGCCAGGGCGAAGCCGGCGGGCAGTTGCGCGTTCTTCACGATCGTGCCGTCCACGTAGTACGGCTTGGGGTAGTTGCCGTTGATGGTGGTCCCGAATTGGCCGATCTCGTCCAGACCCGGATTCACCGCGGTGTCGGGCGCGAGGACGGGAAACACGACGTTGTATCCGTTGTACTGGGGAGCGTCGAGCGGAAGGATCCCGAAGCCGGCGCTGCCCTTCCGGCCGATGAGTCCACGTTGGCCGCCCCGACCGGGGTCGCCGCCCATGCTCGTCACCCTGCAGGTGTCAACCGCGCAAAAAACGGTGCCAGGCCCGGCGGCCCCGCCGCGACCGCCGGAGCCGAACAGGAGCCCGCCCCGGCCACCGTCGCCGCCGTTGGCGTTGGTGTCCGCATTGCCGCCGTTGCCGCCGTTGCCCATGATCCAGCCGCCTCTGCCGCCAGCGCCACCTGGGGCGTCAGTGGCCGCGAAGAAGGCCGAACCGCCGCTTCCGCCGTTACCGAAGAACCCTGCGGCTCCGCCGTTACCGCCCGCTTTGACGGTCGGTGTGCCGCCGCCGCCGGTGCCGCCATTGCCGAAGAAGCCGGCCCTGCCGCCGTTGCCGCCGTTGTAACCGCTACCGCCATTGCCGCTGAGGAGGCCTCCGCGGCCGCCGTCGCAGCTCACGCCGGTGGAGCAACTGAGTTCGGTGAAGCTGAAGCCGTTGCCGAACAGCAGGCCGGCGTCGGGATGTGTTGCGGTGCCGTCGGCGATCAGCAACGGGAAGGTGCCGGACTTTGCCGCTGCCTTGGCGGCGGGCACCGGGGCTGAGGACTGGTTCGCTACGGGCGGCGCCACCAACGGCACGGGAACGTCGACTGATCGCCCCGGCGACGCGGTTCGCGCGGCTGCCGCGGGCGCGACTGCGACCGAGCGAACCGGCACGCTTGCGGCGGGCGCCTGCGTGACTGGCGCTTTCCCGTCGGACCGGCGTGAGCGCGGGCTTTGCGATGAAGGCGTAGCCGGACCGGCCGCCCGTGAATTGGCCGCATGGCCACGGTCGGTGCCGCTAGCAGTCGTGTCGGCGTGAGCCGCAGCGGCGCCGGTCAGCAGTGCCGCACCGAAGCCGACGCTGAGTGCGCCAGTGCCGACGAACGTTGTTATGCGAGCCATGTGCAAACCCCAGTCTGAATAAGGCGCCGGCGCGCTCAGCGCCCCACGCATCCGCGCTCAGCGCCCCACGCCGGGCGGGCCGGCGAAGGCCTGCGCAATCCCCAGCCATTTCTCCGCGTCGGGGCCCTCGGCCACCACGTCGAGTTGGGCCCGGGGCCGTCGCTGCGTCACCAGATAGCAGAAATCCAGTGCCGAACCGCGGACCCGCTGGGCGGCGTCCTCGGGACCCCACACCCAGGCCTCGCCGTCCGGCGCGGTCAGCTCCACCCGGAACGGTTCGCCCGGCGGCGTCAGGCCGTGCACGGAGAAGGCGAAGTCACGGGTCCGGACGCCCAGATGGGCGATCGACCGCAGCCGCACCGACTCCGACGGCGGCGCGCCGAGTGCGTCGGCGACGTCCAGCCCGTGAGCCCAGGTCTCCATCAGCCGCGCGGTGGCCATCGACGCCGCACTCATCGGCGGCCCGAACCACAGCAGCTTGCGGCCGTCGGGAACCTTCCTCAGTTCGGCGTGCAGGGCGTCGCGGGTGGTGCGCCATTCGTCGAGCAGTTCCGCCGGCGGCAAGGCGGCCAGTTCGTCGGCGGCGTCGTCGACGAAGGTGTTGATGGTGGCCTGGGCCTTGCTGACGAGATCGCCGAAGGCTGCCTCGTCGGTGATCGAGACCAGCGCTACCTGGTCGGTCCACAACAGGTGCGCGATCTGGTGGGCGATCGACCACCCGGGGGCGGGTGTCTGCGCGGCCCACTTTTGCGGCGGAAGCGGAGCAACCAGCGCGTCGAGGGCCGCGCTCTCGGCGATCAGGTCGTCAACAATGGCCTCGGCAACGGTCATGGTGCGCAGCCTAGTTCGCGGCCCGGGTGCTCCGGCCGATCACCGCGTGCGCCGCCAGTCCCAGCAGGTACAGCACCGAGCCCGCCATCACCAGAGCCACCGAGCGGCCATCGGGCGGGATCACCGCGGCCGCCGCGCTGATCGCGATGATGAACGCCAGCCAGAACACCGCGTCCTGGACGGCGAACACGTGGCCGCGCAGGGTGTCGTCGACGTCGATCTGCATCGAGGTGTCGGCGCACAGCTTGACCATCTGGCCGGCGAGTCCGAGGAAGAAGCCGCAGGCCACCATCACCGCCAATTGCAGGGTGGCACCGGCGATCTGGATCACCGCGGCGCAGAGCAGGGCGAGATTGGCGGTCGCGTAACGACCCCACCGCCGGACGGTCGCCGGTGCGATCAGGTTGGCCAGGAACGAACCCAGGCCCGTCGCGGCGACGAACACCACCGCGGTGCCCAGGCCGGCGAATCCAGCGGCGTCGCCGGTGTGCCGGACGATCACCAGCACCAGCAGCGAGTTGATGCCGAAGACCCCGCGGTGGGCGGCCAGCCCCGACAACGTCGCGCCCACCGACGGCGTTGCGACGACGGCGCGTGCCCCGTAGCTCCAGCCGGTCGCCACCGCGTACCAGGCCGAGCCGTGCACGTGGGTGTGCCCGGGGCCCAGCACGTGCGGCCGGAAACGTATCGACAGGGCCAGGGCCACCGCGACCGGCAGGGCTACCAGCACGATCACGCTGGCGGCTCCGTTGTCCCCGGCGCCGAAAAGCCACCGGGGCACGAGCATGGCATTGGCGCCGAGGAAGGTGGCTGCCGCACCGATGGCGATCGCGGCAGCGTTCATCGTGACGATGCGGTCCCGGGGCACCACATCCGGCAGCGCCGCGGACAATCCCGACGTCACGAACCTGCTGAAGCCGTTGGCCCCCAAAGCACCCACGAGCACGAAGAGATCGCGGGCGCCGGTCACCAGCAGCGCCGCGACGCCGATGACCAGCACCAGGCGCGCAGCGGTTGCGCCGATCAGGACCGCGCGGCGGTCCCAGCGGTCGAGCAGCGCTCCGGCGAACGGGCCCAGCAGCGAATAGGGCAGGAACAGCACGGCGAAGGCTCCGGCGATCGCCCACGGTGAGGCAGCCCGTTCCGGGTTGAACAACAGGCCCCCGGCCAGGCCGGCCTGGAAGAGCCCGTCACCGAACTGGTTGGCGAACCGAACCTGCAACAGCCGCCGGAAATCGGGCAGGCCGCGCATCGACTGCCACACCGACTCCGGGGCGGGGGCGTCGACCACCGGCTTACAGTACAAACTCAATCGTCACGCGCCTGCCCGATGCCGCAACCCATGCCATGATGGTCAGGTGGCTCAGCCGGAGGAACCCGAGGATTTCCTGGCGCCCGCCGCCCACCGGGTGCGCGCGGGCACGCTGCTGCTCGCCAACGTCGACCTGTTGGAGCCGACGTTCCGGCGCAGCGTGATCTACGTCGTCGAGCACAACGACAGCGGAACGCTCGGCGTGGTCCTGAACCGCGCCAGCGAGATGGCGGTCTACAACGTGCTGCCGCAGTGGGCGGATCTGGTGGCCAAGCCCAAGTCGATGTTCATCGGCGGCCCCGTGAAGCGGGATTCGGCTCTGTGCCTGGGGACCCTGCGGGTCGGCGCGGACCCCGAGGGAGTGCCCGGCTTGCGCCACGTCGCCGGCCGGATCGTCATGGTCGATCTCGACGCCGATCCCGAGCTGATCGCCACCGTCGTCGAAGGCGTGCGTATCTTCGCCGGATACTCCGGTTGGACCCTTGGCCAGCTCGAGGGCGAGATCGAGCGGGATGACTGGATCGTGTTGTCGGCGTTGCCGTCTGACGTCCTGGTGAAGCCGCGGGTCGACCTGTGGGCGCGGGTGTTGCGCCGGCAGCCGATGCCGCTGGCGCTAATGGCGACGCATCCCATCGACCTCAGCCGGAACTGAACCGGCTGTACTAGGCCTTCTGGTCCCGCTCCTCACCCGCCTCGTTCCTCGGGCGGGATCGTCCACTCGACTAGCGCTCGCACACCTGCGCGCAGCCCCCGCATCCGGCGCCCGAGCCGCACCCTGGCGAAGATGCCTCCCGGCGCGCCGCGAATCGCGCCCCCTGCCACGACCCGGCGGCGATCGTGCCGACCGCCCCGACAGCGCCGACGATCAGCGCGATCAGTCCGGCGTTCGCCGGGGCTGCCAGTGCGATGACGCCCGCCGCGGCCAGCATCACGGCCGCTGCGACCTGGGTGGGAGCCACCATGCGCAGCACCTGACTGGTCAGGTCCGCGCCGGCTGGGCGCCGCAGCGTCCACAGTCCCGAACCGCCGATCAGGATCGCCATGCCCAGGCATACCACTGCCCCGATAACCATGGCGCTCACAATACGAGCCGTGCCGGGCGAGGGTCCTACGGCGTGGGCGCCGGGGGGGCCGGCGGAGCGGGCACAGCGGGTGCCGGAGCCGGAGGCGGAGCCGGTGCCGGTGCC
>CAYTOD010000038.1:24874-40737 GCA_964439315.1 uncultured Mycobacterium sp. | reverse complement strand
CCTCGACATCCTGCGCGCGCCGATGCTGGGCGCGCACCAGGAGCCCCGGCACTGGATCGTGGTGATCACGCTGACCGTGCTCGGCTGGTGTGCGGCGGCGCTGGCGTTGCGTCAGTACCGGGCGCGGGTGCCGTACTGGGTCTGACCGGACTCAAGGCTAGCAAGGTCAGTCGAATGTCAGCCGGACCAGAGAGCAATCGTCGTCGAAGGCATCGGTCGCGCTGAGGTGCTGCAGCTTCGAGACGAGTCCGTCGAGTGACCAGTCCCGTTCCGAGCCGACATCGGCGCAGAAGGCCGCGAAGTCTTCCAGAGACCACCACCCACCATCCGGCAGTAGCAACTCGAACGCCCCGTCGCTGTAGATCAGGATCTGGGAACCGGTAGGAACCGCGACGGTGTCGGCCGTGAACTCGGTGTCGCCGAACACGCCGATGGGCGGCGACTGGGAGATGAGCCGAGTCGGCGATCCGGCGGTCAGGACCAGGGCAGGTGGATGCCCGGCGCCGGCGTAGCGCAGTTCGCGGCTGGACGCCTGGTAGACGCCGTACCAGATGGTGAAGTAATGGCCGCCCTGCCGGTTCATCTGGAAGCGGCGGTTGAGTTCTGTGAGCACTTGATCCGGTGCCAGCAGGGTTTCCTTCGACAGCGACCCGGACCGGAGCATGTTGTGCACCGATACGGAGACCAATGCCGGTTCGACGCCGTGCCCGGACACGTCGATCAGATAGACGATGAGGTGGTCGTCATCGATCCAGGTGTAGTTGAAACAGTCGCCACCGACCTCTTGGGAAGGGAGATAACGAGAGGACACCTGCACCGGTCCGGCCAGGTCGCCGGGAAGGATCGACGCCACGTAGCTTGCGGCGCTGTCGAGTTCGGCCCGCAGGCGATCGGCGAGAGCGCGATTCTGTTGCTCCCTCTCGGCGAGCCGGTGTTTGGACTCCACTTCCTCGGTGATGTCGACGATCTGGGCAACAAGGTGTTCGGCTTCGCCGCCTTCCCCGCGAATGCAACTCAGCGACAGGTCGCCCCAGATCAGGTGGCCGTCCGAGTGGATGTACCGCTCGGTGGCCCGGTAGGAATCCCGCTGTCCCGCAGCAAGTTCGGCGACGGCAGCCAAGTTCCGCGCGAGGTCGTCGACAGTGGTCAGATCACCCCAGGTCATGCTCAGCAGAGCCTCGGCGTCGTAGCCGACGAGCTGGCACATCGCCTGATTGACCAGAAGGAACCGGCCATCGGGGGTGAGGAGATTCGTCGCGACGAAGGAGTTGTCCATGAGCCGCCGGTAGCGGGCCTCGGCGACCTCGGCCAGCTTGCGGTCGCTGACATCCCGGGTGACCCCGAGTATCTGAACCACTTCCCCGTCGGCATTGACGTGAGGGATGACCTGGAGATCACCGGTCATGATGGATCCGTCGCGGCGGTAGTAGTCGAGTTCACCCCGGAACTCCGGCGGCGGGCTGCCGTCGTTGATGGCGGCGAACAGCCGGCCGAAATAGTCCGAGACGACGGCCGCTGACGCCGGTGGGTTGATCTGGTCGGGAGTTTGGGCCATGGCCTCCTCGGCCGTGATGCCCCGCACCCTTTCGACAGCGGGGCTGACGTAGGTGATCGAGCCGTCCAACGCCATCGTCCAGATCACATCCCAGGCGTTCTCCGAGAGGAGGCGGTGCACCTCCTCCGAGTGGCGCAATTCGGTCTCGACCCGACGGAGTGGGCTGACGTCCTGCATGGCACCCTCGAGGACCACCGAGCCGTCGGCGCGTGCGCGGGACTTCACCCAGCCCCGGCTGTACACCAACTGGCCGCTGACATGGCGCCACTTCAGGTCCACCCATGCGCTCCGGCCCGGCTCCATCGCCATCAGAGCGGCGAGGTTCTCGGCGGAATCAGGGTGAATCCGCTCCAGTAATTCCTCCGCGGCGGCGGTCCGGTTCGGCAAGCGGCTCAACAACCGGGTGCGCATCCCGCCGTTGACGAACTCGAACGCCAGATCAGGCAGCACCCGCAGCACGAAGTAGACCAGGCCGACGCTGTCCGCCACGCTTTGGAACCACGTCGAATCGGGCGGATCGGCCGCCGGCTGTACTGGTTCCGTCACGGTGAATCAGCCCGGAATCGCCCCGTGGTCGGGCTCCGGGCCGAACCGGAAGCGCCGCGCGCTCGTCTCGACCGGGGTCACCCGCACGTAGCGCAGTTTCACCGTCGGAACCCAGGGGATGAGACCGGAGGACTCGGCCTCCCGGATCTCCTCGGCGGTGGTGAGCACCCGGGCCGTGCCCCGGACGATCACGCTCCACCCCTCGTCCGCGGTGTGATCGTCGGCCTCGAACAACACCTGGTCGTTCATCACCGTGGTGAACAGCTTCGTGCCCTCGGCGGTGCGGAACAGCACCGAACCGTCCTGGACGACGAAGTTCACCGGGAAAATCTCCAGTTGGCCACCGAAGTGCGTGACCAACCGCCCCAACGGGACGCTGCCCAGCAGCTTCCAGGCTTCGCTGTCGTCGAGTACCGTCACCGGGCCATGTTCAACCATGGGCCAGATCGTTCTACGCCACAGCGTCGGGGCGCAAGGGCTGAAAGACCTTTTCGGCTGAATATTCGGGCGGGCTATTGCCGCAGCGCGGCCATCTCGGCCCGCATGTTGTCCCGGGCAGCGGCTTCCCACCGCTGCCGGCCCGGCTCGGTCCGGAACACGCCGGGGCCCTCGAGGAGCGCCGCGAGCACCTGCAGACGTCCTTTTCGGAACACGTCATCGGGGACGTGCGGGTACTCGCCGCGGATCGCGGCGCTGTTGAGTTGATACCGGCCGGGCGGCACCGCCAGCGCAGACAGGTCGGCGTCGGAGAGCACTTCGGCGTTGCGGTCGCCCTGCGCCGGGTCGTGGGTGATGGTCATCCGGACCAGCCGGGCCACCTCGTCGACCAGCGCCGGTACCACGCCCAGTGCAGAGAGTTCCTGCTCGGCCCTGCGGGCGCTGCGCTCCTCGTCGTCGGGGCGGCCGTCGTAGACCGCGTCGTGGTACCAGGCCGCCAACCGCACGGCGTCGGCGTCGTCGGCGAAGACGGCGAGGTCGTCGACACCAGCCAGAATGTCGCGCAGATGGCTGACCGAGTGGTAGGTCCGATGCGGCTGCGACCACGCTTCCAGCAGCCCGCGGCCGACCTCGATGGCGCCCGGTTCGCGGCTGTGGCGGCTGATCAGCGCCGCCCACGCCTCGAGAAGATCCTCCACGCCACAATCCTTGCAAGTAAGCGTCCTGCCCGTAAGCATCCTGCGGACGTAAGCTCTGCCGGATGGCCGAAATCGCTGGACCGACGCTGAGTTTGAAGACTCAGATCCTGAGGTTCGTACTCACCGGGGGCTTTTCGGCGATCGTCGACTACGGGCTTCTGGAGTTGCTCAGCAGCGGCCTGGGCCTCCAGGTCGACCTGTCCAAGATGCTCAGTTTCATCGCGGGGACGCTGACCGCCTACCTGATCAACCGTCGATGGACGTTCGGCGCAGCGCCGAGCAGGTCGCGGTTCGCCAAGGTGATGGCCTTGTACGCACTGACGTTCGCGGTCCAGGTCGGAATCTTCCACGTTCTGTTCACGAGTTTCGGAAGCAAGCCGCTGGCATTCGTCATTGCACAGGGCACCGCGACGGTGATCAACTTCATCGTCCAGCGCGTCTGGATCTTCCGGCGGCAGGACGGGTAGCCCCGCGCGGTACCCTCGTCGGGATGTCTGCAACCACCACGGCGCGGCGGCTGACGGGCTGGGGACGCACCTCACCCAGCGTCGCCGAGGTGCTGTCCACGCCCGATCCCGAAGAGATCGTCAACGCCGTCCGGCGTGCCGCCGACGGCAGGCACCGTGGCGTCATCGCCCGCGGGCTAGGCCGCTCCTATGGCGACAACGCCCAGAACGGCGGCGGCCTGGTGATCGACATGCCGGCCCTCAACCGGATCCACTCGATCAACGCCGCCACCCGAATCGTCGACGTCGACGGCGGCGTCAGCCTGGACCAGTTGATGAAAGCCGCACTGCCGAGCGGACTGTGGGTTCCGGTGCTGCCGGGCACCCGGCAGGTCACCATCGGCGGAGCGATCGGCTGCGACATCCACGGCAAGAATCACCACAGCGCCGGTAGCTTCGGCAACCACGTCCGCTCGATGGATCTGCTCACGGCGGACGGCCAGGTGCGCACCATCACCCCGGACGGCCCGGACTCCGACCTGTTCTGGGCGACGGTAGGCGGCAACGGCCTCACCGGGATCATCCTGCGTGCCACCATCGAGATGACGCCCACGGAGACGGCTTATTTCATTGCCGACGGCGACGTCACCCGAAGCCTTGACGAGACGATCGCCTTCCACAGCGACGGAAGCGAAGCCAACTACACCTACTCCAGTGCCTGGTTCGACGCCATCAGCGCACCGCCCAAGCTGGGCCGCGCGGCGATCTCCCGCGGCTCACTGGCCAGACTGGACCAGCTGCCCGAGAAGTTGCAGCGCGATCCGCTGAAATTCGATGCGCCGCAACTGCTCACGTTCCCGGACGTCTTCCCCAACGGACTGGCCAACAAATACACCTTCGGGCCGATCGGCGAACTGTGGTACCGCAAGTCCGGCACCTACCGCGACAAGGTCCAGAATCTGACGCAGTTCTACCACCCGCTCGACATGTTCGGTGAGTGGAACCGCGCGTACGGCCCCGCCGGATTCCTGCAGTACCAGTTCGTGGTTCCGGTCGAGGCCGTCGACGAGTTCAAGGCGATCATCGTCGACATCCAGGCGTCCGGGCACTATTCGTTCCTCAACGTTTTCAAGCTCTTCGGACCCGGAAACCAAGCGCCGCTGAGCTTTCCGATTCCCGGCTGGAACGTGTGCGTGGACTTCCCGATCAAGGCGGGGCTCAACGAGTTCGTCACCGACCTGGACCGCCGTGTGCTGAAGTTCGGCGGGCGGCTCTACACCGCCAAGGATTCCCGCACCACCGCCGAGACCTTCCACGCCATGTACCCGCGGATCGGGGAGTGGATCGAGGTGCGGCGCAGGGTGGATCCCGACCAGGTATTCGCCTCCGATATGGCCCGACGTTTGGAGCTGCTGTAAATGGTGATCGACGCTGTGGGCAATCCTCAGACCATTCTCCTGCTGGGCGGAACCTCCGAGATCGGCCTCGCGATCTGCGAGCGCTACCTGCGCGATGCTCCGGCCCGAATCATCCTCGCCGCACTCCCCGACGACCCGGGTCGCGAGGCGGCCGTGGCACAGATGAAGGCCGCCGGCGCGAAGTCGGTGTCGCTGATCGACTTCGACGCCCTGGATACCAAGAGCCACCCGGCCGTGATCGACGAGTGCTTCGCGGGCGGCGATGTCGACGTCGCGATCGTCGCCTTCGGACTCCTCGGGGAGGCCGAGGAGCTCTGGCAGGATCAGCGTAAGGCAGTCCAGATCGCCGAGATCAACTACACCGCAGCGGTTTCGGTGGGCGTACTGCTCGGCGAGAAGATGCGCGGGCAGGGCTACGGCCAGATCATCGCGATGAGCTCGGCGGCCGGCGAGCGGGTGCGGCGGTCCAACTTCGTCTACGGCTCCACCAAGGCCGGCCTGGACGGCTTCTACCTCGGCTTGGGAGAAGCGTTGCGCGAGTTCGGTGTTCACGTTCTCGTCATCCGGCCGGGACAGGTACGGACCCGGATGAGCGCCCACGTCAAGGAAGCGCCGCTGACCGTCGACAAGGAGTACGTCGCCGATCTGGCCGTCACCGCGTCGGCCAAGGGCAAGGATCTGGTCTGGGCGCCGGGGGCTTTCCGCTACGTGATGATGGTGCTGCGGCACATCCCCCGGCCGATCTTCCGCAAGCTGCCGATCTAAACGACATGCAGAAGGCGCTGGACACCACAGCCCAGATGCTCGCGGCGGCTCTCGTCGCCGTCATCGTCGCGGTGGTGGGGTTGGTGGCGATCTCCCGGGTGGACTGGCCGGCTTTCCCGTCGTCGAATCAGTTGCACGCGTTGACCACTGCCGGACAGGTGGCCTGCCTGGTCGGTCTCGTCGGCACCGGGTGGCTGTGGCGGCGTGGGCGGCAGTGGCTGGCGCGCATCGGCGCCGCGGTGCTGCTGCCGGCGTTCGCCGTGGTCACTCTCGGTATGCCGCTGGGCGCCACCAGGCTCTACCTGTTCGGTATCTCCGTGGACCAGCAGTTCCGCACCGAATACCTGACCCGGCTGACCGACAGCCCGGCGTTGCACGACATGACCTATGCCGGACTGCCGCCGTTCTACCCGCCGGGCTGGTTCTGGATCGGCGGGCGCGCGGCGGCGTTCACCGGCATGCCCGGCTGGGAGATGTTCAAGCCGTGGGCGATCACCTCGATCGCGATGGCCGTCGCCGTCGCGATGGTGCTCTGGTCTGAGTTGATCCGGTTCGAGTACGCGCTGGTGGTCACCACAGCGACTGCGGCGGTCACGCTGGCCTACAGCGCAACCGAGCCCTACAGCGCGATCATCACCATGCTGATCCCGCCGGTGCTGGTGCTGGCCTGGGCGGGGTTGCGAGGCGGGAGGACGGGCGGCCACTCCGGATGGGCGGCCGTCATCGGTGTCGGGGTGTTCCTCGGGTTCACCGCCACCTTCTACACGCTGCTGCTGGCCTACACCGCGTTCACGGTCACCGTGATGGCGGTGGTGGCCGCCATCGCGCGGCGTAGCGTCGGCCCGCTGCTCCGCCTGGCGGTCGTCGCCGTCATCGCGGCCGGGATCGGGGCCGTCACCTGGCTGCCGTTCCTGTTGCGGGCCGCCCGTACCCCGATGTCCGGAACCGGTAGCGCGCAGCACTACCTGCCCGGCGACGGCGCGGTGCTGAACTTTCCGATGCTGCAGTTCTCGCTGCTGGGCGCGCTGTGCATGCTCGGGACGGTATGGCTGGCCTGGCAGGCCCGCTCGTCCACGAGGGCCGCTGCGCTGGGCATCGGGGTGCTGGCACTGTACGGCTGGTCGCTGCTGTCGATGCTGACCACGCTGGCCGGCACCACGCTCCTGTCGTTCCGGCTGCAGCCGACCCTGACCGTATTGCTCGCCGCGGCAGGGGTGTTCGGCTTCCTGGACCTAGCGCGCGCGGCGGCGGGCAGGTGGGGCCGGGCGGCGTACATGGCGGCCACGGCCGTCGGGCTGATCGGCGCCATCGGCTTCAGCCAGGACATCCCCAACGTGCTGCGGCCCGACCTCAACGTCGCTTACACCGACACCGACGGCAACGGCCAGCGCGGCGACCGTCGCCCGCCCGGTGCGGAGAAGTACTACGAACGAATCGACGCCGCAATCCGCGAGGCCACCGGCAGGCCCCGGAACGAGACCGTGGTCATGACCGCGGACTACAGCTTCCTCTCGTACTACCCCTACTACGGGTTCCAGGGCCTGACGTCGCACTATGCCAACCCGCTGGCGCAGTTCGGCGCCCGCGCGGCGGCCATCGAGTCCTGGGGCAAGCTCACCAGCGCCGCGGAGTTCGCCCGCGCGCTCGATGAGTTGCCCTGGCCGCCGCCGTCGGTGTTCCTGATGCGGCGCAGCGGCGCGGCGGGCACCGGCGACAGCTACACGCTGCGATTGGCCGAGGACGTCTACCCCAACCAGCCCAATGTGCGCCGTTACTCGGTCGACCTGCCCGCCGATCTTTTCGCCGCACCGTACTTCGCGGTGAAAACCGTCGGGCCGTTCGTCCTGGCCATCAGGACCCCACACTGAAACCCGGACAATTACCATCTAGCCCCGTGGAGACCCGGGCGAACTACCGAACCGCCCGCCTCGTCGCCGTCGTCGCCGGACTGCTCGGCACGGCCCTGGCGATCCTCACGCCGTTCCTTCCGGTCAAGCAGACCACCGCGCAACTGAACTGGCCGCAGAACGACACCCTGGCCAGCGTCACCGCGCCGCTGATCGGCTACGTCGCCACCGACCTCAGCATCTCGATGCCGTGCAGTGCAGCGGCCGGACTGGCCGGCCAGGCCAACATCGCCAAGACCGTGCTGCTGTCCACGGTGCCCAAACAGGCTCCCAAGGCCGTCGACCGCGGCCTGCTGATCCAGCGCGCCAACAACGACCTGGTGGTGGTGGTCCGCAACACCCCGGTCGTGGTGGCCCCGATGAGCCAGGTGCTCAGCCCGGCCTGTCAGAAACTGACCTTCACCGCCCACGCCGACAAGGTCGACGGCGAGTTCGTCGGCCTCAAGAAGGGCCTGGAGAGCGACAACCCGGGTGCGCCGCTGAAAGGCGAACGCGGCGGCTACGACTTCCGGCCCCAGATCGTCGGGGTCTTCACCGACCTGTCCGGGCCGGCGCCGCCGGGTCTGTCGTTCAGCGCCACCATCGACACCCGCTACAGCACCGCCCCGACGGCGCTGAAGATGGCGGCGATGGTCCTCGGCGTCGCGATGACCGTCACCGCACTGATCGCCCTGCACATCCTGGACACCGCCGACGGCACCCGCCACCGGCGGCTGCTGCCGCCCCGGTGGTGGTCGCTGAGCGCGCTCGACGGCCTGGTGGTGGCGGTCCTGGTGTGGTGGCACTTCGTCGGCGCCAACACCTCCGACGACGGCTACATCCTGACGATGGCGCGGGTGTCGGAGAACGCCGGCTACATGGCGAACTACTACCGGTGGTTCGGGACGCCCGAGGCGCCGTTCGGCTGGTACTACGACCTGCTGGCGCTGTGGGCCCACGTCTCGACGAGCAGCATCTGGATGCGACTGCCCACCCTGGTGATGGCGATCGTCTGCTGGTGGACCATCAGCCGCGAGGTGATCCCGCGGCTGGGCCACGCCGTCAAGACCACCCGGGCCGCCGCCTGGACGGCCGCCGGCATGTTCCTGGCGTTCTGGCTGCCGCTGAACAACGGCCTGCGCCCGGAGCCCATCATCGCGCTGGGCATCCTGCTGACCTGGTGTTCGGTCGAGCGCGGCGTGGCCACCAGCCGACTGCTGCCGGTGGCGATCGCCTGCACCATCGGCGGGCTGACGCTGTTCTCCGGGCCCACCGGCATCGCCTCGATCGGTGCCCTGCTGGTCGCCATCGGGCCGTTGCGCACGATCCTGCACCGACGCACCCGCCAGTTCGGTCTGCTGCCGTTGGTCGCGCCGATCCTGGCCGCTGCCACCGTGACGATCATCCTGATGTTCCGGGATCAGACCTTCACCGGAGTGGCTCAGGCCAACGCCCTCAAGCGAGCCACCGGCCCCAGCCTGAGTTGGTTCGACGAACACATCCGCTACGACCGGCTGTTCCTGGCCACGCCGGACGGCTCGATCGCGCGCCGCTTCGCCGTCCTGGCGCTGCTGCTCGCCCTGGCGGTCTCGGTGGCGATGATGCTGCGCCGCGGACACATTCCCGGCACCGCCGCCGGACCGAGCCGGCGGATCATCGGGATCACCATCATCTCGTTCCTGGCGATCATGTTCACCCCGACCAAGTGGACGCACCACTTCGGCGTCTTCGCCGGCCTCGCCGGATCGCTGGGGGCGTTGGCCGCCGTCGCGGTGACTCCGGTGGCGATGCGGTCACGGCGCAACCGGGCGATGTTCGCCGCGGTGGTGCTGTTCGTGACGGCGCTGTCGTTCGCCAGCGTCAACGGCTGGTGGTACGTCTCCAATTTCGGCGTGCCGTGGGCCAACGCGATGCCCAAAGCCGGACTGGGATTCACCACCCTGCTGCTCGGCCTGACGGTGGCGACGCTGCTGCTCGCGGCGTGGTACCACTTCTCCGAACGCCCGGAAGGCAAGCCCCGCAACCGCTGGTGGTCGCGAATCACCGGCTCCCCGTTGGGAGTTGCGGCCTGGCTGTTGGTGGTCTTCGAGGTCGCGTCGCTGACGATCGCAATGGTCGGCCAGTACCCGGCCTGGTCGGTGGGCCGCTCGAATCTCCAGGCGCTGACCGGAAAAACCTGCGGGTTGGCCGACGACGTGATGGTCGAACAGGACCCCAACACCGGCATGCTCAGCCCGATCTCCGGATCGGTCGGCGACGCACTGGGTGCCACCACCCTGGAAGGCTTCGCCGCGAACGGAATCGCTCCGGCCGTCGCCGCCGACCCGGTGCTCGAGCCGCCCGCCGCCGGGAATTTCATCGACGCCGAGGCGGAGGCCGACATCACCGCCCAGACCGGGCAGGCCACCGGCGGCCGGGCCGCGGCGAAGGGCATCAACGGATCCACCGCCAAACTGCCCTACGGCCTGGACCCGGCGAAGACACCCGTGCTGGGCAGCTGGCGGGCCGGCGTTCAGCAGCCCGCACTGCTGCGCTCGGCCTGGTACCGGTTGCCGGCGCGGGAGACCATCGGCGATGCCCCGCTGCTGGTGGTCTCGGCCGCCGGCACCTTCGAGCAGAGCGAGGTGCAGATTCAGTGGGCCACCGACGAACAGGCGGCCGCCGGCAAGGTCGGCGGTTCGCTGGGATTCGCCGACATCGGATCGGCACCGGCCTGGCGTAACCTGCGCGCCCCGCTGGCGGCGATCCCGAAGGAAGCCACCGTGGTCCGGGTGTACGCCAAGGACGACGACCTGGCGCCGCAGCACTGGATCGCCGTCACCCCGCCGCGAATCCCCCGACTTCAGACGCTCGAGCAGGTGGTCGGGTCCCAGGACCCGGTGCTGCTGGACTGGCTGGTGGGCCTGGCGTTCCCGTGCCAGCGGCCGTTCGGCCACAACGACGGCGTCACCGAGGTCCCGAAGTGGCGGATCCTGCCCGACCGCTTCGGCGCCGACGCCAACTCCCCGGTGATGGATAACATCGGCGGCGGGCCGCTGGGTATCAGCGAGTTGTTGTTCCGCGCGACGACGGTGCCGACGTACCTCAAGGACGACTGGTTCCGGGACTGGGGCGCCCTGCAGCGGCTGACCCTCTACTACCCCACCGCGACCCCGGCCCGGCTGGATCTGGGCACCGCCACCCGCAGCGGGTGGTGGAGCCCGGCGCCGCTGCGGCCGACCTAAGCACTCGAGCCGCATTCCCCGCCGCCGCGGGGCGCGGGCCCAACCCGGCCCCCGACGTGGGCCCCGCCCTCCGCCGCCAGTGGACTCCGGTCGCCTAACATTCAGGCTCGTGCCGAGCGCGAACGTGGACTCCAACCGGATCGCCCGACTCGTCGCCGTACTGGCCGGAATCGCCGGCGTTCTGCTCTGCGCCCTGACGCCGCTGCTGCCGGTCAAACAGACCACCGCCACCATCTTGTGGCCGCAGGGCCCGGTCGGGAACATCACCGCCCCGCTGGTCTCCGGGGCGCCGGAGGCGCTCGACGTCACGATCCCGTGCCCGGCGATCGCCGGGCTGCCGCCGGCCGGCGGGGTGGTGTTCGCCACCAACCCGGCCAATGGAATCGACGCCTCCCGCAACGGCCTGTTCGTCCGGGCCACCACCGACTCGGTGTTCGTGGCGTTCCGCGACACCGTCGCCGCCGTCGCCCCGCGCCCCGCGGTGGCCGCCGGTAAGTGCAGCGCGCGGGGGGTAGGGGCCAACCCCGGCGGCGCCGGGGCCGACTTCGCCGGGATCCCCGGTGCGACGGGCACCCTGCCGCCGGACAAGAAGCCCCAGGTGACGGGAATCTTCACCGACCTGAAAGCGGCCGCGCCGATTCCCGGACTGACCGCCCGCATCGACATAGACACCCGCTTCATCACCAGCCCGACGCTGCTCAAGCTCGCCGTCATGGTGGCCGGGATCGCCTGCGTCGCCGGCTCGATCCTGGCGCTGGCGGTGCTCGACCGGCGCTGGGTTCCGCGGACCCGGGCCCGCCGGCGACCCCGGCTGCACCACTGGCTGTCCGACACCGGGGTCATCGCCACCCTGCTGCTCTGGCACGTCATCGGGGCGATCTCCTCCGACGACGGCTACAACCTCACCATCGCGCGGATTTCCGGCCAGGCCGGTTACGCCGCCAACTACTACCGCTACTTCGGCACCACCGAAGCGCCGTTCGACTGGTACCAGTCGCTGCTGGCCCACCTCGCGTCGGTGAGCACCGCCGGGGTCTGGATGCGGCTGCCCGCGCTGGCCGCGGCAATCGGCAGCTGGCTGCTGCTCAGCCACTGGATACTGCCGCGGCTGGGCTCTGCCCGCGGAGGCCTGGCGCACAACCGGGTCGCGGTGGCCACCGCCGGTACGGTCTTCCTGGCTGCGTGGCTGCCGTTCAACAACGGTCTTCGCCCCGAGCCGCTGATCGCCTTCGGTGTGCTGGCGGTGTGGGCGCTGGTGGAGAAGACCCTCGCCACTCGGCGCCTGGCGACCACCGCGTGCGCGATCGTCGTCGCGGTGTTCTGCGTGACACTGGCTCCGCAGGGACTGGTGGCCGTCGCACCCCTGCTGGTCGGAGCCCGGGGCGTCGCGCGGATCATCGGGCGCCGGCGCTCCGCCGACGGCCTGATCGCTCCGCTGGCGGTACTCACCGCGGCGCTGTCGACGGTCTCCGTCGTGGTGTTCCGCGACCAGACCCTGGCCGGCGTCGCCGAGTCGGCCCGCATCAAATACGTTGTCGGCCCGACGATCTCGTGGTATCAGGACTTCCTGCGCTACTACTTCCTCACCGTCGAGGAGAACGTCGAGGCCTCGCTGACCCGGCGCTTCGCCGTGCTGGTGATGCTGCTCTGCCTGTTCGGCATGCTGGTGCTGATGCTGCGCCGCGGGACCGTGTCCGGCCTGGCCCGGGGACCGGTGTGGCGCGTGATCGGCTCCACCGCGCTGGGCCTGCTGCTGCTGACGTTCACCCCGACCAAATGGGCCGTTCAGTTCGGGGCCTTCGCCGGACTGACCGCGGCCCTCGGCGGGATCACCGCATTCGCCTTCGCCACCGTCGGCCTGCACAGCCGCCGCAATCTCGCGCTGTACGCGACCGCGCTGCTGTTCGTGGTGGCATGGGCGACCTCGGGTGTGAACGGATGGTTCTACGTCGGCAACTACGGGGTGCCCTGGTACGACCGGCAGCCGGTGCTGCTGCACAAGCCGGTGACGTCGATGTTCCTCGGGCTGGCCGTGGTGACCGGGTTGATCGCCGGCTGGCTGCACTTCCGGATCGACTATGCCGGCCACACCGAGGTCAAGAACACCCGCCGCAACCGGGTGCTGGCGGCAACGCCGCTGCTGGTGGTCTCCCTGGTGATGGTGCTGCTGTCGGTGGGCTCGATGGCCAAGGCCTACGCCCAGCGGTACCCGGCCTACACCAACGGCAAGGCGAACCTGGCGGCGTTGCGGTCGGGGCTGTCGAAGTCCAGTTGCGCCATGGCCGACGACGTCCTGGTCGAAGCCGACGCCAACGCCGGGATTCTGCAGCCCGTCGAGGGCCAAACCTGGGGCGCCTACGGCCCGCTGGGCGGCCAGAACCCGATCGGCTTCACCCCCAACGGCGTCAGCGACATGCTCGACCCGGTCGCCCCGTTCATCGCCAACCCGGGGACGGTCAACTCCGACGGTTCGCCGAACAAGCCGAACGTCGGGATCGGATTCACCGGCGGCACCGGGGGCGGCTACGGACCCGTCGGCGTGAACGGCTCAAAGGTGTTCCTGCCCTTCGGACTTGACCCCAAGACCACCCCGGTGATGGGCAGCTACAAGGAGAACACGGTCGCGGCCAAGGCCACCTCGGCCTGGTACCAGTTGCCGCCCCGATCCCCGGATCGCCCCATCGTGGCCGTCGCCGCGGTCGGCGCGATCTGGTACCACGACGCCGAGAACGAGTTCCACTACGGCCAGTCGCTGAAGTTGCAGTGGGGAGTTCGCAAGGCGGACGGCAGCTTCCAGGCTCTGGACAAGATCGAGCCGATCGACACCCAGGAACAGATCGGCTGGCGCAACCTGCGCTTCCCGCTCTCGTCGGCACCCGCCGAGGCCAACGTGGCCCGCATCGTGGCCGACGACCCGAACCTGTCCGTCGAGCAGTGGTTCGGATTCACCCCGCCGCGGGTGCCGGTGCTGCAGACTGCGAACCAGTTCCTCGGCAGTCAGACCCCGGTCATGCTGGACATCGCCAGCGCGGCCCAGTTCCCCTGCCAGCGGCCGTTTTCCGAGCACCTCGGCGTAGCCGAGATTCCGCAGTACCGGGTTCAGCCCAACCTCAAGCAGGTGGTGGTGTCGTCGAACATGTGGCAGTCGGCCCGGGCGGGCGGACCCTTCCTGTTCATCCAGGCGCTGTTGACCACCTCCACGGTGCCGACCTATCTGCGCGACGACTGGTTCCGGGACTGGGGCGCGATCGAGAAGTACATCCGGGTGGTGCCGGCCGCGCAGGCGCCCAACGCCGTCATCGAGGAAGGCTCCAAGAAGGTGTTCGGCTGGGTGCGCAACGGACCGATCAGGGCTCTCCCATGATGGCGACGTCGTCGGCGATGGGCGGTGACGTTCGGGTGACCCGGTGGGTGGCCATCGTCGCGGGCCTCATTGGTTTCGTGTTGTCGGTGCTGACCCCGTTGCTGCCGGTGGTGCAGACCACCGCGACGCTGAACTGGCCGCAGAACGGGCAACTCAACAACGTCACCGCGCCGCTGATCTCACTGACCCCCGTCTCGATGACGGCCACGGTGCCGTGCGAGGTGATCAGGTCGATGCCGCCGGCGGGCGGGATGGTGCTGGGCCTGGCACCGCAGAAAGGCAAAGACGCAGCACTGAATTCGCTGTTCGTGACGGCCAATGCCCAGCGCGTGGACATCACCGACCGCAACGTGGTGATCGCCAGTGTCCCGCGCTCCGAGGTGGTTTCGCCGGCCTGCCAGCGCATCGAGATCAGTTCCACCGAGAAAGGCACGTTCGCGAGCTTCATCGGATTGCCGGCCAAGCCCGTCGAGGATGCCCAGGGCAAGGATAAAGAAGACTCCGCTCAGACCGGTTACTCGTATCTGCGTAGCGGATTCGCCGATCCGAACCTGCGTCCGGGGATCGTCGGGGTGTTCACCGACCTGACCGGGCCGGCACCCGCCGGACTCAGCGTCTCTGCCGTCATCGACACCCGGTTCTCCAGCACCCCGACGCCGCTGAAGTTGGCGGCCATGCTGCTGGCCATCGCCGCCACCGTGGTGGCACTGGCGGCCCTGTGGCGGCTGGACCGGATCGACGGCCGCCGCATGCACAAGCTCATTCCGCAGCGCTGGCGCACATTCACCATCGTGGACGCCACCGTGGTGACGAGCTTCCTGGTCTGGTACGTGCTGGGCGCCAACAGTTCCGACGACGGCTACATCCTCGGCATGGCCCGCGTGGCCGGCCGGGCGGGCTACATGTCCAACTATTTCCGGTGGTTCGGCAGCCCGGAGGATCCGTTCGGCTGGTACTACAACCTGCTGGCGTTGATGACCCACGTCAGCGATGCCAGCCTGTGGATCCGGCTGCCCGACCTGGTGTGCTCGCTGGTCTGCTGGCTTCTGCTGTCCCGGGAAGTGCTGCCGCGACTGGGGCCGGCGGTGTCGGGAAGTCGCGCGGCGCTGTGGGCGGCCGGCCTGGTGCTACTCGCGGCGTGGATGCCCTTCGACAACGGACTGCGCCCCGAAGGCCAGATCACCACCGGCGCCCTGATCACCTATGTACTGATCGAACGGGCCATCACCTCCGGCCGGTTGACCCCGGCCGCATGCGCGATCATCACCGCCGCCTTCACCCTCGGCATCCAGCCGACCGGGCTGATCGCCGTGGCCGCGCACATCGCCGGCGGCCGTCCCGTCATCCGCATCCTGGCCCGACGGCGGGCCGTGGTCGGAACCTGGCCGCTGCTGCTGCCGCTGCTGGCGGCAGGCACCGTCGTGTTGACGGTGATCTTCGCCGATCAGACCCTGGCCGCCGTGCTCGAAGCGACGCGCATCCGCACCGACCGGCCGGCATCGAACACAACAGGAGCCCACGTT
>CAYTOD010000038.1:0-24864 GCA_964439315.1 uncultured Mycobacterium sp. | reverse complement strand
AAGGCATAGTGCCGCCCGAGTTCCCGGGCGCGGTTACGGATTGTGCCGTGCTGCCCGGTCGATCCCGGCGCAGGCGTCCTACTTCACCGGTGCTGCGCCGGCCGGGGCCGCGCTCCCCGCGGGCGGCCGGCCGGCCTTCCGGAGCCGGGGGGGGCGCCGCGCCGTCGTGGGCACCTGGCCACTGCTGCTGCCGCTGCTGGCCGCGAGCACCGTGGTCCTGACCGTGGTGTTCGCCGACCAGACCCTGGCAACGGTGTTGGAGGCCACCAGGATTCGCACCGACATCGGGCCGAGTCAGGCCTGGTACACCGAGAACCTGCGCTACTACTACCTCATTCTTCCGACGGTCGACGGTTCGCTGTCGCGGCGGTTCGGCTTCCTCATCACCGCGCTCTCGCTGTTCGTCTCGGTGTTCATCATGTTGCGCCGCAAGCGCGTTGCGGGCGTGGCCCGCGGGCCGGCCTGGCGGCTGATGGGCGTGATCTTTTCGTCGATGTTCGTGCTGATGTTCACCCCCACCAAGTGGGTGCACCACTTCGGCTTGTTCGCCGCGGTCGGCGCGGCGATGGCCGCCCTGGCCACCGTGCTGGTCTCCCGCGAGGTGCTGCGGTGGTCGCGCAACCGGATGGCGGTCGTGACCGCGGTGTTGCTCCTGCTCGCCCTGACCTTCGCCACCACCAACGGCTGGTGGTACGTGTCGAGTTACGGGGTGCCGTTCAACAGCACGATGCCGCAGATCGGCGGGATCAAGATCGCCACGATCTTCCTGGCCCTGTTCCTGCTGTCGGCGCTCTACACGACGTGGTTGCACTTCGCCGCGCACAACCGCGGCGAGGGACGCCTGACCCGGGCGCTGACGGCGGCCCCGATACCGCTGGCCGCCGCGCTTCTGGTGGTGGTGAACTTCGCCTCGATGACGATCGGCGTGGTCCGCCAGTACCCGACGTACTCCAACGGCTGGTCCAACGTGAAAGCGCTGGCGGGTGGTTGCGGCCTGGCCGACGACGTTCTCGTCGAACCAGATCCCAACATCGGATTCCTGACGCCACTGCCCGGCCAGTACGGCCCGCTGGGGCCACTCGGTGGGGTCAAGCCGGTCGGTTTCCGGGCCAACGGGGTCGCGGACAAGATTGTGGCCGAGGCGATTCGGGTCAACAACCCGACGCCGGGCATCGACCACGACTGGGAAGGCCCGTTCAAGCTCAGCAAGCCCGGCATCAACGGCTCGACGGTGCCGCTGCCCTATCAACTCGACCCCTCGCGGGTTCCCCTGGCGGGCAGTTACACCGACACCGGTCAACAGGAGAGTCTGCTCACCTCGGCGTGGTACACGCTGCCACCGGCTGACCCGGCTCATCCCCTGGTGGTCGTCACCGCCGCCGGGACGATCGCCGGAAACAGCGTGCTCAACAATCACACCGACGGCCAGGCCGTGGAACTCGAGTACGGAAGGCCAGGGCCGGACGGCAGCCCCGTCGCCGCCGGGCGGATCGAGCCCTACGACATCGGGCCGGCGCCGTCATGGCGCAACCTCCGCTACCCGCGATCGGCCATCCCGGCCGACGCTACGGCGGTTCGCATTGTGGCGCAGGACAAGTCGCTGTCGCTGGGCGACTGGGTGGCCGTCACCCCGCCGCGGGTTCCCGACATGAAGACGGTGCAGCAGTACGTCGGCTCGACCGCGCCGGTGCTGATGGACTGGGCGGTGGGCCTGGCATTCCCCTGCCAGCAGCCGATGCTGCACACCAACGGCGTCACCGATGTGCCGAAGTTCCGGATCACCCCGGACTACACCGCCAAGAAGCAGGACACCGACACCTGGGAAGACGGTCGCAACGGCGGCCTGCTCGGCATCAGCGACCTGCTGCTGCGCGCCCACGTGATGGCGACCTACCTGTCACACGACTGGGGCAGGGACTGGGGTTCGCTGCGCAAGTTCGACACCATCGTCGGGGCAACCCCCGCGCAGCTGGAGTTGGGCACCGCGACGCACGGCGGACTCTGGTCACCGGGGCACATCCGGATCAAGGCTTGACAATCGCGAGACCGCGACGCCGCCGGGTTGAGCGGCCCGGACACCCGCGCCGGCGACAGGGGCGACGTCGTACCGATAACACGTCGTACCGATAACACGCCGTACCTTTACACGTCGTACCTTTGACTAGAGGGGCGGAGAGTGAGGGTGTGATGCCGGAGGCCGACAACGACGCGGGAGTCGCCGTCCGTCGCTCTCCGGGCCGGCCACCGATCGAGACCGAGCGCATCGTTTCGGCGGCCCTGCACATCCTCGACACCGAAGGCGCTGATGCACTCTCGATGAGGTCGGTTGCGGCGCGACTGAATTCCAGCACGTCGACGCTGTACCGCCACTTCCCGAATCGCGCGGCTCTGATCGGAGCCGTCATCGACCGGGTGCTCGGCGAAATCGACACCGACGAGGCGAAGTTCAGCGGCTTGGACTGGCGACAGGGCTGCCAGAAGATCGCCGGCGAGACCTTCGAGGCGTTCGGGCGGCACCGGCAGGCGGCGCTGCTGCTGGCCGACCACACGCCGATCGGACCGAACGCGGCGGCCGTCCGCGAACGCATGCTGGCCGTGCTGATGGGCGCCGGCCTCGAAACCCTGGTGGCCGCGCGGTCGGGCGCCATGATCGGACACCTGATCCTGGGGTTCGCGATCCAGCTCGGCGGAGAACGTGAACTCACCGCCGCCGACCAGGAGGCTTTCCGCAAAGCCGTCGTAGGGATGGACCTGACCCGGTTTCCGGCCACGGCAGCCGTCAAAGCAGCCCGGTGGCGCCCGACGTCGGTCGACGCGGAATTCGCGTTCGCGCTGGAGATGGTTCTCGACGGACTCAGTGGTCTGCGCGAAAACCCTTCCGACTGATCACAGGCCCGCTTCGGCGGGCGCCGGCAGCGGCGCCAGGTCGAGGAGCGGCGCGCCCACGGCGACCTCCCCGGACGCCGCGGTCGAGACCGACCCGAACTTCTTGCCGTTCAGCACGATCACCGGGGTCACCAGCGAGTAGCCGGCATCCTCGATAACCTTGCGGTCGAAGGTCACCAATGGTGTTCCGGCAGTGACCTTCTGACCCTTGGTGACGTGGACGTCGAAGCCCTCGCCTTTGAGTTTCACCGTGTCGATACCGACGTGGACCAGCAGTTCGACGCCGCCGTCGAGCACCAGTCCGAAGGCGTGACCGGTGGGCTGGGCGGCGACCACCATGCCGTCGGCCGGCGCGTACACGGTGTCCCCGGACGGGACGATTCCCACTCCCGGTCCCATGATGCCCTTGCCGAACACCGGGTCAGGAACCTCGCCGAGGGGAATCACGGTGCCCGCCAACGGTGCCGCGACGGTGATGGTCAGACCGGCATCACCGGCGGCCTTGGTCGCCGCCGCGGCCACCAGGGTGTCGGGGCTGGCCTGCGCCATCGGGCTTTCCAGATCCGCGACGGACACGCCCGCTGCGACTGCGGCGGCGGCCTCCTCGGGACTGCGGTATCCGGAGAAGATCACCAGAGCCATCGAGGTGAAGAAGGCCGCTAGCACAGCGACGGCGTACAGGCCCATGCTGCTGAACGCCGGGATCGTGAGCAACGAGGTGAACACGAAGGCCTTGGTGGTGACCCCGCCGCCGATGCCGATGATCAGCCCGCCGACCAGACAGCCGACCAGCATGCGCGGATAGATCCGTTTGAACCGCAGGTGAATTCCGTACAGCGACGGCTCCGAGATGCCGCCGAGGAGACCGGCGGCCAGCGCGCCGATCGCGGTCTGGCGCATCTGCGCGTCGCGTTCGCGCATCGCCAGCACCAGAACGCCCGCGGTGGCGCCGAAGCAAGCGAAGTTCCACGCGCCCATCGGGCCCTGGATGTAGTCGTAGCCCAACGTCTGGATGTTGAGCAGCATGATCGCGTTGATCGGCCAGTGCAGACCGAGCGGCACCATGAACGGATAGGCCAGCGGGACCAGGATGGCGAAGATGAACGGCGAGAAGTCGTTGATGGACTTCAGGACTCCCGCCAGACCGGCGCCGGTGTAGACGCCGATGGGCCCGATGAGGAACGCCGTCAGCGGAAGCATGATGAGCATCGACAGGAACGGCACGAAGATCAGCTGCACGTTCTCCGGGATGACGCGCTTGAGGAACTTGTACAGCGGCCCGAGGACTGCGGCCATCAGCAGCGGCGGGAACACCTGGGAGCTGTAGTTGAAGATCGTCAGCGGCAGTCCGAAGATCTTCACCACATCGACGGTCGATCCGAAAACGTTCTGCGGCTGGGAGACATCCTTCAGTGCGGCGAAGCCGGGCAGCATCACCACCGCCATGATCGCGAAGCCCACCCACGGGTCGGCGCCGAGTTTCTTCGAGGCGTTGTAGGCGACCATCAGCGGTAGGAAGACGAACACGCTCTGCCAGCACAGGTTGACGAACTGCCAGGACGGCGGGAGTTCGGTCCGCGGGTCGGCCCAGTTCGGGATGACCTTGAGCGTGCTCATCAGCGCCATGAACGTGATGAACAGCGACGCCCCGAGGAGTGCACCGAGGATGGGCCGGAAAGAGTCGGAGAGGAACTCGAAGAAGGAGTCCATCCTGGCGAACTTGCCGCGGGGGCCCTTCGCGCGGGCGGCGGCCTTGATCGCATCGGCATCGGCGGGCACTGCCCCGCCACCCATCCCGGGCAGCGCCTTGATGTCGTTGTAGACCGTTTGCACGCCGCCGCCGATGACGACCTGGTAGCGGTTGCCGGCCTGCGGCACGGCGCCCATCACACCGGGTACCGCTTCGATGTCGGACTGCTTCACACCGGTCGCGTCGCGCAACTGGAATCGCAATCGGGTGGCGCAGTGCGACAGGTCGACGATGTTCGCCGCTCCCCCGACGCTCTTGACGATCTGGGCTGCGGTGTTCGACGCCATGGTGCAGATGCTAACGCCGGAGTTAGGGCGGCGGGGCTGGTACGGACGTACGAAGACGCTCCGGCTTGACCGACCACACCGTGGTGCTGGGATCGGCGTCGGACCGGGCGCAGTAGGCGGGGGCACCGGCCTCGTCGACGGCTGCCGCGCCGAGCACCGCGCAGTCCGCACCCATCACGACCACGGGCAGGTCCATCCGGGCCGAGACCGCCGGCGGCGGAGGCGTCGTCGTCGGTGCGGGCACCGGCGTCGGAACCACGTCGGCGCCGCGATGGGGGGCGAGCAGTGCCACTGCCGCGGCGGCCGCCCCGGCGAGCATGAGCACGCCCAGCCCCGCGGCGCCCCAGCGCCGACGGGCCGGCGGGGGCGCGGGGCTCAACGCCTGTTCGAACGCAGCCGCGAAATCGGCACAGCGGTCGAACCGTTCACCCGGGTCCTTGGCCAGAGCCCTGGCGAAAACCGGGGCGAGCCTGGCCAATTCCGGCCGCGCCGTCCCGATGTCCGGCGGGAGTTCACTGAGATGCTTGCCGATGACGACCGCCGGATTGGTGTTGGTGAACGGCGCCGTTCCGGTGAGCAGGTGATAGGCGGTGGCGGCCAGCGCGTACTGGTCGGCGCGGCCGTCGATGGCGTCGCCCTTGAGCTGTTCGGGCGCCGCGTAGGTGACGGTCCCGACGGTCATGTCGATGCCGGTGAGGGTGCTGGTCTGCCCCACCCGCCGGGCAACGCCGAAGTCGGCCAACAGGATCCGGTCGGCCGCCGACGCGTCGGAGGCGTCCAGCAGGATGTTGGCCGGCTTGATGTCTCGGTGCAGCAGGCCGCGGCTGTGCGCGTAGTCGAGGGCGCCGGCCACCGCGGTGACGATCCGCGCGACCTCGTCCGGCGGGACCCCGCGTGGGTGCCGCTCGTTGAGCAACCGGCCGGCGTCGATCCCGTCGACGAACTCCATGGCGATCCACAGGTGGCCGTCGCAGTCGCCGCGGTCATAGATGGTGACGATGTTGGGATGACTCAGTGTCGACACCATCTCGGCTTCCTGATTGAAGCGTTGCCGGTATTCGTCGTCGTGACTCACGTTGTCGCCCAACACCTTCAGCGCATCGCGCCGGGGCAGTCGCGGATGCTGCGCCAGGTAGACCTCGCCCATGCCGCCGAGGCCGAGGATGCGGCCGATGGTGTATCCGGCGAAAACCTGGCCCTCTACCAGCGACATGGGCGCCGGATCATCCCGGGACGTGGGCCTTGAGGTGAGCCAGTGCGTCCACGCTCAGCTTCGAGAGTTCCGCGATCTGGTCACGGCTCAGAGCCGCCTCGAAGATGTCGGTCATCCGGCCGTTGGTCCTCTTCTGGACCTTCTCGTAACGGTGCTTCTTGTCGGCGCCGTCGGGGAACGGTTCCGACCACCCGAACATCCGGGTGTACCCGAGATCCCCGCGGTGGCCGATCATGTGGGCCTCCACGGGGCTGATGCCGGACAGGCTCAAGGCGTTGAAGTGAACGTCACCGCGTAGTTCGCGCAGCACGTGCAGCACCTGCAGGGCGCGCGCCGGCGCGTCGTCGGCCAGTGGCATCTCCCGCCAGCCGGAGTAGAGCGGGAGGCTGATGCCCGGCGTGGCGGCAATGACCTTCTCCGCCAGTTCGTTCAGCCGGGCCAGTCCCTTGGCACCGGTCAGGTACTTACGGCCGAAATCTGCCATCTGGTCCCAGTAGAGCGCCGCCGCGCCCGCCGCACCCCGCACGGCGAGGCCCTGCTCCCACAGCGAGCTCAGCGTGGCGGGTTCGAAGATCGCGAAGACCGAGGCGACCGTCATACCGTTGGCCTCTCCGAGCACGCCTCCGCGGCCGGCGACGTAGGCGGCCAACGGGTTGGCGTAGCCGGCGGCGATGCTGCCGGCGAAGGTTTCCGGGTGCAGCATGAAGATGCCGACCGCCTCGCCCACCGCCGCGCCGGCGTTGTCGGTGGCCTCACGCGTGCCCTTGCTCATAGTGGTCGCCTTCCGGGTCAGGGGGTTAGATCGGGATCAGACCGTGTTTGCGCTGGACTCGCTGAATCTGCTTGTCGCGCAGCAGCCGCAGCGAACGGCGCAGCAGCAGTCGGGTCTGATGCGGTTCGATGACCGCGTCGATGAATCCGCGCTCGGCGGCGATATAGGGGATCGCCATGTTGAGGTTGTAGCCCTCGATGAAATCGGCCCGGATCTTCTGCACCTCGGGCGCGGTGGGATCGGGGAAGCGCTTGACCAGAAGCTGGGCGGCCCCCTCGGCGCCGATGACCGCGATGCGGGCGGTGGGCCAGGCGAAGTTGAGGTCTGCGGTCAGCTGCTTGGAACCCATCACCGCGTACGCGCCGCCGTAGGACTTGCGGATGGTCAGTGTCACCTTCGGAACGTCGGCCTCGACCACCGCGTACAGGAATCGGCCGCCGCGCTTGATGATCCCGTTCTTCTCCTGCTCGACGCCGGGCAGGAACCCCGGGGTGTCGACCACGAAAACCAAAGGGACGTTGAAGGAGTCGCAGAACCGGACGAACCGGGCCGCTTTGTCGGAGGCTTCGTTGTCGATAGCCCCGGACATGTGCATCGGCTGGTTGGCGACCACACCGACCGGGCGACCGTCCACCCGCGCGAAACCGGTGATGATGGCCTGGCCGGCCTGAGCCGCGACATCGAGGAAGTCGCCGTCGTCGAAGATCCGGATCAGGATCTCGTGCATGTCGTAGGCCATGTTGTCGGCGTCCGGCACCAGGCTGTCCAACTCGAGATCGTGCGGGGTGACCTCCGGCTCCAGGCCGGGGTTGATCACCGGCGCGTCGTCAAAGGTGTTGGCGGGCAGGAAGTTCAGGAAGTCGCGCACATACTGGAAGGCGTCCTTCTCGGAATCGACCACCTGGTGGACGTTGCCGTACCGGGCCTGGTGGTCCGCGCCGCCGAGTTCGTCGAGGCTGACCTCCTCGCCGGTGACGTCCTTGATGACGTCCGGGCCCGTGACGAACATGTAGCCCTGGTCGCGGACCGCCACGATGAGATCGGTCTGGATCGGCGAGTACACCGCTCCGCCCGCGCACTTGCCGAGAATGATCGAGATCTGCGGGACGATGCCGCTCAGCAACTCGTGGCGGCGGCCAAGTTCGGCGTACCAGGCAAGGGATGTCACGGCGTCCTGGATGCGCGCGCCACCGGAATCGTTGATGCCGATGATCGGGCAGCCCACCATGGCCACCCACTCCATGAGCCGGGCGACCTTGCGGCCGAACATCTCTCCCACCGAACCGCCGAAGACGGTCTGGTCATGGGAGAACACCCCGACCGGCCGGCCGTTGATGGTGCCGTGCCCGCAGACCACTCCGTCGCCGTAGAGGGCGTTCGGATCGCCCGGGGTGCGGGCCAGCGCGCCGATCTCCATGAAGGAGCCCGGGTCGACCAGTTCGTGGATCCTTGCCCTGGCACTGGGGATACCGCGCTTGTCGCGCTTGGCGGCAGCGGCTTCACCGCCGGGTTCCTTGGCCAGTTCCAGCTTTTCGCGCAGCTCGGCCAGCAACTCGGCGGTGGTCCTGTTGGTCACTTCCCCTGCTTCACTTCGCTCTGAACCCGGTTGATGGCCTCGCCCTGGATCTGATTGATCGCTTCGCTCATGTGCGCGCCCACCTTGGCAATGTACGGCTCATCGATGGCCTGAATGTGCTCGCCCCCGATGGGCACCACTTCGAGGTCGGCGACGAACTCGCCCCAGCCTCCGTCCGGCTTGCGGGTGGCGTAGCGCGGCTCGAACATGATCGCGTCGTCGTGATAGCGGTCGGCCATGTAGAGGGTGACGTGGCCGTCGAACGGCTCGATCTTCGCGGTGTCGATGGCGCGGTTGTCCAGATACGACGTCCGCTGGTGCTCGATCACGCCGCCGGGGATGTTCACCCCGCTCTGCTGGACGGCGGCGAGCACGAAGCGCACCTGACCGTCGTCGTCGAGCTCCTCGAGTTGCTCGTAGGGAATCGCCGGGATCTCGACGTTGAAGGTGCGTTGCGCGAACAGCGCGTAGCGGTCCCAGCGGGCCCGGATCTCCTCCTTGGTCTGCGGGATCTCCTCACCGGCGCGGACGGTGTCGATCAGGCCGACGAAGCGGACGTCACAGCCGGCTCGCTTGAGCCCGACCGCGCAGGCGTAGGCCAGCACCCCGCCGAGAGACCAGCCGACCAGAATGTAGGGCCCCTTGCCCTGCATTTCCATCAGCTTGGGCACGTACTCGGCGGCGCGCTCCTCGATGGAGCCCTCGACGCGCTCGAAGCCGTACATCGGAACGTCGGCGGGCAGCCGCTTGAGCAGTGGTTCGTAGACGACGGTGGATCCGCCGGCCGGATGGAAGACGAAGACCGGGATCGCGTCCGACCCTTCCTTCCGCGGCCGGATGGTGCGGACGAACCCGTCGAGCTCACCGGACTCCAGATACTCGCGCACCGTGGTGGCCAGTTCCTCGATGGTGGTGGCGGCCCGCACGTCCTCGACGGTGATGGTGCCCTCGCACCGCTCGGTCAGTCGCGCGGCGATCTTGGTCGCGGTCTCGTCGTCGACCTTGGGCAGTTCGTTGAAGATGCCGCCGGGCGACTTGCCGGTCACGATGGCCCAGGTTGCGAAGGTCACCCGCTCGGCGGCCTCGCGCGGCGGGACGTCGGTACCGAGGGCGTCGATGACGGCCTGCTGCGTCAGCACCTTCGCCGCGGCACCGGCCGCGGAGTTGGCAGGGGCCGCGGCACCGGCCGCGGAGTTGGCAGGGGCCGCCGCCGGGGTGTTGACGGCCGGTCCGGACGGATCGGTCGGCGGCGGGGGGATGTCCATCCCCGGGCCCCCCGGGTTGGTGGGCGGGGGCGGGACCGGTGCCGACGTCTCCGTGTTCGCCTCGGGGGCGTGCGCCTCGGGATGTTTGGCGGCCAATTTCTCGGCCAGCGCCTCGGGAATCTCGCCCGCGGCAATCTTGGCCTGCTCGGCGGCGATCTCCTCGGGCGTCATGCCCTTCTGGTGCTCGTGCAGTGCCGCCACTTCGTCTCGGTGCTCGACGGCGTAGGTGATGAGTGCCTTGACGTCATTCAGGCTGGCGTCGCGCACTGCCGTCAGTTGGATGGGCGGCATGTCGAAGTCGTATTCGACACGGTTCTTGATCCGCACCGCCATCAGCGAGTCCAGGCCGAGCTCGATCAGCGGCACCTCCCACGGGAGGTCCTCGGGCTCGTAACCCATTGCGCTGCCGACGATCACACCGAGTCTGTCGTGGACGGTCTCGCCCGACTCCGGCGACCACTTGCCCAGATTCGCGGCGACGCCGGCTCCGGCGGCGAGGTTGTCGTGCAGGATCGCGGCGTCGTCGGCCTCCGGTTCAGGCTGCGCCGCAACGGGTTCGGCGACGACAGCAACTCCGGTCGCGACGGCGGACGGCAGGGCGGTCGGCGCTCCTCCGCGGGTCACGATGGCGTCGTAGACCAGGGTGAAGGATTCGTCGATGCGGGCGTGTACCTGCACCGAGGCTCCGCCGGGATGGCGGGTCAGCGTGGTGACCAGGCGAGCACCCTCACCGGGAACCGCCCGCTGCTCGGAGGCGGTCAGCGTGGAATCCGACAGCACCTGTGCCGCAGCGGCTTTCACCAGTGCGGCGAGGTCGGTGGCCCCCTGTGCGGCGTACTCCCACACGTGGCGGCCGTCCGGCGTGGCGACGTGGGTGCCGGGGATCATCGACGAGCCGTCGGCGGAGAACTGGGCGTTGAGCCAGTGCTCCTTGCGCTTGAAACGCGTCGGCGGGATGTCCGCGTAGTCCTCCGGGCCTTCCCCACGGGTGAACAGGGTGCGGAAATCCAGATCGTGGCCGTAGGTGTAGAGCTGCGCCATGGCCGCGACCATGGACTCGACCTCGTCCTCCTTGCGGGCCAGGGTGGCGATCAGCTGACCGTCGTGCAGACCCGCCGACGCCGTGGTCAATCCAACCTGCATGAGCGCCACCGGGTTCGGCGCCAGTTCGAGGAAGGTGGTGAAACCGTTGTCGACCGCGTTACGGATGCCCTGGGTGAAGTAGACGCTGTGGCGCAGGCCCTTCTTCCAGTAGTCCACCTCGTGGATCACCTCGCCCGGGCGCACGTAGCTGCCCTCGTGGACCGTGGAGAAGTACCCGGTCTTGATCGGATGCGCGGCGATGCCTTGCAATTCGGCGGCCAGTTCACCTAGCAAGGGATCCATCTGCTGGGTGTGGCTGGCCCCCTTGGTCGCGAACTTTCGGGCGAACTTGCCCTCTTTTTCGCACCGCTCGATGATCGCGTCGACCTGCTCCGGCGGGCCGCCGATGACGGTCTGGGTGGGGGCGGCGTAGACGCACACCTCCAGGTCGGGGAAGTCGGAGAAGACGGTCTTGATCTCGTCCGGGGAGTATTCGACCAGGGCCATCAGGCGGATGTACTCGCCGAAGAGCATCGCCTCGCCCTCGCCCATCAAATGCGAACGCGCACAGATGGCCCGGGTGGCGTCCGCCAGCGACAGGCCGCCGGCGAAGTAGGCGGCGGCAGCCTCGCCCAGCGACTGGCCCACCAGCGCAGCAGGTTTCGCGCCGTGATGGCGAAGCAGTTCGCCGAGCGCGATCTGGATGGCGAAGATGACCAGCTGCACCACTTCGATGGGGTACTCGCAGGTCTCGTCGGTGTAGTCGATCGAGTCGTCGAGGATCAGTTCCAGGATCGAGTACCCGCGCTCGTCCTGAATGAGGCTGTCCACCTTGTTGATCCACTCGGCGAAGACCTCGTCGCGCAGATAGAGGCTCTTGCCCATCTTGCGGTGCTGTGCACCGAATCCGGCCAGCACCCAGACCGGCCCGTTACTCACCGGCCCGTCCGCGGCGTAGACCAGCGGGCTGGACTTGCCCTCGGCCAGCGCCCGGAGGCCCTTGACGGCCTCGTCATGGTCGTGGGCCATCACGACGGCCCGGGAGCGGCCGTGGTTGCGCCTCGACAGGGCGCGGCCGATCGAAACCAGGGAGGTCGCACGGCCCTCCGGACTGTCGACCCAGTCGGCCAGCTCGGCGGCGGTGGCCCGCTTACGCGAGGTCAGGAAGCCCGAGACCGCCAGTGGCACAACCGCAACCGGCTTCTCGGCCGCCTCCCACTCCTCGCGGGCCACCTCCAGCAGACGCAATGCTTCATCAGTGAGGCCGGGCAGTTCGGGTTCGGGGGCGTCGCCGTACTCGTAGTCGTATCCGGCGAAGACCTCGTCGCCCTCTCCACCCTGGACGTCGCCGGACCGGGTGTCGTCCTCGTCGAGATCGTCGTCCTCGACGAGCACCCCGCCGACGTAGACGGCGTTGGCGTCGGACTTGGCCGGCGCGGCTTCGGGTTCCGGCTCCGCCTCGGGCTCGACGAGATCCTCGGGCAGCACCTCTCGCAGAACCAGATGGGCGTTGGCCCCGCCGAATCCGAATCCGGACACCCCGGCGATGGCGTGCCCACTGTAGCGCGGCCACTCGGTGACCTCGTTGGCGACCTTGAGGTGAACGCCGTCGAAGTCGATGTAGGGGTTGGGACCGGCATAGTTGATCGACGGCGGAATCTTGCTGTGGCTCAACGAGAGTGCCACCTTGGCCAGGCTGGCGGCCCCGGCCGCGGACTCCAGGTGGCCGACGTTGGACTTGACC
Source organism: uncultured Mycobacterium sp. (assembly GCA_964439315.1). Taxonomy (GTDB): domain Bacteria; phylum Actinomycetota; class Actinomycetes; order Mycobacteriales; family Mycobacteriaceae; genus Mycobacterium. The sequence continues at coordinate 12,288 of CAYTOD010000038.1, read as the reverse complement.
GCGCCCAGCAGGGCGGGTTGGTCGGCGGAGCGGCCCCGGCCCACGACACGGCCCAGGGCGTCGGCCTCGATCGGGTCGCCCAGGATGGTGCCGGTGCCGTGCGCCTCGATGTAGTCGACGGTGCGCGGGTTGATCCCGGCGTCGCGGTAAGCCTTGCGCAACACCTCGGCCTGGGCGTCGGGGTTGGGTGCCAGCATGCCGTTGGAGCGGCCGTCGTGGTTGACGGCACTGCCGACGATCACGGCGAGGATCTCGTCGCCGTCACGGCGGGCGTCGGACAGGCGCTTGAGCACCAGCATGCCGCCACCCTCGGAGCGCGCGTAGCCGTCGGCGTCGGCCGAGAACGACTTGATCCGGCCGTCCGGCGCGAGCACCCCGCCGACCTCGTCGAAACCGAGCGTAACCGCCGGCGTGACAAGGGCATTCACGCCGCCGGCCACCACCATGTCGGCCTCGCCCGACCGCAGCGCCTGCACACCGGAGTGCACCGCAACCAAGGAAGACGAACATGCGGTGTCGACGGCCACCGACGGCCCGCGGAAGTCGTAGAAGTAGGACACCCGGTTGGCGATGATCGAACTCGCCGTGCCGGTGATGGCGTACGGGTGCGCGGTGCGCGGGTCCATCATCGCCAGGTAGCTGTAGTCATTGGTGGAACTGCCGACGTAGACGCCGACGTTCTCCCCGCGCAGGCTCGACGCCGGGATGCGGGCGTTCTCCAAAGCCTCCCAGGTCAGTTCGAGCGCCATCCGCTGCTGCGGATCCATGTTGTCGGCTTCCATCTTCGACAGTGCGAAGAATTCGGCGTCAAAACCCTTGAGGTCCCTCAGGTATCCGCCGCGGGTGCGGGCCTTGGCGATCCGTTCGGCCAGCCGAGGCTCGACCATGAACTCCGCCCAGCGGCCGTCGGGCAGATCGGTGATGGCGTCGCGGCCCTCGAGCAACGCCTGCCACATCTCGTCGGGGGTGTTCATGTCGCCGGGGAACCGGGTGGCCAGCCCCACTATGGCGATGTCCTCGACATCACGGGCACGAGTCCAGTCATCGCCATCGTCGACGATCTCGAGCTCCGGCTCACCCTCGATGATCACCGTCGCCAGGGCCTCGATCGTGGGGTGGCGGAAGGCGATCGTCGCGGTGAGCGTGACCCCGGTGAGGTCTTCGATGTCGCTGGCCATCGCCACGGCGTCGCGTGAGGACAACCCGAGTTCGACCATCGGGACGGACTCGTCGATCGAACCGACGGCCTGCCCGGTGGCGTTGGCCACCCAGTTGCGCAGCCACTCCCGCATCTCGGGAACCGTCATGTCGGTGCGCGGCGCGGTCAGCTCCGGTTCCGGAGCGATCGTGAAGTCAGCAGTCTCGGCATCGGGCATGTCGGCGTCGGACATGTCACTCAGCCTCGTCGGGGAACGCGTTCGCGACCTTCCCGGACCGCAGGCTGCCGTCCAGGTAGGCCGAACGGCAGGCGCGGCGGCCGATCTTGCCGCTGGAGGTCCGCGGGATCGCCCCGGCCGGGGTCAGCAGAACGTCACGCACCGTCACGCCATGGCGCACCGCGATCGCGGCCCGGATGTCGTCGGCAACGGCCGACAGTTCGATCTTGTGCGAGCCCGCGGCCCGCTCGGCGACGATCACCAGCTGTTCGGAGGTGTCGCTGGGATCGCGCTTGAGGCCGGCGTGAGCGTCGGCGAACACTTCGTCGGGCAACTGGTTGGCCGGTACCGAGAAGGCCGCCGCGAAGCCGGTCCGCACCGCCTTGCTTGCCTCCTGCGCGGAGAACTCCAGATCCTGCGGGTAGTGGTTGCGGCCGTCGATGATCACGAGGTCCTTGGTGCGGCCGGTGATGAACAGCTCGCCGTCGTGGTAGGCACCGAGGTCGCCGGTGTTGACCCAGGTGGCGTCTTCGGCCGCGCCTTCGGCGTGCGACGGGTTGCTCCGCGACTTCAGAGTGTTCTGGAACGTTTCGACGGTCTTCTCGGGCTTGTTCCAGTAGCCGGTGCCCATGTTCTGGCCGCTGATCCAGATCTCGCCGATCTGGCCGTCGGGCAGTTCGCCGGCCGTTTCGGGGTCGACGATCACCGCCCATTCGCCGACACCGATCCTGCCCGCTCCGGCCTGCGCGACGGCCTTGGGCGAGTCGTCGGGCACCTGGATGAACCGGCCGGCGTTGAGCTCATCGCGGTCCACCGAGATGATCGTGGGCTCTTCCGACGACGGCGTGGTCGACACGAACAGCGTCGCTTCGGCCAGGCCGTAGGACGGCTTGATCGCCTTGCGCGGGAAGCCGAACGGGCCGAACGCGTCGTTGAACCGCTTGACGGTGGCCGCGGAAATCGGCTCGCTGCCGTTGAGGATGGCCTTGACGTGCGACAGATCCAGCGGCTCTTCGCCGTCCTTGGGCAGGCCGCGGGCCGCCGCATGGTCGAAGGCGAAGTTCGGGGCCACCGAGATGGTGCCGCCGGTGTCGCCGGGCTGGTAGGCGATCTCGCGCATCCAGCGGATCGGGCGGCGGACGAACGCGGCCGGGGTCATGAACGTGAAGTAGTGGCCGATCAGCGACGGCAGGAGCGCGGTGACCAGCCCCATGTCGTGGAAGAACGGCAGCCAGGACACGCCGCGGTCGGCTTCCTCGCCCTCCAGCGCCTCGATGACCTGGACGACGTTGGTGGCGAGGTTGAGGTGGGTGATCTGCACACCGGTCGGGATCCGGGTGGAGCCGGAGGTGTACTGCAGGTAGGCGATGGTGTTCTCGTCGACGTCGCCCACGAGCTCCCAGGTGGCCCCGACCTCGTCCGGAATCGCGTCGACGGCGATGACGCGCGGACGCTCCTTGGCCGGACGGGTGCGGAAGAACTTACGGACACCCTCGGCGGCCTCGGTGGTGGTCAGGATGGCCGAGGGCTTGCAGTCGTCGAGCACGGCGTGCAGACGACCGACATGGCCCGGCTCGGACGGGTCGAACAGCGGCACCGCGATCCGGCCGGAATAGAGCGTGCCGAAGAAGGCGACCAGGTAGTCGAGGTTCTGCGGGCACAGGATCGCGACGCGATCGCCCGGTTCGGTCACCTGCTGCAGACGCGCGCCGAGGGCGCGGTTGCGGGTGCCGAAATCAGCCCAGGTCAGGACGCGGGCCACACCGTCGCGTTCGGTGGAGAAGTCCAGGAATCGGTAAGCCGGCTTGTCGCCGCGCACCTTGGCCCATCGTTCGACGTGCTTGACCAGGCTGGCGCCCTCGGGGAAGGTGATCCGTCCGTCCTTGATGAACGGGTTATGGAACGGCATACCACTCTCCTGTCAGACCGTCAGTCTCTCTGGCTGTCGTCGCAGGCCCGCGAGTGCGGACAGCGTCGCGGCGCGCCACCGGTCCCCCCGTGCGTCGTGGCCGTCAAACCCCACAGATCGTACCGAGACTTGATCGGCCAGATGCGGCCCCAGCGGGTTTTGACAGTGCCTGTCGAGCCAGCAATTCACAGTCTTATTCGACTCTTAATGTTAGGGGCAACCGGGGCAGCAGCCAAATCGCGCCGCCACCGGGCGCGCCGCGTCAGCCGTGCGCCGGGTGAGGGGCGTTTTCGACCAGGTCACGGGCCCAATTCAAGGCCCACGCGGTGGCGGTCAGTCCATCGAGATTCCAGAACTCCGGGGTGTTGTACATCGCATGCACCGGTTGGCCAGCGCCACTGGCGAGCACCTCGAGAGTCTGCGGCAGATTGACGATGTTGAACGCGGACTGCGGAGCCGAACAGATCAGGTCACCGGGAGCGCAGATCTGATTGGTGCGGTTGTTGAGCGCGCCAAAACCCCCGGGCCGTGAACCGCTCATGGTCAGGCCGAGCGTCGAGAGCGTCGGGACCTCCTGCAGGGTGATCTCGGCGCCCTGACCCGGCGGGTTGGGCCCGACCTCCTGCCCCACTCCGGGTTGGCGGCGTCCGTCGGCGATCAGGGTTACCCCGAGCACCAGGTCTTCGTCGACCGGGCCTCGCCCGTTGCCGATGTCGCTGGCCAGGTCGCCCGCGATCACCGCACCCTGGGAGAACCCGACGATGACATAACTGGTCAGCGGGCAGCGTTCGTTCATGGCCGTCATCGCCCGGACCGCGGCGGCGGTGCCCTCCGCGCGGCTGTCGTTGTAGGACATCTGCTTGTCGGCGGTCAGCGGATTGTGGAACTGAGCGGTGTAGGGGACGGTGTACGTCTCGACGCGGTCGCGGCCGAACTGCTCCATCAGCGGCCGGGTCACGTTGAGCAGCAGGGCGATCGGGAACTGGGTCGGGTTGAGCGGGTCGTCGGTGGGCGAGGATTCCCAGGTTCCGGGGATCGCGATCACGTCCACGTCGGGACAGCCGGCGTCCTGGAACGCCGGGCGCGGCTTGGCCCCCGGGACCGTGGGCGGCGCCGTGGGCGGCAGAGCGCTGGGGGGGACGGCCGTGGTGGCCGGTTCCGGGCGTCGCAGGACGAGCACGATGATCGCCACGACAAGTCCGACGAACACGGCCACCGTGACCGCGGCAGCCAGAGCCAGAATGCGGTGCCGACGACGGCGGGCGGCGGTCTGGCGGGCACCGGCCTTACGGGTGCCCGACGTGCCGGTGCCGGTCGGGCGGGAGGAGGGTGTGCGGTTGGTGGGCTTGCGCGCCATCTGTCAGCAGAGCCGCAGGGTCGCGATGCGGATGTAGCTCGCGATCGTCACGTCGGCGGACGGGACGGCGGCCGCCTGGGGTGCTGCCGCGCGCGCGTCGGCGACGTCGCTGCGCACCATCGGGCCGACGTAGTCCCACACGGCCAGGTCGTTCCGCCCGGCAGCCCGGGCCTGGCATACATAAGAGCCGATGCTCAGTGCCCGCAACTCGCTAGTCGGATGAACCCCGGCGGATGCCAGGTCGTCGAGATATCCACGCTGGGCCGGCGTCACCGACAGCAGGCCGGGCGGGGTGGCGGACCGGGGCAGCCCGGGGAGTTCGGCGTCGCCGCCGGAAGAGAAATTGGCGGTCTGTTGCGGCGGCAGGGCAACGCTGGTCATCAGGTCCGCTCCTGAGGCGCACCCGGAGAGCAACCATGCCGTCGGGGCCATGAAACTGGCCAGAAGCCAGATCTGGGAGGGGGCTCCCAAGGGCCGCCGGGCAGCCCCTGAGAGTTTGCTGAACGAGCAGCCGTTAGTGCGTTGCACGCTTATAGAGTACCGTTTCTCGCTCTGTGGTCCACCCTCGAAAAGGTTGCGGGCGCCTGACCCGCACCTGCTTCACTCCCGGGTCTGCGTCAGCGCGCGACCGCCGCCAGATCGCCGACCATCGCGCCGAGCTGTCCGGCCCAGTTACCCCAGTCATGGTTGCCGCCGGTCGGGAAGTTGAACTGACCGTTGTGGCCACCCAGCGAGCGGTAGTGCGCGTAGAAGGCGCGGGCACTGCCCTGGGCCTGGTCGCAAGCACCGGCCATCGCCGCGGGATCGGTGCAGTTCATGGCGATCGGGCTGAACAACCACAGCCGCGTGTTGTTCTGGATCAGCAGATCGACGTGGACGTCCGGGTCGTGCCACTTCCACCGACCGAGCTGGGGCGCACCCCACATCGCGTCGATGTTTCCGCCGCCACTGTTGATGGCGTTGGAGATGATGCCGGTCATCTGGGTCTTCGACGGGGTGAGGAAGCCCGACATCGACCCGGCGTAGCGATAGCGGTCGGGGTGGAAGGCGGCCAGCGTCAGCGCGGCGGTGCCGCCTTGCGACACGCCCACGACGGCGTGGCCGCCCGGGGCCAGGCCCTTGTTGGCCGCCAGCCAGTTCGGCAGCTCGTCGGCCAGGAAAGTCTCCCACTGCTTGCTGCCGTCGGCTTCCCAGTTGGTGTACATGGAGTACGCGCCACCGGCCGGGGCGACCACCGACATGCCGGAGCCGGCCAGGGTGTTCATCGCGTTGCCCGCGGTCACCCAGTTGCTCACGTCCGGTCCGGCGTTGAAGGCGTCGAGCAGCACGACGGCGTGCGGGCCGCCGCCCTGGAACGACACCGGAATATCCCGGCCCATTGCAGCCGACGGAACCATCAGCGTTTCGGCGGCGGAGGCAGTGGGCGCCTTCTCCACACCCACGGCTCCCCAGACGCCCAGCGCCAGGGCGGCAGCACCAAGGACCCGGCTCAGCTTCACCAGACTGCTCATACCCACCTCACGTCGATTAGCCCGACCGGAAAGCCGGGGCACGCAACGTAGTGAATCACACCGACAACCCGGCGATCCGGTATTAGCGCCGATAGGCGGACCTTGATTGTGTCCCCCTACCGGCGCTTTACCGACCTAGTTGGCCGCTGCCGCCGGGGGCGCGGGCGATGGCTGCGGCGTCGCGCCGAGAACCCGCTGGATGTCCGGCTTCATCTGCTGCAGCTGCTGGCCCCAGTAGCCCCAGCTGTGCGTGCCGTTGGCCGGGAAGTTGAACACGCCGTTGGTGCCGCCGGCGGCGAGGTAGTTGTCGCGGAAGGTGCGGTTGGTCCGCATCGTGAAGCCTTCCAGGAACTTGGCGTTGAACAGGTTGCCCGCACTCGAGCCGGCATCCAGGTCGGACGGCTTGCCCTCCCCGCAGTAGATCCAGATGCGGGTGTTGTTGGCCACCAGCTTCGGGATCTGCACCATCGGGTCGTTGCGCTTCCAGGTGTCGTTGCCACCCGGGCCCCACATGTCATCGGGCTTGAAGCCGCCGGCGTCACCCATGGCCATGCCCATCAGCATCGGCCACCAGCCCTCGGAGAGGTTGAGGAAGCCCGACAGCGAGGCCGCGTAGATGAACTGCTGGGGGTGCCAGACCGCCAGGGTCAGGGCGGCCGAACCGGCCATCGACAGGCCGACCGCGGCGCTGCCGGTCGGCTTGACCTGCCGATTGGCAGCCAGCCAGGCGGGGAGTTCGCTGGTCAGGAAGGTTTCCCACTTGTAGGTCTGGCAGCCGTTGTTGCCGCAGGCGGGCTTGTACCAGTCGCTGTAGAAGCTGGACTGTCCACCCACGGGCATCATCACCGACAGGCCCGAGTCCAGATACCACTCGAAGGCCGGGGTGTTGATGTCCCAGCCGTTGAAGTCGTCCTGGGCCCGCAGGCCGTCGAGCAGGTACACCGCGGGCGAGTTGGCGCCGCCGCTCTGGAACTGGATCCGGATGTTGCGGCCCATTGCCGCGGACGGCACGTCGAGGTACTCGACCGGAAGGCCCGGCCGGGAGAACGCGCCGGCAGTGGCGGAACCGCCGGTGACGCCGACGAGACCGGGCAGGGTGGCGGCCAGTCCGGCGGCCACCACGACCTTGCGAACCCAGCCGCCGCGCAACTTCTCAACGAATTTCATGCAATTACTCCAATTCCATCCTTGATTCCGCCGCAGCAACTAACATGCCGGGCCGCAGCGTCCCGGTAGTAGACCACATTTCGCGTGGCCGCTTCGAATCCCTTTATCGCCCCGTGCGCACCTCGGCGCTCCTCGCCAGGCCGGTTGCGGCAGCCGAAAGCCCAGCTAGACGAGGTGAGCGCTAGGGGCCGGTGGCGGGCAGCCCGGTGTAAGGCGGGGCCTTGGCGGGGAGCTGCGCCAGCCCGCACCGCGCCAGGTCGAACTTGGGCACCCGGTCCATCCGGTACCGGGTGAACTCGAGGGCGTGGTGCAGGTTGCCGATGAATCGCGGCAGCGTCATCGGCTCCCGGATCGATTTGAGCATCTCGACGGTCTGCGGGCAGGCCAGGGCCACCTCGGCCTCGGCGATCCAGCCCTCGTCGAGGTACGGCGGAATCCACGGCCGGTACTTGAGCCAGGGCCCCTCGGCCACCGCCCAGTCCGGGAAGAGGTTCTTGTCGTGCCCGATGCGGCCGTCCTCCAGGCGGGCGGTGTGCGCCGCCAGCGGGTTGGCCAGACCGATCTGGTCGATGACCCGGGTGTCGAGGCCGACGTTCATGCCGACCATGCCCAGGTTGGTGAAGAACACCGTGTGCGGGGCGACCTGGCGGCGCCAGGCGTCCATCGGGACGCCCGGCGGCGGGGGCAGCGGGGGCTTGGCGGGGACGACGTCCCAGACGTCGTAGTTGCCCGACGGCAGTAGCAGCGCGCCGTCGGGGGTGTTGTTGATGGCGACCAGCACCGCGCGCATGCGCGGGTAGTCCAGATAGTCGGCGGCGGTGAGCGGATGTGCGTGGCCGGTGGCCTGGGAGTAGAACCGACGCTCGTCGACGATCCCGGAATAGGTGACGCGGGTGGCGTCGGCCCCCATCCCCGCCGAGTTCGCCGCCCATGCGGCCCAGCCCGCCAGCGCCAGCCACAGCGCAGCGGCCGCGCCGCCCAGGACGTAGCCCTTCTCCCTGGCGAACCAGTTTCCCTGGGGGATGACGACGGGGATCACCGCGATCGGCGCCAGAACGCAGAACACCGGTGTCAGCAGCACCCGTCCGTGCATGAAGTCCCCGCCCTGCCGGATCCAGTACAGGGCCTGGACCGTGCCGCTCGCCAGCATGAAGGCGACGACGGCCGGCGGACTCTGAACATGTCGCGCCAGCCAGCTGACGAGGGTGCGGGGATCCCGGGGCAGTGCCAGCCGGCCGCGGGCGGTCAGGGTGGCCAGCAGCACCAGGCCGAGCCCCGCCAGCAGCACGATGGGCACCCAGAGCACGTACGGTCCGACGAAGTTGCCGAGGTAGACGAAGCCCTGGGACCACTTGCTGCCGGTGGCGTCTTTCGCGATCGCCGTCTGCGGCACCAGCAGGCCGTAATAGCCCATCCGGAAGATCTGGTACCCGACCGGCAGCAGTCCGCCGGCCACCACGATGAGAGTCCGCTGCCGCCACCCCGGCGCGGCGACCAGCAGCATCACCAGGGCCAGGCCGCCGATCAACGCCAGCTCCGGCCGGACCAGCGCGCTCAGGCCCGCGACGAAGGCCAGCGCCCCCAGGAACGGCGGCCGGCTGCCGGACTGCTGTGACCAGCGGACCATCATCCACCACAGCAGGCCGATCCAGGCGGTCACCAACCCGTTCTCCAAACCGGAGGTGGCGAAGTCGCGGGCCGGTGGGATGGCGATGTAGACCAGCGCCCCGGCCGGGAGCATCAGCGCCCGCCGACCGACCAGGCTGGGTGCCCACAGCCTCGCCGAGCCGAGCATGGCCATCGCCAGGCCGGCCACGCTGAGCATCAGCGACAGGGCGAGCGCGACGTACTCCAGGCGCACCGGCCCGCCGATCAGACTGCCGAGGTACACCAGATAGGTCCATGCCGTCGAGGTGTTGGACTCCACCCGCTCCCCGGCGTTGAATACCGGACCGTTGCCCGCCAGCAGATTTCGGACGGTGCGCAGCACGATCAGGCCGTCATCGGCGATCCACCGCCGCTGCCACGCCCCCCAGGCCCAGAGCACCGACGTCACCGCGACGGTCACCCACAGGCTGAGCCGGGTCAGGGTGCTGTGCGGGGACGCGCCAACCGACAGCGGGCCTCTAATTGAAGACGACGGCCGCAACGACGGTTCCGATCCAGGCCAGGGCGAGCAGCTGCAGGACGCGGTCACGCAACGCGATGTCCTCCGGTTCGCCCGCCAGGCCGCCGTCGACGTCGACCGCGTAGCGCAGGATCGCGACGGTGAACGGGATCATCGAGATCACGAACCAGGATCCGGTGGCACGGTCGCGTTCGAAGGCCCACAGGCCGTAGCAGAGCACCACTGCCGTCGCCGAGAGCGTCCAGACGAACGTCAGGTAGGTGCTGGTGTAACTCTCCAGCGACTTGCGGATCTTGGCGCCGGTGCGTTCGGCCAGTTGCAGTTCGGCATAACGCTTTCCGGCTGCCATGAACAGCGAACCGAACGCCATGACGAGCAGGAACCACTGCGACAGCGGAATCCCGCCGGCCACGCCGCCGGCGATGGCCCGGATCAGGAATCCGGACGAGACGATGCAGATGTCCAGGACCGCTTGGTGTTTGAGGCCGAAGCAGTAGGCCAGCTGGATGGCCAGGTAGACCCCCATCACCAGCGCGAGCTTCGGCGTGAGCCACCAGGCGACAGCCAGACAGCCGACCCCCAGTACGACGGCGATGCCGTACGCCAGCCCGACTGGCAGGACGCCGGCGGCGATCGGGCGGAAGCGCTTGGTGGGGTGTTCGCGGTCGGCTTCCACGTCGCGAGCGTCGTTGACCAGATAGATCGACGACGACGCCATGCAGAACACCACGAAGGCGATCGAGACCCTCACCAGCACTTCGCGGTAGTCGAACTCGGCGCCGCCACCGAGTGCAGCCAGCGGTGCGGCGAACACCAGTAGGTTCTTCACCCACTGCCGCGGCCGCATGGCCTTGACGATGGCGCTGGCTAGGTTGCTCGGCGGGCCGGCGGTCACCTTCGCCTCACTCATGGGATGTCTCACTCATGGGCTGTCTCACTCATGGGCGCTCCTTCCGGCGGCCGGCCAGCCGGCTCGTGGTCTGCGCCACGGTGGCACCGACCGCCATCCCGGCGAGCACGTCAGTCGGGTAGTGCACCCCGAGCACCAGCCGCGACAGGGCCATCAACGGGATCACTGCCAGCGGCAGCGGCGAGCGGGTGGCCCGGCTCAGCAGCATAGCCGCGGCGGTGGTGGAGGTGGCGTGCGCCGACGGGAAGCTCAGCGAACTGGGGGTCCCGACGTTGACCTGGACTCTCGGGTCGTTGGGCCGGGCACGACGAACCACCTGCTTGATCACGACGGCCGCCGCGTGTGCGCTCAGCGCCCCGACCCCGACCAGCAGCCAGTCCCTGCGACGCCGCGGCTGCAGCGCGGCACCGGCCGCCGACAGTGCCAGCCAGCCCGCCGCGTGCTCACCGAAGTGCGACATCGCGCGCGCGACTCCGAGCACCTCCGGGCCACCCAGCCTGGACTGGACGGCCACCAGGGCCGCGACTTCGCCAGCCGGCGCGCCGCCGAGATCAGACACCGGCGGGCCGCCGAGATCAGACACCGGCGGGCCGCCGAACTCAGACACCGGCGGGTCGCAGAAATCAGACACGAGCTGACTCCCCTTCCAGAAGAACGGTCTCCCACTTCTGCCGACTGGACAGCACCGGCAGGGCCTCACGGTAGACCCGGCGCATGTGGTTGTACCTGCGAGCCAACCGAACATGCTGGCGCAGTGAGGCTTTCAGCAACTCCATCATCTTCGCCCGGTCCCGCTGCCGGTAAACCACGCCACGCCCATCCGCGGTCGTGACCGTCACCCCGTCGACGTTGCACAACAGGAACCACCGGGCGTCCTGGGTGGCCACGTTGAGTTGCGGACGTTCGTGGTGGGCCGGGTCGGCCTCGCGGAGCTGGTGGAGCACCCCGCGGGCCAGTCGCAGGCCGATGGCCGGCAACGCCACCGGCGGCTTGTGCACCTTGGTCCGTCCGCTCGGCGCCGGCAGCGCGGTCGCACCGGGCAGCACGACGGCGTCCGGGTAGGCCTGGCGCATCGCGCGGACCTCCGGCAATGCCGACTCCAGGATGGAGAAGATGTGCTCCGGTCCGGCCAGGAAGTCCTCGATGGCCCTGTTCTGAATCGCCACCGTCGAATACTCAAGGCACAGAAGATGTTTGAGCGTCGCCTTCAGGGAGCTCTTGATCAGTCCGGTCGCGGGGGCGTCCCAGTGCAATGCCGAGACCACCAGCCGGTTGCGCAGGTGGAAGTACGCCTGCCAATCGATCGCGTCGTCCTTGTCGCTCCACGCCATGTGGCAGCTGGCGGTGCCCGGCATGGTCACGGTGGGGAAGCCGTGTTCGCCGGCCCGAAGCCCGTAGTCGGCGTCGTCCCATTTGATGAACAACGGCAGCGGCTGGCCCAGTTCCTCGGCGACCTGCCGCGGGATCATGCACATCCACCAGCCGTTGTAGTCGACGTCGATGCGCCGGTGCAGCAGCTTGCTGCGGCCCTCCTCGTCGTCGGAGGCCAACGGGTACTTCGCGAAGTCGTGGTCGTATTCGGTGTGCGGGGCGTTGGTCCACATGAAGTTGGCACGGTTGACCACCTCGCCCATCACGTGCAGGTGCGACGGCTCCTGGAGGTTGAGCATCTGCCCGCCGATCAGCGTCGGATGCTTGGCGAACCGGCTCAACGCCAGCGCCCGCAGAATCGAGTCGGGCTCGACGCGGATGTCGTCGTCCATGAAAAGGATCTGTTGGCAGTCGGTGGTCTTCAGCGCCTCCATCATCACCCGGCTGTAGCCACCCGAACCGCCGAGGTTGGGCTGGTTGTGGATGGCGAGCCGCCCCCCCCGGGGCGGCGCCCCCCCCGGGCAGTGCGGGGGGTGGGGCGCCCGGTCGGTGCCCGGGG